>NZ_AP027370.1:0-600000 GCF_030296055.1 Hydrogenimonas cancrithermarum
TGTAATCGAGAATGAAGTCGATCAGATAGGGAACGGAACAGATGGCGTCGAGGATGATATCTTCACCCATCTCGATCTTTTTGCTGATCTCGATCTCTTCCTCTTTCGTCAAGAGAGGGATCTGACCCATTTCGCGAAGGTACATCCGGACGGGAGAGTCGCTGCGAGACCACTCAAGAAGCTCTTTTTCACGCGTGAAGTCAAACTCCTCTTCCAATGATTCGTCGCTCAGCTTCTGGCGGTCCGATTCGCGTTTCTCCGCCTCTTCGATATTCAGGAGCATCGCGCGTTCGCTGGAGGTGATGATCTTGACCCCGTGTTTCTTGGCCAGTTTCAGAATCGTTTTCGCCTGGGCGAGGGTCGGCTGTTTTTCGAACAGCTGGACGATCTTTTCAAAAGTGATATATTTTTCGTTTTTGTGCTCTTCGAAGAGTTTTTCGAGTGCCTGATTCAGCTCTTTTGCAGTCATTTAAGGAGTGCTCCTTCGTGTTCGTGAGAGTAAGTCGGATTATATCCAAAAAAATGTAAAAAATCCTTGAGGTTGTATCGTGATCGGCTTTTCTCACAGAAATTTAAACGGACTACAGGATGGAGGGCAACCTTTTTGAAAAATGGAACGATTGTTGCTTTGTCTATGGCAAATATCGTTTGAAGGATGTCGATGCAAAACGGTTTTTATTCCGTGACGGGTGCGATGGTGACACAATTCAATCGGCTCGATCAGATCAGTAACAACCTTGCAAATCTCAATACGCCCGGTTATAAAAGTCAGAATGAAGTGATCGGTGATTTCATGCGCCTTTTTGAAGAGAAACGCGACGAACTTCCTCTGGAGAACCGAACCAAAGAGGCTGCACAATTTCTCAATCGCTCGCTCAATCGCGTTCCCCGTATCGCCGAGGTGTATTCCGATTTCAAAATGGGCCCCATGATCAAAACGGGAAACCCGTTCGATGTCGCCCTGGGGGAGGAGAACCTCTTCTTTGCCGTCGAGACCCCGGCAGGCATACGCCTGACGCGGGACGGGGCATTCAAACTGAACGACGATGGGGAGCTTGTTACAAGAGACGGGTTTCCGGTTCTGTCGAAAAGCTACTTCAAAAATCATCAACCCATCCGAATTCCGCCGGAGGCGCTCAACGTCAATATCGATCCGACCGGACGCATAGAGTACATGGATCAGACCGCATTCGAGCTTCCGGTCTATCTGGATGAACTGATGGTCGTTCGTATGGACGATCTGCAGGAACTCAAACCCGAAGGAGACAACTACTTTGGGACTGAAAAAGGACGGCTCGAGGAGAAGATGCGAATCGTCGGTGAAACGATGCAGGTTCATCAGTTCATGCTTGAAAAGAGCAATGTGAATCCGATCAGGGAGATGACGGCCCTTATCGAAACCAACCGACTGGTCGAAATGTATCAAAAAGCGATGAACACACAGATGGACGACCTCAACAACGATGCCATCAACAAACTAGCCTCGATAAGAGCGTAAAAAGGATTTGAACCATGATGCGATCACTCTATACGGCAGCGACGGGCATGGTGGCCCAGCAGATTCAGATCGACACGACGTCGAACAACATCGCCAATGTCAATACGATCGGCTATAAGAAGCAGCGTGCGGAGTTTGCGGACTTGATGTACCAGACGATGGAGTATGCGGGGACGTCGACCAGCGAGCAGACGCAATCTCCGACTGGTATTTCCGTCGGGCTCGGTGTGCGGCCTACGGCGATAGCCAAGCAGTTTTCTCAGGGGAACTTCAAGGAGACGGGAAACAACCTCGACCTGGCGATTACGGGCAATGGTTTTTTCAAGATCGTTCTTCCCGATGGAACCGAAGCGTATACACGCAACGGAGCGTTCAAACTGGACAAGACGGGGACCATCGTCAACTCCGACGGTTTCGTCCTTTCGCCGGAGATCGTCATTCCGGAAGATGCCGTCGCCATTTCGATCGGAACCGATGGAACGGTTTCCGTATTGCAGGCTGGTCAACAGGAGTCGACCGATATCGGACAGATACAGTTGACGAACTTCATCAATCCTGCGGGGCTTCATTCGCTTGGCGATAATCTCTATATCAACACTTCCGCCTCCGGTGATCCGATCGAAGGGGTACCCGGACAGGACGGTCTGGGGCAGATTCGTCAGGGATTCGTCGAGATGAGCAATGTCCAGCTCGTCGAGGAGATGACCGACCTCATTACCGGCCAGCGTGCCTACGAAGCCAACTCCAAAGCGATCACCACGAGCGACGAGATGTTGCAGATCGTGAACAATCTGAAACGTTAAAGTTCGGAAGGGGCACCATTTTCGAGGCAGTCAAAAGAGTGAGAAGGTTTGAAACGGTATCGATTCGGATGTTTCGATTCCTCTTTCACTTCACTCTTTTCACTCTCTAAATTTACCATTTAATCTTTTTCACTCCCCCTTTTTGTTATAATCCGCGTAAATTTTACGGCCGGAAGGCCATTTCCCAAAGGAATTTGATGAACGTCATTACCGGAAAAGTATGGAAGTTCGGTGACAATATCGACACCGACCTTATCATCGCAGCCCGATATCTCAACACTTCCGATCCGCACGAACTAGCCAAACACGTAATGGAAGATGCGGATCCGGATTTTGTGAAGAAGATGCAGCCCGGCGACATTATCGTCGCGGGGGAGAACTTTGGGTGCGGAAGCAGCCGCGAACATGCGCCGATCGCCCTGAAAGCGGCCGGTGTCTCGGCAGTCGTCGCGAAGAGTTTCGCACGTATTTTTTACCGCAACGCGTTTAACATGGGACTGCCGATCTTCGAGCTGAACGAGACCGACAAGATCGACGAGGGCGATCTGATCTCCATCGAGATGGACAAAGGAAATGTCGTCGATCTGAACAGGCAGGTAACCTACAAGTTTCATCCGATTCCCGAGTTCATGCAGGAACTTCTTGCCTGCGGCGGTCTCATCAATTACGCCAGGGCGGAGATGCTGAAAAAGGAGCAGGCGTAATGCGCAGCTACAAGATTGCACTTATCAAAGGTGACGGGATCGGCCCCGAAATTATCGAAGAGGCGGTCAAAGTCCTCGATGCGGTGAGCTTTGCCGAAGGGTTCGAGCTCAAGTATGAGGAGTATCTGCTTGGCGGTGCCGCGATCGATGCGACAGGCGTTCCTGCACCCAAGGAGACACTCGAGGGCGTCAAACAGGCGGATGCGGTTCTTTTCGGTGCCATCGGTGGCGAGAAATGGGACAACCTTCCGCGCGACAAACGCCCGGAAACCGGGCTTTTGAAACTCCGAAAAGAGCTCGAGGTTTTTGCGAATCTTCGTCCGGTTACGGTCTATGACGAGCTGATCAACGCTTCCACGCTAAAACCCTCCGTTGTGCAGGGTGTCGATTTGATGGTCGTTCGTGAACTGATCGGTGGCATCTATTTTGGCCAGCCACGCGGGAACGACGGGCAAAAAGCCTTCAATACGATGGTTTATACGAAGCCCGAGATCGTCCGTATCGCGAAAGTGGCTTTCGAAATCGCGATGAAACGAAGTAAACGTGTCTGTTCGGTCGACAAAGCCAACGTTCTCGACGTCAGCCAGCTCTGGCGCGATACGGTGGAAGCGGTCGCGAAGGACTATCCGGATGTTACACTGACACATATGTACGTCGACAACGCGGCGATGCAGCTCGTGCGTGACCCTAAGCAGTTCGACGTCATTTTGACGGGCAACATCTTCGGAGATATTCTCAGCGACGAGGCGAGTATGCTCAGTGGCTCCATCGGGCTTCTTCCTTCTGCATCGATCGGTGAAAAATACGGCCTCTACGAGCCGATCCACGGTTCGGCACCCGACATTGCTGGGCAGGGAATCGCCAATCCGATCGCGACGATCGCGAGTGCCGCGATGATGCTGCGTTACGCTCTCAATGAAGAGGGTGCCGCCGAGCGGATCGAGCGTGCCATCAAGCATGCACTGCACGAAGGGTACCGAACACAGGATCTGAGCGCATTCGATGCCAAAGAGGTGTGCTCGACCAGCGAGATCGGGTCGATCATCGCCAATTACGCTTCGAAGTAACATATACGGTGAAAACCCTTACACTCGCACAGATCTACGAACTCCAGGGCCTCAAGAGCGACGCGCTGGAGATTTACAAAGAGATTTTGAAAAAAGATCCGAAAAACGGCGAGGCTAGGGCGGCGATTCATAGGCTTTCCGGCATACGGCGCCACTTCAAAGGCGTCGACGAAGAGATGAAACGTTTCTTCGTCGAAATGGACAGCGATGCCGAATTTGCCGAATTCGAGCGTTGGCTCTCCAAACTCTGAAGGATTGAGATGGAACTCAAGGATGTGATTCTTTCGACGATCGCCGAACTCGGCGACGAGGTGGAGAGACTCCAGCCGCCAATTTCCAAAGAGGAAGAGCGCGGAGGGATCGAAAACGATCTCACGATAGGTGCGGATGAAAGTGGGAAAGATCCGGTTTCGACGACATCTTGTTTCGATGACGATTTCATCAAAGAAGAGCAGGTGTTCCTCGAGAATATACGTGAGAGGATCCTTGTCCTTTTCGAAGGGTTCCAGTCACCAAACAACAAGCGTGTGGAAGCCAAAATCGATCTGACACTCAACTTTCTCGAATATCTTCTCGCGACGCTGGATGAGCGGATAGAGTCGCTCAAGAAACCGTGAAACTCTCCCTCGACAGGCTTTCCCCCGATCTTGCGAACCGCCTCGAGCATGTCCTGGCATTTTTCGGGACATATTACCCCGATGTCAAACTCTACCTCGTCGGCGGGGCCGTTCGGGACATGGTACTGGGGCGTGATGTCTACGATCTGGATATCGAATGTTTCGGTATCGAGCCCGAGCGTTTCGACGAAGCGATGCGAAAGCTCGGTGCCAAAGGTGTGGGAAAGAGCTTTTACGTTTACAAATACGAAGATCTCGATATCGCGTTGCCGAGGATCGAACGGAAAACCGGCCGTGGGCATCGAGCCTTTTCCGTAGAGCTCGCGTACGATACCAAAGAGGCATCCAGACGGCGGGACTTCACGATGAACGCATTGATGCTCGATCTTCAGAGTTTCGAGATCATCGACCACTGGGGAGGGTTGGATGATATCGAAAACCGTCTTATTCGTGTGGTGGATCCGGTCAAGTTCAAAGAAGATTCATTGCGTGTACTGCGTGCAATGCAGTTTTCTGCGCGTCTGAAATTCCGAATCGAACCAACAAGCCGCGATCTGATGCGTGGGATGGAGCTTTCCGACCTGACACCCGAGCGCATATTCTGGGAGTTCGAAAAGATGTTCCACGCACCGTGGCTGCATTACGGCCTTTTCGCGATGGGTGACCTTCTGATCGCACGAAAGATTTTAAATCTCTCTTTCGGACGCAGTGATTACATCAAAATGGCCCGGCATATGCAAAAGGCGAGAAGGCTCGAAGACGGCACGATGCGCCCTTACTACTTTCTTTTCATCCTTTCTAGCGATCTTCACCGTAGTGCCGAACGCCTTTGCGAATCGATCCATACCCCCAACGTCTACCGTAAGATCCTGCGGATTCAAAAGCGGGTACCGCACCACATCACCGACCGCTTTCTCGGGGCATTGTCGCTTCGATTTCCCATTCGCCAGTGGCTTGGAATCTATGCGGGTGATGTCGCGACACGGGCCAGACGTCTGGGTGTCTATGCCAAGCAGTTCGATCCCGGTATCCGTCCGGCAGATCTTCTGGAGGAGGGGTTCAGCGGTAAAGCGCTGGGCAGGGAGTTGAGGCGGCGTATTCTGGCGGCGGTGAGAAACCATTTTGGAGTCGACCGTTGAAAGTGGCACTGGCGCTTTCCGGCGGCGGAGTCCGTGTCGCGGCGCATCTTGGCATTGTGGAAGTGCTTTTGGAAAACGGCTTCGAGATCGCGGCGGTTTCCGGCAGCAGCGGCGGCGCACTCGTCGGTGCGTTGCTCTGTGATGGCCACTCCCCCGCACACATCTTGAAGATCTTCGGAAAGCTCGGTTTTTCCGATATGGCTAAAGGGTTCAAACGCGGTGGTGTGTTTGGACTCAAAGGGGTATCGGAGCACCTGAAACAGACGCTTTCAGTCGAAACGATCGAAGAACTCGCCATCGATTTCACCGTCGCCTGCACCGATCTCGTGGGCGGCGAGATTCACTACTTCGACAAAGGCCCTATCGCCGAACTCTGTGTCGCTTCAAGTGCGCTCGTACCGATCTTTTCACCGGTGCGCTATGGCGATCTTCTTCTGGCCGACGGTGGTTTCATGGACAACATGCCGGCCCGGCCTGTCGCTGAACTCGGATATCCCGTCATCGGAATCAACGTCAATCCGATTCTCCCAAAAAATCCCGAAAACCTTTTCGAGACAACCTTCCGTGCTCTGACACTCATGATGATGGCCAACATCGAAGCGTCCAAGCGCTATTGCGATTTTTTCATCGAACCCAAAGGGTGCGAAGGGATCAATATATTGGATCTCAAACGGGTTGAAGATGCTTATGAAGCGGGCAGAATCGTCGCCGAAGATGCACTTGTGAAGCTTCATAAAACCCTTGATTCGCTATAATCTACTCTGTAAAACAAAGGGCTGGAATGACCAAATATTACCGTGTACTAATCGATTGCAAAGACGAAAAAGGGCTGGTTTACAAAATCAGTAAAGCGTTTTACGACTTCGGGCTCAATGTCGAGAACAATCGCGAATTCGTCGATGCCCAAAACGGAAAATTTTTTATGAGAAGTGAAGTGAGCGGCAAGTTCGATCCTTTGGCATTGGAGGCGGAACTACATCTGGTGCTTCCCGCACGTGCCAACATCAGGTTGATCGAACCCAAGCCCAAGCGGATCGTGCTGATGGCAACAAAAGAGAGCCACTGTCTCGGTGATATTCTGATCCGTCATGAAGCCAACGAACTCGAAGCGGAGATCATCGGTGTCATCTCCAACTATGAAACGCTCCGCAATCTGGTCGAAAAGTTCGAGATACCCTATGTCCATGTAAGTCACGAAGGGCTTCAGCGGGCGGAGCACGAAGAGAGGATTCTGACGGAGCTCGAAAAATTCGGCCATATAGATTACATCGTCCTGGCCAAATATATGCGCATCCTTACGCCCGAATTTGTGGCACATTTCGATGAGCGTATCATCAACATACACCATTCGTTTCTGCCGGCATTTATCGGGGCGAATCCTTACAAACAGGCTTACGACCGCGGCGTGAAGATCATCGGGGCGACGGCACACTTCGTCAACAACAATCTCGACGAGGGGCCCATCATCGCGCAGGATATCATTCCGATCAACCATACGATGGACTGGAAGGCGATGCGAAACGCCGGGCGTGATGTGGAAAAGGTGGTACTCGCCAAGGCGCTGAAACTGGCACTGGAGGACAAGATTTTCGTCTACGCCAACAAAACCGTTATTTTCGACTGAGGCGGTGACGATGAAAAAGAGCCTCCTGCTTTTATTGACGTTTACGTTTCTGTTCGCAGCTTCGACATTTTGGGAGACGGTGATCGAAATCGAGAAAGAGTTCTATACTTCTCGGGAAAGCCGGGTTTTCGCTCTGTCGACGGAAACGGAGGGCAACGCAACGGCCGCTGGCCAAAGCGTAGGCGAAACGGTGGCTCCTGAACATCCTCCGGGGAAAGAGGCGGACGATCTTTCCTCCGTGGCGGATGAAAAGATAAGAAAATTCAATATTCTGCTTTCGGTTTTGAAAGAGCGCCCCTATGAGGTGAACAATCCGAACAACCCTTTCTACAATCCCGCCAGTTCCGAACAGCTGCGTACCAAACTCAAAACGCGAATCAGCGTCAACAAGCAGTACAATTACGACCTGGCGGTGGTTCGTGACGAAATCGCGCTGCTGGAGCTCGATGCGAGAAAACATATTTACGGTTTTTTTATCCATCTCGCCGACAGATGGACCGAAATGTCCAATGAAGAACTCCTGGAATTTTTCAAAAAAAGTTCCCAATGGCTTCGCTCGATCAATGTCGGAAAATATACCAGGCTCTACAGAGAAGCGAAAGAAAACGACGACAAGATTTCAAAGAAGATCGTCGAGAATTACGAAAATCTCCGCATGCACTACCACTTTTTCAGCGAATTCCTGGAATATGTCATGTCCAACCCTTCGATGTTTCGCTACCGTTCACTGACTTCTCTTTTCAAACTCAACGAGATTATCGATCGGATCAATTCGGTCGAGCTCTTCGCCAAGATCAATACCGATCTACGACACATCAATACAGATATGGGACGGCTGTTGATCTTTTTGCTCATCATGGTCGTCGCATGGGGATCCTCCTACCTTTTCTACTACAAACTCTACGCTTTTCTCAAGCGCCTGATCGAAGCGCAAAAACATGAAACCGACGAACTTCTCCTCGCAAATCTGAACAATATCAGAAGGCCTCTTTTCATCCTTGTCATCACTTTCGGTTTTCGATTGGGCCTGGAGGTTCTGTTCCATCCGGCACCGCTGCCGGAGAAGCTCGCGATCTTCTTTTTCGCGATCGTCGTCGCGACGGTCGCCTATATTCTGATCCTTATCGTCGACAGTCTCTTTTTCGACTATATGGTCAAAAAGGGGGAGTTGAAAAACAAGCAGCTTCGCCAGGAGTTGATCAACCTCATTCTCTCCATTATCAAAGTGACGGTCGTCATCATCGCCATATCGATACTTCTCGTGCGGCTTGGCGTCAATATCACGGGGCTCGTTGCATCACTTGGAATCGGTGGTCTTGCGGTGGCTCTGGCGGCGCAGAATACGCTCAGCAACTTTTTCGGTCTCCTCAAGATCATTTTCGACAACTCCTTCTCCCAAGGTGACTGGATCGAGACCAAAGATACGGAAGGAACGGTCGTGGAGATCGGTTTTATCAGTACGATGATCCGAACGTTCGACAATGCCCTCATCACGGTTCCGAACGCGACACTCGCCAACACGCCTCTCAAAAACTGGAGCAAGCGCACCGTGGGGCGCCGCATCAAAATGCACGTGGGAGTGACCTACGGTTCCAAACGCGAGGATGTCATGAAAGCGATCGAAGAGATCGAACGGATGCTGATGAACCACCCCGGCATCGCGACACCGAAAAAGATTGACAGGCAGCTGTTGACAAGCAGATCACGGCGGGAGAAAAAACTGGTCTCGATGGAAGACAAATATGGCGTGAAGACGACGCTTCTCGTCTATCTCGACAAATTTTCCGACTCATCGATCAATATATTGATCTACTGCTTCAGCAAAAGTGTCATCTGGCAGGAGTGGCTGGATGTGAAGCAGGATGTCCTTTTGAAAATATGGGAGATTCTCGAGAGTTACAACCTCGACTTCGCCTTTCCGTCTGAGTCGCTCTATTTCGATCCGGAGAATATTAAAGAGAGTTTCAAACCTTTCGCAAAAACTCCAAAAATCCCCGAATGATCCGCTCCGGACTCGGTGGACAGCCGGAAATGTGGTGGGCGACGGGAAGATGTTCGGCTGCGGGGCCCTTGATCGCGAAGGTCGTTTGAAAGGGCGTCTGCATCGCCGGACAGTCACCAAGTGTGACGATCCACTTCGGTTCCGGGATCTGCTTCCACGCATCCATCACATGATGGTACATGTTGAATGTCAACACACCGCTAAGCAGCATGACGTCGGCATGACGCGGACTGGCGACGAAATGGATACCCAGCCGCTCCAGATCGTAGTAGGGATTGCTCAGCGCGTTGCACTCCGCTTCGCATGCGTTGCAGCTCCCGCTGTCGACCATCCGGATCGCAAGCGATCCGGCGAACCTCTTTTTCACTTCATCTTTGATCTGTTGACGAATTTCCGCCATTTCGACATCGAACTCCGGATGCTCCGTGAGCATCCCCGTTTTGATTCGTTTTTTCCAAAATCGTATCATCATTCCAATCCAACTTTTAGTTTTAACTTTTCACTTGATGCAATGCATCACAGGTCGCTCCCCGCATAGCTCAGATCGCAGCTTTTGTTGATGAGCGGGAAGTCGGCGATGATGTTGCCGGGCATCATCAGGTGCAGTGCCTGCCAGTTGACGAAACTGGAGTCACGCACGAAGAAGCGCTCGATTTTCCCCTCTTTGATGTCGATGGCCATGAAGAGCTCACCGAGGGAACTTTCAGTATAGGCCGTATAACTGCCATCTTTCGGTGTGGGCAGGTCGACAGAAACCGGTTCGACATCGAGGAAATTGCGCATCATGGCGATGCTGTTTCGAACCTCTTCGAGGCGTATTTTGAAGCGGGCGCCGACGTCGCCGTTGGTTTGAGTCGCCATTTTGAAGCCGTGATCGATGTAGAACGGATCGAGCCGACGGTCGACGGCGATGCCGGAAGCGCGGGCGACGACACCGACACAGTCGTATTTGAGTGCTTTTTGAGGCAACAGGCGACCGGTCGTGTCGAAGCGGTCCCAGAGCGAGGGGATATCGATAATCCAGTCGGTAAACCATGCGATCTCATTTTCGAGATAATCGAGCCACTTTTTTATCGCTTTGGTATCGATTGGTGACGTTTCGAACGTGACAGCGCCGAAACCAAAACGATGGCCGGTCAGTTCGGCCATTTTGCGGCGCGCCTCTTCGGCCAGTTTGGAGCAGAAAGCCAGTGCGGCACCGAAGCCCGCGTCGTTGGGGATAAACCCAAGATCGGTCAGATGGTGAATCACCCGCTCGAGCTCCAGCAGCAGGGCGTGACGTTTTTTAATGGGCTCGGGCAGTTCGATACCTGCAGCCTGCGCCGTAATGTCGCGCCACGCGATCTGATACGCCACGCTTTCATTGCCGCTGATGCGCTCGATGATCGGCTTGGCCTCTTCCAGCGTCATCTCTTCGACCATCTTTTCGATCGCACGGTATTTGTAGAAATGGCGCACCTCCTGGTGAAGAATCTCTTCGCCCGCCTGTGAAAAGTGGAAATGGCCTGGCTCGATGATGCCGGCGTGGATTGGGCCGACGGCCACTTCGAAGACACCGTCACCGCCGATTGCTTCATATTTGTAGGGGGTGTAGTCTGCGAAATCGACGACGGTTTCGCTGAAATCCTTTCGCATCGGGTGGATATCTTTGGGGAAGCGCTCTTGGTGCACGAGTGGGCGATTGTCAAAAGCGCCATCGATTCTGATGCCGAAATCGTCACGCATTTTGCGTTCGAACCAGATGGCGGCAGGGTGTTTCGTCGCGATCGTCTTGATGACGGGCTCATCTTTGCCCAGACGTACCGTTTCGGTCATTCCGTCATAAACGGTGACCACTTCGAAGGCCTCGCCGAGATCTTTGGCGTAGCGGGCGACGAGTCTCATGCGACACTCCTTAAAAAGGCCATCGATGGCGGGGTGATGAGTGCCAGCAGCGCGACGGCGAAGATGACGAGGGCGAAGAGCTCGCTGCTGTGAACTTTCTTCTCGATTGTCTCACCCTCGTATTTCATCGACTGGTAGATGGCTACGAAACGATAGAAGATGACCGAAAGCAGAATCAGAAGCAGCAGCATCGCCCCGATCATCGCCAACAGATTGTGGCTCTGCTTGGCCATATCGATCATGGCACCGAAGCCGTAGAGTTCAGAGAAGAACATCGGGCTCGGCGGCAGGGAGATGATGGCCAGCAGAAAGAGCGAGACCAGAAAACCAAAGATCGCACCGCCTTTGCCTTTGTAGCCACGCAGCGCCCCGGCGATGTGGTAGCGCCCCTGCGATTCGAGCACACCGGTCGAAAGAAACAGGGCCGGTTTCAAAAAGGCGTGGGCGCCGAAGTGCAGGAGTGCGGCAAAGGTGCCGCCGCTGACCCAGAAGAGTGCGATCAGCGCCATATGCTCGATGCCGGAGAGAGAAAAGAGGCGCATGAAATCTTTGGCTCGGTAGATGAGAAACGCGACGATGAAGATGGTCAGCAACGCATAGATGAAGATGAAGCCGAAAAGGTGGGATCGGTTGACGACCTCGGCGATCTGGCTGAAACGGAAGAAACCGACCATGACGGCACTCTCCAGAATGCCGCTGAAAAGTGCGGCAACGGGGTAGAAAGAGGCGCGCTCGATGTGGGCGATCCAGAGGTTCATCGGGAAAAAGCCCATTTTGACGAACATCCCGACCGTGGCGATCGCGAAGCCCATCTCGAAAAGAAACGGCGAGGGGATATCTTTGGCGCGGCCAAGCAGTGCGTCGAAAAGCATCGCATCTTCGCCCAGCACCGGTTTGGCCGAAGCGTAGATCAAAATGATGCCAAAGAGCACCAAAGAGATGGCGATGGCGCCGACGATCATGTAGTTCCACGCCTCTTTGTGGGCGGCGGGAGTGTGGTTGGTTTTGATCATGTAGACAGTCGAGAGCGTCGCCATCTCCAGACCGATCCAGTAGATTCCCATATGGTTGGCCAGGATTGAGAAGATGAGGCCGATCCAAAAAAGGGCGAAGAAGCGGTAGAACCGGCGGTAGGCGGTTTCGGTTACTTCGACGTGTTTGTCCAGCGTCAAAAGCGCCAGGGTCACGCCGATACCGACGATGGAGGAGATGAGCAGGATGTAGGTGTCCAGATCGTCGGCGACGAGGTAGTCGCCCCAGAGACGGTAGGGTTTGGCGAGGCGGAAAAGTTCGACGATCGGAATCAGGATCGCGAACGATGTAACCGGAAGAACTTTGCGCGCGTTGGGTGTATGGATGAAACTGACGCCGAACATGACGAGGGCCGGAAGCAGCAGGATCGAGAGCATCATGCACGCACCTCCTCATGGCGAAGCAGCAGATTGACGACGACGATCGCCATCAGCAGGTCGAAGAAGATCCCCAGCTCCACCAGCATCGGCATCCCCTCGGTCGCGGTGGTGCCGAGTAGAAAGAGGGCGTTTTCCATCGCAAGGAAGCCGACGATTTTCGGAGCGATGTTGCTGTGTTCCATCATTAAAAGCAGGGCCAGAAAGAGTGAGGAGATGCTGATGGCGACATAGTTGGCGTTGCCCTCGACCATATGGCTGATCGGTTCGGCGAGGTAGAAGGTGAACACCAGAATCGCCGGGACCAGCATGATGGCGTACTGGATCTTGATATTGGGCGGAATCTGGCGCACGAGACGAAAACGCTGGCTCAGCCGTTTGAGAAAAAACGGGATGCCGACCGCTTTGACGATCAGGGTGATGACGCCGCTGACGATCATCGCCGCATCATCCAGCTCACTGCCGATGAAAAGCGCCAGAAGGCCCAACGTCAGGGAGTTGATCGAGTACCAGAATAGCAGGCGGTAGAGTCGCGTCGTGAAGAGCGCGGTGATGAGCGTGGCGAGAAAGAGGCCGATAAGAAAATCTGTCATGGTCTATGCCCCCAGAACGTAGAATGTAATCAGCGACAAAAAAGCGAAGACGATCGCGATGCCGAGTAGGTTGGGTACCTTGAAAAGGCGCAGTTTGGCCGTGTTGACTTCGATCAGCGCGACGGCGGCGGCGATAAGAAAGAGTTTGCCCACAAAAACGAGCAGTGCCAGCGGCGCGGAGAGGCCCGGTCCAAACGGCATGAAGAGCGAGGCGAAGAGCGACGCGAAGATGACGAATTTGACCGACGCCGCCGTTTCGACGATGGCGAGATAGACGCCGGTGATGTCGAGAATCATCGCTTCGTGCACCATCGTCAGTTCCAGGTGCGTTTCGGGATTGTCGACCGGAATGCGGCCGTTTTCGGCGATCAGCAGAATGAAGAAGCTGATGGCGGCAAAAAGGTAGCTGGCCATATGCTCTTTGGGGAAGTGGTGCACCAGATTGACGCCTGCCTGCCCGACGCCGAGGTCGCCGGCCATCATCGAGACGCTAAAAACGGTCAGTACCATCGCCGGCTCGACGAGGGCGGAGATGAAGGCTTCGCGGCTCGAACCCATCCCGCCGAAACTGCTGGCCGAATCGAGCCCGAGCAGCATCAGAAAAAAGGCCGAAAGCGCCAAAAGACCGGTAATCGTAAAGGCGTCGACGAAACTGACGTAGAAAGCGCCGCCGGCCGCGGGCGGAAGGAAAAAGATCGTCACCATCAGTGGTGAAAGGACCAGAAACGGGGCGACGCGCGTCATTTGGCTCGCCTCTTCGCTGACGATCGTCTCTTTGGCCATCAGTTTGGCGAAGGTGCGGTACCCTTGCAGCAGTGGCAATGGGCGTTTGAAGAGCAGGCGCATCTTCAGCGCTTTGATAAACGTGAGCAGGAGCGGCGCGATGAGCAATAAAATAGCGATAGTGAAAAGATACAATATCATTTTTTATCTCCTATGATCAGAACCTTGATCGAGATGATCATGACAACTGACTCCAGTGCGAAAGTGGCCCAGCTGAATGCGTGCGCGAAGATGCGGAAGCTGAAAAGCACCAGCAGCATCAGGTTGAAGATCATCGCGGCGTAGCGGGTCTGTTCGAAATGGGCGAGGCGGTAGACCCAATAGCTTATGCCGTTGGCAAGGCGTGCGGCATTGGTGTAGAGCGCGGTTTCGAAGAGCGGTTTGACATGCACGGCGTAGTGCGAGCGGTCGAATTTGGTGGCGTGGCCGGCAAGGGTCCTTTTTTCGAAATGTTCGTTGGGGCGGTAGAGCCAGTTGAAAAAGCGGCGGATCGGACCGGCGAAACCGGTGGCGGAGTACTGCGTGCGCGCGCCGGTGCGGTAACCGCAGGCCCAGGTGCGGTGGATGCGCTCTTTGACTCTCAAAGCTTTGTAACCGTACCACAATGCGCCGGTGACGCCGACGAGTGCCAAAAGCAGCACCAACGGCGAAACGACACCGCCATGGACGGCGACCGAATGGATACGCCAGACACCGTCCGGGAAGATTGTGTCGTAGACACTGGCGTGGCCCAGCGAAAAGAGAGCCGCATCGAAATGGCTGATGTACCAGGGCGCAAAGAGCATCAGTGAAAAGACGACGCCAGCCATCAGCAGCATCCCCGTCTGCATCCTTTTGTTCACTTCTTTGGCGTGTTTGGCATTGGCGCTGCGGTGCAGACCCAGGAAGGTGATGCCGTAGGCTTTGACGAAACAGGCGATGGCCAGACCGCCAGTGAGTGCCAGGGCGAAGACGGCAAAGGGGATGGCCAGTTTGAGCGACATGTTGTCGATATGGCTGGAGCCCAGCATCGACTGGAAGATCATCCATTCGCTCAAAAAACCGTTGGTCGGCGGCAGGGCCGAAATGGAGACGGAGGCGAGCAGAAAGGTCAGCGCCGTGATCGGCATCGACTTGACAAGTCCGCCGTAGCTTTCTATGTTTTTCGTGTGCGTTTCATGCAGCACACTGCCCGCGCCCATGAAAAGGAGCGATTTGAAACTCATATGGTTGAACGTGTGAAAGAGTGCGGCGATGAAGGCGAAGGAGCTGAGCACCTTCAGGCCCAGCGCGTCGAAAATCATCCCCATCCCGAAGCCGATCAGGATGATACCGATATTTTCGATGGAGTGATTGGCCAGCAGCGCCTTGATGTCGTGTTCGCTGAGGGCGTAGAGCACGCCGATCAGCGACGAAAGCGCCCCGATGACCAGAATCAACACGCCCCATTCGAGCGGCCAGGGATAGAGCACGTCAAAAAGAAAGCGGAATATCCCGTAGATCGCCACTTTGAGCATGACGCCGCTCATCAGTGCCGAGACGGGGCTGGGCGCCGCCGGGTGGGCGTAAGGCAGCCAGACATGTAGCGGCACGGCGCCGGCCTTGCTCAAAAATCCCAGAATCAGGAAAAAAAAGAGAAGCGTCGGGTAGGCGAAGGCGTGGGCGATCCCTCGCATCTGGGCAAATCCCATCTCCAGGTCGCCATCGGTGACGATGAGAAAAAAGAGCAACAAAAAGACGAAACCGAAATGGGTCATGAAAAAGTAGAAGCGCGCGGCATCGATCGTACGTTTCTCTTTGACTTCGGTCAAAATCAGCTGCCAGCTGGTTAGACTCATCAACTCCCAAAAGAACAGGAACATCATGGCGTTGCCGGCCGTGACGACACCGAGCATCGAGAGGATAAAGGCGAAGTAGTGGATAAGGTAGTGCCATTTACGTTCGATATGTGGCAGATAACCGAACGAGTAAAAGAGGTTGGGCACACTTCCCAACACGATAAGTGCGACGAAAACGAGCGAGAGGGTGTCAAACTGGAACATGAAACAATTCTCCGAACACGAAAATACACGTTCGGCGGCGGATGCCGTCGGACAAAACGGGCTGGCAAGTTTTCAGATTTCTGAAACTTAGAGAGTCCTGAAGTTTTGAGCCGATTATACAGGAAAAGTGCTTATGAAACACTTATAATTATTTGGCCGGATTATAAAAACAATTGTTTGAATTTCTTCAACATTTACAAAAATCGCGTTATAATTGAATATTCCTATTCCGCAGGGCCGCCATATGATTCTCAAGCATATTACCGAACAGACCGCCATCTTTTTCAGTGTCACCAAATGGGTTGTACTCTCTTCTGTCGTCGGAATCATGATTGGCACGATTGTCACCCTTTTTCTAAAAATTTTGCAAATCGCGGAGACGAGTCGTTCGGAAATTCCGTTTCATTACTATTACATTTTGCCTTTCGCGCTTTTTTTGACCGTCTGGGCAGTGCGGACCTTTTCGCCCAGTGCCGAAGGCCACGGGACGGAGAAAGTGATCGAGGCGGTACACAAAAACCATGGAAAGATCAATATAGCAGTCATACCCGTCAAGCTTTTCGCGACCGTCATGACGATTTTTGCAGGCGGTTCAGTCGGAAAGGAAGGTCCTGGTGCACAGATCGGGGCGGGTGCGGCCTCCTGGCTTTCGGATATACTCAAGTTCACCCCCGAAGATCGTAAAAAACTTGTCATCTGCGGAATCAGCGCCGGTTTCGCTTCAGTCTTCGGCACTCCGATCGCCGGAGCGATTTTCGGTGTGGAGGTGCTCATTATCGGGGTTATTCTCTACGATGTGTTGCTCCCATCGTTCATCGCCGGATTCGCCGCATTTACGACGGCCCAGTTTCTTGGCATCGAGTACACCTATTTCGATATCCGTTTCTATCAGAACGTTTCGCTCGACATTCCACTGATTCTTCAGGTCGTGTTGGCTGGTCTTTTTTTTGGATTCGTCTCCGACATTGTCGTGACTTCGGTTTCGTTCAGTGCGAAAATGATTAAAAAAATCCCTTATCACCCATATGTCATCGCATTTTTTGGCGGTCTGCTTTTGGTCGCGCTGGCCTATCTCTTCGGCGACAGATACCTGGGGCTCGGACTCGAGACGATCAAAGATACATTGAATCCTGATCCCTATTTTTCCAGAGATCTTCCTTGGTACGCTTTTTTGCTGAAGACACTTTTCACCTCCATCACGCTCGGCGTGGGCGGAAGCGGTGGGATTATTACACCGATTTTCTACATCGGGGCGACCAGCGGTCATATGTTCGGGCAGCTGATCGGCGGAGAACACATCGCGCTTTTCGCGGCACTGGGTTTCGTCAGCGTATTGGCAGGTGCCACCAACGCACCGATCGCCGCCACGATCATGGCGGTCGAGCTCTTCGGTCTTGAAATTGCTCATTACGCGGCGCTCAGTGCCGTAATAAGTTTTTTGATCACGGGGCACCGAAGCGTTTTCCCGTCGCAGATTCTGGCGATGAAGAAGTCGGAGATGCTGGAAGTTAAAGTAGGAGAAGTGATCGAGCATGCCGTCGTCGATTTGGAAGAGAAGGAGGTTGGCCGTATCCGGGATATCAGGGAACGGCTTCGTGTACGGCGAGAGCGCCTTAAAGAGCAGAAAAAACGGAAAATCTCCGCTATCAAGCAGGAGAAGAAGGAGTCCTGATATGGATATCATAATCGCCGGTGCGGGCCGTGTTGGTTTCAATCTGGCCCGTACCCTTTCTATCGGACACAACGTTACGGTCATCGACCGGAATGCCGAAGCGCTGCAGAGGCTCCAGGAGAGCCTGGACATTCTCCCTCTTCACGGGGATATCGAAGATCCTCTGACCTATCGCAAACTCATCGACAAGGAGGTCCATCTTTTCATCGCGGTCACCGACATGGATGAGGCCAATCTCATATCCACGCTCATCGTCGACGATTCGATTCGTGTGGATCGCAAATTCATTCGCCTCCGCAATACCTTTTTCGCCAAAAGCTCCATTAGGGAGAAGCTCGGAGTCAATGAAGCGATTTTTCCGATGCAGATCACTTCGAAGACGGTGGAGACGCTGTTGCAGTATCCAAAAGCCAACAATGTAAAAACTTTCAAGTACACCAACCTCAAACTTGTCTCCGTTCGAGCGTCTGGATTGTCCGAACCGCTGTCGCTTCATCCTGAAGGATTCGCCATCGTAGGCATCGAGAGAGAGAAAGATTTTTTCATACCTTCCATGGATACGCCGATCGAACCCGGCGACCTTGTCTATCTTTTCGGAAACGAGGAGAGCATACGGCAGCTTTGCGGGCGGCTCGAATCGGAATCTCCCCGAACCATTTCTCGGTGTGTCATTTTCGGGGCGGGAGACCTCGGCGTCGCTATAGCACATACGCTGATCGAAAATGGCAAAGAGGTCAAGCTGGTCGAAAAAGATGTGAAGCTGTGCGAAGCGGCCGATGAGAAGCTTGAAGGCGAAGCCACCGCAATTAGCTGCAAGTATGGAACCGGTACCATTTTCGAAGAGGAGGGGCTCGAAAATGCCGATTTGATGATCGCGGCGACCGACAACGACGAATACAATATCATCAAATGCCTCGAAGCACGGGAACACGGCATTCGAAAAGTGGTCGCCATCAACAACGAAATGGAGTATTACAACCTGATGCACACACTTGGTATCGTTGTCGTCCGTGGACCGAAAATGAGTGCCTACAATGCAATTTTGGAGAGTATCTACTCCAGTGGCGTCGTGATGGAGAGGAAATTCTGCGGCGGAAAAGCGTCGATCTTTCTTCGGAAAATATTCCCAAACTCCAAACTTATTGACAAAAGAGTCAAACCGTTCAAACGACAGAAAGCGGGACTCGTTTTCCTCGTACGCGAAGGGGAGCTTTCTCGCTTCGACGAAACAGTTACGATGCGGGAAGGCGACGTGATTATCGGTTTCGTCGACGAAGAGTACGCATCGGCCATGAAAGTGTGGATCTATGGACTTTAAAAGCATTTTCAAAGTGTTGAGCCTGATAGGAGTGACGCTCGCGCTCTTTTTTGCGCTGGATGTGGCCATAGGGATTATTTACGGGGAGATCGCCGATGCGTTGGCCTTTTTCGACCTGCTCTTTCTCTTCGTTAACGGTCTCATATGGTTCGCTCTGCGATCCCACCCCGTGCATTTGAAAATAAAAGAGAGCATCCTGACGGTTAACATTCTATGGATTTTCATCGGCATCGCCGGTGCCGTACCGCTCTACCTCTACACACCCATAACATTCGCATCGGCTTTTTTCGAAGCGATAAGCGGATTCACGACGACGGGCGCGACGATCTATAGCGATATCGAACATCTGCCCCGGATGATACTCTTTCACAGAAGTCTTATGCACTGGCTCGGAGGTATGGGGATCATCGTACTGGGGGTGGGACTCCTTTCCATTATCAATCCCACAGGCAGTCTGAGCCTCTTCAAAGCTGAAGCGACGGGAATACAGATCGAGAAACTGACACCAAAGATCAAAGATACGGCACTGAGCCTTTGGGCTATCTATCTCTTTCTCACACTCTCCGATACGCTTTTGCTGAAAGGTTTCGGGATGAACTGGTTCGATGCGATCAATCACGCATTCTCGACAATATCGACCGGTGGATTTTCTACCAAAAACAGTTCACTCGGATATTTTCAAAGTGACGGAATCGTCTGGGTCACGACACTCTTCATGCTCCTCTCTGGCATCAACTTTCTCGCACACCTGAAGCTCTTCTACCGGGACATTAGCGGTTACGGAAGCGAAGAGGTTCTCGGATATCTGAAAGTCTTCTTTATCCTGTCACTGCTACTGAGTTTCATCCATACCGAAATGGGAGGCGATGCTTTCTACCATGCGGTGACACACTCCTTTTTCACGATCGCATCGGTCATGACGACCACCGGGTTCGCGACGACCGATTATGGAACATGGAGCCACCTCGCGATCGTGGTGATTTTTCTGGCGATGCTGGTGGGAGGCAATGCCGGTTCGACGGCCGGTGGTATCAAAGTGATTCGCTATCTCATCATCTTCAAGACATTGAGGTCGGAACTCAAACGGATCGTGCATCCAAATGCCGTCATTTCCGTTTTTGTCGATGGTGTCAAACTCAGAGAAAGAGTCCTCTCATCGACATTCGGATTCTTCTTCCTTTTCGTTCTGACCGTTGTCGCGATGGCACTTTTCATGTATGCGAGGGGATCGGATGCGATGACGGCAATTTCAGGTGCCTTGGCGATCGTAGGTAACATCGGCCCGGGGTTTTCGGCGGTCGGGCCCGCCGAAAATTTCGGTTTTTTCCAGGATGTAGACAAAATCGTTCTTTCGATGGGTATGATCATAGGACGTCTGGAGTGTTATACTGTTTTCGTTCTCTTTACCGCATCGTTTTGGAAAAAATTTTAGAGGTACTTTAGAGGTACTCTTTGGCGCAGCCGTTTACTTTCTGTTTACCGTCAATTTATCGCTGTTAGCCAAAGGGTAGTACTATTTCGGAATGTAAAAAAGATGTGGAGAATTTTATGAATCGAACCATTGAAGCGATAAAAAAAGAGGTCGGGAAAGTGATCGTCGGCCATGAACATCTGGTCGATGCGATGCTGATTGCCCTTTTGTGTGAAGGGCATCTGTTGGTCGAGGGGGTGCCGGGACTGGCGAAGACGACGGCGGTCAATGCGTTGGCGCAGAGTCTTGGCCTTACTTTCAAGCGGGTGCAGTTTACGCCCGATCTGCTGCCAAGCGACATCACCGGTACCGAAATCTACGACCCCAAGAGCGGTGAATTCAAAATAAAACACGGGCCGGTCTTTACGAACCTGCTACTTGCCGACGAGATAAACCGTGCGCCGGCGAAGGTTCAGTCCGCACTGCTCGAAGTGATGCAGGAGAAGCAGGTGACGATCGCAGAGGAGACCTACAAAGTCGATAGGCCGTTTCTGGTCATGGCGACGCAGAACCCGGTCGAGCAGGAGGGAACCTACCGTCTGCCCGAAGCGCAGCTCGACCGTTTCATGCTAAAAGTCAACGTCGGATACAACAGTCTCGATGAAGAGTTCGAGATCGTCAGCCGTGTCGCCGCCAAAGGCTTTGGCAAGATTTCTCAGGTCGCCGGCAAAGAGGAAATCGAAGCGATGCAGAAGGAGCTTCAGACCATTCATGTCGACGATGCGGTGCAGAAGTACATGCTGAAACTGATCTTCGCCTCCCGTTTTCCGCAGGAGTACGGACTGCACGATATGGCCGAATATATCGAGTTTGGCGCCAGTCCACGTGCATCGATCGATCTTTTCAAAGCGAGCCGTGCCGTGGCGCTGATCCATGGCAAGGATTACGTCAGTCCGGTTGACATCGCGGAGGTATTGCATGACGTACTACGCCACCGTATTATCCTCAACTACAAAGCGGAAGCGGCGGGTATCGGTAGCGACGATGTCGTTAAAGCGATCCAAAAGGCCATTCGTCTGCCATGACCTCCAAAACCAAAGCGTTGCTGATCAAAACGCGAAGGCGTCTGTTCGGCCAGAATGTCGGCAACAATATCTCCGTTTTCCAGGGTAACGGGCTCGATTTCGCCGAGCTCAAAGAGTACAGCTACGGCGACGATGTAAGAAAGATCAACTGGAATGTGACGGCACGCGAACAGAAACCCTATGTCAACGTTTTCAACGAGGAGCGGGAACTCAATATTCTCATCGGGTTTCTCGCCGGCGGGAGCATCTATTTCGGCTCCGTACGCCAGAAGCAGGAGGTGATGGCGGAGTCACTCGCGTTGCTGGGGCTATCGGCCGTTAAAAACTCCGACCGTGTGACGACGATCTTCTACGACGAGAAGGTCGATATGCGTTTCAAACCGACCAAGAGTCCCAACACGATCTACGCGGCGCTCGAGTATGCGATGGAGCTCGATGTACTCGGCAGGCGTGCAGATCTGCAGTCGTTCGCCGATTTTCTGGTCCGTTCGGTACCTCAGCGTTCAATCGTTCTGCTGATTGGCGACTTTTACGACAGCGCCGACCTGAGCTTTTTGGCTGCCAAACACGAAGTGTATGCCGTCATTGTGCGTGACCGGTTCGAAGAGGATCCGTTTTTCGAAGGCGAATATGACCTGATCGATCCAGTCAGCGGGAAACACCATAGCCTCGACCTCGACGGCGATGTCGTCTCGAAGTACAAAGCCTCGCTGGCACGGCACGACGAAGCGCAGCGGGAGCATTTTCTGAAGCACCGTATCGCTTCGACGAAGATCTATACCGACGAGGACCCCTTCGTCAAACTGCGGGAGCTTCTCAAATGAATCCGGCACTTCGGCAACTGAAAGATATCAAGCCTCCGGTCGAGGTCCCCGATGACTCGTTGTGGCTTCTCATAGCGATAGCGGCCGCTGTGTTGCTTTTGTTCTTGGCACTTTGGTATGTGCGGCGGCTGAAAAGAAGACCACGACGTCGCCGCCGACGCGTCGATCCCGTGGCCCAGGCGAAAAAACGGCTGAAGGCGATCGACTTTTCCGACGCGAAAGGGGCGGTCTATACGTTCGGCGAGGCGATGCCGCTGTTGATCGGAGAGAACGACGAGTTGATGCGCCGTTTCGATGCGCTGCTGCGCGATCTGGAAAAGTACAAGTACAAAAAAGTGGTTCCGTCGCTCCAAAGCAGTGACGTGAAAAAGATGAAAGCGCTGATGAAGGAGGTGCTGTGATGGGGCATTTTACATTCGAATACCCGGCTGCGTTCCTCCTCCTGCTTCTTTACGCAATCTGTGCGAAATGGTGCAAAGCGCGCTATGAGAGCGTCATCTTTCCCGGAAGCGGCTACCTCGCCCGGGCGGCCAGCCGCCGATCGACACGGCAGCGTCTGATACGCTTCGGCGCCTTCGTCCTGCTCGTGACAGCACTGGCGAGTCCCGTCGTCAAAGAGGAAGTTGTCGTACAGCACGACAAAGGGTATGAAATTTCGCTCATACTCGATGCGAGCGGATCGATGGCGCAGAACAACAAATTTGGAATCGTCAAGGAGATTGTCACACAGTTTGTCAAAGAGCGAAAACACGACAAACTGGGACTCACGATCTTTGCCGACTTTGCCTATGTGGCTGTGCCGCTGACCTATGACAAGGCGTCCCTTCTGAGGCTTCTCGAGAAAGTGGAAGTAGGCATCGCCGGAACACAGCGGACGGCGCTTTACGAGGCGCTCTTTATGAGTACGAAACTCTTCAAGGATTCCCATGCAAAACATAAAATTGCCATACTTCTGACGGACGGAATGGACAATGCGGGAACCGTGCCGCTCGAGGTAGCTATCAATACGGCGAAAAAGTACGGCATCAAAATCTACACGATCGGAATCGGGGCACGGGGCGATTACAATCCCTACGTTTTGGAAAAGATCGCGAAAGAGACGGGCGGGAAGTTTTTCGAAGCCGATTCCGTCACGAAGCTCAAAGAGGTCTATAAAGCGATCGACCGTCTCGAAAAGAGCGAGATCGAAAGGAACAGATATGTCAAAAAAGATTACTTCTTTATGTGGCCGCTCGGTGGCGCACTGTTGTTGACGCTCTTCCCGATCGTTTGGAAAAGGAGGCGCAGATAATGGAGTTTTTATATCCATATTTTTTAATATCATTGCTTTTTCTGCCTCTTCTGTGGATAGTTGGAACAAAAAACGGCGATGATCTTAGAAGACGGTTTACGCCGGAACTCTACAACAAGATGGTGGCCAAAGGGGGCGGACTCGGCCGAAGGGTACGGCTGGGGGTTCTGCTGGTATCGGCCGCTTTCGGCATTGTTGCGCTTTCGCGGCCGGTGATCGAGCGCGGTGAGATCAAGGTGGAACGACAGACGGTCGATCTGGTGGTGGCGTTCGATATCTCCCGTTCGATGTTTGCCGACGACGTCTATCCCAACCGCTTCGAGCTGGCGAAACGAAAGTTTTTCGATCTGCTCGAGGATCTGAACGATGCACGTGTCGGCGTGATCGGTTTCAGTTCGCGTGCCTTTCTGGTGGCACCGCTGACACGAGACTTCGCATCGGTCAAGTACCTTGTCGAACATATGGGGCTCGATTTTGTATCGCTTAGAGGCACCGACATGTTCACACCGCTCGAAGTGACGGAAAACCTGCTTCACCAAAGCGATAAAAAGGCGGTACTCATATTCACCGACGGCGGGGACAAAAAGGAGTTTTCCAAAGAGATCGCCTATGCCAGAGCGCACGGGATCAAAGTCTTCATCTACGCCATTGGAACCGAAAAGGGCGGCGTGATGAAAAGTGACGGAGGTATCGTACGCGACAGTGTGGGAAACATCGTCATCACGCGTCTCAATCCGGCTGTCAAGGTGCTTGCCGAAGAGACGGGAGGGGTTTACATGCGCTATTCTCTGAGTTCGGGCGATATGAAACAGTTGGCCGAAGCGATTCGGTCGCGTCTGAAAGCCACCAAAACAAAGGAGAGTCTCCTCAAGGATCGCGAAGAACTTTTTTACTATCCGTTGATGGTCGCGATTGCGCTTTTTCTGGCAGCCTACGCGTCGTTGCCCAAACGTGACGCAAAGCGTGCGGCAGGAGAGATGAAGTGATGAGATATTTATTAATATCAATGATTTCGGTAACGCTTGCAAGTGCCGGACTGCTCGACTTCGTGACGTTGAAGAAGGCCAAAGAGGCCTATGAAAGAGGTGACTATGAAACCGCCGCCGAACTCTACGGAGAGATCGCCAAAGCCGGAAGCGAAGAAGCGACGTTCGATGCAGCCGATGCACTCTATAAATCGGGTCGGTACAAAGAGGCGCTGAAACTCTACGAAAGCGTCTCGTCGCCGAAACTGCAGTTCGAAAAACTGCACAATATGGGAAACTGTTATGCGCAGCTGGGCGAAATCGACAAAGGGATCGAATCGTATGAAGCGGCGTTGAAGATCAAAGAGGACAATGATACCCGATTCAACCTCGAACTGCTCAAAAAGATGAAAGAGCGGAAAAAGAACCAGAACCGAAACGATCGAAAAAACAATCATAGCAAGCAAAATCGGAAGAATCAGGACGATCAAAAAAGCGGCAATGGCGACCAAAACCGGAAAAATCAAAAGAGTGATCACGATCGCCAAAACGATCGACATCCGGAAAACGCTCAAAAGCAAAAGGAAAAAGATCAAAACAAGGGCGGCGAAAAGAGCAGAAATGACCAAAACAAAAAGAGCGGCTCTGCAAAAAAAGAGAAAAACGAAAGTGGCAAAGAGTCGCAGCCGAATCGACAGGAGCGTGCCATGATGGAAACACCGAAGCGCAACGAACCGATCAGCGAGATGGAGGTGAGAAAATGGAACAGAGTTTTGAACCGGCGGGGCATCCATACGCTCATGCTTCCGCTACCGACGAAAGAGGCTGAAAGGAGTTCGGATGAGACGACACCCTGGTAAGTGGTTAGTTCTTCTGCTTGTGCCGTTTTTCCTGCTGGCGGGCCATGTGGAACTCTCTGTCGACAAGCACGAGATCGCCCAGGGCGACACGGTCACTTTTACCATAACGGCCGAAGGCGACGATGTCTCCTTTCCCGTCGTCCGTGAGGTAGGGGGATTCCCCATTCTGGGAACGTCACAGCGTTCCAATATCTCCATCATCAACGGTCGGGTGACAAAAAGCGTGGTCAAAAGCTACACCTTCGCGCCGATGCAGGATGTGACGATCCCGGCCTTGACGGTCACTGTCGACGCAGAGCCGTTTCAGACCGATCCTGTAAAGATCAGGGTTCTGAAATCCCCGAAACACTCTTCCGGCGGAAGCGAAGCGGAGCTGAAGATCCGCGTCGAGAAAACGCATGTCATGGTGGGTGAACCGATCAAGCTCGACGTGGTCGTAAAGTACAAAGAGAATGCCGGCTTCGTTCAGCTCGATCTGCAGCCGCCGGAGTTCCCCAATTTCTGGATCAAAAAGGTGGGCGATGCCGAGGATGGGATGGAAGGGGCGTACCGTACCAAAACGCAGCACTATCTTCTCTTTCCCCAGAAGGCGGGCAGCTACACGCTCGGGCCGCTGACGGTTCGGCTCGCCAAGCGGGTGCGTATCAAACAGCCCTTTGCGAACGACCCGTTTTTCGATGACGATTTTTTCAACGGTTTCTTTGCAAAACTGAAGTGGAGCCGTATCGCATCGAATTCGGTGCAGGTATCGGTCGACCCTCTTCCTGGCGGTGTGGAGCTGTACGGCAGATTCGATATCATCGCAACGGTCGACAAAAGTGAAGTGGAAGCGAACAGGCCGGTCCGGCTCACCATCCGTATCAGCGGAGAAGGGAATATCGACGATATCGGAAAGTTTGAACCGAAGATTCCCGATGCCGTCGTCTATGCCGATGAGCCATCGATCAAAGAGCGACTCAGACACGGCCGTTACGGCGGTACGTTCGAGCAGACGGTCACGATCATCGCCGATCATGATTTTACGATTCCGGCGCTCTCTTTGCGCTATTACGACAGTCAAAAGAGAGAACTTGTCGAGAAGAGGACAAAACCGTTTCATATTAAAGTGATCGGAGGCGTACCTGCCGCAGTGACGAGATCGGAGCAGAAAGCGCAGAAGATAGAGGCACCATCGGTACAGAAAGAGGCAGCGGCAAAAAGCGGCGAAAGCACACGCGGCGATGGATGGATCTATCTGATCGCAGGCTTTCTGTTCGGTGCGGGCTCCTTGTATGGCTTTATGGTGTTCAGGCGCAAGCCGCGGGCATCCGGATCCTCCGATATCGTCGAGGCGGTGCTGCGTGCGAAAAACGACAAAAGGGTTCTCGAGCTTCTCCTGCCATATGCTGCGGAAGACGAGAGGCTGAAAGAGATTGTCCGCAGGCTCGAAGAGAACCTCTTCGCCGAGGGGCACAATACAATCGACAAAAAAGAGATTGTCCGGATACTCGAGGAGATCCTGCCGGAGGAGTCGGATTAAAAACAATTTAAGTCAAAGAGACATATAATGAATTGAATATCGCCAAACCTGTTGTGAAGCAGGGACGGAAAGCCATGGGTCTTTGGGCACTGCCCGAAGATCGCCAGGTTGCCTCCTGAAATACCGTTCGGGAGTAAAACAGACTCTCCTTCACCTCTTCATAACCGTCAGTGGATATTTAATCATTGTGAACTCTATCGGATTTTCACGGCCCAATAGCATATAATGCCTGTCTCTGCAGGTTACGGCATATCAGGGATTTCAGTGATATTCCCAATAAATCGACCGAAACAGATAAAGGAATTTGATGAAAAAGTTGTTTTCTACCCTCAAATATGCCTTCATGGGTGTATCGGCTCTGATGATGGTTGGCTGTGGCGGTGAAACGGCCCAAAGCACGCTCTCCAGCACCACGCTCTACGGTGTTCCAATAGAAGCGACACCGATCGGTTACGATGCTTACAGGCTTTCGCCACTGACCGACGCCGATTTCAATGCGTTGAGCGAAACGGATAGGTACAAAGTGGCTGTAAAACTCTATGCCACACTTTTTTATGGGGCCGATTTCGATGAACTCAACAGGTCGATCCACTCCGGAAACTTCATTTCGCATGTGCATGAGATGTTCGACCGCCCGAACAGCGAAGCGGAGATTGCAGAGGTTGAGGAGAAGCTCTACGACTACATCGATTATGGAGATACGGGGACCGTGTCGTTGATGCTCGCGAGACTCTATCATCTTCAGCCCGGCCATGCCTATATCAACCGATGGGCGGCCTACGTTTTGACGCAAACCATACTCTTTTCTCCCGCCTACGAACTCGATACCGTTTATACCGTCGATACCATCGATGTTTACGGCAATCTGGTACGCGACTTCGATGCGGGTTTCAGTATGCAATGGGTCGCATTCACCCATATGATGACCGACGAGAACTGGCGCCGTTTCAGAAGCCCGGAAGACAACGGTCGGGAAATGCTCGAGATTTTTTTGATGGATTTCAACGATGCCCACGTCCCGCTTGCGGGAAAGGCGCTGAAAAACTGGAAACTCGATCGCCGCTCCAACACCCTCGTCATGACACTCGACGAAAACAGCGAGCCTATCACAAACCTTTTCCCCGGGAAAACGATCCGAAACGGTGTTGAGTTCTACAGTACTCTGGTGATGCAGCCAAATTTTCTTCCTTCTGTCAGCCGCAGACTCGTCGATAAATACTTCCCAAATTTCACTGCGTCTCAAAAAGAGGAGGTGGTAAACCGGATCGTCGCGAGCCGTCCTGCCACGTGGCCCGGCCTTTTGAAAGAGATCGTCTATTCGAAAGCCTATCTTCTCGACTCGACAAAAACAAAATCTTTCGAAGAGGCATTTTTTCAAACCGCCAAAGCGCTTGGGTGGCATCCACATTACCACTCCTTCTATGTGGCTGCACGAAATATGGACAATATGCATCAGTCGACGATGCGTTACAAACTTGGGCGAAAAGTGGAAGTCCCGCTCGATTCGCAGTCGTTTGCATGGTTTCACAAAACGATTCGTGAAAATGTGATGATCAACTATGAACGCAATGCATCCATCCACTCCTATGACGACGGATGGCCGCTTCAAAAAATCTTCGCGGATTTGCCGGAACGACTCATCGATGAAGCGGAGTTCGATGAGAACGGTAATAGGAGTGATCTTTGGTATCGAAACGAGAGAGCCCGGGCTTCTTATATCATTCAAAGGCTTTTCGTGCCCATTGCGGGGCGGGAGGCGAATGACGAGGAGGTGAAGTTTCTCACGGATCTGATAGACAACGAAAAATATGATAGAGAGACTTTCGACAACTATCGCTGGCTGGACCTTTACGGCAACAGGAATCCCGAAGACGATCTCAAAGAGCGAGGCTATTTCGCGCAGATGGTGCTCGATTATATCTCAAGGCTCGACACTGTTTATCGATTCGATGCGGTGAAATAGGGGGAAATGATGAAACGACACAATATTAAAGAAGAACATATCGACAGAAGAGACTTTCTAAAAGGTGTGGGGGCGCTCGGTATCTCATCGATTTTTCCGCTTTCACTGAGAAGTGCCGGTCTGGATTACGAAAGCATTGCATTCGATTCCGGTGTTTACGAAAGGAACGATGCCCAGACGATTATTGTCTATCTTTACGGCGGCCCATCCGAGTTGGCCGGAAATATGACAAATATCGAAGCGATCAGCCAAATGAGCCAGAATCCCTATCCTCTCGATGACGAGAGATACATCAAACTGACGAAAGACGACTTCTGGGGGAATGCCGGCGGATATGCCATGCAGAGGATGCTCGAGAGTGGCGACATGAATCTTTTTAGGACCTGTTACCGGACGGTCGACGATACGAAGGCCCACGGAGAATGTACCTCACAGGCACAGCGTGGAAAAGAGACGGCAGGGGGCGCGGGAATCGTCGCCAACCTGGCATCCATTCTCTATCACAAAGGTGTGGTCTCCGAACCTTCCGGTACGGACGACATAGGGAAAAGCATTCCATTCGTAACGATGGAGGGGGAGTCGACCTTTTTTACGGAAGACGAATTGAATCTCGATCCTTTCTTGAAACCGGTTGCCTTTGGAAGCGGTTCGGACAACCCCTATCGTCGTGGTGGAGGGTATGAGAGGCATCTGTTGAATCGTGAAACAAATACGACCCTTGGCAGCTATTTCGACAGCCTCTCTCAGCGGTACAGTCGTGAAGGTAAAATAAAAGAGTCGTTCGAAAGACGTGTAACGCTTGAAAAATTTGCCAATGAAATCAACGAAATAGAGCTTCCGGAAGGGATCGATTATCCGGAAAACAACGTCTTCGGCTCCCGTTTGAAAACGGCCATGAATCTTCTGATTCACAATGAACATACAAAAGTCGTCAGCATGGGAAGCCCCGGCCTTGGCGGGTGGGATGACCACTCCAATGCGATCGACCGATACACTCGCCGGATGACAGATCTGATGGAGGCGATCGAAACGGCGATGGCACATATGAAAGCGGTTGGAAAATCCAATATCAATATCGTCGTCTTCGGTGAGTTCGGCCGAAACGTCAATTACAACAATTCCCTGGGGTGGGACCATGGCAACAATCAGAATGTCTATTGGTTCGGTGGTGGCGATTACATGAACCGACTTGGCATCGTAGGCGAAACGGAAGTGACCGGTTCGGGGACCAGGCTCTACACACGTCCAAAAAATTTCGGTACCAGTGGGGCATCTTACCATTTTCAGGTATTCAGTGTCGCGGCGACGATCTACAGGCTGTATGGCATTCAGAATCCGGAAATTCTGACGAATGGAAATTCCGTCATCAGAGATCTGCTCTCCTGACCGGGAGAGCGTGGTCTACTCGATATATTTTCTGTATTTTTCCGGTAGGCTGATGTTGTGACGCTGTAACAGTTTTTTGTTGAAGAGGAGTGTCGGCCGCCCCTTCTGCCAAAAGAATGCACCTATCGCGACATCTTTGTTTTTCAGATAGTCACGATAGCTCGTTGCAAAAAAGAATTGTGAAGAGCTGTTTTGTTCGAAGACTTTTCTATGCACTTCGAGTCGGCGGGAGAGTATAAATTCAGCCTTGCTGCAGGATGAAGCTTTTTTCAGTTTCGGGTCATATTTGAAAATAGATTTGAAAGAGGGGTCGTCGGTGAAGATCCAGACCTCCTGGCGATGAAGCAGAATCAGTGCGATATTCTCGACGATTTTCGCTTTGTATCTGGCGGGATCGAAACCGAAAAGAAGGGTTGTCAGCAGGAAGAAGAGTGCAATCCGTTTCAAAACTGATACTCCACCCCTGCCCAGACACGCCGATCGAAGAGATCCACATCATCGAGTTCCGTTTTGATCCCGTTGAAGGGATCGACTGCATAGTAGTCGGTTTTCAGCGCTTTGCCGAGAATGTTGTTCGCTTTCAGGAAAAACGTGAGCCGGCGTGAGTGATGGTAGGTAACGGCCATGTTCAGGTCCCACCCGGGCTTCTGCCCTGGATTGTATTTGTAGACCACTTCGTTATGAACGTCGAATCTGTCGAGGGTATTGGTGATAGACGCGATAGATCCGTAAGTGTTCTTGCTTGGAAGTTCGTTGTTGTACTGTGTCAGGAGACCCCATGCCTGAAAGTAGAAGGTATTCAGAGCGTCGAAACGGTGGGTATATTCGAAAAGAAACGAGTCGTATACCATGCGTTCGGAAAAGTTGGTAATGGCTTCTCCACTGAAATAGATCGTATTTCTTCGTACGGTTCTGGAGGCGAGAAGTGCATAAGCGTCTTTTTTTGTATTGTAAATCAGTTTCGAAGCCAAAGCGGCAGTCGCTTCGTTTTTTGGATCTTCGGTTTGGTTGTAGAGATATCGGTTCGTATAGAGCGACTCCATCGTCGGTGCGAAGTCGGCATACATGAAAAATGTCTTCGATACCCACTCGCCACTGTTAAATATATATCCCGCTCTGCCGGAAAAGAGTGTCCGGTCTCTTATATCGCCGTTTTCCAGATATCTGTCGATTTTGACGGAACCCAACAGCAGATTTTCGTCATCGATCAGATAGTGGTTTTCGCTGAAGAGAGAAAGTATGATCTCTCTGTTGTACTCCCGTGGGGCCCGCACTTCCGTTCCATCGATCTCGATAGTGTCGATCGTAAAACGCTTGTAGCGGGCCTGGATGCCGTTTTGTGTCGAAAAATTTCCGACACCATAGATTTTTCGAAGCTGTGCATCGGAAAACTGTTCCGACATTTTAAGATGCAGGCTCTTATAGGGGAGATATGGCACTCCCGGGGGGAGAGCTGTAAAACCGAGTACCGTTTTGGAGTTGTCGAAATGGTCCGTCACGGTATCGGAAAAGTTGAGAAACGCCTTCAAGCCATTTTGATCGTCTTCATAATACCAACCGCCGTAGAGATAATCTGCGTCGGTATGGGGATCGAGCGGATCGATATGGCAGCTTTTCCCCATTAGGTTGTCGATTCCGTTTCTGATCGCCTGCAGTTCGAATCGGTGATTCCCTTTTTTGATTTCGCCGTAGAAGTTTCCCGTCTCCCTGTCTCTGGAAAGAGTGTTTCCGTTGAAGTCGATCCGATTTCGCTTCAGATTTCTGTAGTCGAGATAGGCCAGGTAGGAGAGGGAATCGGTCACGTTCGCCGTATAGCCGTAAAAGTCCTGTGTTCCCCTGCTTCCGAGCATCGCACCCGTCAGGGAGGTATTTTCACGCGCAGGGTCTTTGGTATAGAGTTTGATGACGAATGCCGCTCCCTCCACGCCGAACGTCTGGGAGGGAATTCCAAGGTAGATTTCGGCGTGGTCGATGTATCCCATGTCCATATGCCCAAAGAGTTTCAATCCGTTCCCGGTGAAGGGTGTCGTCAGGGCCCTGTCGTTGATATAGATACGTATTCCTCCCGTGGCGGAGGGTTGATAGGGTGCATAGAAAGGGTCGCTATAACCATGCCGATCTTCGTTGTAACGGATAAATGGGACTTTCTCTATCAGCTCCTTGAGCTGACGAATCTGCATACGCTCGAGATCCTGTCTCGTGTAGACGATGAGGAATCCCGCACTCTCCTTTTTCGTCTGAACCGAAAGATCGGCTTTCTGCGCATATTCGCCAAGAAGCGTATCGATGTTTTCCTGCGCCAGTAGGGCTTTTATCGCAAAAAGAGCGAATGTTAAAAAACGAAACTTCACCGTATCCCCTAAAGATTACTTGGAGATAATGGTATCAGGTTAAAATTGAAACGAAAGTTAGACACGAAGCGTCGCGACAAGCCGTTTGGAATGAATGAAGAGTTCGAGAGCATCTTCGATACCTGTGCAGACGATGTCGCTTTTCAGAAGTGCCTGGGTGCTGCACCCTTCGAAACCGATGAGCGCGATGCCCAGTGCGGCGGATTCGAGCATCTGCATATCGTTGTTTCCGTTGCCGACAGCAACGCAGGTTTCGGCACCGAGGCTTTCGATATAGCTCCTTTTTTCAGATGCATGGTCGTGCGAGGAGAGAATTTTGATCGTAACGTCGTACTCTTCAAGCTGCTCCGCGACACTGCCGAAAGTATCTGCCGTGACGACATGGATGGCAAAGCTTTCGCAAAGAGACTCGAAAAGGGGTTTGACTTCGGGCAGGAGCTCGCCGTCCCTGGCGATCGTACCGTTGTAGTCACAGACAATGTGGTGGATATCGAGCGTCCCAAAAGAGGGAATGGCTATTTTCATTTAATGATCCGGTGCTATAATTTTGGGCAAAAGTATAGCATAGAAGCGAAATGAAGGAAAAAAATGAACGATATAAAATTGACCGAATACAGCCATGGTGCAGGGTGCGGATGCAAGATTTCGCCGATGCTTCTTGACGACATTCTAAAGAGTGCCCGTCCGAAGATCGATTATCCGCAGTTGCTCGTCGGAAACGACAGCAGGGACGATGCGGCGGCGTACGATCTGGGAAACGGTACCTCCGTGCTTTCGACGACCGACTTTTTCATGCCGATCGTCGATGATCCGTTCACGTTCGGGAAGATCGCGGCGACCAACGCGCTGAGCGACATCTACGCGATGGGCGGAAAGCCTCTGATGGCAATCTCGATCTTCGGATGGCCGATCGACAAGCTTTCGGCCGACGTGGCGCGCGAAGTGATCGACGGTGGCAGGGCCGTCTGCGAAGATGCGGGTATTCCGCTTGCGGGCGGCCACTCCATCGACTCGCCGGAACCGATCTTCGGCCTGGCGGCGACGGGTCTGGTTGAAAACGAAAATCTGATGAGAAACGATACGGCGAAAGCGGGGTGCCGCATCTACCTGACCAAACCGCTCGGCATCGGTATCCTTTCGACGGCGCAGAAGCAGAAGAAGATCGAAGAGGGTGAGATCGAACCGGCGATCGAAGCGATGACGACGCTCAACAAGATCGGTGCCGACCTCGCGCCGCTCGAAAGTGTCGTGGCGATGACCGATGTCACGGGATTCGGACTGCTCGGCCACCTGGGCGAAATCTGCGAAGGAAGCGGCATCGGCGCGACGGTGTGGTTCGACAAAGTACCCCTGCTGCCCAATGTCGAAAAGTACCGCCGGATGGGGTGTATTCCCGGGGGTGCGAGAAAGAACTTCAAGAGTTATGGCCATAAAATCGGCGAGATGACGCAGCAGCAGCGGGAGATCCTCTGCGATGCCCAGACTTCCGGCGGCCTTCTGGTCATTGTCGAAAAAGAGGGTAGCGGCGAATTCGAAACGGTCGCACGAAAATACGGTCTCGAACTCGAACCGATCGGAGAGACCCATGCAGCGGGCGAACATCTCATCGAGGTGAAGTAGGTGGCGCATCCGCTTTTCGACGATTTCAGGCAGATCGTGCTGCAGCGGCGGTCGCTGATCGACGTGCGAGCACCCGTGGAGTTTGCGAAAGGGGCTTTCCCGAATGCCGTCAACCTTCCGCTGATGGACGATGAAGAGCGCAGACTCGTCGGGATCCGATACAAAGAGAAAGGCAATGCCGAAGCGGTGGAACTGGGACATCGACTGGTTTCCGGAGAAGTGAAAAAGAAGAGGGTGCAGGCATGGTGCGATTTTATCGATACCCATCCCGACGCGCTGCTCTACTGTTTCAGGGGCGGCCAACGCTCGCAAATCTCTCAGCAGTGGATCGATGAAGCCGGATACGAGATCGCGCGTCTGAGAGGGGGGTACAAAGCGTTCAGACGCTATCTCATCGAAGAGACGGAGCGTGCCGTTGGCCGTTTCGAACCGGTCGTACTCGGTGGCCGGACCGGGTCGGGCAAGACGATTCTGCTCAGAGAACTCGACAATACGATCGACCTCGAAGGGCTCGCGAATCACCGCGGCTCCTCGTTCGGGCGGAAGATCACGCCGCAGCCTTCGCAGATCGATTTCGAAAACGCACTCGCCTACGAGCTTGTCACCAAACTGGAAGCGGGGTATCGCCGGCTGGTCTTCGAAGATGAAGGCAGAAACGTGGGACGCGTTTACCTCCCCGATCTACTGGCAGAATTTTTGGGAAACGCTCCCCTCGTCGTTTTGGAAACTCCGATGTCTCGCCGGGTTGAAATCACGTTCGAGGAGTATGTGACACAGGCACAGAACGATTATCGGAAGATGGGTTTTCCCGAGCCGCTTCAGGCATGGAAAGCGGATATTCAAAGCGCGATCGACCGTATTTACCGGCGGCTGGGTGGGAAACGGCACGCTATCGTTTCCGAGATGCTCGAATTGGCATTTTCCGAACAGTCGCGCACGGGAGAGAGGGAAGCGCACAAAACGTGGGTCGAATATCTGTTGCGCGAATATTACGATCCGATGTACGACTACCAGATCGAAAAACGGGCCGAAAGAGTCATCTTCAGAGGCGATGCCGACGAGGTCGAAGCGTTTTTGAAGCAGAGAGCGTGACCTACTATCTCTTTCTCGCCCAGTTCATTCTGGGGCTGACAGCCATCTTCCTGACATGGCAGGCGGTCGGTTATTTTCGGCGTATGTGGCTTTGGAAAAAGGTTCGGGCGATGCCGATGCCGGAACGCTACCGCACGGTTTTGGAGAAGATACCCCATTACAGGGCGCTTCCTTCCGAGTTGAAGGAGAGGCTCCGGCCCAAAATGCTTTTTTTCATCGAAACGAAGGAGTTCGTCGGTGTCAAAACGGAGGTGACCGATGAGATGAGGGCGCTCATCGCCTTTTATGCGTGTATGATGGTTGTGAACATTCCGCAAGAGTGTTACGACCAGCTGGTTACCATTCTTATCTATCCCTCTGAGGTAGTTTTGGAAGAGGTGGATGACGATGGCGGCATCTACGCCCAAAGACGGCTGATTCTCGAGGGAGAGTCGGTCGCGGATACGGTCGTTATCGCCTGGCACGATGCGAAGCGCGAAGCCTACCATCCGAGCTCTCACAACGTCATCGTTCACGAGATGGCACATCTTCTCGACTTCGAAGATGGTTTTTCCGACGGGGTTCCACCGCTGGAGCCTCCGAAGTATCGCAGGTGGGTGCAGGTACTTTCTCGCCGCTTCAGTGCCCTTCGGGAAAGGGCGTCGAAAAACCGAAACTGGGGTGATTACAGGCTTTTCGGTGCGTATGCCGCGACGAACGAGGCTGAGTTTTTTGCTGTCGCTACCGAACGCTTCTTTCAAAAACCGAAATCGCTGAAAACACATTTTCCCGATATTTACGGAACGCTACAATCGTTTTACAGGCTCGATCCGGCGGAAATTTTCAAAAACATTAATGATTGAAAGAGTAGAATGAATCAAGAACCGATGTTACGCGCCAGACGGTGGCTACGCCCGGAATTTTTGCCCTGCATTGGATGCGTTATCGTTTTGAATCGAGTTCGTCATGGTATATGACGTGACGCGATAACCGATTTTGGAGAGGAGAAAGTTATGGCATTTGTTCAATCGTTTGGTGCGGCAGAAGTGGTGACGGGGTCGTGCCACCTTCTGAAGATAAAATCAGGCCCGAGGATTCTCGTTGACTGCGGCATGTTCCAGGGTAACGATGAGGAGGAGAAAAATTATGAGCCGTTCGGTTTCGATCCGAAAAAGGTGGATGTTCTCCTTATCACACATGCGCATCTCGATCATGTCGGGCGGATTCCGAAACTGGTAAAAGAGGGGTTCGACGGTATTATTGTTGCGACGAAACCGACCTTCGAGCTGGCACAGGTCGTATTGCTAGACAGTGCCCATCTGATGGAAGAGGAGTACCGTACCCGTTATAGAAAAGCGCAGCGGCGTGGTGAAGAGAAAAAGGTTCCACAACCGCTCTACACGACCGAAGATGTCGAAGATGTCTATCTTCTGACGCATATCCATGCAAAATATGACAAACCGCTCAAAATCGCCAAAGGCGTCAAAGTGACATTCCGCAACGCCGGTCATATTCTGGGCTCCGCCACCGTCGAGATCTCCTATAAAGAGGAGGGGGAAGAGAGAAAAGTGGTTTTCAGCGGCGATCTCGGCAATAAAAACGACATCGTTATGCCTTTTATCGAGAATGTATCGAGGGCGGACACTCTTTTCATCGAGTCGACATACGGCGACAGGAACCACAAAAACATCAAAGATACGATCGCCGAATTCAAGAGTGCCGTTAGGAAGACACTTCTCAACCGAGGGAATGTCATCATTCCCTCTTTCGCCATCGAACGGACGCAGGAAGTCCTCTGTGTTTTGAAAGATATGTATAGAAAACGGGAGTTGCCACACTGCAAAGTCTTCGTCGATTCTCCGATGGCGATCAAAGCGACATACCTGTTTTCGAAATTTCACCGTGAACTCGGCCCGAAATGCAACAGGTTCTACCAAGAGGATGGCGATGTCTTCGGATTCCCATATCTTCGTTTCACCAGCGATGTGGAAGACTCCAAGAAGATCAACGAGATCGAAAGGGGAGCCATCATCATCGCCGGGAGCGGTATGTGCACCGGTGGGCGTATTCTGCACCATTTCAAAAACAGGCTCTGGAACGAGCGTAACTGTGTCATTTTCGTCGGTTTCCAGGCGGAAGGGACACTCGGCCGTTATATCGTCGACGGTGCGAAGTGGGTGAGAATCTACCATGAAGACATTCGCATTCGGGCGAAGATCCATACGATCAATGGTTTTTCGGCACATGCCGACCAGCGCGAACTGATCGAATGGATGCAAGGATTCAAAAAGCTCGGTAAGGTGTGTCTGGTGCACGGTGAGCGTGAAAAGGAGATCGTTTTCAGAAAAGAGATTAAAAAACGTCTCGGTAAAAAGGCCCACATCGTCAAACCGAAAGAGAAGATCTATCTGTAGGAGATGGGGTGGATAAAAAGAAGGTGACCGCCAATATTCGGCACCGGGCCGAAGTGACTGAAGTGAGGAAAGAGAGAGTGGCTGTCGCTCGTTTTTCCATCGAAGGGAAGAGCGTTTGATGGAGCAGCTCAAACTCTTTATCGAAGCTTTTTCGGGGCTTGGACTCTTTCTCTTCGGTATGATCTATCTCGAAACGCAGATCAAAGCTTCCGCCGGCCGTGCTTTCAAGCGCTGGGTCCGTTATATGACAGATACGCACGCCAAGAGCCTTTTGGCGGGTTTGGGTGCGACGGCAATACTCCAAAGCTCGTCGGTCGTGACGTTGATGGCCCTCTCTCTTATCGGTGCGGGCCTGATGAATCTCGAAAGCGCGATCTCCGTCATTTTCGGCGCCAACATCGGTACCACGGTGACAGCCTGGATCGTCGGACTCGTCGGCTTCAAGATGGACATCAGGATCTTGTCCTATGCATTCGTCGGTATCGGCGGGCTGGGAAGCGTACTGCTGGAAGATGGCAGTAGATGGAGAAGTACGCTCAACGCGATGGTTGGCTTTGGCCTGATCTTTATGGGGCTGGAGGGAATGAAAGAGAGCTTTTCCGGCTTCGCGGAGAGCTTCGACCTGGGAGAGTATCGGTTTGAAAGTCTCTACTGGTATGCGTTGATCGGATTTGGCGTTACCGCTGTGATCCAGTCGAGTTCCGCATCGATCGCGATCATTCAGAGCGCGCTTTTCGCTCATATCGTCGGCTTCGAAGCGGCCGCTGCTTTCGTCGTGGGATCGAATGTGGGAACGACAGTGACGGCGATGCTGGGGGCTATCGGCGGGTCGCCGGATAAAAAACGAACGGCGTTGGCCCACTTTCTCTTCAATGTCTCCACCGGCATCGTAGCGCTTGCCGCCTTGAAACCGCTGATCCTGCTGGTCGATATGGTGCTGCCGGCGGCGGATGCCGTAATACGCATCGCACTTTTGCATACCATCTTCAATATTCTTGGCGTTCTTCTCTGGTACCCTTTCATCGGTCTCCTCGCCAAATGGCTGAAACGTTTCTTCAAACGCGAAAAGGAGCATGTGACACACTACATCCACGATGTCTCGACGGACCTACCGGATGTCGCGATCGATGCACTCGTCAAAGAGATCGCACATCTTGTGGACGAAGTGCAGAATTTCGCCCTTTTCGCCATCAATATCCCTCCTGAAAAAGCGTTGAAAGAGGGTGTTCCCGTCGACAAACTTCTGGATACGTTCGATGAGAACATGCAACTCTCTTACCATCGCCTCTATGCCCATATTCGGCGCATCGAAGGGGAAGTTTTCCGATTCATCACCGAGCTCTCCAGGCAGCAGATGGACGAGATGCTTAAGCAGAAGCTCGACAAGGCTGCCCGTACGACGACCTATCTGGCCACTGCCGCCAAGGCGATCAAAGATATGCTGCACGATCTTGACCGATGGTACGATGGGGAGAGCAACGAAGAACAGGCTTTTCTGCGCAATTTGCGCTATCAGATTCTAAAGAGTGTACAGGCTTTTCACAAAGCATACGATGGTGACGAAAAGGCGTATGAAGAGATGGAAAATTTCTACAAACGGATTGCGGAGTCCTATCGAAACAGTCTCGAGCTCATTGCCGATATCGCAAAAAACCGTGCGATCGCCTCGGAGATGACGACGATCGCGATCAACGATCTGCATCTGAGCAAAAGTTTTTCGAAATCGCTGCGAAACGTTTTGAAAGAGCTTCAAGTACTCAAAGGAGCTGTCTCTTAGTGGCTATCTTAAAGCAGAATCAGCGTCGCGAGGCCGAGGAAACTGAAAAAGCCCACCACATCGGTGACGGTCGTAAGAAGGACGGAAGATCCGACGGCAGGGTCGATGCCGAGCCCTTTGAGTACCAGCGGAATCATCGCACCGAAGAAACCGGCAGCTATCAGGTTGATGACCATCGAGAGGCCGATCACGACGCCAAGCATCGGCATGTCGAACCATGTATAGGCGATGAGCCCCATGACGACGGCGTAGATGAGGCCGTTACCCAAAGAGAGCAAAACCTCTTTGGTGATGACCCGTTTCGCCTCCGTGGGGTCGATGTCGCCGAGCGCGAGTTGGCGCACCGTAACCGTTAGAGACTGGGTGCCGGCATTGCCTCCCATCGACGCGACGATCGGCATCAAGACCGCAAGTGCCACGATCGACTGGATGGTCGAATCGAAAAATCCGATGACGACAGAAGCGGCGATGGCGGTGACGAGGTTGATTCCCAGCCAGAATGCCCGCGTCTTTCCCGCTTTGATGATGTTTTCGCTCTCTTCCGACTCCTCCTGGACGCCCGCCATGCCGTAGATCTGGTCTGTCGCCTGTTTCTCCATCAGGTCGTAGATGTCGTCGGCGGTGATTCGTCCAAGCAGTATTCCCCACTCGTCGACGACGGGGATGACGTTCATGTTGTAGTTACCGGCCAGTTCGATCACTTTGTCGATGGGATCTTGTGGGCGTATCGAGACCGTCAGTGCACCTTCTCTGTCGATGATGTTGCGGTAGATTTCGTTGGGCCCGTGCAAGACGAGATCCTCCATCGGCATCATTCCGAGAAAACGGTCCTTGTTGTCGACGATGAAGACGTGATAGGCGTTGTCGAGTCCCGAAACCTTTTTTATCTCTTTGAGACGTTTGATCGACTCGCCGATCGTCTCGTCGATGTAGGCCTTGAAGAGCTCCGTTTGCATATAGGCACCCGCTTCGTCCTCATCGTAACTGATGAGTTCACGGATGACTTTGCTCTCCTCTTCGTCGATTTCATCGAGTACTTCGCCGGCTTTGACTTCGTCGATCTCTTCGATCTGCTGGACGATATCGGCAGCGTCGTCGGTGTCCATCTCCTCGATGATCTCGGCGAGCTCTTTGGCATCGATCGCTTCGAGAGCGTCTTCCTGTGCACTCTTCGAAAGTTCGGCGAGTACGTCGGCTTTCAGGTCTTCGGGGAACGATTTGAGGAGCTCGATAAAGCGCGGTTTGCTCTGCTCCCGCACCTCTTCGAGAAGTTCGGCGATTTCATAGGCATGCGCGTTTTCGTCCATGCCTTCTTGGAAAAGTTTGATTCGGCGTTCGATCTCTATGCAGAGTTCGTCGATATTTCTTTGCATTCCCGCCTCCTCCGATTTATCGGGCAATATTCTACTGCACATCTCCTCTTAAACACCTGAGCATAAATCGGGGTTCTCTATATTCACTCTTTTCAAAGAAAAGGTGGTTGATGGTATACTATTGCCATTCAACCGAGACATGAGGGAGCGTATGAAAATCGCCTTTTTCGAAACGAAAGAGGCGCTTGGGCGTATCATGGAGATTTCGCTTCGGAATATGCTCGCTTTCATCGAAGGCAGGCCGGTTCCCAACTGCCTCAAAGCGGAGTGTGAGAGAAATTACAAAAAAGGAGAATCGACAGAATGAAAGAGTTTTTGAAAAAGATGACGGAGTGGGTGCTCGACAAAGAGGAGGAGGCGGCGAAACATTGCAAGATCGATCTCGACGATCTTCAGCGACAGATCGATTTCATCGTACGAAAAAGGGACGATCTGAAAAGAGAGTGTGAAGAGAACCTTCAGGAACTCGAACATATCCTAAAGCGACTCGAAACGATCAAGGCGAGAGAGTCTATCTGCAAGCGTGATTGACCGAGTTCCCTGCATAGCGCAGGGACAGGGTGTAGATCGTCAGCGTCTCGAAGGAAGGATGAGCGCCTCGACGCGTCGGTTCTGTGCACGTCCTTGGGGTGTATCGTTCGATGCCACAGGTTTCGACTCTCCGAAAGCTTTTACCGTGATACGGGAAGCGTCGATACCATGAGCTACGAGTGCCTCTTTGACCGCTTCGGCGCGTCTTTTCGAAAGCTGGAGATTGTATGCAGCCGATCCGACGCTGTCGGTATGGCCCTCCAGAATGACCTTGCTGTCGGAATGTTTTTTCATATAGTCGACAAGTTTCTCGATATTCGGCATGAATTCAGCCGGGATTTTCGAAGAATTTGTCGGGAAGTCGATATGCAGCGTAATGCCTACGGTGCAGCCTCTTTCATCGACATTGAATCCGGCCGGTGTATTGGGGCATTGGTCGAGATAATCGGGAACACCGTCATTGTCGCTGTCGAGAGGGCATCCCGTTTCATCGACCTGGTTGGTTTTGCTGCCGGGACATCGATCGAAGTTGTCGGCGACGCCATCACCATCGCTGTCGAGGGCGCACCCGTTTCCATCCACAATCGTACCCGAAGGTGTATTGGGACATTTGTCTCGGGAGTCGAGCACACCGTCCCCGTCGCTATCGAGGGAGGTAAGGGGTGCAACTGCCGCGGCAGCCATAGGGGCGGCCGGCGCAGGAGAGGGTGCCGCCTTTTCGATTTTTCCGAGTGCGAAATCGAGTCCAGCCGTGTAGGCGAGCGTATGGCCTCCGTCATGGAATCGAACGATATCACGAACTTCCAGGCGAAGTCCCATCGTTTCGGTGAGAAGGTATTTGAGACCACCACCGAAATTGGCGATACCCCCATCTTTGAGACCGCCTCTGTTGTCGGTGAAATCTTCGGCACCGAGACCTGCAAGAAGGTAGGGACGTAATTTCTCTCCTTCATCCTCGAAGTGGTAGAGATAGTTGGCGGTCATCTGGTGGACGTTCGTGTCGCCGCCTATATCTTTGTAGTCGACACCTCCGAGATAGTCGTATCCCAATTCGACACTCTGACGTTTGTCCATGTTGTACCCGATTCTGGCACCCAGGCTCAGCCCGTTGTCGAGAAACTTTTTGCTGAGGCTCGATTCGCCCCCGACCATCGGTGTTACGGAATATTTATATTCGGAAGCCATCAACGACCCAGCCGTCATGACACCCAGTACCAAATAACCAAATTTTTTCATCTTGACTACACTCCTCTTTGAAATTAGTAGCATTCTATCCAAATCTCGCTCAATACTTAATGAAACAAAAAGAGTTCAAATCCATTTCTTCTTTTTGAGCCATTTGAAAATAAGATAGGCGATACCGAGATTGAGCCCCCAAACCAGTAGATAACCATATTTCCAGTCGAGTTCAGGCATGTATCTGAAATTCATACCGTAGTTTCCGACGATGAAGGTCAGCGGGAGAAAGATGAGCGAGATGGCGGCAAGCCGCTGCATCGCCTGGTTCATCCGGTTGCTCAGAAATCCCATTAGAAGTGTCTGGAGATAGCCGGTGCGGTCGAGGTAGGTTTTCGATTCGTTGATCAGAAAGGAGAGATGCTCCTTGAGGTCGATGAATTCATAACGGAGTTTTTCTCGAACCGTTACGGGGAGGTGGTTGATGATTTTGTTGACCGTATCGTTATGCTGGACCGAGACTTTTCCGATGCGGTTGAGCGAGCGGCGTGAAAAGTAGAGGTTTTTCTGAACTTCCTGCTCGTCGAGCGTCTCGTCGAAAATCCTGTCTTCGATCTCTTCGAGGCGATTGTCGATTTTATCGACGATACTCATCGTCTGATCGACCAGCACATCGATAACGGAATACATGATGTATTCGAGTGAGTCGTTGGGCTTGTAGCGTTTATAGAGATGGTTGACGACGCTCTTGACGATCTTTTCGTCGCGCGCGAGAAAGATGAATTTGTTGACGGTGATGATGATGACGATGTTTTCCGCATGGTAAAGCAGCTCATCTTCGGGATCTTTCTGGAAATATTTGAAGATGGCGAGTTTGAACGTGTCGTTCTCTTCATAGGCGACACTCTGGTCTTCGTTTGTGATGTCTTCGATGAAACTCTCCGGGAAATTGTGCGTTTCGAGCCATTCGATGATCTCGTGGTTGTCGATCGTGGTAAAGACGATCTGTTTTTTGTCGTCCCGGAGTTTGATCTCGTTTTTTCTATAGAGGCGGTCGGAAAAGATGTACATCGGCCCTCCATCTTTTTTGAAAATAGTACAATAAACTCCCTGAACAACCGACGTGGCGCAGGAGTGAAATAAAACTTTTTGCAACTCTTTGTTAAAATGCGGTTATATTCTGATGGGAAGGATCGTCGATGAAGAGAGTCAACAGCTATTTTTTACGGAGTATAAAAGATATATTGCGGTGGGATATTCTCCGGCTTGCGCTGGCGGTCGGTCTTCCGCTTATGGCATTGTGGATATGGATCGGCTGGATATTTTGGACCCCCTCCGTGGCCATTACATCACAGATTATAAGCTGGATCCCTTTTTCGATCGTCAAAGCGAACGGTGCACTTTTCATCGTCTTTTTTATCTGGTTGATCGCGGTTCTGGTCTCGTTCGCGGCGATTACGGCACTGCTTGGCCTGCCGCTTTTGAGAAAGCTCGGAGAAAAGACCTACTACATCTACACATTTTCGACACTTTTGCTGCTTTCGGCCGGCTGGGCCCTTTCGATTTTGTTGAATTGGCACTATATCAACGAAGAGATGCAGATATTTCTGACACTGCTCCCTTTTCAGACCGTTGCCGACCTCATCTCGTGGCTACTCGCCTTTTACATCTTTTACAACGCTTTTATTTTGACGCTCTTTCTGGTCATATCCTACTTCAGGCGCCCGTTTCTGGAGGCGATCAAGGAACTCGACTATCCGGATGTGGTGACGGAAAAAGGCAAAATAGGCAAAGCACACCATATCAGCGTGATTCGTGACAGCATCCTTTTTGTCCTCTTCTCCATCATCGCATTTCCGGTTCTCTTCATTCCCATTGCCAATGTCTTCATACAGCTTTTCCTGTGGGCATGGCTCTATAGAGAGTCCTATTTTCTGAGTGCATGCAGCCTCTACTGCAATGAAGAGGATTATCGGCACCTTCGGGAGCATCGCTATACGATCTGGAGTATCGCCGTCTTCGCGTCGCTTCTCAATTTCCTTCCGATCATCAATATTTTCGCGCCCTTTTTCGGGCAGATCATGTTCTTCCATTGGATCATGGAGCACAAGAGCGGCCAAAACAAACAAACAGAAGGAGTGGCATCATGATCGATCCCCTTGCGGGAAAACCCGTTCCCAAAGAGAGGCTTACCGATATACCGGCGCTGATCAGCGCCTACTATGTACTCAAGCCCGATGTTTCCGTCCCGGGCCAAAGGGTGGCGTTCGGCACCTCCGGCCATCGGGGCTGTGCATTGACAAAGAGTTTCAACGAAGCACACGTACTCGCCATCACGCAGGCGGTTTGCGAATATAGAAAAGAGATGGGCTACACCGGCCCTCTCTATATCGGGATAGATACGCATGCACTTTCGATACCCGCACAGATGAGTGCCGTTTCCGTTTGCGCGGCCAACGAAGTGCATGTTTGTATTGCCAAAAACGGCGAATTCACACCGACACCGCTTGTTTCGTTCGCGATTTTGGAGCACAACGGAAAGCGTAGTGAGAAAGCCGACGGTATCGTCATCACACCGTCACACAATCCCCCTGCAGATGGGGGGTTCAAATACAACCCTCCAAATGGCGGACCTGCAGATACGGACGTTACGGCCATGATAGAAAAACGGGCCAACGAAATTCTCGAGAATGGTTTAAAGGATGTCCGCAGTATCGATTACGAATATGCACTTACGACACCTTTTGTCGAAATGTACGACTTCATCACCCCCTATGTCGAAGCGCTTGGCGAGATCATCGACATCGATGCCATCAAAACTTCCGGTCTCAAACTGGCGGCCGATCCTCTCGGAGGTTCCGCACTCGGTGTTTATAAGAAGATCAAAGCGCATTACGGGCTGGATATGGAGATCGTCAATCCCTATGTCGACCCCACTTTCTCTTTCATGACGCTCGATCATGACGGCAAGATCCGTATGGACTGCTCTTCACCCTATGCGATGGCTTCGCTCGTCGGGCTCAAAGAGAAATACGACCTCGCATTCGGCAACGACACCGATGCCGACCGGCATGGCATCGTGACACCTGTGGGAGGGTTGATGAATCCAAACCACTACCTCAGTGTCGCGATCTGGTATCTTTTCAAACGGAGGGCATGGAAACAGGAACTGAAAATCGGTAAGACACTGGTCAGCAGTTCGATGATCGACCGTGTCGCCGAAAGTCTCGGGAAAGATGTTTACGAGGTACCTGTCGGTTTCAAATGGTTCGTCGATGGACTCTACGAGGGATGGCTGGGGTTCGGCGGAGAAGAGAGTGCGGGTGCATCGTTCCTTCGATTCGACGGTTCGGTCTGGTCTACGGACAAGGACGGTATCATCATGAATCTTCTTGCCGCCGAGATCAAGGCCAAAACGGGACGCGATCCGGTCGAGATCTATGCCGATTTCGAAAAAACGTTCGGAAAAGCCTTCTATGCACGAATCGATGCGCCCGCAACGCCCGAGCAGAAGGCGAAACTGAAAAATCTATCGCCCGAAGAGATTACGACACAGACACTGGCTGGCGAAACGATCAAGAGTATCTACACGCGTGCACCGGGCAATGGCGCACCGATCGGCGGGCTCAAGATCGTAACGGAAAACGGCTGGGTGGCGATGCGCCCTTCCGGAACGGAGGATATCTACAAGATCTATGCGGAGAGTTTCCTCTCTGCCGAACATCTCAAAGCGATACAGGATGCCGCACAAAAGATTGTGGCCGACCTTTTCGCATCTAAATAGAAGGATTGATATGATTACTTATGAAAGAGATTTTGAGTGGCAGGTCGATGACGATGCCGAAATGTTGATGGCGGAAGCGATGGGGCGTGTCGTGGAAGAGCGTGAGAAAGGCATCGCAGGCTATTACAATCTTCCGGAAGACTCCAAAATGATTGTAACGGAAGTCAATGCCTATGCGGGTTCGAACGATGCCGTCAAAAGCTGTGACACCATAGCCGTCATTGGCATCGGAGGCTCTTCATTGGGGGCCAAAGCCATCGATTCGATGCTGCGGCACAAATATCCTGAAGCCAGGCGTCTTCTCTTCTTCGAAAATCCGGACCCGGTCGAGATTTCACAGAAATTCTCGACGATCAAAAAAGATCGAACCGTTTTCATCGTCATATCCAAATCGGGCTCGACCATCGAAACGATGTCGATTTTCAAAGCGCTTATCGCCCATTTCGATCTCGACCTGGATGGAGAAGACAGAAAGCGTTTGATCGCCATTACGGATGAAAATTCGGCGCTTTGCCATTTCGCGGACTGTCACGGTATCAAAACCTATACGATTCCCCACAATGTCGGTGGGCGCTTTTCGGTTTTGAGTGCAGTGGGCATCGTCCCCCTGACACTTGCCGGGTACGATACCTGCTCCATTCTCGATGGAGGCGTGGCGATGGTCCGCCGTTTTTTCAACGGGGAGGCGGAACATCTGCTTATCAAAGCCGTTTTTATCGCGCGCCATTGGGAATCCCACCGAATGAACGTGCTCTTCTCCTATGCCACGTTTCTCGAGGATTTCACGAAGTGGTATGTACAGCTCTGGGGAGAGTCGCTTGGAAAAATCGACCGATGCGGAAACCGTGTGGGGCTGACGCCGTTGGGCCAGATCGGTTCGGTCGACCAGCACTCTTTTTTACAGCTTATCATTGAAGGCCCGCGGGACAAGACGGTTACGTTTATGAAAATAGAAAATTTCGAAAATCCGCTCACCATTCCCGAAATCACCCTCGAAAATATCGAAAAGACCGATTTCGTCAACGGCCGGACGTTCAACGAGCTGATCAACGCCGAATGTGACGCAACCCGTGAAAGTGTGGCGCAGCAGGGTGTGCCCGTCGATGCGATCGTTCTGGACCGTCTCAGCGAAACGAATATCGGTGAGTTGATTCTCTATTATGAACTGTTGACGTCGCTGACCGGCGCGATGCTGCATATCAATACGTACGATCAACCGGGTGTCGAACTTGGTAAAAAAATTCTTGCAAAAAAATTCCACAAGGCCAAAAAAATATGAACCTTTTCCCATACGTTATAGATGAAAAATACAGTACGTCGGTCGCCTATTTTTCGATGGAGTTCGCCATTGCCCAGGCATTGAAGACCTATTCGGGCGGGCTTGGCTTTCTCGCCGGATCACATATGCGAAGCGCCAACGACAGGCGGCAAAGAACGATCGGGATCGGTATGTTGTGGAGCTATGGTTATTACGATCAGAGTAGACACGAAGACAGCACGCTCAAGATCGATTATCGCCGGAAATTCTACTACTTTATCCAGGAGACCGGTGTCACCGTCGAAGTGATGATCAATGGAAAGCCGGTGACGGTAAAGGCCTATCTTCTTCCGGCGTCGACATTCGACAGTGCACCCGTTATCTTTTTGACGACGGATTGCTTTGAAAACGACCATCTCTCGAGAACGATCAGCCACAAACTTTACGATGCGAACGAAGAGACGCGCATCGCGCAGGAGATCGTGTTGGGGATCGGAGGGGTCAAGGTTCTCGAGGCGATGGGAATTCAGATCGACGTCTACCATATGAACGAGGGACACGCACTGCCGCTGGTTTTCGAACTCATGAAAAAATATGACGATCTCGAAACGTTGAAAAAGCATGTCGTGTTTACCACCCATACACCCGAAATGGCGGGTAACGAAGAGCACGATGTCCGCCTACTGGACCGGATGGGTTTCTTCAACGGCATCAGCGTGGAAGAGGTCCAGAAAAAACTCGGGTACCGTGACGAACGGTTCTCTCTGACCGTCGGGGCCCTCAAAACGTCCAAACGTGCGAACGCCGTCTCCAAAATTCATGAAAAAGTGGCCAATGAAATGTGGAAAGATGTTCCGGACCGCTGTGAGATCATCAGTATCACCAATGCCCAGAACATGCGTTATTGGGCTGACAAACAGCTTATGAGCTGGATGCAGGAGCATGAAGACTACCAGCTCATCGGGCGGAAAAAACACCTCAAACACAAACTTTTCGAGGAGGTCGCCGACCAGACTGGAAAGCTTTTCGACCCCGATGTGCTGACAATCGTGTGGGCTCGGCGCTTTGCGGAATACAAAAGGCCCTGGCTTCTGACCTACGACATGGAGCGCTTCAAAGCACTCGTTTCCAACACCGACCGTCCGGTACAAATCATTTGGGCGGGAAAACCCTATCCTCTCGACTATCGTGCCGTGCAGATGTTCAACGATCTCGTGATGATGAGCAAGGAGTATAAAAACGTCGCCGTACTGACCGGGTACGAGCTTCGTCTTTCAAAACTTCTGAAGCAAGGAAGCGATCTTTGGCTCAATACGCCCAGATGGGGACGCGAAGCGAGTGGAACGAGCGGTATGAGCGCCGGCGTCAACGCTTCGATCCACTTTTCGATCGACGACGGCTGGCATGCGGAGTTTCAAAAAGACGGCATCAACTCTTTCTCGATCCCCCACGCCGACCCGTCCCTCCCGAATGAAGAGATCGACCGTCTCGACTACCTGGCGATGATGGATAAGCTCGAAAAGACGATCGTGCCCATGTATTACGACGATGAAAAAGCGTGGCTTACGATCGCGAAAAACGGTATGAACGATATTCTCGCCTATTTCAGCTCTTCACGCATGGTGAAAGAGTATTACGAAAAAATGTACGACTACTGATGCGTCCGGTCGATGTACCGGACACTTTTCCCGAGGGAGATCTTCTCTCCCAGGTAACCGGTAACGAGCAAAAAAGTTTCCGGATCGATCTTCGCCGACTTTAGAAACTTCTCCACCAGCTCTTTCTCGTTGCTGAAATTTTCGATCGTCACGCATGAGACGCATCCCCATACCAGTGTCGTTTTGTTGACCAGTGCAGAATCGGTGCTGATGGCATAAAGAGGCTTCTGTGGCCGGAATTTGCTCAAATGCCGCAACGTGTAACCGGAAAGTGTCAGCGCGACGATGAGGTCGGATGCCAGAACGGAAGAGAGCTCTGCCGCCGCATGTGGGAACGCCTCTCTCGGTTCCGGCATAAAGGGGCTGGAATAGGGATAGAATTTCTGACTTTCGACAATGGTCTCTATCAGAACGTCGACAGCTTTGAAGGGGTATTCACCCACAGCTGTCTCATCCGAGAGCATGACGGCATCGGTACCGTCGAAAAGAGCGTTGGCGATGTCGGAGACTTCGGCACGCGTCGGATAGGGTGAATGGATCATCGATGTGAGCATTTGTGTGGCGGTGATGACCGGTTTTCCTTTGAGATTACACATACGGATGATCTCTTTTTGCAAAACCGGCACATGCGAGAAGCCTGCCTCGGCACCCAGGTCTCCACGTGCGACCATGACACCGTCACTCGCCTCGACGATGGCTTCCAGTCGAGTGAGAGCGCTTTTGCGTTCGATCTTTGCAATGACCCAGGCGCTACCGCCGCTTTCATGAAGTATGCTTCTGGCTTCCGCAATATCCTTTTCGCTGCTTACGAAAGAGACTGCCAGAAAATCGACTCCCATCTGTGCACCGAAACGGATATCTTCCCGATCTTTCTGCGTCAGGGCGTGGAGCGTGATATCGGCCTCGGGGAAATTGACACCTTTTCCATTCATGAGACGTCCCGGTGTCATAACCTCGAGAATCTTCTCCTCCGAATCGTGCCCGACGACACGGGTTTGGACGGTTCCGTCGGAAAAGAAGATCTTGTCGCCGATCCTCAATGCATCGACAATCTCCGGATATGTCAAAGAGAAGGCTTCCTCTCTCGGACGCCTGCTTACCCTGAGTCTGTCGCCCCGTTTGACTTCGATTGGTTTCTCGAGTCCCGTGATACGGATTTTTGGGCCACAGATATCCTGTAAAATACCGATTTGCCTGGATTTCTCTTCTGCTATTTCTCGGATGGCACGAATGGTTTCGGAATGTTCGTCGTATGTGCCGTATGAAAAGTTGAGACGAAAGACGTTGACGCCGCGGTCGATCAGTTCGGCGATAGATTCACGCGTATTGGTCGAGGGGCCCAGCGTCGCAACGATCTTGACCTTCGCTATCACAACTCTCCGATCCGTTTGGCAACGAGGTTCTGGGCCGCCTGGACGATTGGATAGGCGGTCGGAGCGGAGGTCAGAAGCGGATGGGTGGCGACCTGCAGATTGAGCAGGTCGAAGACACTCATCTTGTTTTCGATGATGACAGCGAGAATGTTGATCATCTCGCCGGCATCGATGCCGCCTATGATCTGGGCGCCTATGACCGTACCACTGCGTTTGAGTGCGACGAGTTTTACCGTCTGTTTGTGGTTGTTTGGAAGTTTCGAAGGGTGTTTGTCGTCACTGACGATCGTCGAACTCTCGATCGTGATAAACTCTTTTCGTGCATCCTCTTCGGTGATACCTGCCGATGCGAAGCAGGTGTTGCCGACGACGGTCGAAAAGATGTCGATCGTACCGGAGAATGTTTTGATAATGTTGATGTTGTAGAGGTTCGCCGCTGCGATACGTGCTTCCGCGGTAGCGGTGGAAGCGAGCATGATGGGGACGGTACGTTTGGTGATGAAATGGCGTTTCTCGGCACAGTCGCCCACGGCAAAGACATCGGATTCGGTTGTTCGCATATATTCATCGACATAGATCGTATCGTATCGGCGCATGGAGAGGCCGCTCTTTTTCGCCATCTCCGTGTTGGGAACGTAGCCGGTCGCCATGATGACACCGTCGCAGGGGATGAGCGTCCCGTCGTGAAGTTCGATGCCGCCGGCTCGCCCTTCATCGTCGACACGAATACGCGTCGTCTTTTTCTCTTTGTGGAATGTTATGTTGTCGTGCAGCATGATCGACTCCATCTGTTCGGAAAACTCGGGGTCGAAGGCGTGCTTGAGAATACGGGATCCGACAAGGTCCACTTTTTTTCCGCTTCGTGCGAGTTCGCCGGCAATCTCCACCCCGATGAAGCCGGTCCCGATCACGGCCACGTGTTCCATCGCTTTGACACGGCTGTGCATTCTGAGGATATAATCGGGGTCTTTGGGAACATAGAAAACTCCGTCGGCATCGTAGTTTTCGATCGATGTCGGTTTTTTGGGAATCGAACCGGTTGCGATAATGAGCTTTTCGTAACCGTAGCGGCTGCCATTGCGTCCCCTGGCCACTTTGTTGTCGAAGTCGATCTCCACCACTTCGTCGTGAATCAGTTCGACCCCCATTTTCGCCGCCCGGTTTCCGCATGGGATCATATCGTCTTCCGGGGATTCCAGATAGGGACCAAAAACATAGGGAATGCCGCACGGCACGAGAGATTTTTCATCTTTTTTTATAACGGTTATCTTTTTTTCGGGGTAATACTGCCTGCAGGTCCCGGCTGCTACCATACCGGCAGGTCCTCCCCCGATTATCATAATTTCACTGTGATTCATGGATCTGTTTACCTTTTTTCAGTTTCATAATGATATCATATAGTTTTTAACATCTTGTGTAATGAAACGGTTATTTTCAATCGGTAATATAGAAGAAACGAAGGAGTGTGAATGCCATTGGCGATTATGTGTTCCGGGGGCGATGCACCTGGAATGAATCCGGCGATCAAGAAGTTCGTCGATTATCTGTACGAAAAAGGTGAAAAACCCTATTTCGTCTACAATGGACTCGATGGGTTGATCGACGGAAAGATCCATCCCGCTACACACAAAGATGTCGGGGGCATTTTGCATAGAGGCGGTGCCATTATCCGATCGTCGCGTTCCAAACGTTTTTACGAGTATGAATATCGCAAGCAGGCATATGAAAATCTCAAAAAACACGATATTACCGGCCTCGTCGTCCTGGGTGGGGATGGATCTTTTCGTGCGATGGAGAAGATGAGTCAGGAATTTCCCCTCAATTTCGTGGGTATCCCCACGACGATCGACAACGACATCTATGGAACGGATACCTGTCTGGGTGTGGATACCGCGCTCAATGTCATACGCGACGCACTCGACAAGATTCGAGATACCGCCTCGACGTTCAGCCGTGCTTTCGTCGTCGAAGTGATGGGGCGTGAATGTGGTTATCTCGCCGTTGTTTCGGCGATCACGAGCGGTGCTGAAATCTGCCTCGTTCCGGAGGTCGATTTCAACTGGCATGTGGCGAGGGAGCATCTTAAAAGAGAGATTCGTCACGGACGCAATTATGTACTTGCTATCGTAGCGGAGGGAACGAAAATGACTTTCGATATCGCGGACTGGCTCGAAAACGATATCGGAATGGAGACGCGGGTGACCGTACTCGGACATATCCAGCGTGGCGGAAGTCCTACGGTCAACGACCGTATGCTGGCTTTCGAATGTACGATACGTGCTGTCGATCATCTGCTCTCCGCGACCAGTTCCAACAAAGTCGTCGTCGTGGAAAATGGAAATTTCGGAATGAAAGAGATCGATGAGATCGTCAACAATAAATATCAGATCGACCCCGAGCTTCTAGGAATGCTCAACCGGCTCGACTGAACATCAATTAAAATTTGAAGAGGAGTGAAATATGATCAAAGTGACGAAAAAAGGTAAGAAAACGTGGGTAACGTTCACGACACCCGCCATTGCATGCGAATCGATCGAGATCAAAGGGAGTTGGAACGATTGGGAGGCCGAACCGATGAAGAGAAAAAAGAGTGGTGAATTCTATATCACGAAAGTGCTTCCTACCGGAGAGAATTATGAGTTCGGCTATCTGTGTGACGGCAGGGAGTGGATGACAGAAGAGACGCTCCCGACGGTCGGAACAGTGTTCGGAAGCGAAAATTCGGTATTGAAGCTCTAATAGTTTTTCATATATTCATATAGATTTGATAAAAGGATATTCTAATGGCAAAAAAGATAAAAGCCGTCATGATGGCAGGCGGATTTGGAACCCGCATTCAACCACTGACCAATTCCGTTCCGAAACCGATGCTTCCGATCGTGAATCTGCCAATGATGGAGCATACGCTCAACAAACTGATCGAAACGGGTATCAAAGAGGTTGTCATACTTCTCTATTTCAAACCCGAGATCATTAAAAATTATTTCGGTGATGGCAGCAAATGGGGCGTGACGATCCACTACGTCCTTCCGGACGACGACTATGGCACGGCTGGTGCGGTAGGGTTCGGCCGCGAATATCTTGATACCACCTTCATGATTGTAAGTGGCGATCTCGTTACCGATTTCGACTTCAAAAAAATTCTTGAATATCACAAAGAGAAGCGCTCCAAACTGACGATCACGCTCACATCCGTCGAAAACCCGCTCCAGTTCGGCGTTGTCATTGCCAACGAAGAGGGGAAGATTGAGAAATTTCTCGAAAAACCGAGTTGGGGGGAGGTGTTCAGCGACACGATCAACACCGGTATCTATATCATAGAGCCTGAAATTCTCGACTATATTCCGGTTGGAGAAAACTTCGATTTCGCAAAAGACCTTTTTCCGCTTTTGATGCAGGAGGGGATCGACCTGATGGGCTACAATGCGACGGGGTACTGGAGGGATGTCGGAAATCCCGACAGCTACCGTGAAGTGCACGACGACATTCTCAACAGACGTCTCGAATTCAAGATACCGGGCAAAAAGATCGACTATCCCGACGGTACGCTATATCTGACGGGAGAGAGTGAGATCGATCCGAGCGTCGAGATTATCGATACGGTCGTCATCGGAGGCAACGTCTCGATCGGAAAACGGACACGCCTGCACAATGTCGTCATCGGGGACAACGTGACACTCGGCAGCGAATGCCGCATTCGAAATTCGGTTCTCTGGCACGATATCACGATCGGGAAAAAGGTGGTGCTCGACAATGCGGTGATCTGCAACGAGACTCAGATAGGGGACGGCGTCTCGGCAAAAGCCGGGTTGATACTGGCAGAAGGGTGCAAGGTGGGGAAACTCGCAACCTTCGAACAGGATGTCACCGTCTGGCCCGGCAAAGAGATCGAACCGGCGGCCATCGTCAACAACAATGTCGTCTGGGGCACACGCTACCGAAACACGATTTTCGAAAACGGCAGTATTACCGGAAAAAGCAATATCGAAATCAGCTGTGACATGGCCTGTAAAATCGGAGAAGCGTTCGGATCGCAACTGCCGATGGGCAGCAAAGTTCTCGTCGGCCGCGATTACGACAAAAGCCCGCGTATGATAAAACGTGCCTTTGTCGGCGGGCTACTCGCGACAGGTGTCGAAGTGCTCGATCTGCGCGACGTACCGCCAGCTGTGTTGCGCTATAACATCCAAAGAGACGATTCGATCGTCGCCGGAGCCTATTTCAGAAAAAACCTGAACGATCCGGCCAGTATCGACATCACCCTCTACAACGAAGAGGGGCTGCGCCTTGACGGAAACAGTGCCAAAGCGGTCGAAAAAACCTTTTTCAAAGAGGATTTCAGACGTGTCGACTACACTGAAATAGGAAAGATTCACGACAGTGAGTTTTACCGAAAGGAAGAGTGCCTGAGCTATAAAGCGGCACTTGAAAATTCGATCGATCACAAGATCGTAAAAAGCGGCGGTTTCCGTATCGCCGTCGATTTGATGTTCGGCATTACCAAAGAGGTCTTTCCTCAAATCATGACCGACCTGCAGATCGACAATATCATACTCAATGCCTATACCGATGCGAGAAAACTGGCCAATATACAGCATCACAAGATCAAATCGAAGCAGGATATTTCCGCCATCGTGAAAAATCTCGGCCTCGACATGGGGATACTCATCTATCCCCACGGACAGCGTCTGACACTTGTGACGGACCGGGGCGAGATACTCGACAAAGTCGAAGCGTTGACGGCCGTGCTCAAATTGATGGATATGCAGGCCGCTTCGGAAGGGAAAAAGATGCGTGTTTTCCTGCCGACATGGGCACCCGACCTGATGGATCCCTCCTATAGACATCTGATGATCAAACGTGGAAAGTACGCCAACTTCAAAGCATCCACATTGAAACGGTTCGATCTGATCGCAACGATCGACGGAAACTACGCCTTTACCGAATTTTCTCTCCATCGCGACGCGATGTATGCGAGTCTCAAGATCATGGAGCTTCTGACACGTCACAACTTGAAACTTTCCGATATCGCGAAGGGGATGACGCACTTTTTCTACCAGACATGCCGTATTCCATGTCCACAGTCGATGAAGGGAAAAATGATGCGGAAATTCCTGGAGTATGCCAAAGGAAAGCGTGCTTCCACAGTCGACGGTGTCAAGATATGGGAGAACGACAGCGATTGGATTCTGATGATTCCCGACCAGTACAGCGAACATCTCAATCTCTATATTCAGGCAGCCGACAAAGAGAAAGGGATGATGCTTCACGACACCTACGGAAAAATGATCGAAGAATGGATGCAAAACAGCTAAATGGTTGACCTCTCCTTTTTCTGGCATATGCATCAACCCGACTACCGCAACGGAGAGGGTGTGATGCGAATGCCGTGGGTTTTTTTACATGCGATCAAAGACTACTACGACATGCCGTGGATACTTTCGCGTTTTCCTCGTCTGAAAGCATCGTTCAACGTTACGCCTCCTCTGATAGAGCAGCTGCTACTTTATGAAAAAGAGGGCGTCGAGAGTGACCACTTTTTGTCACTATGGGCCAAATCGCCCCAATCGTTGAGTAGCGACGAATATGAGTGGGTTTTGAAAATCTGTAGAAGCAGCCAGTTTGAAACGATGGTCAAACCACTTCCACGCTATGCGGAGCTTTATGAAAAAAAGAGGCTGAACGCGGATGAATATGTCGAGTTCGAAGTGCTGTTCATGCTCGCGTGGTGCGGTAACTATCTTCGAAAAGATAACGAACACATCGCCACGCTGCTTAAAAAGGGAAGAGGGTATGACGCCAGGGACAAAGCGCTTTTAATCGAAACGCTTCTTTCATTCATTCCCAAAATTCTTCCATTTTACGGAGAACTTTTGAAAAAAGGACAGGTTTCGCTGGCGACTACACCGCTCAACCATCCTATTCTCCCTCTTCTTCTCGACATGAACAACGCCAAGATCGCCAATCCGAAGACGGCCATCCCTTCCGATCCACTCTCCCTGGAAGGGGATGCGAAGGCACAAGTCGAGCGTGCCGTCGTACTCTACAAAGAGCTTTTCGGCCTCTCCCCTACCGGATTCTGGCCGGCAGAAGGGGCGGTGGACGAAAAAAGCGTTGCCATCTACAAATCGCACGGTATCCGCTGGATCGCCACGGACGAAGCGATTCTGTTCAGATCGCTTGGCTGCGATACACGAGAGGCACTCTACAGGCGGTATGGCTACGACAACCTTTTCATCGCTTTCAGGGACCACTTCCTGAGTGACCTCATCGGCTTCACCTACCGCTTCTGGGATGCCGAAAAAGCTGCGGAGGATTTCGTCTCACATTTGCACACGATCGGAGAGAGATACGGCGACGCTGCCATTTCGGTGATTCTCGACGGTGAAAATGCATGGGAGTTCTACCGAAACAACGGCTACGACTTTTTCGATGCACTCTATACGAAACTCGACGATACGCAGTGGTGCCGGACAGTCACGATGGATGAAACGGCAGAGAAAGGTTTCGAAACGCTGCCGAAGATTCATCCTGGATCGTGGATCTACAGTACATTCGACACGTGGGTCGGACATCCGCAGAAAAATACGGCATGGGAGCGCATCTACCAGACGAAACGTGACTATCTGCGGCATGAAGGGCGGCTGGATGAGCGGCAAAAAGCGGCCATCACGGACCACTTCCTTGCCGCCGAATGTTCTGACTGGTTCTGGTGGTACGGCGATGATCACTTTACCGACTATGCCGACGAATTTGACCGTCTTTTTCGAAATCATCTGATCGAGATCTACCGTCTGATGGATGTTGCGCCCCCTGCAAATCTCTTTCAGCCCATCGCCGGAGAGAGAGACTTGCATGCACTGATGAGCGAACCGAAATTTCCGATCCATCCGACGATCGACGGCCGGATCAGCTCCTTTTTCGAATGGCTGGGCAGTGGCATGATGGATGAAGGCCGCCTCTTCTCGACAATGGACAAAGTGCGAGGCCCCATCGAAACCATCTACTGGGGCGAAAACGGCGGTGCCGTCTATCTACGTCTCGACGGCGATATGGAAAAACTGAAAAGATCGGGCGTTTTGCATATCTATATCGATGAGCTCGACACTCCGATCGACCTGGCGGCGGCAGACGCTCCTTTGCATGGCGATATCTCGTTTGCGGTGGGCGATATTGTGGAGATTGCACTCTCCAAACGGATCTTCCGCGGAATGAACAAGATTCATCTGCGTATCGAAGTGGAACTTGATGGCCAGGTCGTCCAGACGCTTCCGGGAGTGTCGGAACTGGGCATCGACCTGCAGGATGATTTTTCCGAAAACTGGTTTGTATAGGAGACTGGCATGAAGCGTTCATGAGGGTTGCCGATGTCGTTCGGGCACCATACCGCCAAGAATGGATGAAAATCTGAATGTTTCATTTACGCCGCAAGGCGAAGATTCGGTAAGAGGAGTTTTTACCGGGAAGCCTTGCTTCAGAAAAAGGAGATTTACACGTGAAAGATGAAAAGACGGCGCTGCTCTTTGGCGTCCATATGCACCAGCCGGTGGACAATTTCGACGAGGCGATCGAACGGGCGGTCGAAAGCTGCTATGCCCCTTTTTTCCGTACGATGAGAAAATATCCGGCATTCAAATTCAGCGTTCACTGCAGTGGTTGGCTTCTCGAGAAGATCCGCCGCTGTTATCCCGATGTTTTCGAAGATATGAAGAGGTTGAGCGAATGTGGATCGATCGAGTTTTTGACGGCGGGGTATTTCGAACCTATCCTCAGCGCCATCCCTTCTCGCGACCGGATCGGCCAGATCGAGAAACTCTCCCGTACGATCGAAAAAAACTTCGCCCAGACTCCTACCGGACTCTGGCTGACCGAAAGGGTGTGGGAATCGGGGCTCATTCCCGACCTCACGCGTGCAGGTGTCAGGTATGCGCTTGTCGATGACTACCATTTCATCGCGGCAGGTTTTGAAAAAGAGCAGCTTGGCGGATACTACCACAGCGAAGATAGCGGCGAGAAAATCGCACTCTTTCCGATATCCCAGGCGCTTCGCTACGCTCTGCCGTTCAAACCTGTCGAAACGGCCATCGGGGCGATCAAAGCGTGCCGGCGCGATCCGGGAGATGCCGCCATCATCTTCGACGATGCGGAAAAATTCGGTATGTGGCCGGGAACGCACCACTGGGTCTATGAAAAAGGGTGGCTCGAAGCCTTCGTCGAAGCCGTGCTGAATGACGAGGTGATCGAGACGATGCACTACAAAACCTATCTTTCGCAAAACCGTGCGAAAGGTATCGCCTACCTTCCAAATGTCTCCTATTACGAAATGGGAGAGTGGAGTCTGAAAGCCGACGACGCACTGGCGCTGGAGCGGTTCAAAACGGAGATGGGAGAGGCGCGTTTCGAAAGAGAAGGGAAAAAGTTCCTCAAAGGCGGTATCTGGAAAAATTTCTTCGTCAAGTATGAAGAGTCCAACCGCCTTCACAAACGGATGATCGAATGTTCCAAGGCAGATCTCGGCAAACCGGAATATCTCGAAAAACTCTATGCCCTGCAGACCAACGATGTCTTCTGGCACGGCGTTTTTGGCGGCCTCTACCTGCCCAACCTCCGCGACAACGCCTATCGCTACCTCATCGCGTGCGAAAACATGCGGTACGGAAAAAGGAGGGTCGTCGAAACAGCCGACATCAATATGAACGGGTATGAAGAGGTCAAGTATGTCGGAGAAAATGTCATCATGCGTTTCGACAGCAGATTCGGCGGCCAGATGGTGGAGTTCGACGACAGGAAGAGCCATTTCAATTTCCAAAACGTTTTGACCCGGCGAAAAGAGGCATACCACGAAAAGCTGTTGCAGGAGCAGGCGTCGCGAAAAGCCGAAGAGAGCGGCTCGGAAGAGGGTATCAGCACCATTCACACCGCTTCGCACGTGATCGACGAAGAGGTCAGAACGGCGCTCGTCTACGACTGGTATCTAAAAAACTCTTTCGTCGACCATATCAGTGATCATTCGCTGGATCTCGAGAGTTTCAGGCAGTGCAGCTTCCGTGAATTTTCCGATTTCGCCAATCAACCTTTCGATATGAAAGCCGACAAGAAAGGGGTGACATTTGTCCGTAGCGGTGGTATCTACGATGAGACGGCCTGTCCGGCACGTCTGCAGAAGCGGTTTGACTTCCTCCCTGACGGGACCGAATTTTCAATCGATCTCAAGAGCGACAATAGCCACATTTACGAGTATGGAATGGAGTTCAACTTCCATTTCGCAAACCTTTCGGACGTCTTTCTCAACGGTGAACGTTTCGGCCCTGGGGCGCATCACGAACTCAAGAGTTTCTCGCTTGAGGATCCCTATACCCGAAGATGCCTCATTTTTGAACTTGACCATTTCTTTACGCTTCTGGCCACACCGCTTCAGACCGTTTCCCAAAGTGAACAGGGGTTCGACCTGATGACGCAGGGTGTGAGCCTTATGGCGGTACTACCATTTTCCGGAAAGATGCGGGTGAGTGGTTCACTGAAGGTGCGCAATGTCTGAAATCCGTTACGATCTGATCCATGACGACTACACACTGATCGCACCGGAACGGCTCCATCGTCCCGACTGTTCGAAGCCGCACAATGTGCCGATGGAAACACCGAAAACCTGTCCGTTCTGCGAAGGGCACGAGGCGATGACACCGCCGGAGATCTTCGCCTTGCGCCAGAACGAACCCAATACGCCCGGATGGAAAACCCGCGTCGTTCCGAACCTCTACAAAGCGGTGCAGATCGAAGCACCCTGGAGAAGCGAAGAGGTTGGTATATTTGAAAAATGGGAAGGTTTCGGGGCACACGAAGTGATCGTCGATACCCCGCGCCATCTGCTTCGGATGGATGCATGGAGCGAAGAAGAGTTTTTCAACTGGTTCTACACGATGCGGGTTCGCCTCAACGATCTGAAAAACGATCTGCGGCTCGTCTATTTTTCGCTCTTTAAAAACCACGGCCATTACGGTGCCGCGACCCAGCCGCATCCGCATACCCAGCTTATCGCTCTGCCCGTCGTTCCAAAGCGGGAACTTCAGATGCTGCATCACGCCTACGATTTCTACCGGATGCACGGCCATTCACTTTTCGAGAGTCTTCTCGCGCAGGAGCGCAGAAGCGGCGAACGTATTGTCGTCGAAAACGACACCTTCATCGCACTCTGTCCCTATGCATCCGCTTTCGCATTCGAAGTGGCGATCTTTTCGAAAGAGCCCAGGCCCGCGCTCAGCGACCTCGACGACATGCATCTGATGGAACTTGGAAAAGTGTTGAGAAATGTTATGGAAGCCCTTTACGACCAACTGGACGATTTCGATTTCAATATCACCATCAACACACCGCCGATGCAGAAAAACAGCGTCACGGAAGATTTTTTCGATGATATTCCGAAGATGTGGCGTTTCGGTCTGCGTATCATCCCCCGCCTCTTCAGACTCGGCGGTTTCGAACTCGGAAGCGGTATGAAAATCAACCCGGTCGCACCGGAAGAGGCGGCATCGCTGCTTCGCGGAAGTCTTAAGGAGAATCGATGAGAAAGTCCATGTTTGATGATATGGGAGAGAGCATGCCGTCACAAACCACCGTCACCTGCCCCAACTGCGGCACTGAAATCGACATCAGCCAGAGCCTTTACGTCAAACTCGAACAGCAGGCGAAAGCGAAACTGCAAAAAGAGGTGGCTGAGCATCGCGCCAAATACAAACAGGCGATGGACGAACTCAAAGCCAAAGAGGAGGCCATCGAGGCGCAGGAGGCGAAGTTTCAAAAGGAGCTGGAAAAGGCGACACAAGCGCGTGTCGAAGCGAAGTTGAAAACCGAACGGCGGAAACTCGAAGTGGAGTTGAAAGCCAAGATCGCCGCCGAACAGAGTGAACAACTGGAAATGATGCGCAAAGAGCTGGCCGAAAAGTCCGAACAGGTCAAGGAACTCAACCGAAGCAAAGCGCAGATCGAAAAGCTCAAACGCGAAAAGGCAGAAGTGGAAGAGAGGGCGAAACTGGAAGCCGAAAAGGCGCTTAACGAACAGCTTGAGATCGAGCGCGAAAAGATCCAGAAGAGTTTGACAGAGCGGAGTGAATTGAAGCTGAGAGAAAAAGAGCAGCAGCTCGAGCAGCTTCGCCGCCAACTCGAAGAGGCCAAGCGCAAAGCGGAGCAGGGGAGCCAGCAGATGCAGGGCGAAGTGCAGGAGCTGGCTATCGAAGAGTGGCTGAACACACACTTTCCGTTCGATACGGTGGAAGAGATCAAGAAAGGGGCCAGAGGTGCCGATTGCCTGCAGGTCGTCAACACCCGCGAGATGCAAAACTGTGGCACCATCTACTACGAATCCAAACGCACCAAAGAGTTTCAGAAGAACTGGATCGAAAAGTTCAAAGCCGACATTCGGGAGAAGGGGGCCGACATCGGTGTACTGGTGACGGAGGTACTGCCCAAAGATATGGAGCGCATGGGGCTGGTCGATGGGGTATGGGTCTGCACGTACGAAGAGTTCAAAGCCCTCTCGTCGGTCCTGCGCGAGCAGATCGTGAGGCTGGCGCACGTGACGCAGTCTCAGGAGAACAGAAGCGACAAGATGAGTCTGCTCTACAACTACCTCACCTCCAACGAGTTCCGCATGCAGATCGAAGCGATCGTCGAAGGCTTCACCCAGATGCAAGCCGACCTCGATGCCGAAAAACGCGCCATGGCCCGTATCTGGAAACAGCGCGAAAAGCAGATTGCAAAAGTCCTCGACAACACGACTGCACTTTACGGCTCCATACGGGGCATAGCCGGCAACGCAATCGGGCATATTCAGGCACTGGAGCTTCCCTATTTCGAGAAAGAAACAGAGGAATAGCGCTTTTGAACGTATGGACAGATCGAAAGGATGGAGAATGAAATTGCTATTTGCCGCAGCGGAGATGTTTCCTTTCGCCAAGAGCGGTGGGCTGGCCGATATCGCTTATGCGCTTCCAAAGGCCTTGAGAGATGGTGCCGATGTAACGACGGTCATGCCGCTTTACGCTTTTATCGACAAAACACGCTTCGGTATCCGGCCGACAGGGGAGCATTTTGTGCTCACTTTCGGGAACGCATCCTACGATGTCGAACTTTTTTCGGCGGAGTACCGTGGGTTGAAGGTGCTCTTTGTCTATAACGAACTGCTCTGTGACCGGGAAAACCTTTATGGCCCTCCCGGAGAGGGGTATCAAGACAACGATCTACGTTTCGCGATCTTTTCCCATGCAATCCTCGAGATCGTCAAACGTTACCGTTTCGATCTTCTCCATCTCAACGACTGGCATACAGCCCTTGCCGCACTGCTGGTACACGATGCGGGGGTGCCCGTCAAGATCGTCTATACGATACACAATCTTGCCTATCAGGGAACGTTCCCTCCCGATTCGATGGTGCGGTGCGGAATCGACTCCCGCCACTTTTCGATGGAATCGCTCGAATTTTACGGGCAGGTCAACTGGATGAAGGCGGGGATCACCCATGCCGATGCGGTAACGACGGTGAGCCCCAGCTACGCCATCGAAATTCAAGAACCCGAGTTCGGCTTCGGATTGGACGGTTTTTTACGAAAACACAGGAAGAAACTGACGGGTATCCTCAACGGTATCGATACCGAGCTCTACGATCCGCAGAAAGATCCTGCCATTCCGGCGCACTTTGGCCAAAACGCTTTAAGAGGTAAGCAGCGATGCAAAAAAGGTTATCTCGAAGGGATTGATATGGATAAATATGAATGGCCGCTTTTCATCTTTATCGGACGATTGGTCGAGCAGAAGGGAGTCGATCTGATTGTCGAAACGCTGGGAGAACTGGCACAAAAGCCGCTGATATTGGCGATACTCGGAGAGGGTGAAGAGAGGTTTCACACAGCGCTGGAAACGGCGGCTGGCAAGTATGCGAACATCCATCTTCGTTTCGGCTATGACGAAGCGCTCTCGCACAGGATGTACGCCGCGGCCGACTTTCTGCTGATGCCTTCACGTTTCGAACCGTGCGGTCTCAACCAGATGATCGCGATGCGCTATGGGACCGTTCCAGTGGTCCATCGTGTGGGAGGTCTGTGCGATTCGGTCCATCCGATCGTCAGGGGAAAGCGCATATGCGGCCTGGGTGTTCCGTTCGATGCGATGCATGCCGACGCCCTTGTCGAAGCGGTTGACAAAGCGTTGGCACTCTACGGCTCCAGAGAAAAACTGAACCGGATCCGGAAATTTGATATGGGATGCGACTTTTCGATCGAGCGGTGTGCACAGAGATATCTGAGCCTTTACGAGGAGTTGGTATGAGCCGTTTGGCCATCGATGCCGGCGGGACGTGGCTGCGCTACGAACTGGTCGGAAAGGAGGAGGTGTGCGGAAAATTTCCAAGTCGTGAACGGGAACTGAGCAATTTCATCGAATCGATGATCGAAAAACATCCCGATATCGATGCGATCGCCGTTTCGTTCGCGGGACAGGTGCACGAGGGTGTCATTCTTTCGGCGCCCAATATCGAGGTCGAAGAGCCCGAGATCGAAACCTTTGTCGAAACACGCCTGGGCATACCGCTCCGTATCGAAAACGACCTCAACTGTGCCGCACTCGCCGAATCGGTCTACTGGAACGAAAAAGAGCTTGCCGCACTCTACTCCGGTACGGGATTGGGCGGCGGCATCGTTACCGGCGGCGAAATATTGCACGGATGGCGGAGCCTTGCCGGTGAGGTTGGCCATCTACCCTACAAGGAAGCCCCCTTCCGCTGCGGATGTGGGAAAAACAACTGTCTCGAACTCTACGCCTCCGGCAGTGGTATAAAAAAATGGATGGATCGTTTCGGATGCGGAGAGAACCCCGACCTACAGCGCCTCCGCCTATCGGAGAATGAAAACTGCAGAGGCATCGCCGAAACCTATACCGAAGCGCTTCTTTACGCAGCGGCGGCGATGGTGACGCTTCTCAATCCGAAAATTTTGGTTCTTGGCGGCGGTGTCGTCACACACAATCCAGATCTGGTGGATACGGTTCGCGAGCGAATCGGAAACTACGCACTTGCGGCGAGCTGCGTTGGTTTGAGGGTGGAGATGACGCACATCGAAAACGCTTCGTTGGAGGGTGCAAAGCTTCTGTTGGATACAATGTAGTGTGGTCATTGGTCACTGGTCATTGGAGTTTTGATTTGTTTTCCCAATGACAAGTGACCAGTGACCAATGACTCTATCCGAAGGATTTGATATGAACCGACCTCTGAACATTCTCTTTACCGCTTCGGAAGTGGTGCCGTTCGCCAAGACGGGCGGCTTGGCCGATGTCGCAGGTGCGCTTCCCAAAGTGTTGGCGAAGCTCGGGCATAACGTCATCGTCGTAATGCCACGTTACTACAGCATCGATAAATCGAAACTCGAACATATCGTGGGGCCGCTCGGTGTGCCGATGGGACCGATGGGCGAACTCTGGGCCGGTGTCTACAAAGATACCCTGCCGGGAAGCGATGTACCTGTCTACTTTATCGACTACGAGAAATTTTATGGCCGGTCGGGACTTTATGCCGACGAGAACGGATTCAGCTATCCCGACAACGATCTCCGTTTTATCTTTTTGAGCAAAGCGGCCTTTCAGCTTGCCAAAAAACTGGCGTTCAGACCCGACATCATCCATGCGCACGACTGGCATACGGCCGCGCAGCCCGCGCTTCTTCGTACACGCTACGCTTTCGACGAGCAATTCGAAGATGCCGCATCTGTACTGACGATCCACAATCTCCAGCATCAGGGCCACTTCTTCAAAGGGATTATGGATGTGATGGAGGTGGGTTGGGAGCACTTCAATCCCTATGAGTTTGAAGCGATGGACGGTGTCAACATGCTCAAAGGCGGAATCGCCCATGCCGATGCGGTGACGACGGTGAGCCGAAAATATGCCCATGAGATCCAGACCCCCGAATTCGGTTTTGGGCTCGACGGGCACATCCGCGCCCACAGTGACAAACTCTACGGCATCCTCAACGGAATCGATTACGACGAGTGGAGCCCCGCGATCGACCCATTCATCAAGAAGCGTTACGATATCGACGATATGTCGGGCAAGGCGCTCTGCAAAAGGGATCTTCAGGAGCGCTTCGGCCTACCGGTCTGGGATGACGTGCCTCTTATCGGCTTCGTTGGACGTTTCGCCGAACAGAAGGGCATAGGCCTCATCGCCGGGGCGATCGAGGGTTTGATGCACCTGAACATTCAGATCGTGATGCTCGGCACCGGGGAGAAGTGGGCCGAGGGATTTTTCAGCGAGATCGCCCGCCGCTACCCGGAAAAGTTTGCCTGCCATGTCGGGTATTCCAACGAACTGGCGCATATCATCGAGGCGGGAAGCGATCTTTTTCTGATGCCGTCGCTTTTCGAACCGTGTGGATTGAACCAGATCTACTCGCTGCGTTACGGTACGCTTCCGATCGTTCGTGCCACCGGAGGCCTCGACGATACGATCCACAACTACGACCCTGGAACCAAAAAGGGCAACGGCTTCAAATTTTACGATGCCACGACGGATGCTCTGTATCATACCGTCAAATGGGCGACAGATATCTGCCGCTATGAACCGGAAGCTTTCCGTCTGATGCAGAAACAGGCGATGGAGGCACGGTTCGACTGGGAAAAGTCTGCCGAGGCCTACGAGGACCTCTATTATCACTCGCTCTATGCCAAGCGGGTAAGTAACTACAAGTGAGAGAAACCATGAATCCGATCCATTACGACGTCACACGTTTCAGCGACATGGATATCTATCTTTTCAAAGAGGGCACCCATGTCAAACTCTACGACAAGATGGGTTCCCATCTTATGGAGCGCAAAGGTAGAGGAGGTGTCTACTTCGCCGTCTGGGCTCCCAATGCCGCGATGGTTAGTGTTGTCGCCGATTTCAACGGCTACGATGCGGCGGCCCATCCGTTGAAACTGAGAGAGGACGGTTCGGGCATCTGGGAAGGGTTTGTGGAGGGTGCCGAAATCGGACAGACCTACAAATACCATATCGTCTCCAAAATGGACGGCCGCACCTTCGAAAAGGCCGATCCTTATGCCAAATATGCCGAAAAGCCGCCCCATTCCGCCTCACGGATCTGGAAGATCGACGATTACCGGTGGAACGACGAGGTATGGATGGATCTACGAAAGGATCACAACGCCCACGACAAACCGATCAGTATCTATGAATTGCATCTTGGGTCGTGGCGCAGAAAGGTGGAAGAGGAAAACCGTCCACTCACCTATGTCGAGGCGGCCAACGAGCTGGCGACGTATCTGATACAGATGAATTACACCCACGTCGAGATAATGCCGATTACGGAATATCCGTTTGAAGGATCGTGGGGTTACCAGGTGACGGGCTACTTCGCCCCAACCGCCCGCTACGGCACACCGCAGGAGTTCATGCAGTTTGTCGATATCATGCATGCACACGAGATCGGGGTCATTATGGACTGGGTACCGTCGCACTTCGTGACCGACGGCCATGGGCTCATCAATTTCGACGGTACCTGCCTCTACGAGCATGAAGACCCGCGCCTTGGGTATCACCCGGAATGGAGCAGCGCCATCTTCAACTACGGAAGAAACGAGGTGCGCGCCTTTTTGATCTCGAGTGCAATGTATTGGCTCGAAAAGTACCACATCGATGGCATTCGCGTCGATGCGGTCGCGTCGATGCTCTACCTCAACTATGCCCGGAAAGATGGTGAGTGGCTTCCAAACAAGTATGGCGGTAACGAAAATCTCGATGCGATCGACTTTTTGAAACAGCTCAACGAGACGGTCTATGGGGCGTACCAGGATATCGTGATGATCGCGGAGGAGTCAACGGCATATCCGATGGTGACACGCCCTGTCTATCTTGGAGGCCTGGGGTTCGGTTTCAAATGGAACATGGGATGGATGCACGATACGCTCAAATATTTCAAGCTCGACCCGATTCACCGACAGCACCATCATCACCAGATCACCTTCAGCATGTGGTATGCCTTCGACGAAAACTTCGTGCTGCCGCTCAGCCACGACGAGGTGGTCCATATGAAAGGCTCGCTCATCAACAAGATGCCAGGCGACGAAAATCAGAAATTCGCCAACCTTCGCGCACTCTTCGCCTACATGACGGCACATCCGGGTAAAAAACTGCTCTTTATGGGTGGGGAGTTCGGCCAATGGCGTGAATGGAACTACAAGGAGAGCCTCGACTGGCATCTTCTGGAAAAACCGTGCCATCGAGGGCTTCAGAAGCTCGTCAGCGACCTCAATGGCCTCTATAGGAGCGAGCGGGCGCTTCATCTCTACGACGAGAAACATGCCGGATTCGAGTGGATCGACGCCAACGACTACCAGCACAATGTCCTCAGCTTCATCCGAAAAAGCGATATCGATGAAGAGACGATTCTGGTCGTTTGCAACTTTGCAGATACGGTCTACGAGAACTACCGTGTCGGTGTGCCCTTTTCCGGTCTTTGGAAGGAGATCTTCAACTCGCAGTACAAAACCTACGAGGGATGGGATATCACCAATCCCGAACCGATACATACGGATCCGATCGAAGCCCATGGAAGAGAGCATTCACTGAGTCTGCGCCTTCCGGCGCTTGGGGTCTCTTATTTCAAACTGATTTAATATGAAAAGGTTTGGGAGGTCTGCAGATATTCGTGCGCCATATAGCTGCTGCGGGTGTAGGGCGAACTCTTGATGTAGCGGTAGCCCATGGCCATGCCTGCCTGGCGGTAGAAGTCGAAGAGGGCGGGTTCCACAAATTCCACGACGGGTGTGTGGCGGCGGCTCGGTGCCAGATACTGGCCGATACTCAGCAGTCTACATCCCGTCTTCAGAATATCCTCCATCGTTTCCAGAACCTCCTCTTTTCTCTCCCCCAGTCCCAGCATGATCCCGCTTTTGGTGGCGATATCGGGATTTGCCGAGGAGAGATTTTTTAAAACACGCAGTGACCGTTCATAGTCGGCCCCTTTGCGAATATGGTAGAGGCGGGGGATCGTTTCGATGTTGTGCCCGACGATCTCCGCGCCGCTGCGGGCGGCCGTTTCGATCGCCTTTTCGTCTTCATGGAAGTCGGGAACGAGAATTTCGACGACGATCGTTGGGTCGAGGGTTTTGATGGCTTTTACCGTTTGGCCGAAATGGCCGGCGCCTCCGTCGGGCAGGTCGTCACGGGTGGGACTGGTGACGACGACATGCCTTAGTCCCATCTGTCCTACGGTTTCGGCCACCCGTTGCGGTTCGTCGGGATCGGGTGGAAGAGGCCTCTTTTTCGTTACGTTGCAGAAGGTGCAGCCACGGGTGCAGAGGTGGCCCAGGATCAGAAAGGTCGCCACTCTTTTCGAAAAGCACTCCGCGATATTGGGACAGAGCGCCTCCTGGCAGATCGTGTGAAGGCCGCTGCCGGCGATCATGGTTTCGACCTCTCTCATCATACTGGGAGTGATCTTTTTTTGGAGCCATTCAGGCTTTTTCTGAAGGTTCTTTTCCATCGATGTTCCATTCTGCGGTTTTGTATTTTGTTTCGAAGAGACGGTCGGCGAGATCCTCTTCCTCTCTTTGCATCGTATCTTCGAAGAGGTCGGCATCCATCGCTTTGCCGAAAGCTTCGATCAGGAGAGGCGTCAGATCTTCGTCGCACCTCACGACCCCGAGAGTTTCGAGCGATAGACTCTCTCCGAAACCGGAAGCCTCCGCGAAGAGAGTTTCGAAACGCTCTTTGTCGTACCGAAGAGGGATGGAGCCGTGCTGGAGCATGGCGGTGCGGGTGTGGCGCTGGGCATTGCCCCCGATCTTTCTCTCCCCGACGACGATGTCGTACGCCTCCCTTCCGGCGAGGCAGATCGGAGACCGGCGCTCCGGTAGCCCTTCCTGGGCGGCGAAACCGGCGGGCAGCCCCAGTTTTTCGTAAAAACGGATCAGAAACTGGCAGAGGAGGCGATAGCTCTCTTTGACACCGTGTCGCTTCGCGAAGGCCGCGGGGAGAACGATGCTGTAGGAGATGTCGCCCCCGTGGACCAGTATGCCGCCTCCCGTGATGCGCCGGACCCCCTCGACGCCGTACTTTTTCATGGAGTCGAGATCGAGAGCTTCGGCAGGTTTGGAGTAGCGCCCGAAGGTGAGAGCGGGATTCCAGCGATAGAGTCGGAAAATGGGTGCGTCGCCATGTCGGTAACTGCGCAGCAACGCTTCATCGACCGCCATGTTCCATCCGCCGAAAGACTCCTCTTCCACGATCACTCTCCATTTTTGCAACTTTAAAAATCCTTTTAATCCGAATTTTAACTTTCGTTAACCGTTTTGTATTATACTACGAAAGAGTGAATGAAAGTTGCCTCGTCGGTGAAATCGATGAGAAGGAGGAGAGACGATGGAAGAGAATTGGATAGAGAAAGATATCGAAAAGTTGCCCGTGCGGCCCAATCTGGTGGACTATGAAGAGACCTGCAGAACTTTCTCGTGGGACGAGGTAGGAAAAAAGTTCGATGGACTTCCCTCCGGCGGGCTCAACATCGCCCACGAGGCGATCGATCGCCACGCCGACGGCCCGCTGAAAGAGAAAACGGCGCTGATCTGGCACGGCAAGAGCGGCGAGAGAAAAACCTACACTTACGCCGACCTGAAAAAAAAGACCAACCGCTTCGCCAACGTCCTCAAAAAGCTCGATTTCGAAAAGGGCGAGCGGGTTTTCATCCTCTCCCCGAGGGTGCCCGAGCTCTACATCGCGGTGATGGGGATTTTGAAAAACCGCAGCGTCATGTGCCCACTCTTCGCGCAGTTCGGTCCCGAGCCGATCTTCCAGCGGATGGAGGGGGGTGATGCGAAGGGACTGATGACGACCGAGCGGCTCTACGACAAGAAGGTGGCCCAGATCGCCGACAGACTACCCGCTTTGAAATATGTCCTGTTGATCGATGCCGAGACCCACAGAGACGAGAGGGTCCTTTCGCTGCCCCGGCTGATGGAAGAGGCGTCCGAGGATTTTAAAATCGGCCCCACCGACGAGGAGGATATGGCGCTGCTGCACTTCACCAGCGGCACGACGGGAAAACCCAAAGGGGTCATCCACGTCCACAAGGCGATCTACACCCACTGGGTGACCGGCTACTACGTGCTCGACTTCCACCCCGACGATATCTTCTGGTGCACAGCCGACCCGGGATGGGTCACCGGTACCTCCTACGGCATCATCGCCCCGTGGCTGCACGGCATCACCAATATCGTCGACGAGGCGGAGTTCAATGCCGAGCGGTGGTTCAAAATCCTCCAAGACGAGAAGGTCAACGTCTGGTACACCGCCCCCACGGCGATCCGACGGCTGATGCGCCTGGATGTCGAACCGCTGAAAGCGTACGATCTGTCGAATCTGCGCCTCATCCAGAGTGTCGGTGAACCTCTCAATCCCGAAGCGGTTCGCTGGGGGATGGAAAAACTCAAACTGCCGATCCACGACAACTGGTGGCAGACGGAGACGGGCGGCATCATGATCGCCAACTACATTTCCCAGACGATCCGACCCGGCTCGATGGGGCGGCCGCTGCCGGGGATCGAGGCGGCGATCGTGCGGCGAAACGACGATGGCACCGCCACCGTCGTCACCGAACCGGGCAAAGAGGGGGATCTGGCGCTTAGGCCCGGATGGCCTTCGATGTTCAGAGGCTACCTGCACAACGAAGAGAAGTACAGAAAATCGTTCGTGGGTGGCTGGTACATCTCGGGCGATCTGGCCTACCGGGATGAAGATGGCTACTTCTGGTTCGTGGGCCGGGCCGACGACATCATCAAAACCTCGGGCCACATGGTGGGCCCCTTCGAAGTCGAAAGCGCCCTGATGGAGCATCCGGCCGTCGCGGAGGTGGGGGTCATCGGGAAACCCGATCCGGTGATCGGACAGCTGGTGAAAGCTTTCGTCTCTTTGAAAAAGGGGTACGAGCCCAGCGAAGAGCTGAAACGTGAGCTACTCGCCTTCGGGCGCAAGAAGCTGGGGGTCGCCGTTGCGCCCAAGGAGATCGAATTCATGGAGAACCTTCCCAAAACGCGCAGCGGAAAGATCATGCGGCGTCTGCTCAAGGCGATGGAGCTGGGGCTCCCCCTGGGTGACACGTCGACGCTGGAAAAGTAAAGCCGACGTTACGCAAAAACTTCGTTTTGGCTGAACGTCATCTCGAAAACGAATGTTTTCGAAACTTCAGGGGGCAGGCTCGGAACCGTAGGTGATGTGTGAAACACCACCGCAGGCAGTCCCCGCCAAAATATGAGCTTCGCTCATGATTTGCATGACATTAGTAGAAAGGATCGAAGATGAGTCTGACGATAAAAGAGGCGAAAAAGCTCTACCGCGACATGCTGCTGATCCGGCGTTTCGAGGAGAAGGCGGCGGAGCTCTACACCGAAGAGAAGATCCGCGGATTTTTGCATCTATATATCGGCGAGGAGGCGGTCGCTACGGGGATCATGGCTACACTGAAGCCCGAAGACGGCGTCGTCGCCACCTACCGCGAACACGGCCACGCCCTCGTCAAGGGGATCGAACCGCAAAAGGTGATGGCCGAACTCTACGGCAAAATCGACGGCTGCTCCCGGGGGCGGGGCGGGTCGATGCACCTTTTCGACAAGGAGAAGAACTTCTACGGCGGTTACGCCATCGTCGGCGGCGGACTGCCTCTGGCGGTGGGGATCGCCCTGGCGGACAAGCGGCTGGGCCGCGAGCGGGTGACGGTCTGCTTCTTCGGCGACGGCGCCGTGGCCGAGGGGGAGTTTCACGAATCCCTCAACCTCGCGGCGCTGTGGAATCTGCCTGTGCTTTTCGTCTGCGAAAACAACCTTTACGGGATGGGAACGCGGCTGGAGCTGGCGGAATCGGAGCCCGACATCGCCAAGAAGGCCGAAAGCTACCGGATCGAATCGCACAGAGTCGACGGGATGGATGTGCTGAAGGTTCACGAGGCGGCCCGCAAAGCCCTCTCCCATGTCCGATCCGGCAAGGGGCCCGTCTTTCTGGAGTGCCAGACCTACCGTTTCCGTGCCCACTCGATGTTCGACGCCGAGCTCTACCGGAGCAAGGAGGAGGTGGAGGAGTGGAAGAAGAAAGACCCGCTGCTGGTGTTCAGGAAACGGAGCGAGGAGCTGGAGATATGGGAGAAGATCGGTGCCGACGCGATCGAAAAAGAGGTGGAGAAGATCATCGCCGACGCCGTCGATTTCGCCGAGAAGAGCGGATGGGAGCCGGTGGATGAGCTGACGAAGTATGTCTATAGCGAGGAGGTGCCGTCATGAAAAAGGAGATCACCTACCGCGAAGCGGTGCGCATCGCGATCGATACCGCGATGGAGAAGGACGAGCGGGTCTTTCTGGCCGGCGAAGATGTGGGGCGCTACGGCGGAAGCTACGCCGTGAGCATGGGGCTGCTGGAAAAGTACGGCTCCGAGAGGATCGTCGACACCCCCCTGTGCGAATCGGGATTCACCGGCATGGGAATCGGGGCGGCGATGAACGGGATGCGTCCGATCGTCGAGATCATGACCTGCAATTTCAGCCTTCTGGCGCTCGATCAGATCGTGAACAACGCCGCCCACCTGCTGCATATGTCGGGCGGCCAGTTCAACGTGCCCCTGGTGATCCGCATGGCCACGGGCGCGGGCAAGCAGCTGGCGGCCCAGCACTCCCACTCCTTCGAGGGGTGGTACGCCCACATCCCCGGCATCAAGGTGCTGACCCCCGCGACGGTGCAGGATGCCCACGACATGGTGGGTCTGGCCCTCGACGATCCCGATCCGGTGCTGATCTTCGAAAACGCGCTGCTCTACAACCGAAAGGGGCCCTTTGACTCCGCGGCGAAGCCGCTGCCGATCGGGAAGGCGAAAGTGATGCGCGAGGGGAACAATCTGAGCATCTTCGCCTACGGCATCAACCTCTTCAAAGCCCTCGACGCCGCCGAGGAGCTGGCCAAAGAGGGGATCGAAGCGGAGGTGGTCGATCTGCGCTCGCTCAGGCCGCTGGACGACGAGACGATCGTCGCCTCGGTGGCGAAGACCCACCGGGTGCTGATCGTCGACGAAGGATGGCGCAGCGGCAGTATTTCGGCCGAAATCATGGCACGAATCAACGAAAAGGCCTTCTACGAGCTCGACGCCCCGATGGCGCGGGTCTGCACCGAAGAGGTGCCGATCCCTTATCCGAGGCACTTGGAGGAGGCGGCGATCCCCAGCGCCGAGAAGGTGGCCGCCGCGGTCCGAACTTTGATGAAGGAGGCGTAGATGATCTACAAGATGCCGAGTCTGGGCGCGGACATGGAGTCGGGGATTCTCGCCGAGTGGAAAGTCAAAGAGGGCGACCGCCTCAAAAAAGGCGACGTCATCGCCGACATCGAAACGAGCAAGGGGATCATAGAAGCCGAAATCTACGAGGACGGCACGGTCGAAAAGATCGTGGGAAAAGAGGGGACGGAGTATCCCGTCGGCACGCCGCTGGCGGTCGTGCGGACCGAAAAGGACGACGACGAAACGATCCGAAAGGAGTTGGCGGAGGTCGAAGCCGCGGCGGGCGGGGAGGCTCCGAAAGAGGAGGGGGCGGCCGAAACGGTGTTTCCCTCTTCGGAAAAAGAGGAGCAGACGGCATCCGCGCCCAAAAGCGCCGCGGAGGAGATTTTCGGGGCGATCGCCGAAACGAAGGACGAAGCGGTGCAGGAGGTCGGCCGCATCCGTGCGACGCCGCTGGCAAGAAAACGGGCCAGAGAGCTCGGGATCGATCTGAAGGAGCTCGCGAAGCGTGTGCGGGGCAAGATCAGCGCCCGCGACGTGGAAGAGGTGGCCAGACAACTCTTTAAACCGGGTGCGGCGAAACCCGACGCGATGCGGATGGCGATCGCCGCGGCGATGAGCCGCTCCAATGCCGAAATTCCTCACTACTATCTTTCGACGCCGATCGACATGACCTCTGCGCTTTCGTGGCTCAGGGATCTCAACGCGAAGCGGTCGATCAAAGATCGCATCCTCCCTGCCGCCCTGATGATCCGCGCCGTGGTCGAAGCGCTGAAAGAGGTCCCGGAGCTCAACGGATTCTGGAAAGAGGGGCCGGTGCCCAGCGAAGCGATCCATCCGGGTATCGCCATCGCAAGGCGGGAGGGAGGGCTCATCACGCCGGCGATGATCGACGCCCACAAAATGAACCTGGACGAGACGATGCAGGCGCTGAGCGACTTGATCACCCGAACCCGCGGCGGTAAGCTGACGAGTTCCCAGATGACGGAACAAACTGTCACGATCACCAATCTCGGCGATCTGGGCGTCGAAAAGGTTTTCGGCGTCATCTACCCGCCGCAGGTGGCACTGATCGGGTTTGGACGCATCATGGAGAGGCCCTGGGCGGTGGGTGACGCCATCGCCGTCAGGAAGGTGGTGGAAGCTTCGATCGCCGGCGACCATCGGGCCACCGACGGAAGAACCGGCGCTCTGTTTCTCGCCAAACTCGACAAAATATTGCAAAATCCGGAGGAACTGCTATGACGAAAGAGGAGATCAAAAAAACGATCGTCGAGGCGATTTATGAAATCGCACCTGAACACGAAGGCGAGGAGATTCCTGAAAAAGAGAATCTTCAGGAATCTCTGGAGATCGATTCCTACGATTTTCTGAACCTGCTGACGGCGCTGGCGGAGAAACTGGGTGTGGAAGTGCCGGAAGAGGATTACGGAAAGGTCGATACCCTCGAACATATGGTCGACTATTTCTCGAATCATATGAAATAATATTAAGGAGGAGAAGATGGGAACCTATACGGATAAACTGCAAGAGATCAAGGCGCTGGTGGAGCGGCTTCAGAAAGAGGCGCCCGAACAGATGGAAGCGTTTCACAAGTTCATGTTCGCCGTCGAAAAGCCGGGAGCGCTCGATACGAAGGCCAAAGAGCTGGTCAACGTGGGGCTGGCGGTGGCGGCGCAGTGCGAGTGGTGCATCTCGCTCCATGTCAAAGGCGCGCTGGATGCGGGAGCGAAGAGGGAGGAGATCATCGACGCGGCGATGCAGGCGGTGCTGATGCACGGCGGACCCGCGCTGATGTATATGATACCTGTGGAAAAAGCGCTCGACGAATTCACGGCGAAATAGTGCGATGAGCGACGCAGCAGCTTATCCGCAGAGCGAGAAGTTCACACCCGAAGCGTGGGATTTGCTTATCCGCTACCAACTCTCACCGGATCTGTTCGCAACGATCAAGAGGGTGGGGGAGGCGGATGTCCGCGACTATATTCAAAGCCACGGTGTGCCCCTTCCGAAACCTTTGACTCCCATTCGGCGGGCGATCATCGAACATGTCGTCGAAGCGGCGAAGAAACCGGTCTTTCACATCTACGACGGTATTGACGCCACGTTGATCCGGGCCTACGAGACGAAGGAGCTGACGGTCACCGTCTGGATCCTCAAACTCGTCGCCGAAGCGATGATGAAACATCCCGAGACCCGAACGACTCTTGGCGCCGACACGTTCCAGGTGTGGCCCAACGCTTCCATCGCATTGGCGATGGCCCACGGCGAAGCCCTCTATATGCCGGTCTTCAGGGATGTCGATACCAAGAGCGTCCAGCAGATCGCCGACGAGCTGGCGAATTACAAAGAGCGGGTACGCAGGGGGAGGGTGCTGGCCTCCCACCTGGTGGGTTCGACCTTCGGTATATCGAACCTGGGGATGACGGGAATCGATCGGTTTGATGCGTTGATCAACAAAAACGATACGGGCATCGCCGCCATCGGCGGCGAAACGCAGGGACGAATCAGTGTCACACTGACGATCGACCACCGCTTCATCAACGGCTGGCAGGCAGCGGAATTCATGCAGACGCTCAAAAAACTGGCGGAAGATCCGACGTTGTTCAAATGATCATACCGCTTTCGTCCGCAAGACGAAACAGAAAGGATTTTAGATGAAAGCCAAAGCTGACGAAACGACGCGTGTTTATCTGATAGGAAGCGGAATCGCGAATCTGGCGGCCGCTTTCTATCTCATCGAAGATGCAGGAGTGGACCCGCAGCGTATCACGATCTACGAACAGTGGGACATCGCTGGAGGCGCGCTGGACGGATCGGGGGATCCCGAACATGGCTATCTGATACGCGGTGGGCGGATGCACGAAAAGCACTACCACTGCTACTGGGACCTGCTTTCTCACATTCCCTCCTACGACGATCCCGACGTAACCGTCTACGAAGAGACGATAGAGTTCAACGAGCGGTATGTCTCCGACAATCATGCGAGACTTCTGAAAGAGGGAAAACGGGTCGATCTGAGAAGCTACAGGCTCAGTCTTCAGGATCAGTTCGACATGACGAAACTTCTCTTCACCCCCGAGAGCGAATTGCAGCGGCTGCGGATCGAGGATTGGTTCAGTGGGGAGTTTTTTCAGACGAACTACTGGCTGATCTTCACCAGCATGTTCGCTTTCCAGAAATGGAGCTCCTTGATGGAAGCGCGTCGCTATATGCTGCGATTCATGCATCTCATGCCCGGAATGAAGCGGTTGCAGGGGATTCTGCGGACCAAGTACAACCAGTACCACTCCGTGGTGGTTCCCCTGCAGCAGTGGCTCGGCGACAAAGGTGTACGGTTCGAATTAAAAACGAGGGTCGTCGATATCGATTTTGATCTGGGCGATGGGAAAAAACGGGCGACACATCTGCATCTGGTCACGAACGGGGAGAGCCGCACACTGGAAGTGGGAGAGAAGGATTACTGTTTCCTCATCAACGGTTCCATCGTTGACGCCCCCGACGAAGGGGATCTGAAAACCCCAGCCAGACTCAAAGGGGTGGAGGATTCTGGTTCGTGGAGTCTGTGGAAGAAGATCGCGGCCAAAGATCCCGATTTCGGAAACCCGGATGTTTTCTGCGGCGATATCGACCGCTCCAAATGGTACTCCTATACCGTGACCCTGCGTGACCGCACGTTCCATGACTATATGGAGGATTTCACGGGCAATCTCAACGGTACCGGCGGACTGATCACGCTGACCGATTCCAACTGGCTCATGTCCATCGTTATCGCCAGGCAGCCCCATTTCCCGGACCAGCCAAACGACGTCAAGGTCTTCTGGGGCTACGGGCTCTATGTGGACCGCGTCGGCAACAAGGTCAAAAAACCGATGAGTGAATGTACCGGCGAAGAGATTCTGCGGGAGCTCTGGTACCATCTGAAGATCGAGGAGATGATGGAGCCGATCATGCAGTCGGAGAGACTGGTCAACTGCATTCCGGTGGCGATGCCTTTCATCGACAGCCTCTTCATGCCGAGAGCCTTCGGCGACCGCCCCGCGGTGTTGCCGGAAGGGACGGAGAATTTCGCTTTTCTCGGGCAGTTCACGGAGGTGAAAGATGATTGCGTCTTTACCGTGGAGTATTCGGTGCGTACGGCCCAAATGGCGGTCTTTGGTCTCTTCGACTGTGGCAAGGAGCCTCTGCCGGTCTACGTGGGTGCCCACAATCCCATCGCGATGATGAAAGCGGCGGCGGCGATCGCGGAATAGGAGAGAATCGAGATGGAGTACGATTACGATATCGTTTTTTTGGGCGGCGGCCTCAACTATGCGGGTGCCGTCGTGGCCTCGAAGGCGAGGCTGAAGTGTGCACTGGTGGAGAAAAACCCGGCGCATCTTGGTGGGACATGTCTGCACAACGGCTGTATCCCTTCCAAAATGTACCTGGCGGCCGCCGATACGGTGCGGGCGTCGAAAAAAGCGCATTTCAGTGGGTCGCTTTCGCTCGATATGGCGAAACTGGACGAAGAGAAGGAAGCGCTTCTGGCGCGGGCGACGAAAGCGATCATGAAGCAGTGCGAAAATGTGGAGATCGTCGAGGGGGAGGGCGTCCTGACGGCGCCGCACACCATAGAAGCAGACGGTAAAACCGTCACGGGAAGGTATGTGATCATCGGAACCGGTTCGCGCCCTTTCATTCCGGAGGGGATCGTTTACGACAGCCATTCGGTCATCACCAGCGACGAAGTTCTCAATATGCGGGAGTTTCCGGAAAGGATCGCCATCTACGGAGATGGTGCCATCGGGTTGGAAATGGCGAGCTTTTTCGCTTCCGTCGGTGTGGAGACGGAGCTAATCTGGCGCCACGACACGCTGCTGCGAAAAGCGCACCCGAAGATTTCGGAAAACGCCATGAAACAGATGGAGGCACTCGGCGTGACGCTGCTGCCCGACCACTCCATCGAAACGGCCAAAAAGGCGAAAAAGGGCGTGCACATCCGTTTTTCCGACGGATCGGAACACCATGTACCCAAACTCCTGGTCGCCACGGGACGCCGCCCCAACGTGGAAGCGGTTCGTAACGATGCCGTCGCTGTGGACAAACGCGGCATCGTTACCGACGAACATTTCGAAACGACCTGCAAAGACCATTATGCCGTCGGAGATTGCAACGGCAAACTTCAGCTCGCCCATGCGGCGAGGGCGGAAGTGCTCTATGTCGTCAGGCAGATTCTGGGCGAAAAACCGGAGCCTCTGAATCTGAATCATGTCGTGAAGTTCATCCATACCCTCCCATGCTCCTACGCGGTCGTGGGGGAAACCCGAAGCGAACTGGAAAAACGGGGCGTGGAGTACAAAGAGAGTGTCGTACCGTTGTCGGGGCTACCGTTTCCTCACACCCACGACGGAGACCTGGGCGTCATGGTGGTCTACGCCGACGAAGATAGGTTCATCATGGGCGGAGAGGTTTTCTGCCCGGGTGCCGAAGAGATCATTGCCGTCGTTTCGATGGCTCTGGCTGGGGAGATGGACGTAAAGCTGGCCAGGCGCACCATTCTCGCCCATCCGACTTTTTCCGAATCTCTCGAAAGGGCATTCGATCGGCTATGATATGAAATGGATGGAGGTTCGTCTCGTATTTTGTCTACAACATGGAAAAATGATTTGATATAAGGATTTGAAATGGCGATTTTGCAATCGTTCGGAGCGGCCGAAGTGGTAACGGGCTCTTGTCATTTGCTCCGTATGGAGAAGGGACCGACGATTCTCGTGGATTGCGGTATGTTTCAAGGCACTGTTGAGGAGAGAAACTTCGAACCCTTCGGATTCGATCCAAAAAAGGTGGACATTCTACTAGTTACCCACGCGCACCTTGACCATGTAGGACGGATTCCGAAATTGGTGAAAGAGGGGTTCCAGGGGCGCATCGTGACACTTAAATCGACGATGGAACTCGCGGAAGTTGTGATGCTCGATAGCGCCCATCTGATGCTCGAAGAGTATGAAACTCGTTATCGCAAAGCTCAGCGACGGGGTGCGGAAGCGAGTGTACGACAACCGCTCTATACACCCGATGACGTTCAGTTGGTGTATGATCTGCCAATGGTGTTCGTGGAGTACGATAAACCGATGGAGATCGCAAAAGGTATCGTGGCTACTTTCCGAAATGCGGGGCACATTCTCGATTCGGCCACGATCGAACTGGATATCTATGAGAACGGTATGGAGAAAAAAGTCGTTTTCAGTGGCGATCTAGGCAACCATAACGATATGGTGATGCGAAATCCCGAATATGTCGAAAAAGCCGATACCCTTTTTATCGAGTCGACCTACGGTGATCGTAACCACAAAGGGATCGCAGAGAGTGTTGAAGAGTTTAAAAAAATCGTCGTCGATACACTGTTGAATCAGGGGAATGTGCTCATTCCCTCTTTCGCCATCGAAAGGACCCAGGAGATTCTCTGTCTATTGAAACGGATGTATGATGAGAAAAAGCTTCCGCAGTGCCGTATCTTTCTCGATTCTCCGATGGCCATTCGCGCTACAAGACTCTATGACGAATATCATGAGGAGTTGAGCCGGGAGTGCAACGACTATCTCAAACGCGACGGCACGATTTTCGAGTTTCCCTGGGTCGAATATACTTCCAAACCAGAAGAGTCCAAGAAGATCAACGAGATCGAGAGCGGATGCATCATCATCGCCGGAAGTGGTATGTGTACAGGCGGACGGATTCTCCACCATTTCAAACACCGTCTCTGGAACGAAAAGAACGCTCTTCTTTTTGTTGGATATCAAGCCGAAGGAACCCTGGGACGGCGCATCGTGAATGGTGAAAGACATCTTCGTATTTACCATGAAGAGGTAGTGGTACGTGCGAGTATACATACAATCAACGGATTTTCGGCTCATGCCGACCAGAGCGAGCTGATCGATTGGATGCGGAGATTCGAACGGCTAGACAAGATTTTCCTGATCCACGGCGAATACGATAAACAGAAGATTTTTAAAAGTGCGATCGCCGAAAAACTCGCCAAAAAGGCGCATATCGTCGAACCCGAAGAAAAAATATACGTGTAGGAGAGAAAATGTCACATAGACGAAGAAGATCAAACCGTCGCAAGAATTCTGCAATGGAGGAAATGGCGGCATCTTCCAAGGCAAAAGAGCAATCTACGGAAGCGGAGGCACTGCCTCCGGAATTGTCGGGGGTAGGGGGACTGAGTTCCGAAGAGGCTGCCGAACGTCTCGATAAATATGGCTACAACGAGATCGAAGAGAAGACCGAGAGCTGGTGGCATCGACTCTTCAGGCGCTTTTGGGGACCGATTCCGTGGATGATCGAGATTGCCGGTGTACTTTCAGCTTTGGTGCATCACTGGGAGGAGTTCTATATCATCCTCGCGATGCTTCTCGTCAACGCCTTCGTCGATTTTTATCAGGAGTCCAAAGCCCTCAACGCCATCGCCGTACTCAAGAAAAAGCTGGCGCGCAACGCCATCGTTTTCCGTGATGGCCGATGGCAGAAGATTCCGGCGAGGGAGGTGGTACCTGGTGATATCATCAAAGTCAAAATTGGTGATATCGTTCCCGCCGATGCCAAACTGCTGGGTGGTGGAGAATTTCTGCTCGTGGATCAGTCCGCACTTACAGGAGAGTCGCTGCCCGTTCATAAAGAGGTGGGAGACGAGCTTTATGCCAACGCCATTATCAAACAGGGGGAGATGATCGCCGAAGTGACGGCGACAGGCGTGAACACCTATTTCGGAAAGACGGTGGGGCTCGTGGCCAAGGCGGAGCGTGAGCAAAAAAGCCATTTCCAGAAGATGGTGATCAGAGTGGGAGACTTTTTGATTGCCGTGACGATTATCATGATTCTGATCATCATTTTCGTGGGTATTCATCGGCATGAAAATCCGTTGGAACTGCTGGTTTTTTCCCTGATTTTGACTGTCTCCGCGATACCCGTGGCGTTGCCCGCGGTGTTGACTGTGACGATGGCCGTGGGTGCCATGAGTCTGGCGAGAAAACAGGCGATCGTCAGTCGTCTGGCGGCCATCGAGGAGATGGCAGGAATGGATATTCTCTGCTCGGATAAAACGGGAACTCTGACCCAGAACAGGATGACGCTTGCCGATCCCTTCGTCGCCGACGGGCACGATTCGGACGAACTAATGCTTTACGCTGCTTTGGCGAGCAAGGAGGAGAATCACGATCCCATCGAAAAACCGATTTTCGAATATATCGACGTCCACGGCCTGCGTGACAAACTGGAGGGCTACAAAAAACATCTGACCAAATTTCTTCCCTTCGATCCGGTCCACAAACGGACCGAAGGGCTCTACGATGCCAACAACTGCTTTGTCGTGACCAAAGGGGCACCCCAGGTGATCATCGAACAGTGTCACGAAGATGAATTCGATAAAAAGGCGGCCTACCAGGCGGTCGACGACTTCGCCGAAAAGGGATTTCGTACCCTTGGAGTCGCTTACCGCGCCTGCGAAGAGGACTACTACCACTTCCTGGGACTCATTCCGCTCTTCGATCCTCCGAGAGAAGATTCTATGGAAGCGATCGCCGAAGCCAATGCCAAAGGCGTGAAGGTCAAAATGGTGACGGGTGACAATATCGCCGTTGCCAGATATATCGCCAGAATCCTGGGTATCGGTGAAAAGATCAAAGATATCCGAGAGCTCAAAGGTGAGTCGATCGAAGAGTATATCTATCTCTCGCAAGTGCTTACGAAGGCCTTTACCATGCAGTTTCATCCCGACGCTTCTGCGGAAGAGATCGAGAGGATCGTTAAAAAAATCATGAAACAGGTCAAGCGGGAACTCTACAATATGCCGATTCCCAAAGGAAGCGTTAAAAAACACGAAAGCGAAATCATTGCGGCCATCGAAGAGGCCGACGGGTTCGCACAGGTCTTTCCCGAAGACAAATACTTCATCGTCGACGAGCTTCAGAAAGCCGACCACATCGTGGGTATGACGGGTGATGGAGTCAACGATGCGCCCGCACTCAAAAAAGCCGACTGCGGCATTGCCGTCAGTGGTGCAACCGACGCGGCGCGGGCGGCGGCAGACATCGTTCTGATGGCACCGGGACTTCGCGTCATCGTCGATGCGATCAAGCAGGCGCGCATCACTTTCGAAAGAATGAAGAGCTACACGATTTTCCGCATTGCCGAGACGATTCGCATCATCATCTTCATGACCCTGGCAATTGTGGTGTTCAACTTCTATCCCTTGACCGCGGTTATGATTATCGTTCTGGCGCTGCTCAACGATATCCCGATTCTGGCAATCGCCTACGACAATACGAAAGTCAGGAAACAACCGGTCCGCTGGGATATGCGGGAGATGTTGGTGCTCTCTTCGTGGCTGGGTGTCGCCGGAGTCCTCAGTTCATTTTTGATATTCTATCTGGTGATGATCTATCTCAAGGCCCATCCTGAGAGTCTGGGATGGCTTCCCCATATCCCGCAATGGGTCGATTACGAAGATACGAAGGGATTCGAAGCGTTCGTCCAGTCGATCTTTTTCGCCAAGATGGTCATCGCCGGTCACGGTACCATCTACAATACCCGCATCGACGACTGGTTCTTTAAAAGACCGTGGCCGAGCTGGATCCTTTTTGGCGCCACCTTCTCGACCCGTGTGATCGGTACGATCATCGCCGTTTACGGTTTTGGACTGATGACACCGATTGGATGGGAGTGGGCGATCTTCATGTGGATCTATGCGCTGACGTGGTTCGTCTTCAACGACGTGGTCAAAGTGGCGGTGCTGCGCTACTACCGGAAGAAACTGGGCATCGACGTTATATGACGCCTCCTGCGCGGAGGCGGGTTATTAGCCATTGGTCATTAGTCATTGGAGAAAGGGTGAAAGAGAAGGAGAGAGAGCGATGAACGGGAGGAAAAAGATGGACAAGAAAACCTACAACAAAGAGCTCTATCGACTTCAGGTGGAGCTGGTGAAGTTCCAGCGCCACGTGATCGACAACGATCTCAAAGTCTGTGTCGTTTTCGAAGGGCGCGACGCCGCAGGCAAAGATGGCACGATCAAACGTTTCACCGAACACCTCAGTCCCAGAGAGGCCCGAAGCGTGGCGCTGGGCAAACCGAGCGATAGGGAGCGAAAATCTTGGTATTTCCAGCGCTTCGTTCCCCATCTGCCCAGCGGCGGAGAGATCGTCTTTTTCAACCGCAGCTGGTACAATCGCGCAGGGGTCGAGAAGGTGATGGGGTTCTGTACCAAAAAGGAGCACAAGCTCTTCATGAAAGAGGTGGGAAGTTTCGAGCAGATGCTGACCCATTCGGAGATGCTCTTTTTCAAATACTATCTCGACATCTCCAAAAATGAGCAGAAGCGGCGGCTGGAAGCCAGACGAAAGGATCCCCTCAAGCAGTGGAAACTGAGCCCCATCGACGCCCAGGCGCAGAAACTCTGGAAAGCCTACTCCAAGGCCCGTGACGAGATGTTCTCCAAGACCTCCTTCGTCTTCGCACCCTGGTATGTGGTCCACAGCGACGACAAGAAAACGGCGCGCATCAATGTCATGAAACATTTTCTTTCCCATGTCGACTATCCCGAGAAGGAAGAGAGATACCTTCTTTACGACAACGATGTCGTCTGTGAATTCGATCCCGTCTGCTACGAGAAAGGGCTGATCGCGCCATGAATCCGGATCTGGTCCACTTCATCGTCACCGTCGCCTTCAGTTTCCTGACGGGTCTGGAGGTCAAAACCTACCGTCAACGGTTCCATCCCAACAGACCCCAGGACTTTTTCGGAACCGCACGCACCTACACTTTCGTGGGGATACTGGGTTTCGTCTTCTACAAGCTCGATCCGACGCATCTGAGCGCCTATGTGGCGGTGCTTGTCGGTCTGACGCTGCTCTACGCACTCTTTTACCACCAGAAGCTGATCGATCACAGGCAGAGCATCCTGCTCTATCTCGTGATGCTTTGTGTCTACGCTTTCGGACCGCTGACTCTCACGACGCCCCTTTGGATGCCTTCGCTTCTTTTCGTTCTGATCGTTTTCATCCTCAACGCCCGCCGGGCGATACACCGCTTCGCCCTGGGGATCAACCCCTACGAATTCGAAACCCTCGGTAAGATGATACTGCTTTCGGCCGTCATCCTCCCGCTGCTTCCCGACGAGAAGATCGTCGCATTCATACCCCTTTCGCCTTTCAAGATATGGTTGGCGGTGGTGGTCATTTCAGCGATCAGCTACGGCGGCTACATCGTGCAGAAATACTTCTTTCCCCAGAAGGGGTACTTTCTGACCGCGGTCGTCGGCGGGACCTACTCCTCAACGGCGACGACGGTGGTGCTGGCCAGAAAGGCGAAGCAGGCTGGATGCCGTCCCCTCGTCGACGCCTCGATCATCGCGGCCACGGCGGTGATGTATCTGCGCCTTTTGGTGGTGGCGCTCGTGTTCAATCTGCAGATCGCCGAAACGCTGGCTCTGCCGTTCGTCGTCATGGCGATTTTGGGGTTTCTCTTCGCCGCCTTTTTTCTCAAGCGGGCTAGACAGGAGGGTGAAACGGCCGAATTCGTCGACAAAAACCCTTTGGAACTGGGGACGGCTCTCATTTTCGCCACCCTTTTCGTTATGATGATGGTTCTGACGCAGTATGTGACGAAAGAGTACGGTTCCGGCGGTTTGGAGATTTTCTCGTTCGTCGTCGGTTTCACCGACATCGATCCCTTCGTCCTCTCGCTGCTGACGGGAAAATACGACGTCACGACGCCGCAGATCGCCGCGGCCGTCATGATCGCGGCGGGAAGTAACGATCTGCTCAAAGCGGCCTACGCCCTCTGGTTCGGCGGATGGAAAAGGTGCTACCGTTCCGCCTTTTTCGTGACACTGCTCGGCGCGGGAACGATACTCTGGGCGTTTCGGCTCGAACATATCATTTAGGAGAGGAACCATGCGAAAAAAGACGAAACACAAATGGCACGAGCTGCCGTGGCAGCACCCCAAACCGAAATCGGAAGATCCCAAAGCCGAAAGATTGGTCAGAGAGCTGATGGAGTCCCCCACCTACCGATTGGCCGAGGAGGACAGGGAGTTTCTGCAAAGTCACGAGACAAGGGGTGTGCGGCTCGAACTGGATTACATGAAAGCCGAACTGATCATGACCGAACTCGACGTGCAGCATACGATCGTCGTCTTCGGAAGTGCGAGGATCAAAGAGCGCAAAACGGCGCTGGCAACATTCAAAGAGGTCGAAAAAAAATTGGTAGCCGACTCGGATAACGTCAAACTGCTGGCCCAGCTACGCGAAGCGGAGCGGATGGTGGAGATGAGTACCTACTACGACGACGCCAGAAAGTTCGGCCGTCTGGTGGGCAACAGCGGCACGGGACCCGAAGACAACCGGGTCATCCTGATGACAGGCGGCGGCCCGGGCATCATGGAGGCGGCCAATCGGGGAGCCTATGACGTGGGGGCCAAATCGATCGGGCTCAACATCAATCTCCCCCACGAGCAGTATCCCAACCCCTACATCTCGCCCGAGCTCTGTTTCCAGTTCCACTACTTCGCCATCCGCAAGCTCCACTTCATGCTCAGGGCCCAGGCGCTGGTGGCCTATCCGGGCGGCTTCGGTACCCTCGACGAACTCTTCGAAATCCTGACGCTGGTGCAGACCCGCAAGACGCCGGAGATTCCGGTGGTTCTGGTGGGAAAACGGTACTGGGAGCGCATCGTCAATTTCGAGATCCTGGCGGAGGAGGGGATGATATCCCCCGACGATCTCGAGATTTTCACGATGGTCGAAAATGCCGACGAGGCGTGGCGGCATATCATCGGATGGCATACGGACCGCCGAACCCATCTGTACCGAGTCTATACGGAAGGAGAGAAACCGCAACATGGAAAAGTGTGACAATAGAGTGATCGTTTCGGGACTGGATATCCCGTTCTGGGATCTGGTCTGGTTCATGGTGAAGTTGGCGCTGGCGTCGATTCCGGCACTTTTCATCATCTATCTCATCTTCGCGTTTCTGGGGATGATCTTCGGCGGCTTTTTCCACATGATCGCGATGCCGCCGCCGTTGCCGTAACGAAAAAAGGAGTGAAGATGTCTGCATATGTGAAATGGTTCGAAGAGATAGGGATCAAGGATGTACCGGAAGTGGGGGGCAAAAACGCCTCCCTGGGAGAGATGTACAGCAACCTCACGGAAGAGGGGGTGAGGGTACCCAACGGCTTCGCGGTCACCGCGTCGGCCTACCGCTACGTTCTGGAAACCAACGGGGCGTGGGAGAAGCTCCACGCATGGCTCGACGGGCTGGATTACGACAACGTGGAGGCACTGCAAAAAGCGGGAGCCGCATGCCGGAAGATCGTCTACGAGTGCGAGATTCCCGACGATCTGAAGCGAGAGATACTCGAAGGGTACGCGAAGCTGAGGGAGGAGTACGGGGAAGATCTCTCACTGGCGGTGCGATCCTCGGCGACGGCGGAAGACTCTCCCACCGCCTCCTTCGCGGGCCAGAACGAGACCTATCTCAATGTCCGGGACGACGAAGCGCTACTGGATGCCTACCGGCGGTGTCTGGCCAGCAACTTCACCGACAGGAGCCTCCACTACAAGCACGACAACGGTTTCGACTGGAAGAGGGTCTATCTGAGTGTGGTGGTGATGAAGATGGTGCGCTCTGACATCGGCGCCAGCGGCGTCATGTTCAGTATCGACACCGAAACCGGCTTCAAGGATGTCGTCTTCATCAACGGCGCCTACGGCCTGGGCGAGAACGTCGTGCAGGGCACCATCGACCCCGACAGCTTCTACGTCCACAAACCCACCTTCGACAAGGGCTACCGGGCCGTGCTCAAGCGGCGCCTGGGGCGAAAAGAGCTCAAAATGGTCTTCTCCGACACCCTCGGTTCGGCCAATTTGGCGGAGGAGTACACCAAAAACGTCGAAACGAGTGAAGAGGAGCGCCGGCACTTTTGCATCACCGACGGCGACGTGATGACGCTCGCCTACTACGCCATCAAGGTCGAAAACCACTACTCGAAAAAGGCGGGACACCGCAAGCCGATGGATATGGAGTGGGCAAAGGACGGCACGGACGGACATCTGTACATGGTGCAGGCGCGTCCCGAGACCGTGGCATCGCAGAAAAAGGGGACGGTGCTGGAGACCTACCGGCTCAAAGAGCGCGGCAAGGTGCTGGTCACGGGCCGGGCGGTCGGCACGAAGATCGGGCAGGGCAGGGTCCGCTACATTCCCGACGTGGAGCATCTGAGCGAATTTCGGGACGGCGAGGTGCTGGTGGCCGATACGACCAGTCCCGACTGGGAGCCGGTCATGAAGATCGCCTCGGCGGTGGTGACCAACAAAGGAGGACGCACCTGTCACGCCGCCATCGTCAGCCGTGAGCTGGGCATCCCCGCCATCGTTGGAGCCGAAGGGGCCACCGAGATCCTCGAAAACGGCATGGAGGTGACCGTCAGCTGTGCCGAGGGGGAGACGGGATATGTCTACGAGGGGATGCTCCCGTTCGAAGTGGAGGAGGTGGATTTGAGCGCGCTTCCTAAACCGAAAACCGAGATCATGATGAACCTGGGAAATCCGGACCAGGCCTTTTCGCTCGCTTCCCTGCCGGTGGAGGGTATTGGTCTGGCGCGGATGGAGTTTATCATCAACGAATACATCAAAGCCCATCCGATGGCCCTCAAGCATCCCGAAAAGGTGGACGATGCGACGCGAAAAGCGCTCGAAAGCCTGGCGTACGCCTACGAAAGCTTGACGGAGTTTTTCGTCAAAACCCTCAGTGAAGGGGTCGCCACGATTGCGGCGTCGGTCTACCCCAAACCCTGTGTCGTTCGGATGAGCGACTTCAAGACCAACGAGTACGCCACGCTGCTGGGCGGCAGGTTCTTCGAGCCCGAAGAGGACAACCCGATGATCGGATTTCGGGGTGCGGCGCGCTACGCCCATCCTGCGTACGAAGAAGGCTTCGCCCTCGAGTGTGCCGCGATGAAGCGTGCCAGAGATGTGATCGGCATGGAGAACATCGTCCTGATGATCCCATTCTGCCGCCGTGTCGACGAGGGGAAAAAGGTACTCGAGACGATGGCCAAATACGGCCTGAAAAGAGGCGAAAACGGCCTGAAGATCTACGTCATGTGCGAAATCCCCAACAACGTGATCCAGATCGACGCCTTCGCGGAGATTTTCGACGGCTTCTCCATCGGCAGCAACGATCTGACACAGTTGACGCTCGGGGTCGACAGGGACAGCCAGATCGTCGCTTTCGACTACGACGAGAGGGATCCGGGCGTGATGAAGATGATTGAACTCGCTGTCGAAGGGGCCAAGCGGAGCCATCGCCACAGCGGTATCTGCGGCCAGGCCCCCAGCGACTACCCCGAGGTGGCGGAGTTTCTGGTGAAACTGGGGATCGACAGCATGAGTCTCAATCCCGACAGTGTTCTAAAAACGATCCGCGACGTGGTGGAGCTGGAGAAACAGCTGGGAAGGATATGAAATGAAGATCGCATTTTTCGAGACGAAGCCCGAAGAGAGGGCCTTTTTTACCGAACGCCTAAAGGGCCACGAGATCCTCTTTTTCAGCGGTCCGATTCAGGAGGAGTTGACCAAGGAAGCCGATTACGAGGCCGTATCGGTCTTCGTGCATTCGAAGATCACCGACGATGTTTTGCGAAAGCTTCCGAAACTGCGCTATCTGCAGACGCGCTCCACCGGATACGACCATATCAAGTGCAACACTCTCTACAAACGGGGCATTTTGGTTTCCAACGTGGCCGGTTATGGCGGCCCTGCGGTGGCGGAATTCGCTTTTTCGCTGCTTCTCGAGGCGACCCGGCATACATGGAAAGCCCTGCGGCGGGCCAAAGAGGGAATCTTCGAATACCAGGATCTCAAGGGGATCGAACTTTTCGGCAGACGCCTCGGCATCCTGGGTCTCGGGACCATCGGGTCGAGGATGGCCCATATCGGCAAAGGGTTTGGGATGGAGATTTCGGTCTGGAGCCGCACGAGAAAACCGATCGTCGACGAACTGGGGCTCGATTTCACGTCGCTGGAGAGGGTGCTCGAAACGAGCGATGTCCTCATGATCGCCCTGCCCCTGACGCCTGCGACGAGAGAGTTGATAGACATAGAGCGGGCGAAGCTTCTCAAAGAGGATGCGATCGTGGTCAATGTCGCCCGGGGGGAGATTCTCCAAAAAGAGCTCTACACGACGCTTCCCAACGTGCTCTGTCTCGACGTCACCTCCGACCTCTCCTGCGTCGCGCGGCCCAATGTCCTCTACACGCCCCACATGGCCTACTACACCAAAGAGGCGCTGCGGCGGATCATGGAGATTTCGTGTGAGAATATCGAAGCCTACATCGCAGGCAGGTCGTTGCCCAACTGTCTGAAGCTCTCCTGTGAAAAAGAGTATGGAAAAAAGGATGCATCATGATACCTTCATGGCTTCCCGCCGACGTACCCAAAGAGCATGAAGGCCGGTTTCTGGAAAATTTCGAAAAGAGTACGGGAGGAAGTGGCCGTCTGATGCTTTTCGCCGGCGATCAGAAGGTGGAGCATCTCAACGACGATTTTTTCGGTCCCGACATCCCCGCCGAGGACAACGATCCCGAGCATCTTTTCAAGATCGCCTCGGCGGCAGATATCGGCGTTTTCGCTACCCAGTTCGGTCTGATCAGCCGGTGTGGCCGCGATTACCGTGACATCCCCTACCTGATCAAACTCAACTCAAAAACCCATCTCGTTCCCTACCGTGAAAAGGACCCCTACAGCCGACAGTGGCTAGGAGTGGAAGATGCGGTGCATCTGAGAGAGAGTGCGGGGCTGGATATCCGAGGAGTGGGCTATACAGTCTATCTGGGAGGAGCGTACGAACACGCCATGCTGCGCGAAGCGGCGCGTATCGTTCATGAAGCCCATGGGCACGGGATGCTGGCGGTGCTGTGGATCTATCCCAAAGGCCCCTACGTCAAGGACGAGCACGACGCCCATCTCATCGCCGGAGCGGCGGGCGTGGGAGCCTGCCTGGGGGCCGATTTCGTCAAACTGAAGGTTCCCTATCTCAACGGAAGATTCGATCCTTCGCTGCTGAGGGAGGCGACACAGGCGGGGGGACGCACCGGCGTACTCTGTGAAGGGGGAGAAAGAATCGACGAAACGGAGTTTCTGGCGCAGCTGCACGAGCAGATCCATATTGGAAGAAGCCGTGGCAACGGTACCGGCAGAAATATCCACCAGCATCCGCTCGAAGAGGCGATCAGGATGGCCGGTGCCATCTACGCGATCACTTGTAAAAACGCCACCGTCGAAGAGGCGGTGAAGATTCTGAAAGGATAAAACATGTGGAAAATCTGGCTCGAAATGGATCCGGAAACGAAAGAAAAGGTAGCGAAAAATGCCAAAATCGCAGGCATCGTGATGATTCTCATCGGATTGGCGGGCATCGTCTTTCCCGGTCTCATGTCGGTGGCGGTCGTCTTTTTCGTGGCGTGGATGATGCTTTTCGGCGGCCTGATGACCGGCTATTTCACCTATATGAGCGACCGTGGAGACTGGATGGGGTGGCTCAAGACCTTTGTGCTCATCGTCACCGCGTTGCTGCTGATTTTCAAGCCCCTGCCCGGTGTGGCAGCTGTGGGATTGCTGCTGGCGGTCTATTTTCTCTTCGATGCCTTCGGCAACTTTGCGCTCGCCTTCACGATGAAGCCGGCGAAGGGGTGGTGGATGTGGCTTCTCAACGGTCTCTTCTCCATCGTCCTGGCGGCGATCTTTCTCGTAGGGTGGCCTTTCAGTTCCCTCTATCTCGTCGGACTTTTCGTCGGAATCAGCCTCTTTTTCGACGGCATCGTTCTCGTAACGCTCGGAAGTTATCTGAAAAAAGGGGAAGAGTGAGCGCCCTTGAGGGATCATGAAATTTTGAAAACGGAGATATACAGCCCTCGATGCTTCGAAATTTCGGTTCCGGACCTTCGTTAAACGAAGAAAGGGCACGGGATAGGATGAAATGTCAGTCAGCTGACATTGATGGGACTCTCTCTTCGATATACTGGTCTCCTATTTTTCAGTGGATAGAGGCTTATCATGAGGGTTCCGAACGAAATTTTGGCACAGAGTATGGAGAGGTTTCAAATCTCTTTTTCTCGGCAGATGGAGATGAGAGATTCCATGGAGGGAATCTGCTATGCTTGCCTGGAAAGTCTGGACAATTCGCTGAACGTTTCCAATCCGCTCAAAAAAGGGATGCTGAACGATTTCGCCTTTTTCATCATGGATCACGTTCAGAACCGTTTTAGATACATTCTTCGGGAAAATTTTCAGAAAGCAGAGGGTTTGAAGGTCGTGGAGAACGGAGGTGCGGCGACGTTCGACCGGGAAAACGAATGGTATGGGGAGTGCTTTGGGAGGATTCTCCAAGAGATGGAGCGTTTCAACGCCGGGCATCCCCTCAAACCCCTTACGAATCAGATACTCGAAGAGTGTAGGGAGCGTTTCGCGCATTTCGAAATTTTGCGCCGCCTCTATCTCGAGCTTGTCGATATCGGGCACGACCGGGAACGTGTTGGGCGGGATAACGAATAAAGGAAGGTGGATCATGACACGGCATGAAATATGTGAAGAGTTGGAAGATACGGACCTTTTCGCAGGGCTGAAGCATTCGGAGCTGTGCGAAATCGTCTCCGAGTGCAGATTGAAGCGGTGGGAGAAATCGGAGGCAATCGACAATGACGAAGGGATTGAATATTTCAATATCGTCGTCAAAGGAAGCGTCAAGCTGATGCACACCGATCCCCATTCCGGGCGCAGTATCGTCCTCTTCCTATTGAAAAGGGGGGATGTTTTCGACATTCTGTCGCTGCTCGACGGCGAAGCGCATGTATCCAATCCTATCGCGGTGGAAACGGTCGATATCCTGCGCGCTCCCATGGCGACGGCCAGGAGGTGGCTGGAGCGCTATCCCGAATTCAACGAGCGTTTTCTTCCCTATATCGGGAAACAGATGCGCATCCTCGAAAATTTTGCCGAATCCGTAGTTTTCGACGATACGGCGACACGTCTCGCGAAGCTCATTCTCAAGCATGCCGATACGAAAAATCGTCACGATGAGGAAGAGTATCCGGTCAAAATCATCAACAACCTTTCCCATGAACTTCTCGCCGAAATGATCGGTTCGGTCCGGTCGGTCGTCACGACTCAGCTTCAGAAGTTGAAAAAGGATGAAATCATCCTGCAAAAGCGCGGATATCTAGCGGTAAAAAAACTGGAAGAATTGAAACGTCGCTACAATCTCTGAATCGAGGTTTATGGGCGAAAAGTAAATGCCCTCAACCCGCCTCCATCCAGAGCCCTTTGATGCCTCCGATGAGAAACTGCGCGGCGATGGCACCCACGACAAGCCCCATGATACGGGTGAGAATTTTCATTCCCGTCACTCCGAGAAGACGGTTGATGAACCCCGCATAGCGAAGGGAAAGATAGACGCTCACGATCGAAAGGAGTATGGAGAGAGTGACCAGTATGTAACTCCATGTGCTTCCGTACGTCTGTGCATTGGTATTGTTGAGGACGATGATCGTGGCGATGACGCCGGGTCCGAAGAGGATGGGAATGCCAAGAGGGATGACAGAGATATCCTCCTTCTCTTCCGCTTCGTCCCGCTCTTCGGGGGTGTGTCTGGCCTTGCTCGCCTGGCCGTAGGCCATATTGATCGCGATCATCATCAGAATGACACCGCCAATCACTTTGATCGAAAGGACATTGATACTGAAGAGTTTGAAAATGAGCTCGCCGGCGAAGAGCGTAACCAGTGATGCGATAAGCACGGTCAGGGTAGCCCTCCATGCGACCGGCCGAATCATAACGGGTGTGACGGGAGAGACCATCGAAATCATGATACTGGCCGCCGCAAGGGGGTTGAGTATCGTGATGAGCGCGATCGTGTCGTGAAGCAATGTCGATACGTATGTGGATATCATAGACTTTCTCCTTTTTGAATATCATCGTACCGTGGAGCGTTATCGTCATCTTCTCTATCGAGCCGAAGAGGTATCTTTTCGTCGACCGAACGGATGTGGATATCACGTTGCGGGAAGGGGATTTCGATGCCCGCCTCGTAGAGCGCGTCGTAGATGAGTATCAGAAAGCGCGATTCGGTCCTGCGCGGATAGAGGATCTCGCCACCTCTGATCCAGACAAAGAGCTGAAAATCGACGCTGCTGTCGTTCATGCCGGTCATGATGACGCGGGTATGGCGCTGGCCATCGTTGTAGATGTCGCCGAATCCGCTCTTTTTGACCGCATCCTTGATGACACCGACCACTTTGTGGACATCGGTACCGTAGGCGACACCGAAAGGGATGCGGAAGCGCCGGATCTGGTCGTTCATGGTCCAGTTGATGACACGGTTTTGAATCAGATCCTGGTTGGGGACGATAACGTCGATGTTGTCGTTGGTCGTGATCGTCGTCGAGCGCATTCTTATGTCGGAGACGTGGCCCCGCAGGTTTTCGTCGAATTCGATGTAGTCCCCGATCTTGATGCTCCTCTCGAACATCAGGATGATGCCGGAGACGAAATTGGAGACGATATTCTGAAGTCCGAAACCGATACCCACCGAGAGGGCACCGGCGACCAGAGCGATGGAAGAGAGATTGATCCCCACGACATTGAGGGCAATGAAGAAGGCGATGATGATGATCGTGTAGTAACCGAGATTGGCCAGAAGGGTCCGCGTGGAAGAGGTGAGGGTGCGGGTTTTGAAGGTGAGGCGTTTGATGCTGTTTTTATAGAATCCTCCGATTACGATGCCGATGACGAATATAAAGAGAGCCATGAAGAGTTTGAAGGCGCTGATGGGCGTTTCGTTGATGACGAAGAGCGGGGCGTTGGCCTTTTCCCAGAAGAGCGAGACGGCGTTCTTGATCTCTTCGAGGGTCGCCCCCTTGATCGTTTCGGCCCTTCCCAGAACCGTCGTTTCCATCTTGTCGAAAAGTGCGCGCATGTCGTCCTGCACCTCTTCGGGATAGGATCTTTCAATGATCTTCATGATCCGTTTCTGCAGGGCGAAGGCTTCGGTACTCTTTTTGTCGTGCAGTGCCGAGGAGAAGAGGATGAAAAGTTCGACCAGCTTTTCGTTGAGGAGGTTTCTCTTTTTGGCCTGAAGCCGATCGATCCGGCTGCCGATTCGCTTGACCGCACCGCTTTTGCCCAGCAGGTTGAGACGCTCCCTCTCTACGTCGAGCCTTTGTATCTCTTTCTCGAGTTTCTCAAGGGAAGTGTCGATCTGTCCGATTCTCTTTTTCACCGTGTCCGTATCGAAGCTGATGCGTTGCAAACCTTCCACGAAATAGGACGGTGCCTGCCCGATCGCCTCTTTGTAATGTTCGAGTTTTCGGATGTAGAGATTTTTCCCTTTGGTGTAGAAGGCGTATTGAAGCTGCAGTGTCAGTAGATTGCTTGCGTTGGATTCGCTGCTTTTCAACTGATCGGCCACCACACCGAGCCTCTCTTCCAGCGAGGCGATATCTTTTGCGGCTTCGGCTTTGGAGAGGGCCCAGTTTCCGAACCGGACGATAAGCTCCCGGTACGCCTTTTCGTTGTCGGGACGTTCGATGACGATCTTTTCGACGGGCGGATTTTTCGAAAGGTTGATGAGCTTGTAGAGCAGAGCCTCCTGCAGTGCCGTATCGTCGTTTTTTTGTTCCGTTTTTTTTAAGGTCGCCAGCAGCGATTCGTAGGTCTGTGTCGTACCACGTACGAGCGAGTCGTTGATATCCGCACCATGGAGGAAGAGTGCGAGAAAGAGGAGATATAAGAGGGTTTTTCTCATCGGTTGTCTCCGTTTTGCGAAAAGAGTATCAGTGCGAACAGCGAAACGAAAAAGAGAACCACGAAAACGTTTTTCTGCGCGAAGAGAATCAGGTCGATTGCGCCGTGGCCGAAATAGTATCCGACGGAAACGAAAGTGAACGCCCAGAGTACGATACCCAGGATGTCGAAAAAGAGAAATTTGAGAAAACTGTAACCGGACATGCCGATTGTCAGCAGAACGGGAATGTGGGTACCGTAGACAAACCGTTCGAAGACGATGACGAAAGGGCCCCATTTTTTGAGCCATTTCATGGCCATTCTCTTTTTTTCGGGATAGGCCTCCAGCCAGGCGACGGCGCGTTTTTCGAAGAGCCTTCCCGACAAAAAGAGAAGAAGATCGCCGATGGCAGCACCCGCCATTGCGACCGCGACGACCCCGGAATAGGTGAAGACCCTGTGTTCCGATGCGAGCCATCCGGCCAGCATCAGCCCGATCTCTCCCTCCAGTACGCTCCAGACGAACAGTGCCGCATAGCCGTGTGTCAGGAGAAGATGAACCGGATAGGAGAAGAGATTGAACACCATCATGCCACCCTCTTTACAAACCCGAAAAGTCGCTCGTTGGACTCGCGGTCACGTATTTGACAAATTTCGCAATCCATTGTACCACTTTGCCGCTTTCCCCACGGGGAAGTTGCTACGATCATTGCATCCATTGCCAGACCATGACGAGTGTGAGTGCCGAGGTGACCAGCAGGGCGAAGATGGAGAAGATGTTTTGAAACCGTGTGCCGGTATACTCTCCCATGATCGCCCTGTTGTTGGTGATCAGCAGGGCGATGCCGATGAGCAGGGGAATGAGCATGCCGTCGAGGATCTGGGAGTAGTAGAGGGCGTCGACGACGCTGACGCCCGGAAGCATATCTACGAGGTCCCCCACCACCAGGGCTCCCACGAAGACGATATAGAACCCCTTCGCGTCGCTGATTTTGTAGTCCATTCCCTCACGCCATCCGAACGTATCGGCGACGGCGTAGGCTGTGGAGCCGGCCAGAACCGGGATCGCAAGAAACCCCGAGACGACGACGCCAAAAGAGAAGAGGGCGAAGGCGTATTCGCCGGCTGCCGGTTTCAGGCTCAGTGCCAGGCTCTGCATGTCGGGGATGTCCGTTCCCGTACCGTAGAGCATGACCGCACCGGTGACGATCATGCAGTAGGCCAGTAGGTTGGACCAGACCATGCCCACGATCGTATCGAAACCCACTTCGTCGGCCTGGACCACACTCTTTTTCTCCTCCTTTTCTTCCGCCGCCTGCCAGAAGAGCATGTATGGGGAGATCGTGGTGCCCAGCATCCCGAGCGCCGCCATGATCCATGCGGAATGCATCTGGATGTGGGGGATGAAGGTGTTCTTCAGCACGTCGAGAAGGTGGGGTTTGGCCATCACCGCCGAGACGATGTAGACCCCCAAAATGGCGGTCAGCGAAATGAGGACCCCTTTGATGGTCCTGTACTTTCCGAACGTGATGAGATATCCGATGAACGCGGTGATGGGAATGAGAAAATAGATGGTCGGGTAACCGCTGACGATATGGAGAATGGCCGCGATGGCGTTGAGGTCTGCCCCGATGGTCAGGATATTTGCCACCGCCAGCACCAGGATCATCAGGATCGTGAGCTTTCTGGAGTAGTAGGCCGTCGTGATCTCAGGCAGGCTCTTGCCCGTGACGATGGCGATGCGCGCGACCGTGTTCTGGATGGCGATCATCATCGGCGTGGAGAGAAGCAGAAGCCACAGCTGCGAAAATCCTGTGGTCGCCCCCACGACCGTGTAGGTGACGATGCCGGCGGGATCGTCTCCCGCTCCGCCGGTAATGAGACCGGGACCGAGCTTTTTGACCCGTTCGCGGTTCTTTTCAATGTCCGCCCGTATTTTCGCTTTGAGATTCAACGTCATCAGAACATCTCCCTGTATTCCATGACGAGTTTGATCTTCTTGCCTATTTTTTTACGTAGGATATCGGCTATCTCACGTTTTTCTTCTTCGTTCAAGGTGCCCAGCGTCGTCACCGTGACGTGTATTTGCAGGCCGGTGGGACGATACTGCACTTTCGTCAGATGGATCTGAACGGGTCTGCCTCCGACAGGCAGGTTCTGATACTCCGCGACTTCACGGTAGATTCGCTGTTCAAGGATCAAAGAGCGGGTCGAGAGCCAGAGAGGCAGGATTATGAGACAGAGCATCAGGAGTTTCAGCATGAAAGCTGCGGAGATGTATTTGCGGGATGCGTAACCCATGAGATAGAAGGTCGTTCCGGCCGCGAAGAGAATGCCGATGATGTTGGTCAGATAGAGCAAAAAGGCGTTGGCGAAGATGTGCCACGATCCCCAGCCGATGCCGATACCCGAGACGCACAGCGGCGGGACCAGGGCCACGGCGATCGCCACGCCGGCCAGACTCTCCCCCACTTTGGTGTTGATGTATCCGTAAGCCGCCGCGACGCCTGCAAAGATGGCCACGGCGAGATCGAGCAGCGTCGGATGGGTGCGCAGGTCCATCTGTTCCGTCAGATGAGAGAAAGGCAGCGAACCCGCGACGAACGCGGAGGCCCCCAGCGCGATGAGCGTAGAGAGCAGAATGGTCTTCGCGCTTCTATTCAGAAGGGTTTCGTCGAAACGGATGGCGCCCATCGAGAACGCGACGATCGGAGCCATCAGAGGCGCCAGGATCATCGCACCGATGATGGTTGGCGAGGAGTTTTGAAAGAGACCCGTCGTCGCCATCAAAACACTGATGATAAGTAGAAGGAGATAGGCGTTTTTCATCCGGGCGGAGTCTCTCAGTTTCGTAAAGAGTTCAGCGAAGGCACTCTCGGCGGCGATCGGTATGAAGGGAAGGCTCTTTTTGGTGAAAAAACCTATGAGATCCTCTTCGGCGGGAAGGTTCTGGATGCGCAGGCTCTCTTTCTCCTCGCCGCTGACACACCCTTTCCAGCCCGTCACGATACGTGCTTTCGTCGGAACACTCACTATCGTGACCTCCGAAACTTCTCTTTTTACGTCATTGAACACGACAGGTATCGGCCGGCTCTCCGGTGTCGTGATTTTCAGAGATTTGGATTTGACGGTCCCGATACCCGGTGGCAGATTTTCGCCGGGATTTCGCTTTTTTCTCGTCAGCAGGAGACGGAGCCTCATCGTTTCGACGATGCTCTGGGGTGCGTAGACGATTGCGGCGACGCGTTGGCACTGGTTGTCGCTCTCCTTGAAATAGTAGGTGCGTTCCCGGGTCATCTCCGATTCGCCGGAAATCTCAAGAAGCAGTGCGGCAGTTTTGACGGTCTGTCCCTTTTGCGTCGTGATGTCGTAAGGGTGCAGCCGAAGAGAAAAGAGGCTTCCGACTCTGGACCAGAGCGGCTTTTCGTCCCGTACTTTCACCCACTCGCTCTCCCCGACGGTGATGCATCCCAAGACGGCATCGCCCTGGCAGCGAAGCATTCTCGATGTGCGGTGATTCTTTTCGTCCATGCCGAGTTCCAGCGCCTCTTCCACGCTGTCCGGTATCTCGTAAACCTTTCGCTGAAGCGGATTCGCTTCGTATGGCAACGGTACGATCGTGACATCTTTTTCCGCGATGTGGGAGAGCCATTCGACGAACTCCTCGTCACGAACGGCGACGAAAAGCATGGTGCCCTCCGAAAAAGCCGTTTTCCGTTTTTTGAAGATATGGCGTTCCGCCGGCTCTCGACAAAAGGTTTCGATCTTGGCGAGCATCTCCTCCACCCGCTCCTTCTCCATCGTATGGTCATGCAGGAACAGTATCGGACCGGACATCTCTCTCCTTTTTTTTGGGGGCGTCGATTGCCGTTGTTAACCATCTTTGTCGTATTATATAGTAATCGGAATGAAGAGCGACTGTGCCGCGTGCGAAAGGGGTGGGAGTCCGATTCCCAATAGATCGAGACCCATGCGCCTCTGTACCGATCTTTTTGTCCGAATAGACCATTTCAAATTCAAAGGAGCCGACATGGCGGAATCGATCATAGAACAAATCAGGGCGTTGGAGGTCCTTGATTCGCGGGGAAATCCGACGGTGAGGGTTTTCGTGACGCTCGAAGACGGGACGAAAGCGAGCGCCTCCGTCCCATCGGGTGCGAGTACGGGCGAACACGAAGCGGTGGAGCTGCGTGACGGCGATGCGAGCCGCTACGGCGGCAAAGGGGTACGCAAAGCGTGCGCCAACGTCAACGATATCATCGCGCCCGAGCTCGTCGGACTCGACGCCTCCGAACAGGCGATGATCGACAGGCTGATGATCGAACTGGACGCTACCGACAACAAAAGCCGGCTCGGCGCCAACGCGATACTGGGTGTTTCGATGGCGGTTGCCAAAGCGGCGGCGCAGAGCCGTTGCGACGACCTCTACCGCTATGTCGGCGGATCGGAAGCGCGGCGCATTCCGGTGCCGTGCATGAATATCCTCAACGGCGGAGAGCATGCGGACAACAGTGTCGACATTCAGGAGTTCATGGCGGTGCCTCTCGGCGCTCCCGCTTTTTCGGAAGGGCTTCGATACGTCGCCGAAACGTTCCATACACTCAAGAAGATTCTCGAAAAGCGGGGCTTGGCGACGTCGGTCGGAGACGAAGGGGGATTCGCGCCCGATCTCGGTAGTAACGAAGAGGCGATCGAACTGATCCTCGAAGCGATCGAAAAGAGTGGATACGAACCGGGTGTCGACATCGCCATCGCCCTCGACAGCGCCGCCACCTCCTTCGCTACGGATACGATCGGTCTCTACGATCTCAAATGGTCGGGTGCGGGTCGAATGCGCAGCGACGATCTGATCGAGATGGCGGAACGCTGGGTCGAAAAGTATCCGATCGTACTGTGGGAGGACCCCCTGGGCGAAGAGGATTGGGAGGGTTTCGTCAAATTCACGAAAGCCCTGGGCGAGAAGATTGAAGTGGTCGGCGACGACCTGTTCGTCACCAACACGAAATTCATTCGCAGAGGCATCGAAACCGGTGCGGCCAACGCCTCCTTGATCAAACTCAATCAGATCGGTACGGTGACGGAGACGGTCGATGCCGTGCGTCTTTGTATCGAAAACGGATGGCGCGCCTTTCTCTCGCACCGGTCAGGCGAAACCTGCGACACCTTTTTGGCCGATTTCGCCGTGGCGATGGGCAGCGGCCACCTCAAAACCGGGTCGGCATCCCGCAGCGAAAGGCTTGCCAAATACAACCGCCTCCTTGAAATCGAGGATGCGCTGGACGGCAACGCCCTCTACTACTGGAAATAGGAGACCCTCCGCCCCCTCCGTCAATATCGTTCTGCCGAGCCTCCCGAAAGAGATCGCCCTCAAGCTCTGGTGGACATGTAATCCTTCCGGGAAAAATCTCTTCCGGCGCATCAATCCCTACCTCTGGAAAGAGATCGGAGGAGGAGCTCTTTCCCGTGGCCTATTTCTGCACCGAGTTCGGTCTGCACCACACCCTTCCGATCTATTCGGGCGGGTTCGGTTTTCTGGCCGGAGACATCCTCAAAGAGACGAGCGACATGGGACTGCCGATGGTCGGCGTGGGATTCATGTATCCGCAGGGATACGTCAGGCAGGTGATCGGCAGCGACGGCTGGCAGCAGGGAGCCAACGAGACGATCGACAAAGATTGCGCGCCGATCGAACGGAACGATCCGTGGGATCGCCAGATCTCCTCCCACCTCTACACCCCCGACATGAACCAGGGGCTGAGGCAGCAGATCGTGCTGGGCATCGGAGGGTATCGGATGCTGGAGGAGATCGGAATCGAATATTCGATCCTCCATCTCAACGAAGGGCATCCCACCTGCGTCCTCTTCGAACGGGTGCGCGTTTTCATAGAAGATGGAGGCCTCTCCCTCGACGAAGCAATCGAAAAGGTGAAAAGAACCTCCATCTTCACGACCCATACCCCGCTTCAGGCCGCCACGGAGGTCTACAGCTTCAACATGATGAGCAACTATTTCGAAGATTACCGGAAACGGCTGGGTCATCGGTGGCGAGACGTCAAACGATACGACAGACGCCGGTGCGCTCTACGATACGATAGAGCGTCTGACGCCTGCCGAGATCGTCAAGGTCGAAATTCCCACAGGCGAACCGATTCTCTATGAATTCGACGAAACGCTGCATCTTCAGCGAAAAACGAACCTCGCGAGTGTCAGCTGAGAGACAGACGCAAGGTAGAGTTATAGGCTATAATGAATAATCGGCAGGGAAACCGCGACGACCGAGTGAAAGTCGTCTCCATACACCTTTCCGTGCCGAAGAAGAGATCCCCGTTTCGGCGGTTGGATGGAACAGCTCTGCTCGGAACGGAAAAAAAGGAGGAGAACGATGGAGGTTTTGGGTTACGAATGCTATGCGAATGGCACCGTCAAATCGAAGATCATGCGCTTCAAAGAGGTCAAGCGCAGAAGCAGACCGCCGGAGGAGCAGTTCTACGGATGCGAAACGATGCGCACGAGAGCTTCGAAAGCGCCGCGAACGGAAAGGAAGCAGGAGGCGGAGAGGAGATCTTTCCGTCACTGACTGGCGCCGTGACGGCGCAGGGGTTTTAAAATGGAAGGCTCTCTTTTGAGAGATCTCTCTCAATCGACTCGTTCCCCTAGTGTCGATGAGGCGGCGTAGGGCTCTCCGCTCTTCACCGGTGTGAGCCTGGAACGGTCGCACGTTTTGTAGATCTCCATGGCTCGGGGCATCAACCTTTTCAATTGCTCGATTCTTTGCTTTGTCGCCGGGTGGGTGCTGAAATAGACGATCGGCTCTTCTCCACCATTGGCTTTGGCGAACTTTTCCCAAAACTTCAGCGCTTCGCGGGGATCGTAGCAGGCTTCGGCCATCAGGATCAGGCCGATGTGGTCCGCTTCGCTCTCCTGCATTCTGGAGTAGGGAAGCATGACGCCGACTTGCGAGCCGATGCCCAGCGCCGCTTCGTAGAGTTGCTGATATTCGTTCGCACTGGAGTGTATCGCTTCGGCCGCTATAGCGGTGGCGATGCCCGTCAATTGGGCGACGCTGATACGCTCTGCGACATGGTGGGCGATGGCGTGCGCGATTTCGTGTGCCATGACCGTAGCAAGCTGCGCATCGTTGTCGATATATTTGAAAAGGCCGGTATAGACGAATACATGGCCGTTGGCGAGGCAGAAAGCGTTGGGGACCTTGTCGTTTTCGATGACGTAAAATTTCCAGTCGAGATCGAGGCCGGTCGCTTTGGCGATACGGTGTCCGACACGCTGTACCGGTTCGACGAAGCGCGGGTCGTTCGTCACTTTTTCGCTTTCGAAAATCTCCCGTTCCGCCTGAAACCCCAGTGCCATCTCCTGCTGGGGCGAGAGCATGATGAGTTGCGTTCGACCTGTGACGGGCGCTTTCGCACAGCCGGTGATAAGCAAAATCGGAATCAAAAGTGCCAAAAAAATCCGTTTCATTCTATCCAGCCTCTTTTTTGGTTACAATTTTACCACTTTATTCTGGAGCAATCGTGAAATGGTAAACATTGTACTCGTCGAACCGAAAATCGCCCCGAACACCGGAACGATCGGCCGGCTCTGCGTCAATATGGGAGCATCTTTGCATCTGATCGAGCCGCTTGGGTTCGTCATCGAAGACAAACGCCTCAAACGGGCGGGGCTCGACTACTGGCACAAGCTCGACCCGGCCATCTGGCCCTCACTCGACGCCTTTTTGCAAGCGCACGGCGACAAACGGATGTGGTTTGCGACGACAAAGACCGACCGTCCCTATTTCGAAGCCGACTTTCAGCCGGGTGATTTTCTGTTGTTCGGGAGCGAAACGACGGGATTGCCCAAAGAACTGCTCGAGGCGAACAAAGAGAAGTGTATCACGATACCCATGACGCCGGAGGGACGGAGTCTCAATATCTCTATCAGCGTCGGTATCGTCGCCTACGAAGCGGTGAGGCAAAATTTCGAAACCTTTAAAGGATTGATGTGAAAGGTATTATGGATGTCATCATGACGATCGGCTTCGTCCTCTTTATGGTCTGGATTATCAAAGGCTACCACGCCAACAAATACGAAGAGCGCTACGGCGAAAACGGAACGGAAGTGAAGAAAAAGGATGAACCGCAGCAGGGTGGGGAGTGATCGCCCTGTTGCAGCGTGTCAGCCGCTCATCCGTCACGATCGATGGAGAAAAAGTGGCGGAAATCGGACACGGTTTCAATATCCTGCTCGGTGTTTTCAAGGGCGATAGCGAAGCCGATATCGAAAAACTCGTTCCGAAAATCGTCAATCTGCGCATTTTCGCTGACGAAAACGGCAAAATGAACCGGAGTATTCTCGATATCGGTGGCGAAGCGCTGGTCGTGAGCCAGTTTACACTCGCCGGAAACGTTAAAAAGGGGCGCCGCCCCAGCTTCGATAACGCGATGCCACCAGAGGATGCGAAACGGCTCTATGAGAAGTTTTGCGAGACATTACGGGCCCACGTGCCGGTCAAAACGGGAGAGTTCGGTGCGATGATGGAGGTCGAGATCGTCAACGACGGCCCGGTCACGTTCATCGTCGACTCGAAGGCGCTGTAGATGGTGAAAGTCGTGCGGATCACTGAAACAGAGATGAAAAATGTCGATATTCCATTCACAAGAAGACCATAGGAGAAACGTATGATTCGGATCGATACACTCAATGCCTCTTCCAACGGTTTCGGCTTTGATCTGACGACGAGTTCCGGCGACAGGATTTCGCTTTCGATGTATGACAATAAAAGTGTTTCTCTGCATGCCAGTGATGGGAAGGGCGAACGCTCCTTTTCGATGAGCCTTCGGCACGAATACGGCTATCGCTTCTCCTATAAAGGCGATGGCATCGACGCGCAGGATCGAAAAGAGATCGAAGAGGCGATGAAGATCATCAAGCCGATGTTTCAGCAGTTTCTCGAAAATGTCGAGAAGAGCGACGAAATTCCGGGTTTCAAAGAGATCACCAATTTCTCCCAGATGATGCGGCAGGAGCTTCCTGCAACCGATACTCCGGATATGCAGAATATGCTCAAAGACGAAACCGTCGGTACGATGGACGACGTTCTCGCACTTTTTGAGCAGAACGAAAAACTCCTCGAGAGTACGAAACGGCTTTTCGACCGGCTATTCGAACAGATCGACGGCTTCGACTTTTACGTGTAATCGCACTTAAAGCCCCTTTTTGATAAAATCGGGTCAATTTTCCAAAGAGAATGGAGACGTTATGACCCAACCCCTTCTTATCGAAATCGGTGTGGAAGAGCTTCCCGCCGTTCCCCTTCTCAAAATACTCGATGATATCGAAAAATCGTGGGCGAAGATTCTCGAGGCCAATCGCCTGATGGCCGAGTTCGAGTTCTCCTACACGCCGCGCCGTCTCGTACTGTGGCATCCCGAGTTTTTGAAAAAGCAGCCCGACAGCGAAGATGAGATGTTCGGACCGCCGGTGCAGATCGCTTTCAAAGATGGTCAGCCGACCCGTGCGGCGGAGAGTTTCGCGCAGAAGTGTGGTGTGCCGCTCAGTGAGATCGGCCGTGGAGAAAAGGGCGGAAAAGAGGTACTTTACTACAAAAAGACCATTGTCGGAGAGCCGAGCGAGGCGCTGCTGGACGAGATGGTCAAAACCTGGATCGGTTCGATGCGCTTTGGGAAGATGATGCGCTGGGGCGATCGCAAAGAGGAGTTCATCCGCCCGGTGCGCTGGGTACTGGCGCTCTTTGGCAGCAGTGTCCCGGCCATCGAGCTCTTCGACGTCAAGAGCTCCAACACCACACGTGTGCATCGGCAGGTGACGTTCGAGCCGATTCCGGTCGATTCGCCGAAAGCCTATTTCGAAGCACTCGAAAACGGAGGTGTCGAACTCTTTCCCGACAGGCGGCGTGAGACGATTCAAGAAGGCTTCGAAACGATCGAAAAAGAGTATGGCGTCAACGTGGGACATGACGAGGAGCTGATGAATGAGATCGTCGCGATCACCGAGTATCCGACGCCGCTGCTCGGACGTTTCGACGAGAGCTTTCTAAAACTGCCACCGGAAGTGATCATGACCAGTATGAAGGAGCATCAGCGCTACTTTCCTCTCTTCAAAGAGGGGGTGCTAAACAACAGCTTCGTCGTCGTCTCCAACGCCAAAACCGATGACTTTTCGCAAGTGATCGCAGGGAACGAACGGGTCCTCAAACCGCGTTTGAGCGATGCGATGTTCTTTTATGAAAACGACCTGAAAAACGGCCTGAACCCGGAAGGGCTCAAAAGCATCGTCTTCATGGACGGCCTCGGGACGATGTATGACAAGAGTGTGCGCGAGAGTCTCATTACGACGACACTGGCGGAAGTCTATGCCGAACCGCTCGAAAAAGAGACCTCCAAAGATGTGGGTGAGCTCAAAGCGCTGGCCGAACGCGCCGCGATGCTGGCAAAAGCGGACCTTCTGACCGAAATGGTCTACGAGTTTACCGAGTTGCAGGGGATCATGGGGTACTACTACGCGAAAGCGTTGGGCGAGGACGACCTGGTCGCCGTCGCCATACGTGACCAGTATCTCCCAAGCGGCGAAGAGAGCGACCTGCCCGAAAACCTTTTTGCCGCACTTCTGGCCATCGCCTACAAGTTCGACAACCTGATGGCGCTCTTCTCGGTCGGCAAGATCCCGACCGGTTCGCGCGACCCGTTCGCCTTGCGCCGGGCAGCGGCCGGCATCATCCGCATCGTGACGCATTTCGATATTCCATTCAACATTTCTGAGATGATCGACTACTTCAAAAAAGAGTATGCGGAGTTTGACACCAAAGAGCTCGAGAAGTTTTTCGACGAACGATTCTACAAAGCACTCGACGCCAACCCGTCGATCATCACGGCGGTACTCGCCAGCGGTGAGCGTGACGTGGGCGAGATCGTCAAGAAGGTGAACGCACTCAAAAACATTACCGAAAGCGACGAGTTCAAAGAGATATTCACCACTTTCAAACGCGTTGCCAACATCAGCAAAGATATCGACCTCGAAAGCGAACTGACGGTCGATCCGGCACTTTTCGAAAAAGAGGAGGAAAAAAGACTTTACGAAGCCTTCGAGGCAATCGTCTCTAAGGAGTACGACGATTACGAAATGCAGCTCGATGCGCTCTTCTCTCTCAAGCCTCAGCTCGACCGCTTTTTCGACAATGTCATGGTCAATGCCGAGGACGAGAAACTCCGTACCAACCGAAGAAACCTTGTCGGATCGATCTACAAAGCGTTCAAAATCGTCGCAGATATCAAAGAGATAAGCATTTAACGAGAAGCAAGAAGTGAGAAGTGAGAAGTGAGAAGCGGTACGACGCTATTGTCGTTGGTGCCGGGATTGCGGGTATCAGTACCGCTTACTGGTTGAAGGAGGCTGGGCAGAAGGTTCTGCTCGTGGACAAAAAGGGATTGCTCGCCGGTGCCAGCGGTGCAGCGGGGGCTTTTCTTTCGCCGCGCCTGGGCAAAGGCGGCGACTTACAGAAAATCACCAACGAAGCCTACCTTTTCGCACTCGGCTTTTACGCCAAAGCCGTACCCGAAGGCTTCTTTCAAAAAGGGCTCGTACGAATCCCAAAAGACGAAGGGGATGCCGAAAAGTTCGCAACCTACAAAAAGCATCTCGATCTTCCCTACAGATGGTGCGAAGCCGAAGATCTACCTTTCATCGCTCCCGATTTTATGCGGTACGGGGCTTTCTGTTTCGATCACAGCGCCTTCGTCGATCCGATGACGGTGGCGAAAAAGCTGATATCGGGAATCGATACGGTATGGGGCGTCGATGCGAAGCCTGAACGAAGGGGAGGGCACTGGTATATCGGAAACTGTTCGGCAAAAAATATCGTCCTCGCTACCGGAGCCGATAAACTTCCCGTCGAGATCCCCTACATCACGATTGGCGGTCTCTGGGGCGAGCGTGTCGACGTTGAAAGTTCGGCGGAGATTCCCGTCACACTCCATCAGAAACTCTCCGTCTCCGCGAATATCGACGGCATCGTCCGTATCGGCGCCACCCATGTCCGAAACGACCCGAGAAGCGAGATCGAACGTGTCAACCGGCTCATCGTCGATGCCATCGCCCTCGTCCCCGACCTCCGGGATCAGCGGATCGTACGCATCTACGCCGGCCACCGCTCCTCCGTCAGCGACCACTTCCCGATCGTCGGTGCCGTTGCGGATACAGAGGCGGCAAAAGTACAACTCAAAACTCCGCCCAAGAGCCTCAAACCCGAATCGGATGCCATTCCGTACCTACCGGGATGCTACATCGTTGGAGGGTTCGGGGGAAGGGGGTTCGTGTTCGGCCCGCTCATGGGGCGGATGGCTGCCGAAAAGATCGTGAATGGCGCGGATGTGGATATTCGTCTCTCCTCCGACCGGTATCTGTTGCGATATCTTAGAAATCGACGTTAAGGAAATCCTCGGATATCTTTTACGTAGAGTACATTGATTCCCTGTCCCGTATCTTTGACATCGACATCGATACGAACACTTCGTGAAGCCTTGTACTGGATGATGAAACTCGAAACGGAGTCGTTCCGGTAGATGATGCGTATGCGGCGGCTGAGCCGTTTGCCCACTTCGATACCGAACCCTCCTTCGGGAGTGTTGAGGATGTTGAGCGTATCGAAGCGTATGCCTGTCGCGGAGCCGATGGCGGTTTTGAGCCCGGCACCCAGCAGCATGGTACCGATGGTGCTTTCGGACGAGCCGTTCTGTTTGAAAGATTCGTCGGCCGGCTCCCCGAAAAGAATGTAGCTCATGATATCGTTCTGGCTCATCGGAGGCTCGGATGAAAAGAGAAATACGGGATTTGAAAGAGAGTGGCTCACATAGATATGGAATTTGTTGAAGTCGACTTCATAGAGAATGTGAAGGTCGAGCCAGGGATTGATAGGATGTGCGCCAGAAAAGTAGATCTCCGACGGCTCGATGTCGAAATATTTTTCTGCGACGTTGAGAGAACCTTCCACGACCTTCACCATGCCAAGCAGAACCGCAGGTTTTTCAGCTTCCTTCCATATCGTGACATCCGGGATGAAGTAGACGTCGACCATCGGTATCCTGTAGTGGAGCGCCTTTTTCGAAAAGATATGAATATTCAGGCTCTTTTTGGTGTGGCTTGGCTCTTTGATATCCTGAATGATGACGATATCTTCATCGTTGACGGTGTACTCTTTGGGAGGCTTGTAGACGATGAGCGCATCGAGAATCCCGATTTCACCTTCGGCACTTAACGATGCCGGAGAGAGGGAAGCGGTTATCTGCAAATCCGCCGTGACATTTCCCTCCGGCCCGTTATAATGGACGCCTCTTCCTTCAAGTGCGATCGAGCCTTCACCCTTTCGGAGATCGAAGTACCCTTTCGCCATCCCTTTGTCCAGAAAAGCGAGCTTGTCGATGAAAAGCGTCAGATTTTCATCGAAGTGAAAATATGAGCTTCTGTTCTGTTCCAGACGATGGTCCATTATCGCTACGCTATAGCGGTCGATACGCACCTCTTCGCCGTCGATTCCCCCTTCCAGGAGCGAGTCGAGTCCATAGTAGAGTGTCTGGGAATCGGGTTCGACAAGATACCATGGGATCTCGGTTTTGTAGGTAAGCTGTAGACGCTCCGCAAGGGAGACACTGAAATGGCTGGTCAATTCCGCATCGATCATGACGTCGGATTTCAGATCGAACTCCTCCATCAGTTCGTGGAGCGACTCGATATGGGTGATGAAGTCGAGATTCGTCGTTCCGTCCGGCTCCACCTCCCCCTTTGCATCCAGTGTCAAAGAACCGATATTCGCCCACCCTTCGATCTTCCCTCTCTTCTCGAAAAGGGTCAGGTAGCTTTTGGTGGTCGAGATGTTGAACATCTTCTTCTCTTTCGAGAGGAAAAGGAAACTCTCGATCTCTCCAATCAGTGGGGGTGGCAGCTCCTCCCATATACCGCCACCGCTCTTTTTTGGAGTGACACTCGAGTGGACGAGCATCATATCCGGTTTCATCTCGATGAAACTTTTTGTCGTAGAGTAGTTTCCATCGAGCGCGACAACACCTTCGACAGTGGGTTCCGGTTCGAGCACGGCGGTTGCATTCGCCTCCATTCCGATGCTCTGACGAAGCAGAATCTGTGGTAGATGTTGGATGTAGGAGGGTGAATGCGGTTTTGCGACGAGATGCAGTGCATACTTTTTATAGTCGGTGCTGTAGGCATTCAGCGAAAAGGGCCCGATGTAAAAATCGGATGTAAGAGTGTCGGTGTCTCCGGCTGCATCCGCTTCGAATCGGTCGGCAGGCAATGGGTATCGCGATGAAGATATTCTCCCCTCCATTCTCGCCGCATAGGCGAGCGAGGGCGTAAAAAGAAGACTCTGGTCGATGTCGGCCGTCACGAATGAGTGTTCGAGCCGATAGTTCGATTTGGCGGTAAAGTAGTTCCCTTTAAACAGATAGTTGAAACGCAGCGTGAAATTTTGTATTGACAGGTTGGTATCTTTGAGTGCGATCTTTTCGTCGATCCTGGTTGCCGCTTCCAACCGCTGCATGGTTGCATTCAGTTTCACCGGAAAGCTTTTCGGAAAGTTTTCCAGATATGTTTCGGCAAGTTCTTCATATCTTTTCCCGGGTGAGACCGAACCTTCAGCCTTCACGGTTCCATTGTGGATCGATCCGGAAACTTCGCCGAAGGCGTAGGACGACTCTATTTTTGTGTTGAATCGTTCGATTTCTGCAGCTTCCTTGTCAAGAAGGAGGTTTTTGATCTTTAAATCGAATTCGATCGCCTCGTCTTCGGGGAGAAACGTGATACAGTGTTCGATGTCGACCTGCTCGAAAAGAATGGGAGGCAGAACGATACCGCTGTCGTTTACTCCACTTTTCGACGTTTTCTCGGGGAATCGGAGAGGGTGGATCTTGACATCGGCAAGCGTGACACTTTCGATGGCCGGCCGCGGTGAAAAGAGCGAGAAGAGGGTGTAATGGATACCCAACTGCCTGGCCGAAAAAGCTTTTTTGTAGGAAAGATCGTAAAGATCGAATCCATTAAAGAGCGACCCTTCGATCCGCCGGTATCCGATGCCGTTGGAAGTCAGTACTTTTTTTGCAATGTAATCGGTCGTCTTTGGATGGAGCGTAATGAAGAGAAAGAGTCCCGAGACGATGAGCGTCGCTTGCAGAAAGAGTGCGAAGTGGACATACAAACGACCCATCAGAAAAGTTCCCCGATATGAAAATGAATCGCGAATCGACTGAGGTCGTCGATATCGAATCCGGCATCCAGCGCGATCGGGCCAATGGGTGTTTTGTAACGTATTCCCGGGCCCACCGCTATGTAAGGCTTCCCATAATCGGGCAGGGTCGTCTGTCCGAGATAGGTGATGTCACTGAAAACCACCGTTTTGAAACTGCTGCCCATCGGGATACGAAGTTCGACCGTTCCTTCGGTGATACTGTAGGCGCCGATCGGATCGCCATAGCCGTTTTTCGGGCCCAACTGACGATAACTGTAGGCACGGTTGGAATTCATCCCGCCTGCGTAGAAACGGTAGGATGGTGGAACTTTGCCCTGAAGCACCTTGATGGCACCGTATTTGAGACGGACGGAGGATACACCCCATGGAAAAGGGCGGTGGTAGGCACCTGTGAGCAGAACTTTGTAATAGGTGGCATCCGAAAATTCCGATTTGTACGAGCCCATCCCTTCGGCTTGGAGTTTGTACCCTTTCGTCGGCTCCAGTACCGAGTCGCGTTTGTCGATCTCCCAACTTCCGAGGGGAGAGAGGATTCTCAATTTGCCGTTGGGAAAGTTTTCCGGATCGTTGCTGTCGGATGTGGTCGTATCGTCATAGATGAGGCTCTCTTGGAAAAAATGGGGGTAACGTGACTGTTTGAGGTTGATTCTTGCGAGCAGCGATCTTTCATGGTATCCGTCATAGATCTCCCGCTTCGCTCCGATGTCCGCACTGGCTCTGTTGTGGTTTGGCAAGGGCGTATCGGCACTTGCCCGAACGAAGGCTTTCACCTGGGAGTAGCGTGCTTCCAGGCCAAGTGTTTTGAGATTTCCGAAGAAGTTTCGGTGTTTGATTCCGGCTTGGAGGTTGATGCCTTCGTCACTGCTGAAGCCGGCACCTGTCGTGATATGTACGGGTTTGGGATAGACCGATACCGTAATGTTTACAGGGACCTTGTTTCCATCGTGTTTTCCATCATCGATAACGACGCGTTCGATTCCCTCGTTGGCGTAGATCTCTCTGTAGCTGCGGCGGATAACCTCTGCCGAATAAGGATCACCCTCTCTGAAATGAAGAAGCGATGCGATGATTTTCGGTTCGACGCTTTCGGGGGCGTGTATGGAGATTTTCCCGAATACGCATGGATCGTTGGGTGTGACGTCGTAGACGATATAAGCCCTGTTTTTTTCGATATCGACAAAGGCTTTCGTGTTGAGTTTTACATTGCAATATTGGTGATTGGCGTAAAATTTCTGAATTCTTTTCTTGCTTTCGATAAATTTTTCGGGATCGAAACGGTCCCCTTTTTCGAAGGGGATGAGTGTATCGATGGGTAGGGGCGAGATTGTCGATACATTCTCTACACGAATCGGTTCGTTCTCTTCGACTTCAATGACGATCCGGTTTTTGCGAATACTGCTTTTGGCTTTGGCATGATAGAAACCATGGGATTTGTAGTAATTTTCGATCAGTGTCAAAAGCGGGTTGACCTTCTTCGGCTCGAGCTTCGGCGCACTTTTCCAAAATTCGAAAAAATATGGCTTTTTCAGACCGATGACCTCATAAAGTTCACGGTCGTCGATGGTATGGTTGCCCGAAAATTTTATCGGAAGAGCCGCAGCTATCAGAAATTGAGACAAAATCAAAAAAACGATCGATAATCTGACCACCCGTTGCCCCGTTTTTGGTACCATTATAGCAAAGGAACAGCATGAAAACCGTGATTTTCGATCTCGATGGCACACTTGTCGATACCCATACCAATATCACCGCTTCGATCAATCACGTACGTAAAACGATATATGGACTGGAGCCGATGGACGCTGCGGAAGTTGCTCGTCTCATGAATCTTCCCGGCCTCAACCTCGCTTATGAATTTTACGGCGTGAAGCGATACGAGGAAGAGGCGAAAGAGCTCTTCGAATCGCACTACACCATCCAGTGCCTTCAAAATGCCGTGACCTTTGAAGGCATCGTCGAGATGCTGGAACTGCTGCTTTCGCATGAATGTGAACTTTTCGTCGCCACGAACGCTCCGAGCAGTACGTCGCGCCTGATTTTGAAAAAGAATGGTATCGACAGATGTTTCAGAGATATCGTAGGCGCCGATCGTGTAAAATATCCGAAACCGCATCCCGAGATGATTCGGATGATAAGTGAAATTTCGAAATTCGAAGAGGTGTGGATGGTAGGTGACAGTCCGAAAGATATGGTTGCTGCGGAACAGGCGGAGGTCACACCTCTTTTTGTGGAATGGGGCTATTCCAAAAGACTCTCCGAAGGACTTTTGCATATACGCACGGTTTCCGAGCCTTCCAAAATAGTGGATACTCTCTTCGCTTTTTAACGCTAAATTAATAAGCGAACCAATAATATATACAAGCACATGTACGCATTGAATATAACAGAGAGGACTGGAATGCTTTACGAAGACCTTGAAGATTTGAAGAAAAAGACGAACAGCAAAAAGTTGAAAAAAAAGATCGATGCCATACAAGAAGCGTTGAACGATTTATGTAGCAAAAGTGGCCTTTGTCTTTTGGCCAAAGGCAAAAATGTGGAAAAAGCGCTCAAAACCGTTAGATACGAAGAGGATCTTGTCAAACTTCAGGTCGAGCTCATCAAACTTCAAAACTGGGTGTTCGAAAACAAAAAGAGAGTACTCGTCATTTTCGAAGGGCGGGATGCCGCAGGGAAGGGCGGGGCGATCAAACGTTTCACCGAAAGGCTCAATCCCAGGCGTTACCGGGTCGTTGCACTGCCCAAGCCTACGGAAGTGGAAGCGGGACAGTTCTATTTCCAGCGTTACTTCGCACATCTGCCGAACCCGGGGGAAATCGTTTTTTTCGACAGAAGCTGGTACAATCGTGCCATCGTCGAGCCGGCATTCGGATTCTGTACGGAAGAGCAGTATGACAAATTCATGCAAGAGGTTCCGGAGATCGAACACGCACTGATCGATGATGGCATCATCATGATAAAGTTCTGGTTCTCCATTTCGAAAAAAGAGCAGCAGAAGCGTTTCAAGGAGAGACAACTCAACCCCCTGAAGCAGTGGAAACTGAGCCCTGTGGATATGAAAGCGCAAAAGATGTGGGACAAGATCACCTTTTACAAAGAGGAGATGTTCAGCCGTACACACACCACATTTTCGCCCTGGATCATCGTCAAGAGCAACGATAAGAAATCCGCCAGACTGGAGTCGATCCGATACGTGCTCTCCCATATTCCCTACGAAGGGAAAGAAGATGCGGGAACCACGCTTCACCCCGATCCGGAAATTGTGCAGCGCTATCACAGAAAAAGTAAACAGATTGATTAGGAATGGCTCGATGGGACGATCAATTATAGCGGCGATGAGTGCGTTACTGGCGTTGCAGACGGTTTATGCGGACGAATCGATCGATACACTTCTGAAACAGTATAGAAAAGAGGCCGATCTTTCGAAACAGACAAAGAAGGAGAGTGCCGGGTATCTTGTGGTCTATACGCGGGACGACCTGGAGCGTATGCAGGTCTATCGGTTGTCGGACCTGATAAAATCGATTCGTTTTATCCGTTACGATATCAACAATTACGGCATGACGGATCCTCTTCAACTCAACCCCTTGCTCTATTCGAGCGATATGATCAAAGTTTTCGTCAACAATCATGAAATAAGTGACGGATTTTTCGGCAGCGGATTGGCGCTTTATGGCAATATCGACATGGGGATGTTCGACCATGTCGAAATCTATACGGGAGCACCCGTACTCGATGTCACGACAGAACCCGCGGCCGCCGTCATAAAACTCTATACGAAGATTCCGGAAAGAGAAAACGGTGGCACCTTTTCGATGCGTCTCGGAGAGAGAGGAACGCAGGAACTTACACTTTCCCATGCCCAGGTTATGGATGAATGGTCCTATTTTGCCTATGCAGAGGGTGCCGTCAACAATTTCAAACATGAACAAAATATCGGATACGATATCTCCAGAGATTACAAGCAGTTCCATCTCTATGGCGATATCCATCTGAAAAATCATCGTATCGAGGTTGAGGCGCTCGATCAGAAACACGATCTCTTCACCGGACAAAGCGTTATGATCACTCCGACGGACGGGGAGTGGCAGGCACCGCTTTACCGTTTGTCCTATAGCGGAGAGTGGTGGGATGGAGTGGTGAAATCCGATTTCAGTTACATCTCTTCCGTGCTCGATTTCGACAATGAATCGGCATCGCCATTTTGGATGCAGTTACCGCTTGCCATTCCGTTTGACTCGAACGACAACCACTTTCTCTATCGTTCGCGTAACGATATGGCTACGGTAAAACTTTTTCATGACGAAGTAGTACGAAACCATACATTAAAAGGAGGTGTCGAGTATCGATACAAAGGTGTGAGTTACAACTATTTCGAAATAAACGATTACGATGTAACGCCCTCTAGCGACGCCACATACAATACCTTTTCCATCTTCTTGGAGGACCATTACAAATTGAATGGGCATGCGATGTTCGTCGGCTCTTTGAAACTCAATCGGATATTTTTCGATCAAAGACCGAATAACGACAGGCTCGATACGTGGCAGGGGCGCATCGGATACATTTCCCTTCAGGACAACTGGTCTTTCAAAGGCTTTCTGACACATACGGAAACCCCGCCGGAATATTACAATTTGCTCATACACCATGCCGAACTCGTATCCGAAAAGTACGATACCGCATCTCTCGAGGTAAAGAGAACGACCGATAGGAGTGAAGTACGTCTCCTCGGGCTCTTTACACGGGCACGGGACTCTTTCGTCATCAGAAACAGCGATACCGACAAGACGGATTTTTTCAATCTCGCATTCGATGTCATCTTCCATCTCAATGAAAATCACCGGATAGATTTCGATATCTATCTCGACCACTTCAACGAAACATCCATACGCTCTTTTAAAAACTATGTGGGCGGATATGTAAGACTCCTCGATACATTCGATCAATGGGACATTTTTAATGAAGTGATATTCAAGCAAGGAACCGATCACGTCAAGGCCGGATACGATTACAGTGCAGGTATAAAATATCATGTCGAAAAAGATTTGACATTCGCACTGAAAGGTACGAATATTTTCAACAAAGCGAAAAACAGTTATTACAGAACTTTGGATTTGACGCAGAACCCGCCGGTGGAAGGAGGTGTCATACTTCCCGTTGCAGACAGACAGATCTTCTTCACGATGGAGTGGCTCTTTTGAAAAAACTGCTCTTTATTCTGTTGGTACCATTGCTACTGCTATTCGCGGCTTCATCCGACCATGAAGTCAATGCCAGGATATGGCACCGAATCATTTTCGACCTGTCACTGCCTGAGTACCGTATCTATACCCCCGACAAGCAGTTGAGAAAAGTGTTGGAGAAAATTCCCAATATCCATTTGGAAGATCGTTGTGAGTATGCTACACTTATCATCGAAACGAGAAATGCACCAGTACCTGTTACCAAGTGCCCTTCCATTCCGAGACTGTCGAACGACTATCGTCTTTTTCTTCGTCACAAGAACGATATCGGGGCATTTTTTTGGATGAAAGGGCGACCGACGATCATTTTTTCACGCCCAAGGATCGAAGCGTTCGGGCTGAAAATCGATAAAGAGATGAATGACTATATGGAAAATATCCCATGAAAGTGACACGACAGTTCGACCTGGTATTGAATATCGGTATTTTTCTGCTATCTCTTCTTACGATTGCGATGATATATCTCTATCTACAGGTTGACAAAGTACTTCTCTCCACACGCCAGGATATGATAAACACGATCGTGGAAAGATATGTGATGGAGTTTCAAAATGCGGCACGTCTCGTGGTGGAGGAAACAGGCTCGCCGCTGTTCGAAAAGCTCTCCAGGGATCGATCGGTCAGGGAACATCTGCAAATGGATCTCTCCTATTTCAGAACGCCTGAAGTGGAACATCTGTTCGTGGTTTTCAAAGACGAACACGGCAGATACCGATATCTGCTCGATACCGAGGAGGATCCGAACGAGCAGGCTATGTTCATGCAGCGTTTCGAACCCGTATCGTCCATATGGGACGATGTTTACACCCGGAAGAAAAGTGAAGTTTACAAGCATGAGAAAGAGGGGTATCTGTGGGTCACTCTCGCCACCCCTATCATTGAAAACGGCCATGTCGTCGCCATACTCGGAAGCGACCTTTCCGCAGCGATACGCTCCGACGTGGAACAGCGTTTCGTCCAGATCAAATCGATCATGCTCGGCATCGCCATCGGTATCGCCGTTTTACTGGTTTTCGGGTATGCCCAGGTCTATTATTACTACAAAGGAAGAAAGATCAGTTTTATCGATCCTTTAACGGGTGCCTACAACAGGAAATTTCTTTATGAAGTGCTTTCGAATACGGACTATTCGAAATACAAGATTATCATGTACGATGTCGACTATTTCAAGCAGGTCAACGACACATACGGGCATGAAGTTGGAGATAGAGTCTTGCAGCATCTGACCAAACGGATACAAAAACAGTTGCGGCACGAAGACTATCTTATCCGCTTTGGAGGAGAGGAGTTCATCGTTTTTCTCAATACGCCGGACGAGTTCGAAACCATCTATGTGGCAAAGCGGCTCAAACAGTCGATCGAATCATCCCCCTTCGTCAGCGATGAAAAAATCATTCATATCACAATCTCTTTGGGAATCAATACCGATCTTTCATCCGCATCCAATCTCGACGATGCGATCGAAATCGCCGACCGGCAGCTCTATTGTGCGAAGCATGCAGGCCGAAACAGAATCTGTATCAATGGTGAAGTGGTTTGATGGCATATAGAAGAAAGATGTCGTATGTGCGGCCGCCCTCTTTGGAAACGGTGTGGACGATACGGCAGGTAGGCTGGATGAATCCCGCTTTTTCCGATAACAGCAAAAGTGTTTTTTCATCGAACCCGAAATGGTGAACACCTTCGTTCCCGTGGTCGTGAAAGCTCCCGTCTTCCGGTGCCAGATCGGCGAGCGCGATGAAGCCGCCGGGCTTTAAAAGCCCATGGAGGTGCCGGAAGAGCCCCTCTGTATTCTCGATGTGGTGCAGGGTCATCGAACTTACGATTCCGTCGAACGAAGACTCGGGCCGATAGGCCATAATGTCGATTTCGACCGTATCGACAGGGCCTTCGATTTTTCTCAGCTCTTCAAGCATGCCGGCCGACGTGTCGACTCCCGTGACCCTGCTGACATAGGGCATCAGCCGTCTCGTCAAAAGCCCAGTACCCGCTCCGATATCGAGCAGATGCATCGACTTTTCGAGGGAAGTTTGTGTTCTGATTGCATTGGAGACCGCTTCTGCAAGTGCCTGTCTTCTATCCGAAGCATCCCATGTTTTGGCCCGTTGATCGAAGCCCATCGCAGCTCCTGTAAGTTTTTGGATAAAATTCTACCATATGAAAACAGTTCAGCAATGCTTCGAAAGTGAAACAGAGGCAAAACGTTCGAAATTTTTTGCACATCTCGTACCGATCGGAAGTTTCGAAGAGATGCGTTCGCAGCTTCGGCGGAAACATCCGAAAGCGAGCCATATCGTCTGGGCCGCGAGATTCGTCAACCCACATGGGCAGATCGTCGAGGAGAGCAGTGACGATGGAGAACCGAAAGGGTGTGCGGGACGCCCGGTGCTTCATGTGATGCAGGGAAAGGAGCTTATGCAGTGTGCGGTTTTGGTCGTTCGCTATTTCGGTGGTATCAAGCTTGGGACGGGTGGTATGGCAAGAGCCTACAGTGCGGCTGCGCAGGCCGTTGCTGCCGCCGCCGAACTCAAAGTCTTTGAAAGAAGGGCGGCGATCCATTTTTTCACGGCTTTTGGCGTGATGAGGCGGTGGGAACATTTTCTCGAATCGGTCGGGGATCTGAAGGTCGATCGAACGTTCCGTTCCGACGGGACAGCGTGGTCTCTCGAGGGAGGCGAGACGGCCGTTAAAAGAGTCGAAAAGGCGTTAAAAGAGGCACGAATCGACTTTTCGGTAGAATATCACTAAATTTTTTGAAGAAAGAGAATATCAATGCAGCATATCTTTAGAGAGTATGACATTCGCGGGGTTTTCGGAGAGGATTTGACTGAACAGAGGGTCAAACTCATCGGCTATTTTCTCGGAAAGAAGATCAAAGAGCATGGTGATTATGCCGTCGTCACGTACGATGCGAGAACCCACTCTCCGCAATTGAGTGATTGGCTCGTCAGCGGCCTGAATGCAGCAAACGTTGTCGTGTTGCACGGCGGTCTCGTCCCGACGCCCGTCAACTATTTCTGTAACTTCAACAGCTTCCAGGTCGGCGGCAAGGCGGTAATGCCCGCAGGAGGCATCCAGATTACCGGATCGCACAACCCACCCGAATACAACGGTTTCAAAATCACGATCGACCAAAAACCTTTTTTCGGTGAATATATCTATGCCCTTGGGCGTGAAATCGAAAAAGCCGATATCGCGATCCCGACGGAAACCGATGCCATAAAGATTCCGGCACTCGATAGCTATGTCGACTACCTGGCGAAAGATTTTTCTTCACTCGAGGGATTCGATCCGCATATGGCCATCGACTGCGGCAACGGTGCGGCGGGTGTGGCGATCGAGCCGCTGCTCGAAAAACTGAAAATTCCTGCACAGAAGCTCTACTTCGACCCCGACGGCACCTTCCCCAACCACCACCCCGACCCGAGCGAAGAGGAAAACCTCGAAGATCTCAAAAAAGCGCTCGAAAAGGGGGCCGATTACGGTTTCGCGTTCGATGGCGACGGAGACCGCATCGCTTTTTTGAGCCAAAAGTACAACTTCAAAGGGGATGTACTGGCTCTCTTTTTCGCCAAAACGATGGAGAACCCCACCGTCATTGGAGAGGTGAAGTGCTCGCAGATCATGTATGACGAGATCAACAAGATCGGAAAGGCGATCATGTACAAAACCGGCCACTCCAATCTCAAAGTCAAACTCAAGGAGACCGGTGCCGATCTGGCGGCCGAGGTGAGCGGACACATCTTTTTCAACGACCGCTATTTCGGCTACGACGACGCGATCTATGCGATGATGCGTATTCTGGAGATGCTCAAAAACGGTTTCGATTTCGATAAGGAGTACGAAAAACTGCCAAAACTCTACAGTACCGATGAAATCAAGGTCAAAACCACCGATCAGAAGAAGTTCGCCATCATCGATGCGCTCAAAAAGATACTTGAAAAACGTTACACCGAACTGAAGATCCGCGATATCGTGACGATCGACGGTGTGCGCGTCATTTTCGAAGACGGGTGGGGCCTGGTGCGTGCGAGCAACACGACACCGATTCTGGTGACCCGTTTCGAAGCCCAAACGCCCGAAGCACTCGAGCGTATTCAAAAACTGTTGAACGAACTGATCGAAGAGGCGAAAAACACTGTCGGCTGAAACCCACTTCAGCTACCGCTGCGCCGACGGCACGGTCTTCACGTGCCGCCACCGGCGCAAACGGGGCGTGAAAAATCTCTACCTTCGTATTCGAGACGACGGTTCTGTCGGCATTACGACACCGTGGCGCTTCTCGAAAAAGGAGGCATTGGCGTTCGTCGCGCAAAAGGAGCGCTGGATTGTTGACCGGCTCACTTACAGAGGCTACCATGCACGGCAGAACCCGAAGCGTTTCGACCCTTCGAGCCATATTTGGTTTCTGGGTGTCTCCTATCCCGTAACATGCGAACCTGCAGTGAGAAACCGCATCGACTTCAAAGGCGACCGTTTCCTTTTCAAAAAGGCTGATGCGGTGAAATTCCCCGAAGCACTGGAACGTTTCTATCTGCGAAGCGCCAAAGAGATCCTCGCCGAACGGACGGCCTACTGGTCGCAAAAGATGGCACTGGTTCCAAAAGCGCTCAAGTTCCGCCGCTACAAAAGCCGCTGGGGCTGCTGCAGTGCAGACAATGTCATTACGCTCAATACGGCGTTGTTGCGCTACGAGATGCGCCTCATCGACTATGTCGTCATCCACGAACTGGCCCATATACGCCACAAACACCACCAGAAGGCATTCTGGGAACTTGTGGCACACTATGAGCCGGAATGGAAAATTTTGAGAAAAAGACTCGTATGAAATTGACGATCAGCGGAAAGATCGAACGCATTCTCTTTCAGAAAGAGAGCTTTCTGATCGCCAAGCTCGAAAGCGGCGCCAAGATCTCGGGCAACTGCCTCATCACCGACATCGACGCGCTGGAAGGGCAGGAGGTGGAGCTAAGCGGCAACTGGGAGGAGCATCCGAAGTTCGGGCCGCAGTTCGTCTTCGAAGAACTCAACATCAAAGGAAGCGAACTCTACTTCTACCTGACCAAGGTCGTCAAAGGGGTGGGTCAGAAGCTGGTCAAACGGCTCATCGCCCATTACGGCGAAGAGGAGCTGCTCCGAATTCTCGACGAAGAGCCCCAGAAACTGCTAACGTTCAAAGGGATCAAAGAGAAGAAACTTTCACAGATCACCCAAAGCTGGCAGCGATACAAAGAGATGCGCGAACTCGCGATGTTTCTGGCCCCCTACAGGATCGGTCAGTCGATCGTCGTCGAAATCTACCGGACTTTCAGCGGCAAAGAGAATCTGATCGACGCGATCCGCGAAAATCCCTACATCGTCACACAGGTCAAGGGGGTCGGCTTCAAACGTGCCGACGAAATGGCCCGCTCGATGGGAATCGACGCCCGTTCGCCTTTCAGGATCGAGGCGGCTGTCACCTATCTGATGCGTGAAATCAGCGAACAGCAGGGCAACAGTGCCGTCGAACGGAGCCATTTCGTTCAACTGCTGCAAGAAGAGCTCGACTTCGAAGACGAGGCACCGCTGGTCGAAGAGGTGATCGACCGTCTCGTCGAACGCGAAGTACTTCATCTTATCGATGGCCATTTGGCACACACCTTCTATTACCGGGCGGAAAAGGGAATATTCGATTTTCTGAATGCACGCAGAGAGAACCCGGGCGAGCCGATTTTGCCCGATATCGATCGATTCATCGAAAAAGAGGAAGAGGCGATCGGTTTCCGGCTCGGGGAGGAGCAGCGCGAAGCGGTCAGGCTTCTCAACCGCGGCACGCGGGTCATGGCGCTTGTCGGGTATGCCGGAACGGGAAAAAGCACGAGCGCGAAGATGATGCTGAAGCTCCTGGAAGAGCGTTACGGGTACGATGCCATCGTCACGACCGCCCTCAGCGGCATCGCCGCCCAACGCATCCACGATACCACCGGCTACCGCTCCGCGACGATCCAAAGCCTTCTGGTGGCCCATAAAGAGAAGGAGGCACTTCCTTACGACGTCGTGCTTCTCGATGAAGCGTCGATGGTCAACTCCCAAATTTTCTTTCAGCTTATCTCCAAACTGAAAGAGGATGCCGTTTTTCTCGTCATCGGCGACGATGGCCAGCTTCCACCGATCGGGGCGGGGAACGTCCTTTCCGATATTATAAAATATGAACTCGTGCCCGTCGTCAAACTGACCAAAATCTACCGCCAGAGCGAAGAGCAGGCGATCACCCTGATCGCCGACGCGATCCGGCGCGCAGAACTGCCCGAGTATCGAAAGCCCTACATCGATTTCAAATTCGTCGACATGAGCATTCCCGACTACTACGCCATACGCAACGGCATGAACGAAAGTGAAAAAAAGCGGCTGCGCGAAGAACACAATCTTCGAATCCTCGAATCCATCAGGCATGAAGCCGTTCCATATATTCTGGAGGCGCGCAAAAAACTCGAGACGAAAGATATCAGAGGATACCTGACCCATATCCAGGTCATCACGCCCATGCGAGCCGGCCCGCTGGGTGTCGAAAACCTGAATCTGCAATTGCAGAAACTCTTCAACCCCGATGCCAGGCACGCCGTCGAAAAGGGACTCTATACCTACAAACTCTACGACAAGGTGGTCCACATCAAAAACGAAAACATGCCCTCCTACTCCCCGGAAGGTTTTAAACGGGGCGACGACGCCGTCGACCAGCGTATCTTCAACGGGATGATCGGTCTTATCTTCAAATTCGACCCCGAAGAGGAGGAGTGTTTCGTCTTCTATCCGAACGAGCAGGTCGTCGTCCGCTACGGTTTCGACACACTTTCGGACTATCTTCAGCTCGCCTATGCCCTGACGATCCACAAGACCCAGGGGATGGAGTACGACACCATCATCATTCCGATGAGTTTCAGCCACTACGTCATGCACAACACCAAACTGCTCTACACCGCCGTGACACGGGCGAAGAAGATGTGCATCATCGTCGGCGAAGAGGCGGCGTTCAAAGGGGCGTGCCGGCGGATCGACACGACGAAACGGACCACAATACTTCAGCTATTGGCCAAAAAAGGAAAAATATAAGTTTTTTTTGAGATAATTGTTTCGAATTTATACTCAAAGAGTGAAACGAAATGTTCAAACTGGTGAAAGCAGAGGATGAAAATCTACTGGAAGAGATTTACAGACTCCGTTATCATGTCTTGTGCGAAGAGATCAAAACCCTCGACAAAAAAGATTATCCGGAAGGGTTGGAATATGACGAATATGACCGTTTCGCCGACCAGTACGCGATTTTGGACAAAGAGGGGAAAGTTGCCGGATGCCTTCGACTCGTGCACCACTCTCCTATCGGATTCCCGACATTGAATGTCATGCATATGACCGATTTTTTGCAAAAAATCGATGGCGAACGTCTCGGGGAGATCTCCCGGATTACGATTCATCCGAAATACAGAAAACTTTCATTGACAAAAAAAATCTTCAATTTGATCATCTACAATGGCTGCCCGGAAATGAAAAATCTTGGACTGGATTATGCATTGTGTGCCGTGGAGGAGCCGCTGTTCAGACTGCTCAGAATGTTCAGTATTCCTTTCGAAAAGATCGGAGAAGCACACGAATATCTTCTGCGTTACCGCTATCCGGCCCTTTTGGAGATGAAAGAGCTGGCAAAGGCCCATCCAAAGTTGTGCAGATTTAAAGAAAACGCCGCCTCTGAATAGATGGTATCGGCCTTAAAGCTTGGAGTATCGTGGATGTGTGATTCGCGTGAGAGTGGAGCTGATGGCGGGACTCGAACCCGCGACCTCTTGATTACGAATCAAGTGCTCTAGCCGGCTGAGCTACATCAGCGCTTTCAGGGTTGCAATTTTACATCAATACTATAAAAAATTCAATACAAAATCAGATTATTTTAAGTATAATCGCGTAAATTTTACAGGAGTGATCATGGCGATTGAAAAAGTTGAAACCAAAGAGGCATTTAAGAGTTTTATCGAAAGCGTGGAAGCGCAGGAGGGGTATCGCAAACCGGTGGCGTTTGGTATCTGCCGTGTCGACCGCGGACAGAAAAACCGCGACAAGATTCTTCAGGCTGTCTTTCCTCTCATCAATTGGAACGAGAACTTCGGTTCGGCGGTGGTTCTGATCGCGGCTTTGCAAGAGAGTGGTGAAACGGTCGACTTCACGACAACCGAGCAAGTTTTCGACGTATCCGACGCAGTGGTCATCAACGCATTGGCCGCTTTTTCTCCCTATCTCGCCGAGGCAAAGGGAGATGCGCATAAAAACGTTCAGGTCATCGCTACGTTGGCCGGAATCGCGGAAGCCGAATTGCTCGACGACAACTTTCGTATCGTTTTTCTGTTCGAAGATGCCGCGCCGCAGAGCGTCGAGGCGGTCTACATCAAGCTCTACGCCCTTTCGCTCGGCAAAGCGGCACTTCGCAGCGTGAATCTGAACGGCGCGTTCGGTATTCTGCAGAATGTCGCATGGTTCGGCAACGAACCCTTCGAACTCGACTGGTTGCGTGAAAACGAGATCGAATTGAAACTCAACGGTGCCTACCCCGAAATCGAGAGTGTCGACAAATTCCCGCGCTATCTGCAACACATTATCCCTGCGGACAACACGCGCATCCTCGACAGTGCGAAAGTACGCATGGGCGCGCAGCTGCATCCGGGAACGACCGTCATGCCGGGTGCGAGCTACGTCAACTTCAATGCCGGCACCACCGGTGCCGTCATGGTCGAAGGGCGAATCTCCAGTTCCGCGATCGTCGGGCCTGGTTCGGATGTCGGTGGCGGCGCGTCGATTCTCGGAGTTCTCAGCGGAACGAACGGCAACCCCGTCACGATCGGAGAAAACGTGCTTCTCGGTGCCAACAGCGTTACGGGGATACCACTGGGTGACGGCTGCATCGTCGATGCAGGTATCGCGATTCTGGAAGGGACGAAAGTGGCGATCGGCCGTTCGGAGCTCGAGAAGATCAAAGAGGTCAATCCGTTCTGGGATGTCAAGGTCGAAGATGAAAACATTCTCAAAGGAGTCGAACTCGCCGGCAAAAATGGCATCCATTTCCGCCAAAACAGTATGACCGGCCAAATCATCGCGATGCGCAGCAGAAGAGAAGTCAAACTCAACGCAGAGCTACATTAATTAATCGCAAATCCGCTTCGTCACGTACCATTTGAGTATGGCGGTGGCGGAGTGGGAAAGTTCGTGTTGGTTGAAGGGAATGTAGGCGATTTTCAGTTTACTGAGGATTATCATTCCTGCAAAGACAGCAGCCAGCCAGACAAGAAGGCCATAGAGCCAGCCGAATTCGAGCCATGCCCAGATACCAAGAAATATCGGTACGAGAGTGAATGCCGCACGTAAAAGTACGACGATCATTTGGCACTTTTTATTCAGCGGCGGCAGCAATTCGACGATCGGTTTCTCTTCTTGTTCATTCATACCAAGAACTTTATCATAAAGGATTCAACAATGGCAAACGAGGTGATCATCTGGCACAATCCGCGCTGTTCGAAGTCGCGCGAAGCACTGAAACTTCTCAAAGAAAAGGGGATCGAACCCAAAATTTACAAATATCTCGACGAGCATCCGAGCAAAGAGCAGATTGAAGAGGTTTTGAAGATGCTTGGTGTTTCGCCGCGCGACATTATGCGTACCAAAGAGGCGATCTACAAAGAGTTGGGACTGGGGGACGTAGAGGATGATGAAAAATTGATCGAAGCGATGGTGGAACATCCGCGTCTTATCGAACGTCCCATCGTCATAAAAGAGGGCAAAGCGGTTCTCGGACGGCCGCCACAAAAAGTTATTGAATTGATAAAGGAATAAAAGAGATATGCTTCATACAAAAGATTTGACCAAACGTTTCGGCGGACGGGTCCTTTTCGAAAATGTCAACATCAAACTGGATGCGGGCAAGCGTTACGGTCTTATCGGCGCCAATGGAGCCGGCAAGAGTACCTTCCTTAAAATCGTCGCAGGCGAAGAGGATGCCTCCGGCGGCGAGATCATCATTGGCAGCGGTCTGAAACTCGGTGTCCTCGGGCAGAACCAGTATGCCTTCGAAGAGTTCACGATCGCCGATGCGGTGCTTTACGGGAACAAACGCCTCTACGATGCGATCAAAGAGAAAGAGCGTCTCTATATGGAGGGCAATTTCGACGATGACAAGGTCAACGAACGACTGGGCGAGTTGGAGATGGTTTGCGTCGAAGAGGATCCGATGTACGAGTACGACGTGCGTATCAAGAAGATTCTCGAAGAGCTCGGCTTTCCGGAAGAGCAGCATACGGAACTGATGAGTTCGCTCCCGAGTGCGGACAAGTTCAAAGTGCTGTTGGCACAGGTGCTTTTTCCCAAACCCGATATTCTCTTCCTCGACGAGCCGACCAACAACCTCGACATCCATGCCATCGCATGGCTCGAAGAGCAGCTCAAGCGCCATGAAGGGACGATGATCGTCATTTCCCACGACCGCCACTTCCTCAACAGCGTCGTCACGCATATACTGGACCTCGATTTCAAGACGATCAGAGAGTTTACCGGTAACTACGACGACTGGTACATCGCCAGCAATCTGCTGCAGAAACAGCGGGAGATGGATCGTGCGAAGAAACTCAAAGAGAAAGAGCAGCTCGAAAATTTTATCAGAAGGTTCAGTGCCAACGCATCCAAGGCAAAACAGGCGACAAGCCGTCAGAAACAGTTGGACAAACTCGATCTGAGCGCTCTTCAAACCTCCGCCCGACGCGACCCGAGCATCGTTTTTCGCAAAAAGCGTGAAATCGGGAAAGAGGCGCTGGAACTTCAAAACGTCAACAAAAAATTCGACGACCATGTCGTTTTCGAAAACCTGAACCTCAAGTTCAATCCGGGCGATAAAGTGGCGCTCATCGGCCCCAACGGCGTCGGTAAGACGACGCTATGCAAAATGATCATGGACGACGACCTGAAACCGGACGGCGGCGAGATCCGTTGGGGTGCGACGGTTGAGCCGAGCTACTTCCCTCAGGATACGACCGATCGCATCAAGGGTACCGAAACTCTCTACGAGTGGCTCAGAAGCCACGACCGCGAAGCGGACATCTCAGAAATCCGTAACTGTCTGGGGCGTATGCTCTTTAGCGGTGAGGAGCAGGAGAAGAGCATAGAGAAGATCAGCGGAGGGGAGAAGCACCGCATGATGCTGAGCAAAATGATGCTGGAGCAGGGCAATTTCCTGGTCCTCGACGAACCGACCAACCACCTCGACCTCGAAGCGATCATCGCGCTCGGCGAAGCGCTCTACACTTTCGACGGCAATGTCATCTGCGTCACCCACGACCGCGAACTCATCGATGCCTTCGCCAATCGCATCATCGAGATCAAGCCGGACGGTGAGATCATCGATTTCAAAGGCAACTACGAAGAGTACGCCGAATATATCGGGGAGACGGCGACCGCCTGATGGGACGCGGAACGAAAATAGAGATCGAATTCGGCAGTTTCGGTGGCGGTTGGGAGGCCGACAACAAAGCCGGCCCGGCCCAAGCCGACAAAGAGGTATTGCCACCCGAAAAACACAGCCTCGTCTTCAGGCGCGAAAAGCGCCGCGGCAAACCCGTCACGCTCGTCGGTGAATTCTTTCTGGACAAATCGAAGCAGAAAGCCCTCCTGAAGCGCATCAAAACCAGACTCGGCAGCGGTGGCACCTTCAAAAACGGCTGGATGGAACTGCAGGGCGAAAAAACCGATCTCGTCCGCCCGCTTCTGGAAATGGAAAACTTCCGCTTCAAACGATAAACCATAACCTAGCATTATCTCATCCAGAATTTTAATTTATAATAAAATTTTATTCTTGATTTTTGTCAAGCTATTAATAATTTTCATATAGTATCATTTTTTTGAAAAGTTTTTGAAAAGGATGAAAAGATGAAAAAAAGTTTGATGGGTATGGCCGTGGCGGCACTTTTGGCATCCTCTCTTTCGGCGGAGATGAGACCGGTGGAAGCCTATAAATACATGACGGAAGTTCTCAAAGGAGAGTGGACGATGTCTCCGAAAGAGAAGCAGACAGGCACCACCGGTGCACACGAACATCCCGCGGTCAAACGCCTGCTCGGTACCGACAAGACGGGGGTTGCCTACAAAATCATCGGGCGTGGAGCCACACTGCAAGAAGACCTGCTTCCCAATACGATGAAACAGATGGTGACGATGTACTACTGTGACGACTATGTCGACTGCAACGAGCTTCAAGCGACGCACTACTGCGCCAAGCAGAACCATCCGGCGTTCGTTTTCAACGCCAAAGAGAGCACACCCACCAAGCTGGTCTTCGACTGTGATATGGAGCGCTCGGAAGTGTGCGACTCCGACGAATCACACGTCCATCACATCATCCTCGAACTCTCCAACAACAAAAACCACCTGAAGTCTTCCTATCTCGTATGGAAGGACGGCGAGTTGGCCACAAAGCACTCAATCTACCATTTCGACAGAAGATAGTCTTTAAAGATAGGGCGTTTCCGCTCTATCTTTATCGGAACCTCCAGGCAAAAAAGGGATCTATTTTCTCGTGTCGTTTGGGAGAAAAGTCTTTTCGAAGACCTGCACTCCCGCCATCAGCCAGATCGTTGCCTGCTGGGTGAATATTTGGCTCTCTATAGCCGAGGCTTTGGCACGAGCGGCGGAGAGGTCGGCAATGGCGCGGCTCAGTTCGTCGGCGCTGGCAAGCTGGTTTTCGAAGCGTCCTTTCGTGAGCTTATAATACTCCTTCTGCGCTTTGACCTCCATTTTTGCACTCAGCAGCTTCGACTGCAGGGCGGCCAGCTCCAAAAATGCGTTTTCCAGTTCGGTTTTGACACGATTTTTGTAGTCGTTCAGTGCGGTGGTCTGCGCCAGGGTTTTGTAACGGGCCGCTTCGTAACTTTTTTTGTCGGCGAAACCGTTGAAGAGGTTCCACGAAAGGGCCGCACCGACATAGCTCTGGTCGGGGTTGGTGAAGCCGTCGCCGTTCAGTTCGGGAGTGTCGCCTCTGCGCTTGAGTTCCGCCGCCAGGCCGACGGTAGGGTAGTAGCGGCTTTTGGCAAGGGTTTCGACACTTTTGTCGATCTTCAATGCGCGCTGCAGGGCTGCGATATCCTCCCGGTTCCGCAAAGCGGCAGTAAGAATCTCGTGTCTGTCGAATTTTTCTGATCTGTTTGAAGAAAATTCAACCGATTCGACGGGATGGTCGAGGAGATAAGAGAGCTGGTTGAGGAGCTGATCTTTTCGGCTTTCGGCTCCGATGATCTCGGCCTCGATGGCATAGCGTTTCGCTTCGATGTTGTAGAGGTCGGCCGGCGGAAGCATGCCGTTGTCATAGAGCCCTTTTGCCTTGTTGTAGGCATCGTCGATCGCCTTTTTCGCCTCTTTTTTGGCATTGAATACCTCTTCGGCGGCGTGTACTGCACCGAAAAGCCGCGTCGCCTGCAGATAGAGGTTGCGCTTGAGATCGAGCACTTCGAGCGTCGCTTTTTCATACTCGAACTTTGCTTTGTCGATGGATGCGGTGACGGCATAACCGGTGAAGAGAGGGTAGGAGAGTTTCAGCGATCCCGTGAAGTTTCGTTTGGTCGCCATCGGTGCGGTCAGCGACGGGTTGCCCGGTATATGAAACGTCACCGTCGGCGTATCTTTTAGCCATGCGGCGCTGAATTGCGCATCGAGAGCCGGCAGATTTTTTCCTTTCGCCGCTTCTGCCATCGACTTTGCGGCTTCCTGGAGCTGCCGGGCACTTTTGAGTGCGAGCGCGTTGTCCACATCGTGAATGATCTCCTGATAGGTTTGTGCATAGATCAGCGCAGGCAACAGCAGTAAAGAAAAGCGTCTCATTTTTTCTCCTTCGCAGGTTTTATTTTAACAAAGAGAAGCAATACGAAAACGGAACCGAGAATGCCCCAGTATCCAGCGTGCATGAATGTATTGTAAAAACCGTAGTTGTAACTCATGAAAGTCTCATAGTTAATGAAGATCGCCTTGATCTGATCCATCGAAATCCCCAGCTGTTCCTGTATCGATGTCAGATAATGCCTGAGATATTCGATATTTTGCAGCTCCTCCATCCGAAGAAAGTGGAGGTTTTTGAAGTATTCCATGTTGTTCGTCGCGAGTGCGGTACCGAAACTTCCGCCAACGAATCGGAAGTAGTCCATCAGTACGATCGCGAGCTCCCCTTTGTGCGCCGGGGCGTTTTGGAGTACCATCACCGTCACGGGAGCGAAAAAGAGGCCCATTCCGATACCGAAGGGGATCGTCAGAAGCATCGCCTGCGAAAGCGGCGTATAGTAGTTGAGCGACGGCAGAAAGGTGATGGAGGTGACGACGTAGAAGATCGAAGCGATAAAGACCGTGCGCTTCGCCCCGATCTTGTCAGACAATATACCTGCGAGTGGGGAGAAGAGGCCGATGAAGATGGCGAACGCGAAGACGGCGATACCTGCATCGAGTGTCGGCAGCATCTTGATATGTTCGTAGTAGACGGGCAGAAGGTAGAAGTATTGGTACATCGAAAAACCGAGGATGAAGAAGTAGATCATCATGCCGTTGGCGAACGCGGAGTTTTTGAAAAGCGAAAAATCGATGAGTTTGTACTTCGACCAGAGTTCGCTGAGCGCATAAAGAAGAAATCCGATGATGCTGAAAAGCAGCAACAAACCGATCAGCGAACTGTTGAACCACCCCATCTGCTGGCCGCGGCTGAGCATGATCAGCAGCGAGACTGTCGCGAACGACAAAAGCAGGAAACTGATGAAGTTGAACTTCAGTTTTTGGAAAAAACTCTCTTTCGGAAGGTAGACGATCCCCGAAATTACGAGCAACAGTCCTACGGGTACGTTGATGAAAAAGACCATCCGCCAGTTGTAGTACTCGGTCAGATAGCCGCCGATGGTTGGGCCAAGGGCAGGTGCGAAACTGACGCCCAGACCGTAGAGGCCCATCGCCAAGCCTTGCTTTTCAGGCGGGAAGTAGCTGAAGATCATGATATGGCTGGTGACCATGATGAGCGCTTCTCCGACTCCTTGGATGACGCGGAAAATGATGATCTCCTCCAGTGTCGAAGAGAGGCCGCACATCAGTGACGCCGCTGTAAAGAGTGCGATACCCGAAAGAAAAACCGCTTTCGCCCCAAAGCGTTTGATCAGATATTCGGTAATGAGCAGCGCAATGGCTGCGGCTACCATATAGCTGGTGATGATCCACTGTACGCCGTACATGTCGCTTGCCAGGGGACCGGTCAGCTTGGGAACGATCACATCCACGACGGTTGTGTCCAAAATCGCCATGAATGCGCCTGCCATGACGATGATGCTGAAGATGGCACGCTCTTTCGACGTAATCTCCCAAGGTTTTTTGCCTTCGGGTGTCGTGACGTCTCCAGCAGCCATTGCCATCACTCAATTCCTCTCGATAGCAACGGTGGCTCCCATGCCTGCGCGCAATCCCTCGATCGTATCCAGTGTGATACGTACGACGAAGCGCTGGTCGAGTTTGGTGAATTCTCCGCTGGCGATATCGCGTGGGACAAGACTGAAGGTCGAAGCGGATGTCGGGGCGATCGACTCCACTTTGCCGTGATACTCTTTACCTTTAACCGCATCCACTTTGATCGTCACATCGTTGCCCGGTTCGACGCCATGTAGTTTTTTCTCGGAAAGAAGCACTTCACAATAAAGTGTCTTCAAATCGGCAATGGCATAGACAGGAGAACCTTTTTCGACAACGTGTGGCGCGTCGAACAGCTTCTTCGCGACGATGCCGTCGAAAGGGGCATAAAGTTTTGTATAACCGATCTTGTTTTCGATGGCTTCGAGCGATTTTGTCTGGGCTTTGAGCTGTTCCACCTGCGCTTCGATCTGCTTTTCGATCTCTTTGATCCGGTGAATATCGACGATGGAGAGTTGGTAGGCCTTTTGAACTTTCGACCGGTTGGCACTCAAAACCTCATACTTTTTTTCCATCGCTTCGATCTCGTCGGCGAGTGCGTCACGGTTCGTTTTGACACTCTCGTAATCGGTCGAAGCGATAAGCTTCTGCTCCAGCATCTTTTCGAAACGTTCGACATCCTTGTCCAGTTTTTTCAGCCGGGTTTTGGCAGCTTCGATGGTGTAACGAAGAGAGGCTTTCTCTTTATTTAGTATCTCGATGTCGGTTCCTGCGATCTGGCGTCGAAGCTCGAGGCTCTTTTCCAGTCTGATTTTTTTGAGGCGCATCGCTTCGATCGACTTTTCCAGGCTTTTGATCGAGTGGATCAGTTTCTCTTTCGTCGTAATGAAATCGACAGGATCGATAAGGGCGAGAAGTTCACCTTTTCGTACCGCTTCGTTCTCGTTCTTTTTCATCTCGATCACTTTGCCTCCCACTTTGAAGCCTACCATCGAGATGTTGTCGCTTTTGATAAATGCCGCATCGCTGACGGCATTTTTCGAGCGGTAATGGAGATAATCGTATCCCATATAGGTAAAAAGGAGAATCAGGCCCAGAATGATGAAGCTACCGAGACGTTTTGACATTCCCATCCTTCAGAAGTGAATCAAATTCACAAAAATATTAACTAATTCCAGATTAAGAGTTTCTGATATAAAATCTAAATCGATATCGATGGATGGAGCAGTCGTGAAAGAGATTATCAAACAGAAAGTCCTGGAGACCAAAAAAAATCTGGTACTCGAAGAGATTTCCAAAATATTCGAGAGTGAAGGGTTCTCTTCAGTCAAAATGCAGGAGATCGCCAATAGGCTGGGAATATCGGTAGGCGCGCTCTACAAACTTTTCTCATCGAAAGAGGAGATGTACTATGCCTATATCGAATACCAGATCCATCGGTTCCATACGCTTCTGCTCCAGAAATGCTCTACATCATCGGATCCGAAAACATGTTTACAGCGTTACGTCGAGTTGAAGTTCGAAGTGTTCGCATCCAAACGCAAGGCTCTCGAAGACCCTGTTGTCGGAGACCCGCTCTTCTTCGTCAAGATGAACACCCAAAAAAACGACCCCGCCAAGCCGATCTTCGGATTTCTCGCCGATCTTTTTCAGCGGCTCGACAGCGTCGAACCACTCAAAGAGAAAAACTACATGAAACTCGCCTATCTGTTCAATGCCTTCACGATGGGATATGTCGAATACTGGATCCATTACGGTGAAAAGCTCGACGAGAATGCGGCAAGGGTACTCGAAGCGTTTCTGGAGGGGATGAAAGCATGAAAAAAATTTCACTGGTGCTCGGCAGCGGCGGCGCACGCGGATATGCCCATATCGGGGTCATCGAAGAGCTCGAAAAGCATGGATACGAAATCGTCTCGATCAGCGGCGCATCGATGGGTGCGCTGATAGGGGGGCTCTATGCCTGCGGGAAGTTGAATGCGTATAAAGCGTGGGTACTCGAACTCGACGCACTCGATGTCGCTTCGCTACTGGATATCTCTTTCTCCCGCGGCGGGATCATCGAAGGGGAGAAAGTGTTCGGCAAACTCTCCAAGATCATCGGCCGGCAGCGTATCGAGGAACTACCTTTGAAATTTACCGCGGTTGCGACCGATATCGTGAAGCAGAAGGAGGTATGGTTTCAGCAAGGCGATCTGCTCGAGGCGATTCGTGCTTCCATCGCCATTCCTTCCGTCTTCACACCGGTCAAGATGGGAAAAATGGTTCTCGTCGACGGTGGTGCCCTGAACCCACTCCCCGTCGCGCCGACCCAGTCGGACCTGACCGATCTGACGATCGCGGTCAATCTGTACGGAGAGATTCCCAAACCGAAGCTGAAAACGGAAGCGACGGAGACAGCACGTAAAAACAAGATCGAGCGGGTCGTAAAAGATCTTTTTACAAAAGCGAAAGAAGATAAAAAATTTACGATGTTCGACGTTTTGGATAAGACGTTCGATACAATGCAGGATGCCTTGACGAGATACCGCATCGGTGGATATCCCCCCGACATCATGATCGACATCTCGATGCATGTGTGCAACACCTTCGATTTCCACAAAGCGGCCGAAGTGATCGAAGCGGGTCGTTTGGCGACGAGAGAGAGACTCAAAACAGTGAAGGAGAGTCGATGGAACGGCTGAAGAAGTATTGGCTCGGGATCGTAGCGGTACTGCTGCTTGGCGTGGCAGCCGTGATGATCTACGAAAAACTGAATCCCAAACAAGTGCCTTCGAATCTGGTAGAGGGTGTCGGCCGCATCGACGGCGATCTTGTCGACCTCAATGTAAAATACCCCGGGCGGCTCGAGCAAGTAGCCGTCGAAGACGGCATGCCCATCAAAAAGGGCGATATTGTCGCCAGACTCAAAAGCTTGGAGTATGAAGCGAAGCTGGCACAGGTGACGGCACAGCTTCGGGCGAAGCAAAAGGAACTGAATGCGAAAAAGACGGAACTGAACATCGCGAAAAAGACGATTCCTCTCGCACTCAGACGGGCCGATTCGGCACGAAAAACCCGCAGAGCGCAGCTCCAAGAGCTCGAAAAGAGTATCGAAGCACAAAAAAGAGTCGTAGAGCAGGATGATCGCGACTACGAGCGAACGAAAAATCTCTATGAAAAACGACTGATCCAAAAAGAGCTTCTCGAGAAAGCGGCATTGAAAAGGGATACCGACAGAGACAGACTCGCCGCACTCGGGCATAAAAGAGAACAGCTCCGTGCCGCCATCGAAATCGCCGAAGCGGACTTTGCGGAAGCGAAGGCCGCACAGCGAAAGATCGACGCACTCGAAGAGGGGATAGAAGCGCTGAGGGAGGGGGTACAGGCGATGAAAGATGCACGCGGCGAAGTCGAAGCCGTGCTCGAGGAGATGACGATTCGCTCTCCGATCGACGGTTTTGTCGTAGAGAAGATCGCCAATGCAGGTGAAGTGCTCGGCGCCGGCATGCCTGTCGCATCGCTGATCGATCCCCACTCTCTCTATCTCAAAATCTTTGTCGATACGATTCAAAACGGCAAGATAAAAATCGGAGACAAAGCGGTCATTTTCCTCGATTCCTGGCCCGACCGGCCGATCGAAGCGAAGGTGGTACGCATCGCACAGAATGCCGAGTTCACCCCCAAAGAGGTGAGTGTACGCAGCGACCGCATTCAGCGTGTTTATGCCCTCCATCTCAAACCTTTGAAGGTCGATCCACTTCTGAAACTCGGCCTTCCCGCCATCGGAGTCGTTTCACTCGACGGCAAGGGCCTGCCAAAATCACTCCGTGAGCTGCCGCCCCTATGAAAAAGATCGATAAAAATGTGGTGATGCTCGGATGGGTCAGCTTCTTCACCGATATGGCGTCGGCGATGATCAACCCCATTCTGCCCATTTTTGTCGTCACGATTCTGCACGAAGGGATGGACAAGCTCGGTATCATCGTCGCCGTCGCCACGTTTGTCTCCTATTCGCTGCGGTTGATTTCGGGCTATATCAGCGACAGGTACGGCATCGTCAAGCCGCTTGTCGTCGGAGGGTATGCGCTTTCGGCTTTCAGCAAGCCGCTTATCGGATTGACCCACAGTTACAAAGGGGTCGCGGCACTCAAGGCATTCGAGCGTTTCGGCAAGGGGCTGCGTTCCGCCCCCAAAGACCTGATGATCGCCCACTACAGCGAAAAGAGGGCGTCGGGCCGTACGTTCGGATTCCATAAAACACTCGACATCGCCGGTGAACTCAGCGGCATACTGATTTTGCTGGGCCTTCTCTACACGCTGGGGCAGGGCGAAGCGGTCATGCGCAATATCTTCTTTGCCACACTCGTTCCCGGCGTGATCAGTCTCTTTATCGTCCTCTTTTTCGTTCGCGACATCCCAAAACCTTCCAAAAGAGAGGGCAAATCGCGTTTCAAATTCACCGCAAACGACAAAGCGGCCATCCGCTCGCTTCTGTTTTACTTCCTGTTTCTGCTCTTTGTCTTCAATGAAGCATTCTTCACGATGCAGGCAAAAGGTATCGGGATCGCGACAGTGATGATACCGCTTCTATTTGTCGTATCGACCGGTATGCAGACCCTCACAAGCTACATCTTCGGTGTATGGATCGACCGCTACGGTGTCAACCGCATTATGGCGATCGCCTATACATGCGGCGCAGCGGCACAACTGTTGCTATGGGTTCAAACCCCTCTTTTGACCTGGGTCGCCTACGGCTTCCTGGGCCTCTTTACCGTCGCTTCGCTCAATGCCAACCGGGCACTCATCGCGAAAAAAGCCGACAATCGCGGCTCTGTCTACGGTATTTTCTACGCTTCCGTAGCACTCTTCGGGGCACTCGGCGCCTACATCTGCGGAATGATATGGGAACACTTCGGTATGGATACGGCACTGATCTATGCTATGAGCGGAACCGGGGTCATGACACTTCTTTTTTTGATGATAAAAGGGTGGCGGCATGCAGAGTGAGATCCATCGCAAAAAAGTATTGCTGTTTTTGAATCTTACCGGTCTGGCGCTTTTCCTCTCCATGGCTTCCACTGCACTGCAGGGAAAAGTTCCCTCTTTCGACAAGGTGGCCGCTGCATCTTTCGCATCTTTACATACCCCTTTTCTGGATAGATTTTTCGTCGTGACAACACATCTCAACGGTATGCTCGCCGTTTTACTCGTTTCGATTGCCGTTTCCATGCTGTTGATCGGAAAGAGACGATGGAAAGCACTGAAGCTCTATCTCTTTACCATCATAACGGCAGCGATGGTTGCATCGCTGTTGAAGCTCTTCATCTGCAGAGAGCGTCCGAAAGAGGGTTTGCTGGATCTTTCGAGCTACGCATTTCCGTCATGGCACGCTACACTCTCCGCAACACTTGCATTGATCGTATACACCCTTTTCGTGTCGAAAATCAGAAATGGTGCAGCAAGGATCTTCTTTGGTCTATTTCTTCTTTTTTGGCCCATGCTCATAGGATTCTCGAGGATCTATCTGAATCTTCATTGGAGTTCCGACGTTCTTGGCGGATGGGGATTGGGGCTTTTCATCGCTACGGGCTCGGTACTTCTTTTCGACATCTCCGGAGACAATGGCGATGGCTGACCTGGATGTCAGGAACGTTACGGTCCGGCACAAAAAGGTCACGGCAATCGAGAATGCCTCCCTTTCGGCAGATCGGGGCGAAATTCTTGGATTCATCGGAGCTGACGGGGCGGGTAAGAGTTCCTTGATGCACGCCATCGCCGGTGTAGGACGGTTCGAAGGTGAGATCACATTCGAAGGGACCGTCTACCATACACCCGATGAAGCGGAACCCCTGAAGTCCATGATCGGACTGATGCCGCAGGGAATCGGCCTGGTTCTTTACAAAAACCTGACTGTCGCCGAACACCTCGAATTTTTTGCAAGAATCAGGAATATCAGAGAGGATGAGGCGCATACAAGATACAGACGGAAGCTTTTGGAAATGGCAGGCCTCGAACCGTTCAGCGAGCGGCAGGCAGGCAATCTCAGCGGCGGAATGATGCAGAAGCTTTCGCTTATATGTACGCTTCTGCACCGTCCGAAACTGCTGATTCTCGATGAACCGACTACGGGTGTCGATCCGCTCAGCCGGCTCGAGTTGTGGGAGATTCTGGAGGAGATACGTCACACGGAAGGAACCATCGCACTCGTCAGTACGGCCTATATGCAAGAAGCTGCGAAAATGGACAGGGTCTACCTTTTCGACGAGGGAAGAATCATTGCGTCCGGAACGGGTGATGCACTTATCGATACCGTACGCGACTATACCTACGAACCGGCCGCCTGCCACAATGAACGATGTATCGGAACAGGCCACTACACCTATTCTCTCGATCCCCTCGATGTTCCGAAAAAGAGACCGAATCTCGAAGCGCTCTTCTTCGTCAACGCCTTGAAGCAGGGCAGAACACTTCCGCCGATCGTAGTGAGCGAACGTGAGAGTGAAGAGCCGATTCCTCCGGTCGTGATGGAAGCGAAAGGACTCACCAAGCGGTTCGGCAGTTTCATCGCGAACGACCATATCGACATGGAGCTTCGAAGCGGAGAGATCCTGGGTCTTTTGGGCGCCAACGGTGCGGGAAAGACCACCTTTATCAAGATGCTTCTCGGCCTCTATCCGATCGATGAGGGGGAGTTGACACTTCTGGGCCGGCCGATACGCAGCGCGAAAGACCGCCGTGACCTCAAAGCGAAAATCGGGTATGTCAGCCAGCACTTTGCACTCTACAAAGATATGACGGTAAGAGAGAATCTTCTCTATTTTGCGAGTATGCACCAGATTCCGGCCGACAAGGCGATTCGCCGAATCGAACGCTATGCCGAAGAACTCGGTTTCAAATCTTTTATGGATATGCTTCCGACGGAGCTTCCACTTGGGATCAACCAGCGCTTTTCGGTGGCGGCGGCATTGCTGCACGAACCGGTCGTTCTCTTTCTGGACGAACCCACCTCGGGGGTCGACACGATCGCAAGAAGCCAATTCTGGCAGATGCTGAGGCTTCTGAAAGAGCGGTGGGGCATTGCGATCCTCATTACAACCCACTATATGAGCGAAGCGGAGTTCTGTGACCGTGTGGTACTGCTGAAACAGGGCAGGAAAGTGGCCGACGACACTGTCGAAAACCTCTACAAAACCCATCCGGAAGCGAAGAGTTTCGAAGAGATTTTCCTCCACTATTACAAGGAGAGGGAATGAACATCGGTGTCGTTAAAGCCTATATGCTCAAAGAGTTCAAAGAGCTGATCCGATCGAAAATGATCATGATGGTGTATGTCATGCCGACGATGATCATCATTCTTTTCGGATATGGCATCAGAATGGAGGTGACACATGCGAGGACGCTCATTATCGACAACGACCGGAGCAAAATATCGCACGACCTGACGGCCCGTTTCGAGCACTCCAAATATTTCGATACGACCGTTGGGTGGATGAACGAGGATGCGGCGATGAACCGCATCAAAGCGGCGAAAACGGATATCGTGATCATCATTCCCGAAAGTTTCGAAAAGCGCCTTCTCCACCGTCAGCCGACGGAGATCGCCGTCTTTATCGACGGCGCTTTTCCTGTGCGTGCGGCAACGATGGAGAACTACGTCAAAGGGGTTGTATTCAATGCCGCCACACAACTGGTACCGCAGATCCCCCGAAAGCTCATCACCATAGAGAACCGTAACCTTTTCAACCAGGCGATGCGGGACGAAAATGCAATCGTACCGGGATTGATCGGGCTCATTCTCCTCGTCGCGCCTGCCATACTTTCGGCACTGCTCATCGTCAAAGAGAAGGAGGAGGGGACCATCTTCAGCTTTTTCTCCTCACCCGTCAAAAAGAGCGAATTCATCATCGCCAAACTGGTGCCTGCACTTCTTCTTCATTCGGTTAACATCTTCATCCTGTTTCTGTGGGCGACCTGGCTTTTCGAGGTCCCGTTTCGCGGCAGTTTCACCCTCTACTGGTTCGCGAGCGAACTCTATGTGCTCATCAGCCTGGGGGTAGGTATGATGGTCTCCATCATCACCCGGACGCAGATCGTCGCAATCGTGCTGACGATCATCATTACGATCATTCCGGGGTTTCTCTACTCGGGAATGCTGATGCCGATCTCTTCGATGAGCGGTGAATCGAAGATCGAGGCACATATCTACCCTGTGATGTATTACAACCACCTCGTCTACGACACCTTTTTGATCGGGCAGGGGCTCGATTCGCCCAAAAACCAGCTTTATCTTGCAATATTGGTAGGGTATGCCCTTTTTATCACGCTTCTTGGGTCCTGGCTCATGAAAAAGGAGATACGATGATCCGTACCTTTTCGGCACTCGTAGCCAAGGAACTCATCGGTTTTTTCCGTTCCTGGGGCCTCGTGGCCGTCGTGCTCTACAGTTTCACACTCGATATCTATATCGCGGGGAAGGGGATCGAGATGCAGGCGAAAAATATCGCTGTCGGATATGTCGACCGAAGTGGCGGCGGGATGAGTCGGAAAATTCTGAGCCGTCTGCATATGCCCGAATTCCAAAAACCGATCCCTTTCCCTTCACAGGAGGCGCTGAGCCGTGCCATCTTCAATCGTGAAATCATGGTAGGGCTCATTTTCGGATCCGATTTTGAAAAAGATCTTAAAAAAAGAGGGCACGCAAAGCTCGATCTTCTTCTCGACTCGGTGGCGGCGACACAGAGTTTTCAAGCCCTTCAGTATCTACAAAACATTGTACTCGAATATGCGGACCTGCAGATGCCTGTGGTACTGAAAATTCATAAACTCTTCAATCAAAACGCGGAGACGGCATGGTTTATGGCGCTAGCCGAGATGCTTTCGGTCATCACGCTTCTGGGGGTTATCCTCACCGCAGCCGTGTTCGTGCGCGAAAAGGAGAACGGAACATGGGATATCATGCTGTTGACACCGATCGACCCGAAACTGATCATACTGGCAAAAAGTTTTTCACAAGTGCTCATCATCGTGGCAGGTGTCGTCATCGCGACAGGTATCGTTCTGTTCGGGTCATTCGACATCCCAATCAATGGCTCGATATGGTCTTTTTTCCTTCTTTCGTTTTTCTATGCTTTTACGAGTGCGGGTATCGGCCTTTTCGTGGCTGCAATTTCGAAAAACATGCTTCAGGTCGCCCAATTCTCCATTCTTATCATGATGCCGCTTATCTTTCTCAGTGGAGCATGGACACCTATTCATGCAATGGATCCCGTTTTGCAGAATCTTTCGCTCATCTCGCCCTTACGCTACTATATCGAGGGGAGTGAAAGCATTTTTTTCCGGGGTACGCCGTTTGACGGGCTCGGTAGCTATTTCGCCGGTGTCATTGGGCTTGGAAGTGTGTTATACTTTTACGGATTTCAAAAAATAGGAAAAGTGTTTTGATAACCGAAGAGAAAGTGATACTGTTGGCGCTGTTGAAAAAAGAGGAAGGTGAAAACCTTCGCGACATTCTTGCGATGCTCGAAAACAACCGTGTCTTTACGATGAAAGAGGGCAAACGGTTTGTGAAAATCCTGAAAAATGAAGGATACATCGAAGAAAACGAACTGACCCTCAAAGGCACGACTGCGGCACAGCATGCGGAAGCGGAATTTAAATTATAAAATAATATAATAATACATCAAATGGCAAAAGGATTGACGATGCCAAGAACGATCCGTGGCAAATTTACAGTAATGCTTCTTACGACGCTCATTTCTGGCTCACTGCTTCTTACTGTTTACCTCTTCAATACCTTCAACAAGGTGGTGAGTGAATCGTCCCGCGATGCAATCAATACATTGAGCGATTCCATTTTTGTCGCGATCCGTACCAGTATGAATTTCGGTGATCCCGCCATCGTCGAAGATACCCTCCATACAGTCAAAAAAATCGAAGGCATCGAAAATATCCATATCGCGAAATCGAAAGAGGTGATCGAAGCGTTCGGCCTGAAGGCTTCGTTTACCGACGATCCCAATATTCGGAAAGTGTTTGCTTCCAGAAAAATAGAAGTCCTCGAAGACGATGGAGAATCCGGCCACAGAATGCGGCTTTTGAAACCGCTGCTTGCGACGAAAGAGTGTCTCTCCTGCCATACCAATGTGAAGGAGAACGATGCTTTGGGTGTTATGGATCTGGAGGTTTCTCTCGAAAAGAGCGATGCCCAGATTCGTACGATGGAGATCGTCATCGTATCGGCTTTGATGATCGCTACGGTTGTCGCCATCGCCATGTTTCTTCTCTTTTTCAAGAAAAACGTTTTCAAACCTCTGGATATACTGAAAAAACGTGTAAAGGATATCGCAAGTGGCGAAGGCGACCTGACGAAACGCCTCCATTTTGTCAAAAATGATGAAATCGCCGATGTCGGTTACTGGGTCGATGCTTTTATCGAGAAGATGCAGAGTGCCATTGCGAACGCGAAAGAGTCGAGTCACACCAATCTGGCCATTGCCAAAGAGCTGCACACGGAATCCGAACGTGTCGATGCCCGTTCACATCAGGGCATACACATCGTCGAAAATGCCGTGAAAACCGGTGAAATGATCCAAAAAGATCTCGAAAAAAATATACAGAGTGCACAACAGAGCTCACACGATGTGAAAGAGGCAAAAACACTCGTCTCGAACATTCAGAACGAAATCACCCATCTACTGAAGCAAATCGAAGTACAGGCGGAATCGGGCATCGAAATGGCCTCGCGTCTCAGCGAACTGACAAGCAATGCCGATGCGGCCAAAAACGTTCTGCAGTCGATCTCCGAAATCGCCGATCAGACCAACCTTCTCGCACTCAATGCCGCCATCGAAGCGGCACGTGCAGGAGAACATGGGCGCGGATTCGCCGTCGTCGCGGACGAGGTGAGGAAACTGGCCGAACAGACACAAAAAAGCCTTGGGGAGATAGATGCAACGATAGGTGTCATCGTTCAAGAGATCGCACACGCGAGTGACGCGATGAATAAAAATGCCAAACAGGTCGAAGCCTTGACCGATGCAGCCGGCCATACGGATAAAAGCATTCTCGAAGCGGTAAACTTTATGGACAGGGTCGACGATGTCAGCAGAAGCGCACTGGAGACATCGAGAGAACTCGGTACCAAAGTGAATCTGATACTCGAGGAGATCAAAGAGATCAAAAACTCTTCGGAAGAGAATATCGGGAGTGTCGAAAAGATTCGCCGTCTGAGCGACCGGCTAAATCAGCTGGCCGAAGAACTAAACGAAGCGCTCGAGAGATTCAAGACGTAGAAGTACACTTCTGTGCCTTCTCCTTCGCTTTGCGTTCAATTTCCCGAAGCGCCAGACCACGCATCCATTCGGAAAAATTGACATTCTGTTCCCGACAGAATTCGCCAATCTTTTTCATCTCTTCCATTGTTACCTTTACCTCCAGATCGATCGTTTTTTCAGCCATCACAGCCTCCTTTGTTTTACAAGCGACAAAACCATCGCCAATGAATAACCATCGTTTTCATATCCTTCTTCGAGACACGCTTCGCATTTATCACCCAATGGAATATCGACTTGATCGACCAGTTCCGTGAGCGTTTCGATACTGTTGGTTTTGATCAGTTCCACGATATCTCCTACCGTTTTGTCGTTACAGTAGCAGATGACTCTATCTCTGTCGATCATGGCTTGACCCACTCCTTGAAATGGTGTTTGAATTTTTCCACTTTCGGCGCGACGACCGCCTGGCAGTAGCCATGGTAGGGGTTGTTCCTGAAGTAATCCTGGTGGTATGCCTCGGCAGGCCAGAACTTTGTCTGTGTAACGATCTCCGTAACGATCGGAGCGGAAAAATGTTTTTGCACCTCTTGCCTGCTCGCTTCGGCAATTCGCTTCTGTCCGTCATCATGATAGAAAATAGCGGAGCGGTATTGCGTACCAGTATCGGCTCCCTGTCTGTTCAGCGTCGTCGGATCGTGAATCTTCCAGAAGATATCGAGAAGCTCTCTGTAGCTAACGACATTCGGATCATACGTGATCTGCACGACTTCCGCATGTCTGGTCGATCCGGAACAGACCGCTTCATAGCTTGGATTGTCGATATGGCCACCGGTATACCCGCTTACTACATCTTCAACACCTTTGACATTTTCGAAAACTGCTTCCAGACACCAGAAGCAGCCCCCTCCAAAAGTCGCTTTTTCATAATTTTCAGACATTGTACATTCCTCTTTTGTATAGGCTGGGCTCCCAAAAAGAGCCATCAAAGTGATGATAACGGCAGTGATATTTTTCATACAATGATTGTAGTGATAAAAAGATAAAAGAGATGTTGTCCAAAGATATTAAAAAAGAACGCAAAGGCGCCGAGGCGCCTCTGGTAGATAGGTCAGTGGTGAGATTTTAGAATGAGTTTCGTCATTCTTATATTGATAACGATGAAACGTATAATCTGCCATAGAACGCAGGTTCTCAGGAACTTTACCAATCCACCTGGAATCATCGTTCCAGACTGCGGGCTATAGGGGTTGATATGTTTTACGTGTTCGTGTGCCATTTTTATCCTTTCTTATTCTGGGATGATTTTCCAGCCCGGCTTGAGCTGTGCTTTCCACATGAATGCGTAGTGGAGGAAATATTTGATCCAGTGTCCTGCGAGGCCGATCTCTCCCGTTGTATAGTCGAGATCACGTCCTACACCCGGGTATTTCTCATAATCGGGAACGACTGGATAGACCGTCATCGATACCGCTTTTCCGTTAAGCATACTGCTTCCTGCAGATGCGACGCACGCTGCACCCATTTCCGCCATACTTGCCGTATGGGTCGGTTCTTTCGCACCACTCAAGATCATGTCTTTGAGTGTTTGGGCGACCGCTTTTCCCATCATCGCCGACGGCATACCGGTTCTCGGAGGTGTCGGGTTGATCGGCGTACCGTTTGGATTTTTCATCGGTTTCGACATCAGGTGAGGGGGTGCGAACGCGATTCCCACGGCGAACATGTTTTTGTAATCCGGATTCTGCAGAGTTTTCGGCCAGTCGCTGGCTTTCCACTCTTCGTATGGCTTCGGCGTATAATCGGCATCCACCTTCATAAATCCGTTCGGTGCAAATACCTTATCGGTGATGTCGCCACCCTCTTTGTCGTAGGCTTTGAGGCCGACGCCGCCGAATGGAGGGATGAGCATGGAGAAGTCGAACTCCTGAACGTCCGTATCCCCGTCGAGGGTTTCATAATGGATCTTTCCCTCTTCGACTTTCGTAACATGTGTGCCGAGTATCCATTCCATATCGTGCTCGGCGAAGAGCGATTCGGCAAACACTTTGCTCGATGCGATGTAACCGCCACGCCTGATATGCATCCCGCCCATTCCAAAGTCACCAAGGAAGGATTCGTTGGTGAGCCAGATCAATTCCGCTTTGTCGCGTACACCAGCTGCGCGCAGTTCGTAATCGATGTTGAAGATATATTCGAACGCCGCACCCTGGCATGTACACATGCCATGCCCCGTACCGATAACGAGTGTCTGTTTCTCTCCGGCTTTCATCTTCGCGATACACTTTTGAAGCTCTTCATTCGCATGAATGGCATGGTCGGCCGTACATACTGAAACCGTGTGTCCGCCGTGCGGCCCCAGTCCTTCCGTAGCACCGAAATTGAGTTTCGGGCCTGTCGCATTGATAAGGTAATCGTAGGTTATCTCTTCCTTCTCTCCCTCTTTATCCTGTCCCGTATATTCTATCGTGACATAAGGAGATTCACTCTCCTTGCTGCCTTCCGGATGAATGGAAAGGGCTTTGGCCTGTCGATAGTCGATACCGGCTTTTTTGTAAACCGGCCCAAGATCGAAAACAACATCGTCTTTTTTCATTTTACCGACACCCACCCATATATTGGATGGAATCCAGTTCCATTTACTGTTTGGTGTAACGACGACCACTTCATGATTGCTTCCTAGCCAATCTTTCAGAAATGTAGCCGCAGTATGTCCGGATACACCGCCGCCTAAAACAACTACTCTTGCCATATTTTGTCTCCTTAAAACTGGTAGTTCATTTGATTATAATCCTTACTAATTAAATGATAACTTAAAAGCTGAAAAAAGACTCAATTTTACTTCTTAAAATGGTTTTTTTTAATAAATAATATAAATTACTGAATAGAAACTGCAAGTAAATTGATAAAGTTGATTAAAAAAAGATAGAACACACAACGGAAGCAATATCTTTGGAATTGGAATATGAAGAAAATCGTTGGAGTACAACGCTATATAGGGTATTCGGAAAGTTTCCGGAAGAGTATTTTGCAATAGTAACAATATATCAGCCGAAAGGAATAATTGAAATTGAAATAGGAGATTGTAAGATTGAACTATAATTTTGTGGTTAAATGGTTGGCGTTTTAAAAAAGTCTGAATTAATGGTTCATAAAGGATTGGTTGCGGTCAACATAAGAAAAAATGCATTGATTTAAATGAACTTAAAGAATTCTTAGAAGTTACTTTTAATCAAGATATTGACTTTAGTGATTTTGACGCTATCTTCCAAGACACCTCTGAACAAATAGTACCAATTCCAGATTAAGAGAAGGCTCTTTTTTAAGAGCTTTTCCTTTCATTAAACTAATCACCATAAATTTATTTTTAAGACATTTATTAAAAAAGGAACTAAGAACAGTTTCAATTTAGAGGGAAAAATATATTATTTTTAACTATAAACTATGTAGATTTTCCTTACTATATTTAAAATAAAAATATTATAAAATGAATGGGCAAGAAAAAGGGTTTATGCCCTCTTTCTTATATCTTCCAAAGAAACATACCAGGAATACTAGACTTGAAGTAAGAAACCTTCAAATTTAAAGCACCATTTTTAATAATAGCGTCTCGTCCGGAACCCTGAATTGCTTTAGGATTATAGTTTTTTGTTTTATAAAGGGACAAATATTTTTTCATGCTTCTACTATCATTGATAGGGAACCCCGAAAGGTTATTTGTTCCTTCATTCACAATAGCCATATATTTATAACCATTTGCTTTTCCATATCTCTTTGCAAAATCAATTGCCCTCATTGCAACAGAAACTCGCTCAGAAGGTTTCCATTTATGCAATTCAGAAGTCCTAATATTGTAAACTCTGTTTCCTTTATCAATAACCTTAAATTCACTTCCAAGATTAGAAGGAACTTTTACTCTTGTACCTGAAGCAGCACAACCTATAAAACTAATTGCAGCAAATGCAACCATTACCAACATAGTAATTTTTTTCATTTTTATATCTCCTTTTTATTTATTTCTCAAAATTGAATGGATTTGCTCAGCAGAAAGACTAGGGTGCTTATCTCCAACAAAGAATACAGCCCTCAAAGCTTTTCTTCCTTCTCCAAGATCAACACTCTTAACAAGAATATACTCTTGATCTGCATACATATCCATTACAATAGGATCAAGCAAAGCAATACCGATACCGATAGCTGCACCTGCACCTACGTACTTAAGTCCCTCACCATAGAATCCTCTGGCAAGTGCTTGAGCACCTGTACTCATTCCATTAATTGCACCAATTGTTCCATGTTCCGCAATATTTTTTGCGATCTCAGTTTGAGCTTCAGAATAGTCAGCAAGTGTTCCAAAGAAAATCTCTTTTTCTGAACCTTCAGTATAAGGAATACTCTTTGTTACAAATACCGTATAGTCAGCCATAAGTGCAGTAACAGACAGAATCATTGATACCGTTAGTATTTTTAATGTGTTCATTTTTGTTCTCCTTTTTTGATTTTTATTTGTTTGAACAACATATTGTTGAAGAATGAAATTTTATCTTTTATAAACATAAAATTTCCTTATTTTTATTGTTTTTTTTAGATATTTTAAATACAAAAAGTATTAATATAAAAATCATAAAACAATTAAACTTCAGTATAGATGATTAGTTCAAATCCAAGAAACAATAACGACGGTTTTTTTGGTGTCAGGACCTTGTTATTACAGATCTGACCCCAAATTTGAAGCTATTGCTCTTGTCATTTCTTCGAACGAAAACCATGCCAAAAATTTTGATTATTTTGCTTTATACAAAGAGGAATTTTATTATCCCATTTTTCACCGAAAAGTACTTGAGGACACTTAGAACCGTAGGATTCAAGCAAATCATATAGAAGATTTTTATATCGTCTTTGTGCTTTTTATATCGCCCAATTAAGTTTAAAGTGCAACAAAATCAAAGGAGAATAACTGACGATCGATCGAGACATCGATTTAACGTATGATCCATATACCCAGGGTACACAAAGAAAAACTTAAGTTTTTTAAAGTGCTTTGAAGTTCGAATTTTAGGGGGTTTAATTGGTTGCGGGAGAAGGATTTGAACCTCCGACCTTCGGGTTATGAGCCCGACGAGCTACCAAACTGCTCTATCCCGCGACAGAAGAAAGTGGATGGGGTGGAGGGATTCGAACCCCCGAATGACTGGACCAAAACCAGTTGCCTTACCACTTGGCGACACCCCATTCAAGGAGAGGCTATTGCCTGTTTGTGGGCAGAATTATAATGCAAAAACGCACCGTTGTCAAGAGTTTTTCGCTATAATTTTTCAAAATTTAAAAAAGAGGACGACAAGCGATGCCGATTCAACGTGTTCAACGGGCAATAGAAGATATCAAACATGGGAAAATGGTCGTAATGATAGACGATGAAGACCGGGAAAACGAAGGCGATCTGGTCTATGCCGCGACATTTTCGACACCGGAGAAAGTCAACTTTATGGCGACGGAAGCAAAGGGGCTCATCTGCGTCGCTATCTCGAAAGAGATCGCCGATAGGCTTCATCTTCAACCGATGGTACAGCACAACGACTCTCAGCATGAGACGGCATTTACCGTTTCTGTCGATGCGAAAGACGCCACGACAGGTATTTCCGCCTTTGAGAGAGACATGACCATCAAACTCCTGGCAAGTCCCATCAGTACACCCCAGGATCTGGTTCGCCCAGGACACATCTTTCCTCTCATAGCGAAAGAGGGCGGTGTTCTCGTACGCACCGGACATACGGAAGGTTCCGTCGATATCTGCAAACTGGCCGGCGTGGCTCCGAGTGCGGTCATCTGTGAAATCATGCGTGAAGATGGACAGATGGCACGACGGGACGACCTGGAGCTTTTCGCGAAAAAGCACGATCTCAATATCGTCTATATCTCCGATATCGTGGAATACCGCCTTCGCAATGAAAGGCTGGTTCACCTCGCCGAGGAGGAGGAGATCGAATTTTTCGATACGAAAGTCGAGAAGAAACTCTTTATCGATCACCAGGGGAAGAGACATTACGCCATAGTCTTTTACAGACTTCATGAAACGGAAAATGTAAAATTCCATAATATAGGCAGGGATGTCGATCTTCTTTTAAATCAACACCGTTACGGCCAGCTCATAAAATCGATCGATTATCTCAAACACAATGGAGGTGTCATCGTTTTTCTCGATGCTGAAGATGCCACGGGTGGCGATACGATGAAAGAGTATGGTATCGGTGCTCAAATCCTCTCCGAACTTGGCATCAAAAATATCAAACTGCTCGTTTCGAGCAAAGGCAAGGAGTTCGTCGGGCTCGGAGGTTTCGGTCTCGATATCGTCGAGGAGATCGAAATCTGATGGAGTTCCGTGTCTATTACGAGGATACCGATGCGGCCGGCATCGTCTACTATGCCAACTATCTGAAATTCTGCGAAAGGGCCCGCAGCGAGCTCTTCTTTTCAAACGGTCTCTCTCCTCAAAGCGAGGAGGGATACTTTGTCGTGAAGAGTATCGAGGCATCGTACGAAAAACCAGCCAAACTGGGGGACATCGTCGTTGTAAATACGCGGATGATCGAGAAAAAAGCGGTTTCGATCACTCTTTTGCAAACAGTCTCTAGAGATTCCGATACACTTTTTACAATGCGTGTACGCCTCGCTTACCTGATCCATGACAAACCGGCCAGGATTCCGGTGCAAATCTACTCACTCATCTCATCCTGGGAGTCCGGAGAGTAGAACTGCTCTTCGATTGTCTCGATCCGCTCCTCTGCGGGATAGGGAACCTCTTTGGGTACGAAACGGTAGAGTCCCGCTTCATAGAGGTAGACATTGTATTCGAGCGATCCATCCACGAACACTTCGTTCGCCAGTCTCTCTTCCGATGTCGATATGGAAAATTCATTGTCGATTCCTGCAATGGTCGCATAGTTGAGCCAATTGAATCGGATATCCTGATTGATAAGGGCGATATTCTCCGTCAAAGTCGAATCCATCGGACCGATCGAGCTTGCAAGCACCATATTTTCTCTGTCATGGTACTGTGTCAATGTCAGCAGCAGGGGAGAGTAGTTGATCTGCGTACTGAGAACCTGCTGCGGTTTGTAGTCGGCCAGGGTCAGCTGGGAAAGAAAAAGGCTGCTTTTGACGACGGGAGTGTTCAGAAAGATTGTCGACTGATTGAGGTCTTCATGTTTCAAAATAAGGTCTTTGTAATACCCACTCTGGCCAAGAACGATGGTGTCGTCGACATCGACGATATTGTAAACGGTCTGTGAAAGCATTCGTGAGATGGCGGAGTTGTCCGAAACGGTGACGGTCGTGGCATTGGATTCGACCAGATAGGAGAGTGTTTCGATCTGTCCGGTATAGTCGATTCCTCCAAAGTAGACCTTCTCATTATCACACTCAATCCTGTTTTTATGCAGCGTGGGTATAAAAATTTTCGTCAAACCGTTTTGGCTACAGAGGTAACTGGCACCTTTTTGGGTCACTGGGGCGACGACCAGATCGAATCTCTTCTCATCGATGGTATCGAGAGCGCTTTGCAACGATGTGTTCTCTTCGTCGTCGATGGCGAAAAGTTCCATTTCGAAAGGAATACCGCGATTGAGAAGATAACCGAGGGCTGTATTGGATGTGGAGTAGGCATATTTCCCAATGACTTTATAAGGCACGATGAAAGCGAGCCTGAATGCCGATGTCGTATAAATCCTGTGTGTCAGGGAAAAGAGTGTCATATAACTCTGGCGCAACGATGAAAGTTCAGGGTTTTTTGTATGTTTCGATTTTGCGATAAATGTAAATACCTTCCCATTTGCCAGCGCAGTTTCAAGCATGGCATCGTCATACGGTTCGGGATCCAGATCGATAATGACTGTCGAGGGCACCGGAATGGGAGAGAGCAGCTGGCTCTGGGCCAAAAGTACAACATACAAAAGTGTCAACGGTATCAATTTTCGCATAGCAACCTCTTGATTTTCAGAAGATCCTGATAAACTTCTTTTTTGGCAGATGGATTTCTTAAAAGATAACTGGGATGATAGGTCGGTACCAACTTGAAGCCGTCCATCTCTATCACTTCGCCCCGTACCTTCGAGATTCCGGTCTTGTCGCCAGTCAGATAGTGGTAGGCGGTCGCACCCAGTGCAACAATGATACGCGGGCTTACCAATTCGATCTGCTTCTGTAGATAGGGAAGGCAGGTGTAGGCCTCTTCAGGTGTCGGGACACGATTGTTCGGAGGACGGCATTTGACGATATTGGTGATATAAACCTCGCTCCTCGGTATTTCGATCGCATTTTCAATCATTTTCGTCAATAACTCTCCGGCTCTTCCGACAAAAGGACGCCCGGAGGTATCTTCCTGCGCACCGGGTCCCTCACCGACGAACATCAGCTCTGCATTCGGGTTGCCTTCGCCAAAGACCGTTTTCGTCCGTGTTTTGCTCAACGAACAGAGTTGACACTGTGAAACGATCTGCTCCAACGCTTTGAGGTCAGAAGGAAGGGATCTTTGTACGGATGCTCTTTTTTCCACGAGCGGTACATATTGAACCCCGAGTTGTTTAAGCTGATAAAGGCGTTTGAGCTGTAATGCGTTATAGAGGCGATTCATGGGAGATAGTTTAGGTCAAAAGGGGTTAAAAAGAGGTTAGGGCATCCGAAAATGCCCCTCTGTGCAAATTTATTAGAGAGTTACTAAGTCAAAGAAGCGGAGCTTCTTTGATTATTCTACTACGACTTTGACCGGATCGCTTTCCCACAGGCCGTGCTTGGTGCAGTAGCTCATGGCAGTCAATGTCAGGTTTTTCTGAGGAATGATATAGAAATCTACTTCGACCTGGCTCTTCTCGTTGCCAAGTGTTCCCGGTGTAAATGTCGCCTGTCCGAGCAGTGTTTCACCGTTCCAAAGCTGCACGTATGCGATGTAATGATCGAAATCATCCGGGTGAGCGTACTCTTCACCGACTTTCACTTTCACTTTGAACTTTTCACCTTTTTTGGCACTGCTTTCGCAATGAACGAACGGCGAATGGCGATCGATATAATCTTTTTTCGCTTCTCTTTCTACGGTATCGATGTCAACATATCGGTTAATCTTAGGCATGTTGGCCTCCTTTTCTTAATTTTGTTAAAGCTATTCTATCATAGTGTTGTTAAAGAAGATAAATTTTGTCTGATTTGCTGATTTGGTTAAGAAAATAGTAAGAAAAGTCACCAAGGACGGGGCAGGCCCCGCGCTCTTGTGACTATACGAAGTTGACTTCTGCGACGTTGTGCTTCAGTCCGAGCTCTTTGGGGTCGATGCCGAGTGCGAGACCGATGAGCTGAGGAAGATGGAGAACGGGCAGACTGATGTCTCGCCCCATCTCTTTGGCGACCGTATGCTGTTTGACGTCCATATTCAGATGGCAAAGCGGGCAGGGTGTGACCATCATGTCCGCATCGTTGTCGATCGCGTCGAGTAGTGCCGTCCCGGTGAGACGGTTGGCCGTTTTCGGAGACTGAAGGTCGGCATGGAAGCCGCAACATTTGTTCTTGCTTTCGTAATCGACACTTTTGCCCTGAAGCGCTTCAATGAGGCGGTCGAGTGATGTCGGATTGTAGGGGTTTTCATTGTCGTTGTATCTGGCGAGCAGTTCCGTTGTGTCGAACGCCTGCTCTCCGCCGCCTTCTCCGACATCCTTTTCGATGACTTTTGCGTTATGGACATGGTGGATATGGCTTGGGCGAATGTTGTGACATCCGTAAAATGCTGCGACGTTGAAGTCGTTGAGCGGTTTCACCACTTGCTCGGCCAGTTTGTCGAGCCCGTAATCATCGATGATTGCATAGAGAAAATGTCGGACGGAACTCGTCCCTTTATATTCCAGGCCCACTTCGGCAAGTTTTTCATTCACTTGGGATTTGAGATTTTCGTCACTGTCGAGACGCTCTTTTGTCATGACGGTATTGAGCTGACATGTGTTACATATCGTCAGCATCGGCAGTTCCTGCTTTTCTGCATAACAGATATTGCGAGCGTTGAGTACGAGAGACAAAAAATCGTCGAAATCCTGCAGGTGGCTCGCACCACAACAGCTCGCCTCGTCCAGAAGGATCAGTTCGATACCCAGCTTTTTCGCGACTGCCATCGTCGACATCAACAGTTCGGGGGTCGATTCTCGTGCCGTACATCCCGTGTAGAGTGCATATTTTAATTCTGCCATAGTCGTTCCCCTTAAAATTTAACTTTCGATGATGTTTTGATGAGTGTTTTGATCTCATCGAGATTTTTGGATTTCGGCATATTCCACGGCATGACGATTTTGCCTTTTTTGAACATGGCAATCGCTTCCGGAAGGTGTTTCATGACACCGATATTGCCTTCGGAGTATCGGACCAATTCGCCCTCGTCCAGAAGTCCATGTTTTTTGATGGAGTGTTTGAATCCAACCGCATGACGTGTCGCGACATTGTCCTGTGCCAGCCCCTCTTCGAAAAGCTGGTTGTGTAGCTTGGTGATTTTTCCGATCGGATCGACATCTTTCGGACACGCTTCGGCACACTCGAAACATTTGACACAATCCCAGATTCCCGGTCCCATCTCGCGAACGGTTTCGAGACGTTCACGTTTGGCGGTGTCACGAACATCGGCATTGAATCGGAATGCCTTGGCGAACTGTGCCGGTCCGAAAAACTCTTCATTCACTTCGACGGCCGGGCATGCATAGTAACAGTTCCCGCACTGAATGCAGTAGTCGGCCTCGAGAAGTGCTTCCGCTTCTTCCGGGGAGACACGGATCTCCGCTTCCGGATGCTCGTCGATCTCCGCTTCGAGCCAAGGCTTGACCGCTTTGTGCTTGTCCCAGAAATCTTTCTTGTCGATAATCATATCTTTGACGACACGTTTTTTGCTCTGAGGTTCCAGCAGCAACGTATCGGTGCCGAAAATCTCCACCAACTCCCAGACATTCTGTTTGCACGAAAGAACCGGTTTTCCATTCACCTTGATCGAACAGCTTCCGCAGATACCGTGACGGCAGCTTCGGCGATAGCTGAAACTTCCGTCGAATTCCCATTTGATGCGGTTGAGGATATCCAGAACCAGTTCATCCTTGCCCACTTCCATCTCATAGGTTTTGAAATAGGGCAGAAAATCGGTCTCCGCATTGAAGCGGAAAGTTTTAAAAGTCAGTTTTTTTGTAATGCGTTCAGTACTCATACCCAATCCTTAATATGTTCGCTCTTGCGGCTCAAATTTTCCGAGTGTTACATCACCGTATTCGAGGTTGATGTTCCCCCCTTCATCCATCGTTGCGAAGGTGTGTTTGAGGAAATTTTCGTCGTCGCGCGTCGGGTAGTCTTCACGGTAATGCGCACCACGGCTCTCTTTTCGTGCAATGGCACCTTCAACGATAAACGTAGCGTAATCGAGCATATGACCAAGCTCGATGGCTTCCTGCAAATCGGTGTTGAAAATTTTACTCTTGTCGTCGATACGAATGTTTTTATAGCGTTCACGAAGCTCTACAAGAATCGCCCGTTGTTTGAGCAGTGTCTCTTCTGTACGGAAAACACCTGCATTTTCGGTCATCGTCTGCTGCAGTTCGCTGCGAAGTTTCGGTACCGACTCGGTGCCGTTGTTGTTCATGCAGAACTTGATCTCCTCGAGCATGCGGTCGGCATCGGCCGCGTTCACCCCATGGCACTCGAGTCTGTCGCTTTCGAGATCTTCGATGATATGCTGTCCGACGTGGCGGCCGAAGAAGAGGGCTTCGAGCAGCGAGTTCGCACCCAGTCGGTTGGCACCATGGACGCTGACACAAGCACACTCGCCCGCCGCGTAGAAACCGCGAACGATCTCGTTCGGGTTTTTCTTGACGTGACCGTCGATGTCGACGGGAATGCCACCCATCGAGTAGTGCGCCGTCGCAGCGATATGAATCGGCTCTTTGATCATGTCCTGCCCGAGGAATGTGAGCGCGAGGTCGCGAAGTTCAGGAAGGCGCTCCATGATGATCTCTTCACCGAGATGGGTCAGGTCGATGGCGACGGCGTCTTTGTTCGGTCCGACACCGCGTCCTTCGAGGATCTCTTTGGTAATCGCACGGCTGACGACGTCACGCGGAGCGAGCTCCATCTTTTCGGGAGCGTATTTTTCCATAAAGCGTTCGCCGAGGCTGTTGTAGAGACGTCCACCTTCTCCGCGGGCCGCTTCGGAGATAAGGATACCGCTTCCGGCGAGGCCGGTCGGATGGAACTGGACGAACTCCATATCTTCGAGTGGAAGGCCGTGGCGTGCGACGATCGAGAGGCCATCACCCGTATTGGCGTGCGCGTTGGAGCTGATTTTGAAGGCGCGGGCGTAACCACCCGTAGCGAACATAACCGCTCTGGCATTGAAAATGGCCGGTTCGAGATCGCGAATATTGTAGGCGACGACACCTTTTACAAGCCCATCTTCATAGACGATATCGGCAACGTACCACTCGTCGAAAAAGGTAACGTTTTCCCGGTCGGCCTGCTCGTAAATCGTTTGCAGGAGCGTCAGGCCGGTTCGGTCTTTGGCGTAGCAGGCGCGGGGCTTGGACTGGCCTCCGAACGGCCGCTGGGCGATCGTACCATCCTCTTTGCGGCTGAATGCGGCACCGGAGTTGGCGATCCAGCGGATCGTTTCCGGGGCTTTGGAACACATCAGCTCGACCGCATCCTGGTCTGCGAGATAGTCACTTCCCTTGACGGTATCGAACATATGCAGTTCGATATCGTCGTCTTCACTCAGTGCGGCGTTGACCCCACCCTGCGCGGCACCGGAATGGCTTCGCAGCGGGTGAAGTTTGGTCAACACGGCCACTTTCTTGCCGGCACGCTGCAGTTCGCGCGCGGCGGCCAGGCCCGCAAGTCCGGCACCGACAATCACAACATCGTATTTATGTATCTGTACACTCATTGAGACGCATCCTTTTGTTAATAGCATAGGAATATAGGCCAATTATACATACTTAGTCTATAAAATAGTTTAATTCTCCGAAGGGGTTTGGCGCAGAGGTTTCAAAATGTTACGGATGGATGCAAAGCACTGCCAAACCTACTTCTTCATTCCGATCTTCACCATCTGGCGCCTCAGATAGGCGATTTTGGATTGCAACGGCAGCTTTTTGGGGCAGACATCTTCGCAACCCAGAAGCGTCATGCATCCGAATACGCCATTTTCGTCACCTACCAGTTCGTAGTAGTCGGCATCGTCGCGCTTGTCTCTCGGATCGAGGGCGTAGCGGGCGATTTTGTTCATGCCGACCGCCCCGACGAAGTTTTCGTTCATCTGGATCGTCCCGCACCCGGCGATGCAGCATCCGCACTCGATACAGCGGTCGAGTTCGTAGATCTCTTCCGCAAGCTCCGGTTCCATCGGCTTCTCGAGACGGTGGATATCCCGGATCTCATCCTCTTTGTTATGGATCCACGTTTCGAGCCGTTCGTTCATCCCACGCATCCACTTGCCGGTAAAGACCGAAAGGTCGCCGATCAGTTCGAAAACGGGTAGCGGGGCGAGATTGATCTCCTCGGGCAATTTGGAGGTTAGGGTGCTGCAGGCGAGTCCCGGTTTGCCGTTGATGATCATCCCGCAGCTTCCGCAGATGCCGGCACGGCAGACGAAGTCGAACTTGAGCGATGCATCGTAGTGTTCGCGGATATCGTTCAGAACGATAAAGAGTGTCATGCCCGGCGCCTCTTCGATCTCGAACGTTTCGATATGGGGGGTGTCGCCTTTTTGATGCGGATCGTATCGGAAAATATTGATTTTCAGTCTTCGTGGTTTTGTCTCATTCATTGTTTTGCCTTCTCATCGTCGAATCGCTCGTAGAGTCGTTCGTTGCGCCCCCTGTATTTTTCGGGCAACAGATGCTCGTAGGGCATCAAAGCGTTCTGGATTTCGAACCGGTCGGCGCCGTGTTTGAGCAGCTCGTTCCGGATCGCGTCGATTTTCGCCTGCTGAATGGCGCTCTGCCGATTTTCGATAATATTTTTCTTTCCGTATCCGCGGAAACCCGGCGGCAGCTCCATATGGGAGATTTCGATCGGCTCGTAGGTAACCGTCGGGAGGGTCCGCTCCGGGTCCGGCCACGAGGTGATCGTACGTTTGAGCCAGTTGACATCGTCACGCATCGGGTAGTCTTCCCGAGCGTGAGCACCCCGGCTTTCGGTGCGAAGCAGTGCGCCGTAGGCGACGGTGAGTGCCACTTTGATCATCTTCTGCGTCCGGTAGGCGATCACCAGTGCCGGATTGGCGGCATAGGATTTGGAACGCGAAACCGTGATATTCCTACTACGGACGAGTAGCCGCTCGAGCCGCTCGACCGCTTCTTGCAGATCGTTGCCGTTACGGAAAATACCCACCTTCTCCATCATGATGCTCTCCATCTCCCTTCGCAACACGTAGGCGTCTTCACCCCCTTCGTGTGTCAACAGTCGATGAATCTTCTCCTTTTCGGCCCGAATGAACGCTTCGACAACCGCCGTCGAGATATCGATGCTGCTCTGCGGCGAGTCGCAGAAGTCGGAAATGTATTCTGCGACGAGCATTCCGGAAACGACCGTTTCACTCACCGAGTTGCCTCCTAAACGGTTGAAGCCGTGCAGGTCCCAGCAAGCCGCTTCGCCGCAGGCGTAGAGTCCTTTCATCGTCTGCGATTCACCCGTATGTTTGGTACGGATGCCACCCATCGAATAGTGCTGGGTCGGGCGTACCGGGATCCACTCTTCGGCCGGGTCGATGCCGAGAAAGTTTTCACAGATATCTTTGACTTCCCGCAGATTCTTTTCGATGTGTTCACGCCCCAGAATCGTTATGTCGAGCCAGAGGTGGTCACCGTAGCGGGAGGGAACCCCTTTGCCTTTTCGGATATGCTCGATCATACGGCGGGAGACGACGTCGCGCGATGCAAGCTCCTTCTTTTCCGGTTCGTAGTCGGGCATAAAGCGGTAGCCGTCGACATCACGCAGCACCCCGCCGTCGCCCCGGCACCCCTCTGTCGTCAAAATGCCGACCGGTACGATCGCTGTCGGGTGAAACTGTACCGCTTCCATGTTTCCAAGCGTCGCGACGCCGCTCTCGAGTGCCAGGGCCTGTCCGGTTCCCTGGCAGATGATGGCATTGGTCGTGACGGCGTAGATGCGGCCGTATCCGCCTGTGGCGATAGTCGTCGCTTTGGCGACATAGGCGACGATCTCGCCGTCCATCAGGTTTCGTGCGACGACCCCGTAGCAGCGGCCGTCTTTGTGGATGAGCGCCATCGCCTCCATCCGTTCATGGATCATCACCCGGTCTTCGTGCGCTTTGTTGTCCATGGCGTAGAGCATACTGTGCCCGGTCCCGTCGGAAGTGTAGCAGGTACGCCACTTCTTTGTGCCGCCGAAATCTCGTGCAGTGATGAGACCGTGCGCCTCGTCCCGCTCTTCGATGAGCACTTTTTGCGCATTGATGATCGCTTCGTGTTTCCCTTTGCGTACTCTGTTCCACGGCACACCGTAATGCGTAAGCTCCCGAATCGCCTTCGGAGCCGTGTTGACGAACATCCGAACGACCTGCTGGTCCGCACCCCAGTCACTCCCTTTGACCGTATCTTCGAAGTGAATATCTTCGTTGTCGCCCCATCCCATCGCACAGTTGCCGAGCGATGCTTGCATGCCGCCTTGGGCCGCCGCCGAATGGGAACGTTTGGGCGGGACCAGCGAAAGGACGATCGTGCGGTGCCCGCGCTCCTGTACGCCCGTAGCCACGCGAAGCCCAGCCAGTCCGCCGCCGACAACCAGTACATCGGTATAGATGATCTTCATGGTTCAACCTTTACGGAGCCGTTCTTGATGTCGAGGCCGATCGAGACATAGGCCGAAAGCGATGCGAGACCGATCACGATATACAAAACGATGGAAGCCCGAAGAATCTGTTTCATCGCTTTTCTGCTTTTTCTATAGTTTCTCCCCTCGAACCATCCCCATTTGAGCGCGAGTCGGTAGAGTCCCACGAATGCGTGCAGTACGACACAGAAGAGCAGTACCAGATAGAGCGGCCACATCCAGCCCTCGACGACACGCTGGGCGGAGAGATAAGGGCCGATTTTGGAGGGGTTCGCCATCATCATATAGATATGCACGGGGGCCAGAAAGAACATCGCGAATCCCGTCATCACCTGGACCATCCATAAAGAGGTATCTTCATGCCTGAATCGCTTCATATGGTTCCGAAAAGTCCGATACTGCCGCCATGTCGACGGAATCTTTCTCACAGCCAGTGCCGCATGGACGACAAAGAGTGTAAAGATGATCGCCGCCAGTATCGTGACAATCGCCGGATGCCTCTCCCCGAACAGGTAGTAGCCTTCGAAAAAGAGTGTCATACGCTCCATCGCATCGGGCCCGAAAAGGATGGAAGCTTCAAAGAGAATATGCCCTACGATAAAGAGTGCCAGAAGAAGACCTGTGAATCCCTGGAGAAAGTCGAGATAGGCCGGTGCACGGCTACGGTGAGTTGTCAACATAAACAGTTCCTTGCAAAGAGAAAACGGAATTATCTCATAATGAAGTTTTCATTTCCTTGATATCCGATGAAATGGCGAGATTGGATATAATCGCATCCATGAACAAAGAAGACTACTTTATCGGCTGTTTTGCCGAAACTCCTTTCATCGGCGACGATGCGGCCATATTGAACGATATGTGCATCAGTCAGGACGCCTTTTTCGAAAATGTCCATTTCAAACGCGAATGGATGAGCCTCTACGAGATCGCCAGAAAAGCGATGCTCGTCAACATCTCCGACGCAATCGTGATGAACGGCAGGCCGAAATATGCGCTTCTTACGGTCGCCATTCCCAAACACTACACCCGCAAAGAGCTCAAAGAGCTCGCCCGCGGCTTTCAGGAAACGGCGGACGCTTTTGGGATCACGATCATCGGTGGCGACACGATTGCCAACATCAAGCTCGACATCTCGATTACAATCATGGCCGAATGCAGCCGACCGATTCTGCGAAGCGGCATGAAAGAGGGTGATCTTCTCGCTTACACCGGCAGACTGGGAGAGAGCCGGCGCGATCTGCAGAGGTTGCTGCGCGGCGCCTCGGTCAACCCCGGCTCGCGATTCGTCCATCCCGTTCTTCGGGACCGGTTTTTCTACAAAGCGGCGCCCTTTATCCGCAGTGCGATGGACATCTCCGACGGGCTCTTCCACGATCTGGAAAAACTGCACCGCGCCAACCGGCTGGGTTTCGACTTTTTCGTTCCCATTCCCAAACCTGTCGGATGCAGCGGTGAAGAGTTCGAAGTGCTTTTTGCCTTTGATCCGCGCCATGAAAAGAGGATCCGGCATATTGCCCGACTTACACGCACACCATTGACCGTTTTTGCCAGGGCGGTGCGAAAACCCTATCACAATCTTTGCAGACCAAACCACTTTTAGGAACCAAACGATGAAATTAGACAGACTCTATCCACTATCGCATGCACCGGTCCATTTTCATTTCAGACAGACACCGGCCGATTTCGTCGTCACCGAGATCCCGCTTTACGAATTCAGCGGTGAGGGAGAACACCTGATCCTAAGAGTCCGCAAAAAGGCGCTGACGACATGGCAGATGTTGGAGATACTCAGCAGCCATCTGGGAATTCGCGTCCGCGACTTCGGATACGCGGGACTCAAAGACAAAGATGCGATGACGATCCAGTACATCTCCGTGCACAAAAAGCACGAGGAGGCGCTGAAGAACTTCTCGCACGATCAGATCAAAATTCTCGAAACGACCTACCATAATAACAAGCTCCGGATCGGTCATCTCAAAGGAAACCGTTTCTTCATCCGTCTCAAAAAAGTGAGCCCGACCGATGCGACGAAGATCGGTTCGCTCCTTAAGTGGATTGCCGAAAACGGAATGCCCAACTATTTCGGCTGGCAGCGTTTCGGCCGAGAGGGCGACAACTACGAAACGGCGCGCGAGATCATCGAAGGAAAGCGAAAGATGCGTGACAGGAAAAAGCGCGATTTTTTGATGAGCGCCTACCAGTCACATCTTTTCAACCTATGGCTGAGCAAACGCATCGAAATTTCGCGCCTCTTCGACGGACTGAAGCCCAAAGAGCTCAAAGATGTCTTTGTCTGGAACGATGAAATCATCCAGGCCGTCCACAAAGAACCGCATTTTTTCAAACTGCTGCCCGGTGACGTGCTTCAGCATTACCCCCACGGCAAACTCTTCATTGCCGAGGAGTTGCACGAAGATGCCGGACGCTTCAAACATCGCGATGTCAGCCCGACGGGTCTTCTGAGCGGGCAGAAGGCGAAGCACGCCACGGGCCTTGCATGGGAAATCGAAAAGGAGTTCGTGGAAGAGGTTCCGGCCCAGGGCGGCCGTCGCTACGCCTGGATCTGGCCCGAAGGGATCGAGGGCCACTACAAAAAAGAGGAGTGGCACTACGAACTTCACTTCACGCTCCCCAAAGGAAGCTACGCGACCGTCATGCTCGAAATGATCGCCAACCGGGAGGTAAGGGGAAGAGGGTAATGACGAACCTGCTTCTCTTTTCCGATCGAAAAACCCTCTCCTCTCCATGATACGGAGGCTTCATCCCTGATCGTCCAGCCCATCTCCCTGTCGGTCTCGTTGAAAAAACGATAGAGGCCGTTGCACTTTCTCCCTTCCTCTTTTTTAACCAAAACCCAAAGACACAGAATGCAACAAATATGCAACATTTGGATTTTATAATGTTGAAAAAAGGAGGAATGCATGAAAAAATCGACACTTGCCTTCTCTATGCTTTGTATCTTGTCCACTGTGGCAAATGCGGGAGATGGGAATGTAGAACGGGAAGAGACGATGAGTGCACGGACCGCCCAAACGCGTCCGTTTTATGTAGGTATCGGAGTGGGGCAGGGATTCGTCTACGACGATACGACCGATGAGGAGATGAAGAGCCGTACGTTGTTGCTTCAAGCAGGCTACCAGTACAACCGTTATTTCGCTCTCGAAGGGAGATATACATACGGTTTCACCATGTCATACGACCCGGGTCGCACGAACAACAGTTCCAGCGATTACGACGGGGATTTCTGGAGCTGGGGGATCTATCTGAAACCTTCGTATCCAATCGACAGATTCAGTCTCTACGCACTACTGGGCTACGGTGGCGTCATGCTCGAGAGCCTGGAGGGTGGAGACGCTTATGAAAGCGGTTTTCAATGGGGTGTAGGCGCCGCATATTCCATCTCGGAGAATCTCTCTTTTTTCGCGGATTATGTGCGTCTTTACGACGATACCGGGTTCGACTACAGAGCGAAACTCGATGATGTGAAATCCGATACGTGGGCTGTGGGCCTTTCGTATAAATTTTGATGGTAAGGAAAGAAAATGGGACAGTTTAATTTCAAAACGCTTATAACGGTTTTTTCGGTCTCTGCAACGATATTGATCGGCGGGTGCGGCTCCACCGGCACGAAATCGGATCACCAGCTCGTGGGTGGCGACAATCCATCGGTACCAACCATGTATACGATTGGCGGAACCTCCACCAATGTAAAAGGAGATGTCGTACTTCAGAACAACGGTGGGGACGACCTCACGGTCCATGCGGGTGACAACTCTTTCACGTTCGCCACACCGATGAGGGAGGGGAGCGGTTACAATGTCACCATCCTCTCCGCTCCCACGGATCAGGACTGTACACTCTCCAACGCCAGTGGAACGGTTGCAAATTCCGATGTCACGGACATCACGCTTACCTGTGTCGACAAGAGCTATACGGTCGGTGGAACACTCGCCGGCCTCGACAGCGGCAATGATGTCGTACTGCAAAACAACGGTGGGGACAACCTCTCCCTGCACGCCGATGGCACTTTCACCTTCGCTACGGCACTCCATACGGGGGAGCGTTACAACGTCACGGTCCAGACGCAGCCTGTGGGACAGGAGTGCAGCGTCGAAAACGGCAGCGGTACGATCGTATCTTCCAACGTCACCGATATCAAAGTGACTTGTAACGACCTGACCAGTGTCGCACAGCTCGGTTATCTGGCTGGAGCCGAAGTCAAAATCTACGAAGTCGCAAGTGATGGAACGAAAACGCTCCTCTTCACCGAAACGACAAGCGAAGGGGATATTTCCACGAGCGGGCGGTTCGACGGCCATGCGGCGGATCTGGAAGATGGAAAGTGGTATCTCTACGAAGTGAGCGGCGGCAACGATATCGATGCCGACGACGACGGTTCGCTCGACACTACACCCACGATCAACCGTGGAGTCGTCCACCTCTTCGCGAAAGGGAGCGACATTCGTGAGCACGGTTATGTACGCGTTACGATGGTGTCGGACGTTCTTTATCAGAAATTCTGGCACGAAATCGCCACCAACCCCTATGCCATCGCCGAATCGGAATGGCAAGAGACTTTCGCGAAAATCATCGGCGAAGATCTCGACGGAGACGGGGCCGTCGGGTGGAGCGACGTGCTGGGTTTCGACCCCGTCTCGCACAAAAAGAAAATGCGTTACGCCTACCGATTGCGGCAGGCGGAGATCCTCGGCGAGATCCACGCCGGCAACGGGTTTTACGAAGTGGGGGGACTCTTCTCTCTGGGCAGTCTCGGGGCGATCGATATGGTCAGTGAGATCGGCAACAACCATGACATCCGGTTTGGCCGCGACGGCAGCCGACTCTATCTGACAGGGTATCAGGGAAATGAGAGGGGATTTTACATTCTCGATCTCGAACCCGATGCCTCCCACGCGGCGACCATGGCCGAAAAGGTGATCATCGACGAAGCCCGGGGGTTCGCCCTTTCATCCGACGAAAAGATCGCCTACGTAGCGGCGGGTGACGGCGGTGTCAAACGGGTGGACCTCTCCGTTTCGCCCGCTGCCGTCGGCGATTTGAACACGACCCTGGGTAACGCCCGGATCGTCGCCGTTTCTCCCGACGGAACCGCCCTCTATGTCGCCACCAAGGAGAAAATCTTCCTGCTCGACGCCGCCACGGGTGCCTCGCTGGGTTCGGCGCCTCTGGACGAAAACGTCAAGCAGCTGGTGCCGGATGCAGAGACGAAACGGCTTCTCGCCCTTTCGGGGTACGCCTCCTCCAGGCTGCAGGTCTACGACCTCTCCGATCCGGCCAATCCGGCGCGAAGTTACACGCCGCTGGGCTTGGAGACCCACCGGTTCGCCTACTGCCGCGACGGTGCCAAAGCCTACATCGCGCTGGCCGGAGTACGGGAGAGCCATGCCGCCATCGAAATTGTGGATTTGACCGACCCGGCCGATCCCCAACCCCTCGGATCGTTCGCCAGCAGCGAAATGATCGGGAGCACCCAGCCCTTCTTCAGCGGCATCGCCTTCGCACCCGGCTGCAACAGGCTCTACACCTCGGGCCCGGGGGACTACATCGCACGCAACCTGACGGCGTTCGACGTCACGGACAAAAGCGCCCCGAAGGTGTTGGCGACATACACCCGTAGGAACATTAGCTACGATCATATCGTCCTCTCGCCCGACGGAAGCCTGATCGCCGGAATCAACGACTATCACCAACCTTCCGTCGTCGCGATCGAGGATCTGAACAAAAGCCGCATTCTCGGCACCAATGTCATTAGAGGGGGGATCATCGCCCTCAAGAAGGATGAAAGCCACCTCTACCTGGCCAATTACAACAACTTTTTCGTCTACGACACAAGCCGCCGACCTGCCATCGACGGCAACGAAACGATCCTCGCGACGCTATCTTATGGCGGCGCATACCCCGGGGCCATTGCCCTTTCAGACGACGAGAGCCGTGCCTACGTCACCACCCGCGACAATGGCCTGGTGATCGTCGACCTGAACGAAACGAACCTGCATGTGGTCGCCCAGACCGGCAAGACGGCACTCGGGGGCGAAGCGAAGGCACTTGCTCTCTCCGAAGATGGCAAATATGCCTATGTTGGCACCTGGAACCACCTGCTCAAGGTCGTGAAGATCGATGACGAATCGAACGTGACGGTGGTCGGTTCGCTCGATCTGGAAAACGGCCAGTGCCTCGACATGGCTTTCGACGACACGCGAAAGATACTTCATGTGGCCTGCGCGGGCGGAGGGGTCTATGTGGTCGACCTCTCGTCACCGGCAGATCCCGTCAAACGGTCGGAGTATACCGAGGGAGCATCCAACCTCAAAAACGTGGCACTCTCGCCCGACGGCAAAACACTCTATGTAGCCTACAACCGATCCACAGACGCCCTGGTCGTACTGGATACGAGCGATCCCGACGCTCCCGCCGTCGTGGCCCGGTCTGGCACCGATTTCGAGCTCAAGCCCCAAGAGACGCTTCTCTCTCCCGACGGGCGGCGCCTCTATGTCGCCGACCAGGGCTACTACAGCGGCTACGAAGCCAAGATTGTCGATGTGGAAGATCGCGAACACCCCCGGCTGATCGGACGGCTGCCCCACACCAACCGAAGCAGCAACGGGCTCGCCCTCGGCGGCGACGGCTCGCGGCTCTACGTGGGCGGTGGAAGCGGCGTGCTGCTGCTCGACGTTCGGGAGTGAGCGCAACCTTTTCCGGTCCAGGACCGGAAAAAGGGTTACCCGTATGTTCACCTGTGGGTAGGAGAGTCTTTTTGGCTTTTTCTCATGCCGACATGCTAAAATATGGCATCAGCAACAGGTGGAAACAATGCAAAATTTCGAAACGTTCGCGAAACAAGAGATGATCGGGCAGGAGAGAGCCTTGGGGTTTCTCTCTCCTGTCGTCGAAAGGGTGGGGCGGCTTAGGCTGTTCGATGGTGTCGAAGGGCTCATCACACTGGCCGGGCCGCCGGCATGTGGCAAAAATTTCGCGGCGAAACTCATCGGACGCTACCTCCAGCGCGAGATACTCGTACTTCATATGGGAGAATACGCTTTTTCGGACGATATCGGCCGTCTTGTCGGAAAAGAGGGGGTTCTGGAAAAGTGGATCGCGGAACATCCCAACGGTGTCGTGATCTGTGAAGATATCGACAAGGCGGACCATTCGATCCAACGGACACTCGCCAGCATCGTCGCAGACGGTGCACCCGACGATGTCAGACGCTACCGGCAATCACTCTTTCTCTTCACTTTTACGCTCGGCGATCCCGCATGGTATGAAAAAAAGTTCGTCGACAGCTATTATGAAAACCCGCTTTTGAGGCAGGGGAAGTTTTTCGAAGAGATCGCCAAGGTCGCATCACACGATGAAGATGGAAACCTCATATCCCTCTTCGACGCACAGATTCTCACGGTACTGAGTGAAGGTGACCTCGCACTCTTCTATGCTCTGGATATCAAAGCACTTTGGCAGATAAGCGAGCGCATACTGCAACGGACCGTCAGCCGGCTCAATGCCGTCACCCTGACCCAAATCGAAATAAAATCGCCCGAAACTCTGGCACTCGGGCTTCTGCTCGGTTTCTCCCCCTACCTCAATGCCAAGCGTATCGCTCACAAGCTTCCCGCACTTCTTGCCGACAGACTCTTGTTAAGCTGTGAAGGTGCCGAAACGTGTCGATTCAACGTCTCGGCAAAAGCCGAAAAATGGATGCGGAGCTTTTTCGATCTCTCGTTCGATCTGAAATATTTCGTCAAATTCGAACGCCGTTTCGAACTCACATGGAAAGTGCAGAAGAGAAAGAACAGTGTCAGCGTAACGCTCGATTCGCTCCGTGAAGTCGAAACGCAAAAGCCGGACCAGAGAACCGCCTATGCCGACAGGCTCGCCATCAAGGCGTCCCATATAGGATTCAAGGATGTAGCGGGGCAGGTTAGAGTCAAAAAGGAGCTCAAGTCGATTATCGAAGTCCTTCAAAACGAAAAAGGGTTGAGACATTTTCATATCTCTCTTCCCAAAGGACTGCTCCTCTACGGCCCGGAAGGAGTTGGCAAGACGATGCTCGTCAAAGCTTTCGCGAAAGAAGCGGGGTTGCCTTATATCTATCTGCGCAACATCGATCTTTTCGACGAATTGTTGATTCAGGAAGTGTATGCCAGGGCACGTATCGCGGCACCCGTCATCGTCGTGCTCGAAGGCGTCGACACAAAAGGTGTCGTCGATGGAAACTACACCCATATCCCCACGGGTGTCCTGTGCGAGATGATCGACCATGTGCCGTCCGAGCCCGACAACTATATTTTTACCGTCGCGACAGCCAGAGAGATCGAAGAGGTCCCGGAAGACCTGACCCATCCGGGACGTATCGACCAGAGTGTCGAGGTCCCGGAACTCGATCGTGAAGCGCGTCGCTTCTTCGCGAAGAAGATACTCGAAAAACCGCATGAAGAGGGGATCGACATCGACCGTATCACCCGTTACATGACGGGAATGAACGGCTACGAGCTTGGACGCATCGCCAAAGAGGCGGCACTCGACGCCTTGAGAGCGGGCAAAGAGAAGCTGACCGAAGCCATCATCATCGACCGAATCAACACGATCAAATATGGCCACAAACTCGAAAAGAAGCGGTTTAAGAACTTCGAAGAGGACTTGAAAAAGAGTGCCTGGCACGAAGCGGCGCATGCCGTCACCTCGCTACGGCTGCTTCCCGATGTGGAGATCGAGCAGGTCACAGTGATCCCGAGAAGCGAAGCCCTCGGCTTGGTCTCCTACATGCAAGACGCCATCGAGACCAACATGAGCAAAGAGGACATCGAAGGCAACATCGCCGTTCTGCTGGCGGGACGCCTGGCGACGATCAAAAAATTCGGCAAAGAGAAGGGACTCGAAACCGGTGCCTACAACGATTTGCAAGAGGCATCGCTCTATGCTTACAGTGCCGTGGCACAGTTCGGCATGGATGAGGAGCTTTTGAATATCAGTATCGAACTACTGCTTCAAAACATCAACAACAATCTTTTTAAAGAGAAGATCGAATCACGTATCGCCCACTGGATCGAAAAGGGGACGAAGCGTGCCGAAGCGGTCATCGAAAAAGAGTGGAAAACAATCGAAAAGATCGCCAAAAAGCTGCTGAAAGAGGAGGTCATCGAAGGCAGCGAGCTGAAGGAGATGGTGAAGGGATGAGGGTGTGATTTTTATAAAGAACATTTTTTAATAAGGTGATCGGGAAAATATACAGAATTCAAAATTCAAGCCCTCATTTGACTTTGACCCCATTTGACTTCGACTCGAAACGAAGCGTGTTTTGAGCTCTACTCATTCTCAAAATAATCCGAATCGAGTTTTTTGATCTCATATATCCCGACAGTAGTTACTCCGACATTATGTTCGACCATGAGTTTCGCCAGGCGCTCGCCATCAATGAGAATTATTTTCGATTCAATACGCGAGACATATTTTATCGCTTCTTTTGTAAATGATGACGTCGTGATAAATACACCCTTTTTAGCACGCTGGCCCTGCAAAGCTCCTGCAAATTTCTGAATTTCAGGGCGGCCAACTGTACCCTCACTCCAGCGCTTTGCTTGAATATAAATGACATCCAATCCAAGCCGGTCTTCATTGATGATGCCGTCAATGCCGCCATCCCCGCTTTTCCCGAGTGCCTTTCCGGCATCTTGGCGGCTTCCTCCATATCCCATTTTTACAAGTAAATCGACAACCAAACGTTCAAAAAACGAAGGGGATGCCTCTTTGACAACATTGATCACTTCTGATTCAAGAGCTGATCGAAGCAATTTATACGCTTCTGCAAGAGAATCTTCCGGGGTTAAGTCGGAATCTTGTCCTGTAGATATTTCTATTTGGGCATCGTTTTCGCTTTTTGTCTTTTTTCGCTTTTTGAACTCAATAAACTCGGGATACTGTTCAAGGACAGATACATCTATTTTGACTGGATTTGTGCTGAGCAATTCCAGTCCTTTTGGAGTAATGGTGAAAAAGCCTCTTCTTGGCGATTCGAGCAGACCTGCTTGTTTGAGATATGAACGTGCCCAGCCAACACGATTGTTAAAAACAGGTTGACTTCCGCTAGGAAGAAGCTCGTTTCTTTCTTCAGCCGTTAAATTGAATTCATTCGCCAATTCTTCCACTGCTTGACTGAATTTGTGTTCCTTGCCGTCTGAGGCCAATTTTAGAAGTGGTAACATAATTGTTTGATAATTTGGTATAGCCACAGTTCTAAATATCCCTTTTAATCTATAGATAATTTTTTTAAATCCAATATTACTCAATAAAAACTTAAATAAGTGAGTAAGGGAGAGGGTAAAAGAGAACTATAGGGGTCAGGGGTTGAATTTCGACTTTTGAAACTTTGATATGTCGCATCGGGAGTCCAATTTTCGAATGAGTTGCTTACAGGCTCTGGCTTTCGAAGCCGAATAGGTCGATAGGGTGGGCGAATGCTTGTGAAGTATTTCCGGTTTCGGAGAAATTATCCACAAGCTTCCAACGCTTTTTTTGCCGACTTTTCGATGATCGGCAGGCGTGACGTTATGACATCCTCCACGATGTAGAGATCCACACCTTCGTAATCATGGGCGATGAAATTGCGAAGATCGTAACTGCCTTTGATATCCTGTTTGTCGAAATAGGCGAGTAGCTCGACTTCGCCGTTATGCAGGAGTTTGTCAAACTGCTCGGCGATGCTCGTGAGGTGCATCAAAATCGCTGCGCGACTTTCGGCTTCGTCTGCCAGGGCGTTTTCGATCGAACCGTGTTTTTGGATGATGGTATCGATAAAACCGATCTTTTTAAGTATCGTTTCGATCCGGTGCAGCGCTTTGGGGTCACACATCGATCAGCTCACGTTGGATGCGTTTACGTAGAGGACTTTGGCTGTCCAGGTCGAAAAGGTCGACGGGGCGATGCAGCCGTTTTTGTAGAGTGTCACGGAGGAATCGAAGCGTGTCGAAGTAGTCGTATCCGCTGAAATGTTTTCGATAGTCGGCTCTTTTGCCGAAGGCGATATCGATGTCGCTGTAGACATTTTGCCTGCCGGTGGCGTAACTGCCGAAGAGTCCTATCTTTTCGATCCCTCGGGCTGCCAGAGAGGCTTTGATCTCTGTGAGCACTTCCAAAATCTCGTTTCGTGTCGGTTTCATGGAACAATTATATCATAGGCACAAAAGTGTGGGAATGGGAGGAAGGCTAGGATTCGCAGTGGCTTGGACGAAGGGCGGGGTGGGCGGTTACCCCAGCTCTTCCACCACCTTTTCGACGAGCGCTTCCATCTTCGGCAGGAGGTCTTTGCGGAAATCTTCACTGTAGCGCGCTTTGATGATGCGGATGTCTTCGACGAACTGGTCGAACTCTTCGTCTTCGTACATTTCGGTCGTTTCGAAATGGATCTCGATCTCCTCCTGCAAATCGTCCATGATTTCTTTGAAAAAATAAAAGGGTCAGGGATTAACTTATTAACTTTTGAAATTTGTTTGAAAATTTTGAAAAAAAAGACATAGATTACCAAAATTCAGAGATGGCCACTCATTTGTCGAAGTACCTGGCCTACGGAAAGCTTTCAAAGTTATATTTCAAATATCTTCTAAAGTGAATGTAAAGAAATTCAAGGCTATTATTTCCGGTGCAAGGTTTGTTTTTAAAGGATGAGCTGTGGATTTAAAGATGAAAGAGGTCAATGACGAAATACTTAGACATTTCGCGAATCCCCGAAACTACGGGGAAATGAAGGATGCAGACGGTGTGGGGACGGGAGTCGACAACGCCACCAAAAACTATGCTACCATCTATCTGAAAATCGACAACGGTACCATTGAGAAAGCCACATATGTCGCTCACGGGTCGGAAGATACGCTCATTCTGGGCTCCGTACTGACCGAAATGATAGAAGGCGATACATTGCGAAATGCGATGGAAAGGGTCAGCGCCCTTGAGGGTGAGGTGGCGGAAGCCTATAATCAGATTGAACCACCAAAAATCGATCTCTCAAAGCCGGAGGGGGAGCAAGTATCTCCCGTTTCAACGGAATCACAGGACAGTGCCAATATCGTCTTGACCGCTTTCAGGGCCGCAGTACGTCATATGGAGCGTAAAAAAGAGGGGATTATCGAAGAGTATTTCACTATGAATATCGCCAAGCGCTGCCCATATTCAAATACGGACTGCGCTTTCGTCGCCAAAGCGCCCTGACCCTGACTTTGTATTATGCCAGGTCGTCCAAAACGGTTTTCACAAAATCGTTCATCTTCTCTTTGTACTCGTTTTCGAAAATTTCACCGTAACGGGCTTTGATGATCCTCATATCTTCGACGAACTGGTCGAACTCTTCGTCTTCGTACATCTCGGTTACTTCGAAAAATAGCTCGATCTCCTCCTGCAGGTCCTTCATGAACGCTTCGAAAAAGGAAAAGGCTTCGGGGTAGCGCCGAATGAGAAGATCGGCCTGTTCCTTCAGGGGAAGAGAGACCTCTCCGAAATAGGGATCGAGATCGATTATCTGCATAAAACCGTTTTTTTCGATCTCTTTCAAAATCGCATCGAGGGCGACGAGCGGGGAAAATTTCTCATCCTCCGGGTTTTCGGCAGCTTTTTTCAGAACTTTTTCCAGCCTCTCTCTCATTTGCGGTTCTATCACTTTTCGTCTCCTTCAAAATCTATTTTGCATCCGTAGTCGTTGTCCAAAAAAAGCTTCACTTTTCTCTCCGAGCCGTCGAACGCGCGTATCGTCACATCCGTCACCCCTTTTGCCAGAAGCTCTTTGGCTTTTGTTTTACTCAGCATTTTACCGCCGAAACGCTTAATCGAATTTTTGAAAATAGCGAAGTCGCACCCTTCCTCCCATCGGGAACAGCCAAAACAGAGCGGACTCTCCACGACGTCGGCCCCGCAGAGCGGGCATGCGCCAAGAACCTCCAGTTCGCCGCCCGCCTCGAAATCGATCCACGGACGCCATTTGCCATCGACTTTCTTGAGTTCTACATCGAAGATACGTTCCACGCCGCTGGAGGTCTTGAATATCATGCGTGCGTGACCCTTGAGAAGTTTGCGCATCTGTTTCGGGCTGATACAGTAATGACCAAGTTCCGCCAACGCATGGACCGAGACGGTAAAATCGCATCCTTCACGAAAGCCTTCGCATCCGTAAAAATCGCCCCGGTTGACAATGTCGCTGCCGCATTCGGGACACGTTCCAAGTTTTCCTGCTGCTTTCATACGAAAAATCTCCTTTCTTCACGAACGATTCCGTAAAGAAATTTCCATCATTGAAGTTTTCACCCGAGGGCGAGAACAGTGTTCGGATTTTATCTTATTTTTGGATATAATCGGCGTATATCACTTCAAAGAAATCAATTGCAATCCAACCTATCCTTTTCCACCCTCCCGCTTTCGAAAGAGATCCTGAAAAATCTCGCTTCGCTGGGCTACAGCTCCATGACACAGATACAGGCGCGGAGTCTGCCCCATATCCTTAAAAACAGGGACGTCATCGCCAAAGCCAAAACCGGCAGCGGCAAGACGGCGGCATTCGGCATCGGCCTGCTCGACAAGCTGGATGTCAAAGCGTTCCGTATCCAGGAGATCGTACTCTGCCCGACCCGTGAACTTGCAGACCAGGTGGCCAAAGAGCTTCGCCGTCTGGCACGCTTTACGCACAATGTCAAGATTCTGACACTTTGCGGAGGCATGCCCTTCGGCCCTCAACGCCGCTCCCTCGAACATGGTGCCCACATTATCGTCGGTACGCCCGGACGCATTCAGGATCATCTGGGCAAAGGGACACTGCTGCTGGACAATGTCCATACGCTCGTGCTCGACGAAGCCGACCGCATGCTCGATATGGGATTTCACGATGCGATCTTGAAGATCGTTTCCAACATACCAAAACTGCGCCAGACACTCCTTTTTTCGGCGACATTCCCAAAAAATATCGAGGCAATGAGCAAAAAAGTACAAAACGACGCTGTCACCGTCATACCCGATGAGGCGGCTTATGAAAACAAAATCGCGCAATACAGCGTTCGAACGCGAAGAGAGGACAAAACGGAGTGCGTCCTGCATCTTCTCAGCGACTACCGCCCCAAATCGGCCATGCTTTTTTGCAACACCAAGCTCGACGTTCAGGAAGTGGCCCGCACACTGCAAAATGGCGGTATTCATGCCAAAGCCCTTCACGGGGACCTCGAACAGCTCGAACGCACCGAGGTACTGGTACAGTTTTCGAACGGGAGCACGCCCGTGCTGGTCGCGACGGATGTGGCGGCGCGCGGATTGGACATCGCGAATCTCGATATGGTCATCAATTACGACCTTCCGCACGACCCGGAAGTCTATCTGCACCGTATCGGACGGACGGGACGTGCCGGAAACGAGGGTATGGCCATCAGTCTGAGGGCTCCTTACGATGAAAAAAAGCTGAAAACGATCGAGGGGTATCAGAAAAAAACGCTTGAAGAGATCGCGATGCCGGAGCGCGAAACCAAAAAAGAACCCCTACCGCTGCCGCAGATGCAGACACTCTGCATTTTCGGTGGGAAAAAAGAGAAGTTGCGGCCGGGCGACATTCTGGGGGCTTTGGCGAAAGATGCAGGGATCGAGGGGCGAAATATCGGGAAAATCGATATTTTCGACGTTTACAGCTATGTCGCCGTAGTACGCTCGGAGATCGAACGTGCAGTCAAGCACTTCGAAAACGGCAAAATCAAGGGACGGGCATTCAAAACCAAGGTGTGTGACTGATGCATATTTTCGTCGACGGCGATGCCTTTCCCAACCTTTTGAAACCTATTGTCGTACGGGCGGTAGAGCGGCTGGAGCTTCCGGTCGTGCTTGTCTCCAACAAAAAGGTGAGTCTTGGAAAATCGAAGCGGGTCACGGCACACATCGTGGAAGCGGGTGCGGACAAAGCGGATGACCTGATCGTACAGATGGCCGAACCCGGCGACCTTGTCATCACGGCCGACATTCCCCTTGCCGACCGGGTCCTTGAAAAGGGTGCCCATGCCATCGACCACAGAGGCGAACGTTACACCAAAGAGAATATCAAACAGTACCTTACCATGCGCAATCTGATGGAGGAACTTCGTGACGGCGGTGTCGTCACCGGCGGGCCTGCCGCATTCACGAAAAAAGATGTCCATGCATTCGCCAATACATTGAACGCCTTTTTTACAAAACATTTGAAAAAATGATACTTTTTACTTTGATATATATCAATTGAAATTATCGTTATTTTCATTACACTGTGGGTATGAAAAAGTTGGTTTCGACACTTCTATGCATATTTATGGCAGCTTTTCCACTTTTTGCAAAAGAGGGATTCAGCTTGGAAGACGAAAAGAGGTATCTGAAAACGCTCGAGTCCATCATGAAAAAGATCGACAAAAAACACCTTACCGAGATGGGCAGAGCGCTCTACATTCGAAAGTGCGCCTTCTGTCACGGCAAAGATGGCAGAGGCCGCAACGGATTCGCCGCCGACCTCACGCGAAGAATCTCGCAAGAGAGCGCCAAATACACAATCCAAAACGGCGGGCACAACTTCAAAAAGAGTTTTCCCGGAAGCATGCCGCCGATGGTTCCGGAACCCTCACGCGCGGAGGTCATCGCCGACTATGTAGCCAAAGGTTTTCCAAACGGACATCCCGGCAAAACGATTTTCGTCAAGGCCTACTGTGCCAGATGCCACGGTACCGATGGCCGTGGAATACGATTTCGTGCGCCGAATATCCGGCATTTCGACACATCTACCATTGCCGCCGTTTTGAGAAACGGTAAAAAAGGGGTCATCGGCAGGATGCCTGCTTACACGCACTTTTCCGCCTCCCAGGTTACGATGCTCTCTTACTTCATCATGACCCTTTCCGAGCGACCGGCTGTAAAAATCCGAAAAATAACGACGGATCGTTAGCGACGATTTAACACTGTGATGCTATCATTATGCATCAACACAAAAAGGCTCTACCATGAAAAAGCGATATTCGACTCTGCTTGTTTTGATACTCTCGCTCATGTTCGGATTGACAGGATGTGCGCAAAAACCCAAAGTGAGTATCTCTTTCGATCCGTTTACACCCAATCCCGCCGTCCTTCAAAAAAGCGGAACGATCTATCTCGCCAGAGTGACCGATGCGAGAAAAAACAAAAATGTGGTCGGGAAAATCATCCAGAGCGGCAAACCCGTCACGACGATCCTCACCGACGATTCGATCGACAGATGGTTCGCCGATGCGCTTGTCAAGGCACTCGATGTGGAAGGATGCAAAGTCGTCAGGAAGCCTGTCAACAACTCCAAAGTGGCACAGGTCAAAATCCGCATCGACGAACTCGAAGCTCTCCTTGATCGAAGCGAACTGACCAAAGAGAACCTGACGGCAACGGCGAAGGTGACGCTTTTTATCAAACAGGGCAATGTCCAAATCACCAAGCATGTCGGACTGACACAGAAAAAATGGGTTCCCCCGTTTTCGGGAGAAGGCACCGTCAAATCCTACCTCCAGGAGACACTCGAGCAGCTGGTCGAAAGCGTGCGCGAACATATCGACGAATATCGCTTTTAATCGATGCGTTTATACAGTAGACTCTTTTGGCTGGCGCTCTGGGGTATCTCTTTTGCCTACATCGAAAGTTCGGTTGTCGTCTATCTAAGAAAAATCTACTATCCCCAAGGGTTCTCTTTTCCGCTCGTTCCGATAGAGTCTCATATCCTTTCGACCGAAACGATCCGTGAAGCGATGACGCTCATCATCATGTGGGCGACTGTAACGCTGACCTTCGAACGGCTTCAAAGTAAAATTGCCGCCTACCTCATTCTTTTCGGAGTATGGGACATCTTTTACTACATTTTTTTGAAACTGCTGCTCGACTGGCCTGCCTCGGTCACGACATGGGATATACTTTTTCTCATTCCCTCACCATGGGTTGGGCCTGTTTGGGCTCCCGTCGTCGTTTCTATGGCCCTCATCTTTGCGGGAGTCGTGCTGTTGAAAAGGGCGGAAGAGAAGCGTTTCCTGCGTTTCGGCCTGAAATTTTTCATAGGAGAGCTGCTCGCCGGAGCGCTCATCATTCTCTCTTTTCTGATTCCAGGAGCCGATGTTTTGAAAGAGGGTGTCCCATCACATTTCCCCGCATCGATTTTTTGGTCCGGTTTTTCATTGGGAACAGCGATATTTCTCTATACCGTCTTTGGGGATGATCTATTTCACAAACAGAAGGCTACAACGTAGAAAGAATGGTGTATAATGCGTGCAAAATCATCATGCATACTATCGTTCAGTGAAAGGCTTTTTCCAAATGCAACATACGATCAAATATGTCGGTCCGAAACCGATCTGTTCCCAGCATGGCGTCGAATTCGACCATGCAAAAGAGGATCGATTCATCTTCATCGAAACCATCATCCAGCTCATCGAGGCACTCGACAGGGAAACGCACGAAGATGCAACGCTCCACTTCAGTATCAAATACCATACACTGGATTCCAATCTCATCATGGAGAAGGTCAGAAAGTATCATCCCGATATCGATAAACGCATCGAAAAGGAGATCGCCGAAAAAGAGAGAGAGCTCTCGGATGAGATGAAGTATGTCGAAGAAAACCCTTTCCTCTCGGAGCGAGAGAGGGAAGCGTGGATGAAAAACATCCGTATCATGCACGACTACGTCATCCAGCGTCTAATCAACAAGACCGTTTATCATACGCTTATCTCGACCCTTGCCGAAGAGCTGCTCAAAGATCGCATTCGCTACATCGTTCTTCCTATGCACGGAAATTTCCATCATGTGGCGAAAACGCTTTCCTATGCACTCGAACACAGATCCCCTCCGGTCTCGTCTCATGCGGAGATCGTCGAAACGAAAGAGGGGCTCGCTTTGCGATTCAACGTCTCCGCAGGGGTGGAAGCTTCCACCCCGTACTTTGTCATGCCCGCTCCCGTTCCCACCTCTTCATAATCTCGAGAACCTCTTCGTCGCTGACATCGTACCAGTTTTCGTATGCGTCGGCGACCGCCCGGAAATAGGGTGGAGTGGAGAGAATGACGACATCGTCGACGATCTGCTCGAGCTCTTCTTTGATGGAAGGGCTCCCTACAGGTGCCGCAACGACGATCTTGGCGGCATGTTGGTGTTTGCTGAAAGCGATGGCGGCATGCATCGTCGAACCCATCGCGATGCCGTCATCGACGAGTATGACCGTTCGTCCGGCGAGCGGAGTGATGGACCTGCCGCCACGCAGACGTACGATACGGCGGCGAATTTCCTCCTGCTGGCGGGCGATGATCGATTCGATCAAAACAGGATCGAGCATCTTGGCATAGGCAGGAATCAGGTAGAGCGATCCATCTTCGGCGAGTGCGCCGAAACCGGATTCGGGATTGTCGGGAAACGGAAGTTTGCGGGCGATGAGAATATCGAAGTCGGCATTGAGTGCTTTGGCCACTTCAAAGCCAACCTCGGTCCCACCACGGGGAATCGCAAGAACGAGAGGATGCTCCGCCTTGTAGTGCAGCAGGGCACGTGCCAGGTGCCGCCCTGCATCCTGCCTGTCTCTGAAAACCATCTTCCGCGACTACTTGAACAGAAGTGACCCGATACGGATCATATTCGAGCCGCACTCGATGGCGAGTTCGAAGTCATGGCTCATACCCATCGAACAGATCTCGGCTCCTTCACCTTTGAGTCTATCGAAGATCGCATAGGTCGTTTCGAAACTCTTTCTGATCATCGCTTCGTCCTCGACATGCGCGCCGATCGTCATCACACCACGCAGGTCGATGTTGGGACACTTCTCCTTGATCATCAGGTAGATCTCTTCCGCTTCTTCGGGCATCACACCGGCTTTTGTCTCCTCTTTGGCGCTGTTGATCTGCATCAAACACTCCATCGTGACATCCTGTTCCGCCAGACGTTTCTGCATCGCGGCCGCCAGTTCGAGCGAATCGAGCGACTGCATCATGAAAGGGTTGGCACGAATCAGATGGTTGATCTTGTTTTTCTGTAGACGGCCTATGAAATGCCACTCGATCGGCAGGTCCTCGAGCAGATCGACACGCTCCTGAAGCATCTGCACCTTGTTTTCGCCGAATGCCCGCTGCCCAAGATCGTAGAGCATACGAATCTGTGCCTCGTCGGCGTACTTGCTCACTGCGACCATTTTGACGATGTGGTGCTCACTTCGCCTGATCCGCGCCTCTTCGACTCTCCAGATAAGACGGTCGAGTCTCTCTTGCATCTGTGCTCTATCCATTTGTAATCCTTGTGATGTCGTTGTAAATGGTAAAGGCCATCAGCGTCAGCAGAAGCGCCCACCCTCCAAGCGTAAGTCTGTAGACGACCTCTTCGTTGAGCGGCCTTCGGAAAATCATCTCGTACAGCGTAAAGATGATGTGTCCTCCGTCGAGTGCCGGAATCGGAAGAAGATTCAAAACACCGAGGTTGACGGAGATGAGTGCCGTCAGTGCCAACAGTGCGACGAGGCCATGCTGACTCGCCTCCGCCGTCACTTGAACGATGGCGATGACGCCTCCCATATCTTTGGCCGGCACCACCCCTTCGATCAGTTTTTCGACACTGACGACGATCAGCTTGCTCGCTTCGACCGTCCTCTCCCATGCATACGTCAGTGCATGGAATGGGTCGTAATGAATGGTGACGATATCTCCGCTTGGAGCGATACCGACCATACGCCGTCTGACACTCTCACCGAACATATTCTTCGCCTCGAGAACGCGCGGTACGACCGTCAAAGAGAGAATGGTTCCATTTCGATCCACCAACATTCCGATCGGGCCATCCGACGCCTTGATCGTTTCGCTCAGGTCGTCCCATATTTCGATGGGATGATTGTTGATCTCGACGATTCTATCCCCTTTTTTCAAACCGACCTCGGCTGCGGGAGAGTCGGGCTGTACCATGCCTACCACGGGTTTCAGGGCATTGGCTCCAAGCAGGGCGATGGCATAGTAGAGAACGAAGGCGAGCAGAAAGTTGAAAAAGGGGCCGCCGAGCAGAATGAGGATACGCTGCCACGGCGGCTTGACGTTGTAGCTGTCGGGATCGTAGCTGATCTTTGTCGGATCGGCGTCATCCTGGCCTTTCATCTTGACATAACCGCCGAGCGGAATCGCACTCAACGCATATTCGGTACCGTTGACGACTTTGGAAAAGACCACCTTACCGAATCCGATGGAGAAGCGCTCCACATGGACCCCGAAAAAGCGAGCTGCCAGAAAGTGGCCCAGTTCGTGAAAAAAGATCAGAAAAGAAAGGACCAGAAGGGAAACGAGCATACCCATTATCTGTTCCTTGCATAGTCGCGGATATATTCGTACCCACTGTAGAGAGTAATCGCCACAGCGAGCCAGAGCAACGCCGTACCGCCTGGCCAGTCCATCGTCAAAAAGCCGATGGCGAACATCTGCGAAACCGTTTTGACCTTGCCCATCCAAGATGCCGCGACATCCCGGCCTTCACTGACGATCATCACCCGCAGGCCCGTGATGAAAAATTCACGGCTGAGAATGAGAAAGATCGCGAAAACATCGGCGCGTTCCAGCACGACAAGTCCAAGAAAGGCAGCGAGCGTAAGCATCTTGTCCGCCAACGGGTCGATGATCTTCCCGAGTGTCGTAATCTGATCGCACATGCGGGCGATATAGCCATCGAAAAAGTCGGTGACACTCGCCAGAACGAAGACCAGTGCCGCAAAATAGTCGAGCCAGCTGGTATGGATTCCCTGCAGCGGTGCCGTGTCACGATAGGCGAGCAGCCAAAGAAGCAGCGGTGCCATCAGAAGGCGTGAAAAAGCGAGGATGTTCGGAAGGTTGAGGGTCATTGAAAGCTTGTGCCTCCGTCGATGACGATGGTCTGTCCAGTCAGCCACGAACATTCGTCGGTACACAGAAACCAGCACATACCGGCGAGATCTTCCGCTTCTCCCATGCGATTCAGTGGAGAACGTGCGACGACTTCGGCCTTCACCTCTTCGTAGTTGGGGAATTTTTTCAGTGCGTCGGTATCGATCGGGCCGCCACTGACGGCGTTGACCCGGATACCCTTTTCACCGAGTTCGGCCGCGGCATATTTGACCATCGTCTCGACCGCCGCTTTGTTGCTGCCATGGCCCGCATAGTTGGGTGTGTAAACGAGGTTGCCCGTGGAGCTGAGAGAAATGATACTTCCGCCACCCACTTTTTCCATACGTTTTGCCGCCTCCTGCGCACCGACGACGAACGCCGTAACGGTTGCGGTATAGATGTTGCACAGCCCTTTGGGTTTCAGGCGCATAAAGGGTCCGAAGCCTCCGACGACGGAACGGCCGGAGATGATGGCGTTGGAGATGAAGAAATCGATCCGCGAAAAATCTTCGTCGATCTGTTTGAAAAGATCTTTGTAGGTTTCCGGTTCGAGGATATTGAGCTGATAGGGAATGGCACGAACGCCAAACTTCTCTTTGACATCCTGTGCGATCTTTTCGGCCTCTTCGGCATTGGAATTGTAGGTAAAGGCGATGTCCGCCCCCGCCTTGGCGAAACGGTAGAGAATCGCTTTACCGATGCCACGTGTCGCACCGCTGATAACGAGGGTTTTTCCCTTCATACTTTCACATTGACTCATAATGGCTATACTCCTGGAATTTCATATTGTTTGATGACCATTTCGATCTGGCGCATATGTTCGGCGGTCGGCGGGGTCAAAGGCAGACGGTACTCGAGGGTATCGATGAGTCCCGCGATATACATCGCCGCTTTGATCGGGATCGGGTTGCTCTCGACGAAAAGAACCTTGTTGATGTCGTAGAGATGGTCGCTTATCGCTTTGGCAGAGGCGAAATCGTTCTCCTGTGCCGAGTGGATCAAGTCGGCAATCATATTGGGCAGCAAATTCGAAGTGACAGAGATGCATCCGTTGCCGCCGGTCGCCATGATCGGATAATTGATCGCATCGTCACCGCTGATGACGGCGAGAAGCGGACGTTTCGCTTTGAGGTGCAGCGTACGCTCCATCGAACCGGTCGCCTCTTTGATAGCGTAGATGTTCGCCACTTCGTCGAAGAGGCGGAAGACGGTATCGGGTGCGATATCGAGCGCCGTTCTTCCCGGGACATTGTAGAGCATCACCGGAATCTCCACACTCTCTGCAATCGCCTTGTAGTGCTGAAAAATTCCTTCCTGTGTCGGCTTGTTGTAGTAAGGGCAGACCGACAGGATCGCGTCGGCACCCGCTTTTTGCGCGAACTTGGCCAGGTCGATCGCTTCGAGCGTGCTGTTGCTTCCCGCACCGGCGACCACTTTGACGTTGGTACCCTTGCAGACATCGACGGCCGTTTCGATACACGCTTTGTGCTCGTCATGGCTGAGTGTAGCGCTCTCACCGGTCGTACCCACGGGAACGACGGCATCGATGCCGTTTCCGATCTGACGTTCGATCAACTTCGCGAACTGTTCATGATCCACCTGGCCGTTTTTAAAAGGGGTTACAAGCGCCGTCATCGCGCCGATAATTATTTCACTCATTTCGTCTCACCTTTCCGTAGAATGACTGTCACAGATTTCTCCTTGTCGAGGTAGCGTTCAGCGACCTTTTCGATCATCGCGGGCTCGAGCTTTTCGATATTCTCTTCATAGTGCAGCAACGGTTCGATATCGCCGCGTGCGAGATAGCTTCCAAACAGGTCGGCGACGTTGCTGGAGTTTTCCATACTGAAAATGAAGTCCGCCCGCGTGTTGACTTTCACTTTTTTCAGTTCCTCCTCGCTGACACCCTCTTTCTTGATGCGTTCGATCTGCTTCCAGATCTCCTTTTCGACATCTTCGGCTTTGACACCGGGATTGCAGACGGCGAGGAAAAGGAAGATGCCCGGGTCTTTGAGCTCCATGTTGTAGGCGTAGAGTTGGTTGACCATCTTCTTTTTGTCGACGAGCTCTTCGATCAGGCGGCTGCTCTTTCCGTGGCTGAGCAGTTCGCTGAGTGCGGAGAGTGCCGGCTGATCCTCATGCTGAAAGTTGGGGATCGGAAAAGCGATCGCGACGATTTCGACTTCACTCTCTTTGTAGAGGACAACACGTTTTGGCCCGTCGGGGTCCGGCTCGACCTGATGCACTTTCGGAATATCGCAGCAGTTTTCGATGTTTCCGAATCGTTTTTTGGCGGCTTCGAAAACCGCTTCGGGCTCCACGTCACCGGCAACGACAATGATGGAATTCTGCGGCTGGTAGAAGGTCTTGTGAAACTCGCGGATATCCTCGATCGACCAGTTGAGGATATCGTTCATGAACCCGATTGGCGTCCAGTGGTAGGGATGGTAGATGTAGGCGTTGTTGAAAAGCCGGAAATAGAGGTAACCGACAGGATTGTTGTCGGTACGCCAACGGCGCTCTTCGGCGACCACTTTGCGTTCGGGCTGGAACTCTTCGTCTTTGAGGCTCAGGTTCGCCATCATATCGGCGAATAGAGAAAGCGATTTGTCCAGATTTTTACTCGAGCTTTTGATGAAGTAGTGGGTGTAGTCGAACCCCGTCGAAGCGTTGTCGATGCCGCCGAAACGCTTGACGATCTTGTCGAACTCGCCCGCTTTCATATTTTCGGTCGACTTGAAATTCATGTGCTCGAGCATATGGGCGATACCGCTCTTGCCCATCGTCTCGTTGCGGCTTCCGACTCTGTAGAAAATGTCGGTCGTAATGACACCGCTTTCGTTTTTCAGCGGAATGACGACCACTTCAAGGCCATTTTTCAAAGTTTTGGTGTAATAGTTGGGCAGACTGCTTGCCATCAGGGCTCCTGTTGTTAATGTGAGAAGTAGAAAGTGAAAAGCGAGACGTTTCATTATCTTCATTTTCTGTCGGCTCCGATCGCGTCTTTAATGCTGGCGAAGCCGTCTTTTTCCAGAAGTTTGAGCAGCGTACGGTTGATGTTTCCTGCCAGCTCGGGGCCTTTGAAAATGAGGCCTGTGAGAACCTGGACGAGACTGGCGCCAGCCCGGATGCGGCGATAGGCTTCATAGCCGCTGTCGATGCCGCCGACGCTGATCAGAACCGTTTTTCCGAAAAGTTCGTCCGCGACGGCGTCGAAGATCTCGAAACTCTTTTCGCGAATGACGCGTCCGCTGATGCCGCCCACCTCTTTGGGCTCTTTGACCAGCGAATAGTCGATACTGGTGTTGGTGGCGATGATACCGTCCGCACCCGCTTCGACCGCTCTGGCACAGAGTGCGACAGCCTCTTCTTTGGCCATATCGGGAGCGATCTTGAGCAGGATCGGCTTGTCGGTCAGCGATTTGCCCATATCGAACAATGCGTCGATAAAGGCTTCGTTCTGAAGGTCGCGAAGGCCGGGCGTATTGGGGGAGGAGATGTTGATGACCAGATAGTCGCATAACTCCCTGAACGCTTTGATGCCGTGCTCGTAATCTTTCAGCGCATCCTTTTCGGGTGTCACTTTGTTTTTTCCGATATTGACACCGATCGGCGTGACGTAGGGGTAACGCTTTTCGAGCTTTATCTGCATATGGTAGCTTCCCTTGTTGTTGAAGCCCATCGCGTTTTGCAGCGCCTCTTCCTGGATATGGCGCCACAGACGCGGTTTCGGGTTGCCGGGCTGCGGCTTGGGCGTGACGGTGCCGACCTCCGTAAAACCGAAACCCATCGCCGTCATCGACCGGATCAGTTCCGCATCTTTGTCGAAACCGGCGGCGAGGCCGACGGGATTGAGGAATGTCCGCCCGAAAAGTTCCTGATGGAGCCGCGCATCGTCGACGAAATTTCTCTTCACCCACGGGTTGAAAAGCTGAGGAACAGCCTCGCCGATCTGAAGCGCTCCGGTCACGAGATGATGGGCGTCTTCCGGATCGAGACGGAAAAAAAGAGGTTTAATTTTTTCATAATCCATGGTCGTAATCGTCCGTTCTATCATAAAATTGGTGTTGATTATACTAAAAAAGTGCCAAACGGAGCTTTAAGCCGAAGGAGAAGCCTCCTAACGAAAACAAATTATTGATAGATGGGCACCTCTGAAAACCATAGATTGCCCATATGCCATATCAGCAGTGGCGCGATTTTTGATACAATGAGTCGAAAGAAGTATAAGGATTTCGGATGAGAGTCACAGAACGGTTCACTCTGGATGAAACATTCAAAAAAAAGCTCTATAGCAGCAGACCGCATTTTGGCTTCAACGGTTTTGGCGAAGTGATCTACTACCGTACCTACAGCCGGAAAAAAGCGGACGGATCGCAGGAGCGGTGGGCCGATACCGTGATCCGTGTCGTCGAAGGGATCCTTTCGATCCGAAAAAACCACTACAAAGAGCAAGGCCTCGCCTGGGACGACGGGAGATGGAAGCCTTTCGCGGAACGGATGGCGGAGAGCTGTTTTTCGATGCACTGGCTTCCGCCGGGACGCGGCCTTTGGATCATGGGGACCGACTATATCTACGAGCGTGGCAGTGCGGCACTCTACAACTGCGGTGCGGTCGACACGAGCGACCTCGTCGATTCCGCCGACTGGGCGATGGATATGCTGATGAGCGGGGTAGGAGTCGGCTTCAACACGGCATGGAGCGGCGACGCTTCGATACCCGACAAAAGCGTTCCGAAATGCTACGTCATCGAAGACAGTAAAGAGGGATGGGTCAAATCGGTCCGGCTGATACTGGAGAGTTACTGCCGCAGCGGCCCCTTCTACCGCTTCGACTACTCCCACATCCGGCCTGCCGGATCGCCGATTCACGGTTTCGGCGGCACGGCATCGGGCCCGGAGCCTTTGAAAGCGCTGCATCGGCGCCTTGAAACCATCATGGATCGATACTGCAGGCACGAGATCGACAAGACGCGCTGCGTTGCCGACGTTTTCAACGCCATCGGTGTATGTGTCGTCGCAGGAAACGTACGAAGGTCCGCCGAAATCGCGTTGGGATCGCCTCATGACGAAACCTTCCTTCATCTCAAAGATTACGAACGTTTTCCCGACAGAAAGGAGATCGGATGGATGTCCAACAACTCGGTCCTGCTCGAGACACACGAAGATTTCGAAAAGCTTCCTGAAATCGCGGAACTGATCCGCCATAACGGCGAACCCGGCATTTTGAATCTGGTCAATGTCCAAAAATACGGCCGCTTCGGAAAAGAGATCCCCGACCGCGCATGGCTGACCAACCCCTGTGGCGAGATCGCCCTCGAGAGTTTCGAGCTCTGCAACCTGGCCGAAATCTTTCCTACGCGATGCCGGAACGAAGAGGATTTCAAGGCAGCTGTGGAGTTCGCAACGTTCTACGCCGTCACCGTCTCGTTGCTGCCGACGCATCGAAGCGAAACCAATGCCGTTATCGCACGCAACCGCCGGACAGGGGTGAGCATCTCCGGCATCACCGACTGGATCGAGAAGATCGGCGTGACCCGCATGACGCGTATCCTGCGCGACACCTACAAAGCCGTTAGACGAACCAACGAAAGACTCGCCAAAGCGTCGGGGATCCCCGTCTCTTTGAAAGTGACGGCGATCAAACCGTCGGGTACCATCAGCCTGCTCGCGGGGGTGAGCCCCGGAATGCACTATCCCGTCAGCCGCTACGCGATCCGCAGGCTCCGCATCGGAAACCGTTCCAAAATCACGCAGTTTCTAAAAGAGGCGGGCGTACCGAATATGCCCGATCTCTACAGCCGAAACACAACCGTCTTTGAATTTCCGATCCGTTACGACAACAGCCGGTCCGTCGAAGACGTTTCGGCGTGGGAGCAGTTTTCCCTGCTCGCCATGCTGCAGCGTGAATGGTCCGACAACATGGTCTCCTGCACGATCAGTTTCGATGAAGAGATCGAGGGAGAACAGATCGAACATATGTTGGCGATGTTCGCCCCGGTGATCAAATCGGCGTCGATGCTTCCGCGAAAAGAGAAAGAGCCCTATATGCAGATGCCGATCGAACCGATTTCGCAAGACGAATATGAAAAGAGAGTGAAAGAGATGCCGAAGATCGATTGGAGCGCTTTCGAGGGAAGCGACGGAGCGGGAGAGGGGTACTGTTCCATTCTGGCATGTAACGTATAGGAGAAATTACCAGTAGCGCACGCGGCCAGTATCGACATGGATGAAGCCCGATTTCGGGTAGTATCCGACGCCCCCGCGTTTCAGATGGCGGGCGGCAAGCCTCAGGTCGTTCAGATGCGCACCCGGAAGATTGATATCGATCGCCTTTCCCTGCATGTGAAGACTCCGTTTGGCGACGCCGTTCGTACGTCTTCGAAGTGTTTCGTTGGTTTTCGCGGAGCGGTATCCCGAGATGACATGAAAAGGTTTTCGGCAATGGTCGAACCGGCAGCTGAGATCATAAAGAAGATCGAAGAGGGCAAGGTCCATGGCATGCGTCTCTCCGGTGCGGAAATCACGCAGCAGCCGGTTGAGCGATTCGATCTCTTCGGCGATGTATCGCCCATCCGCCCAGTAGGTCGCCTTTGCCAGCTCTCCCGTGTGAATGTTGTAGAGCGTCACCTTTTTCTCGAGTTTTTTGGTTGCACCGTTAGCCAAAATGATATTTGGAAAAGCACAGAGTGCCAGTGCACCTGCACTTTTTTTCAGAAAATCCCTGCGTGTCGTTTTCTTCATCGTTTCGCTCTCAAAGTGTCGTTATTTAAAACTATTTTACCCAAAAAAGTTCCATTTCGCCACTTCGCTTAATCTCCGTTCATATATTCGACCATTCGACGGTCATACCCGTAGATATCTTTTACGAAGTGAATCTCGCCCGCTTCATCCACGAAAGCCGTCATGTAGAGGATATATATCGGCAACGGTCGTGGCAATCCGACGAGTTTCTCCTCTTTTTTCAGAAGTTCTTCGACGATCCTCTTGTAACGCCATACGCCCGTACCATTCTCGTAAAGTGCGTGAAAGAGCTCTATCGGTTTTTCTACGCGAATGCATCCCGAGCTTTTCGCCCGGTTGTCGTATCGGAAAAGATAGTCGTCCGGCGTATCGTGGATATAGACGTCGAATTCGTTGGGGAACATGAACTTGACGAATCCCAGATAGTTTTTCTCTCCCGGTTTCTGCAAAAAGATATAGGGGATATCCGCGTTATCGTAACGATGCCAGTCGATACTTCTCATATCGATCGAGTCGTTGCCGTCGGCACGCTGGGTCACGACGATACCGATACTCTCCAAATAGTCGAACCGGCCCGCTTTCAGCTTGGGAAGAATATCTTCCGCGACAATGGTTTTCGGTGCTCGCCAGTATGGGTTGAGCACCGCATAGGTCAGCGTATCCGAAATCATCGGGGTGGCCCTCTCTTTCCGTCCGACCACCGTTTTCATCGAAAGCACACACCTGTTATCACGATAGAGCGCCAGTGTAAAGGTTGGAATGTTCGCAGCGATGAAGTCATGGCTGCCAGTCGTCAGCCAGCGAAGCCGAACGATATTGATTTTGATCGTTTCGACTCTTTTTTGTACCGGGACATTCATGGCTTCGAGGGTATCGGGCCCGACGATCCCGTCGGCTTTGAGAGCGTGGCGGAGCTGAAAACGGCGCACTGCATCGGCAAGTTCCCTGTCGAAGGTTCGGTTCGCATCAAGCGAACAGTTATAGTCGCCGGTGACACAGAGGCGCGATCTTATGGCAGGGACCGCATCGTGCAGGTCGCCCGTTTTCAGGATCGGAAAATTGTCGGGAATGACGGGCCAGCCACCATCGAATGCGATATTTTCATACTTCGAAAGGGCATTTTCAAGACGCTGAAGCAGAATGTTCTCTCCATTCGAAGAGAGATTGGCTTCACGTTTGTCGATGCCGATCTGTCCAGGGTAGACGGCATATGGGTCGAGTTTTTCGTAACCTTCGCCGATCCATTTCGATCCGCTCCCGGCAAACAGGCAGATGCCACCTAAAAGAAGCAAAGAGGCAAGCGTTCGGCAAAGGGACATGCCGGCTACTCTCTCTTCTCCCAGACAGTCCCCTGCGGCGTATCCATCAGCTCGATCCCCATCTGTGCCAACTCTTCGCGAATGGCATCGGCCGTGGCGAAATCTTTCTCCTTTTTCGCCGCTTTACGCGCTTCGATAAGCCTGTTGATATGCATAATCTCCTTTTCGCTCATACCGAGCTGAAACCAGGCGTAGGCATCTTTCCCACCGATGCCGAGAAGTTTATGGAGCCATGCGATATTGGCGGCGATACACTGTTTGATGCCTCTGTTTTTTGGATCGGCATCGAGCTGTTCGTTTGCATTGGCAACCATTTCATCGACGACAGCGAGTGCTTTTGAGATATTCAGATCATCACCGAGTGCATCGAGAACCTCTTTTTGGAACGCTTTGTCGGGCGTACCGGTTTTGACGCCATAGAGCCGCTTTTTGAGGCGGTAGATCTTGTCGAGACGTTTTTTCGAGGCGAGCAGATCCTCTTCGTTGAAGTTGAAATTGGCCCGGTAGTGGGTGCTCAGAAGATAGAAGCGAAGAATCTCGCCATCGTAGACTGCAAGGGCGTCTTTGACGAAGAAACTGTTGCCAAGGCTCTTGCTCATCTTTTCTCCGGCGATCGTCACGAATCCGTTGTGCATCCAGTACTTGGCCAGCTTCTGGTGTGTCGCGCATCTGGTCTGTGCCGCTTCGTTCTCGTGATGCGGAAAGAAAAGATCGGCCCCGCCACCATGGATGTCGATGGCGTACTCTTCGTCTTTATACGCCAGATAGCGATCGATCATCGCCGAACATTCGATATGCCATCCTGGACGTCCGCGTCCGAAGGGCGAGTCGTAGCAGACATCGTTTTCCTTGCACGCTTTCCAGAGCGCGAAATCTCTCGGATGACGTTTGCCCTCCTCATGCTCGATGCGTGCTTGTGCCTCATCCTCGTCGCCGCAACGATGCGAAAGGGAGCAGTACTCGGTGTCTTTGGAGGTATCGAACCAGATGGTTCCATCTTCGCTTCGGTAGGCACATTCATTCTCGATAAGTTTCGAAATCATTTCGACGATGGCGTCCAGTGAGGTCGTGGCACGCGGAGAGATGTCGGCATCGAGGACGCCGAGCGCATGCATGTCGCGAAGGTAGTGTTCGGTATAGCGCTTCGTGATCGATTCGATCGGTTCACCCGTTTCGATCGACTTTTTGATGATCTTGTCGTCGATATCGGTAAAGTTTCTGGCAAAGGTAACACGGTAACCGAGTGCCGTCAACGTCCGGCGGAGCAGGTCGAACGCGATGGCACTGCGTGCGTGACCGAGATGGGCGTCGTCGTAGACTGTCGGGCCGCAGACATAGATGCGCACCTGTTTGTCGTGAAGCGGTTCGAAAGAGACTTTCCGCTTTTTTACCGAATCATAGATAATCATGTATCGCTACCTTCAAACCCCATGAAAGAAGTGTTGCAGCTCCGATAAAAAGAAGCGCATAAGGGGCATATTTTGATCGCATTATATCCAAAAAGATGCCGTGTCCGACCGCTTTGAGCGTCAGAGCCAGAAGCACCCATCCACTGATACTGCTCGCCAATGCGAGTCCGGGTGCGGCCATCGGAGAGATAAGCAGAAGCGAAAAGAGGATATTGACCCCCAGTGACTTGGCTGCGATTTTGGCGGCATCGCCCTGGCGATGGGTCGCATAGAGCCACAGGGAAAAGAGCTTGGCGATACCGAACGGCAGCAATCCGGCGATATACATCCGAAGCACCATCGCCGTATCTTTTGTATCCTCGGCGTTAAATGCACCACGTTCGAAGAGAAGCTCCACCATCTCTTCGGACAGGATCAGGGCGATGGCGGAAGCACCTCCCAGCATCGCGACGAGCAGCCAGAACACCCGTCTGGTCTGCGCTTTGGCATCGTCGAACCTCTCCTGCTTGAGCAGTTTGCTGATAGTCGGAAAGAGGGCCGTGGAAGCGGCGGTGGCGAAGAGTGCCAGCGGCAGCTGAAAAAGACGGTTGGCATAGAAGAGATAACTGATGGATCCGCTGACCAGAAACGACGCCAGCCATGTATCGATAAACGATGATATCTGAGCCGTGGAATTGCCCAGTACCGAGGGAAAGAAAGCACGGCTGAAACGATCGATGTCCTCTTTGACGGCATCCTTCTTCCGTTTCAGGTATTTGAACCCGCCCACGAGCAGCTTGTCGAGCCCTTTTCGACGAATCATCCACAGATGCAGCAGCAGTTGAAGCGCTCCGCCGGCCAACACGGCGAAACTGAGTGCATAGACGATCGTTTCGGGATCGTCGTGGCGAAAGAGTACGAGCGCCGTGATCATCGAAATATTGAGCAGCGTCGTGCCGAAAGCCGTCGTCGCGAAATGCTCTTTGTACTGTAGCAATGCAGAAAGAAACGTCACCAGAAAGATGAAGTCGAGATAGTAAAAATTTATGGCGACAAGCGGTGCGGCGGCACGAACCGCCTCTTTGCTGAAACCGATGGCGATCAGCCGCGTCACAATTTCGGAAAAGAGCGTCACGAACAGCGATGCGATAAGCAAAAAGAGGAAAAACCGTATCAAAATGGCGACGGCGAACACGCTTCGATGGCGCGATAGGATAAATGTCGGCATGAAACTCTGGACGAACGCACCTTCGGCAAAGATCCGTCGAAAGAGGTTGGGAAGTTTGAACGCAACGAAAAAGATATCGGAAAAGATATTGGCTCCGAGAATCGAAGCCATGAGTAGATCGCGTATAAAACCGAAAATCCGGGAGGTCAAAATACCTGCACTGGTGGTGAAAATGGAGCGAAAACGCATAAATATCGAGCCTTTGGTACGGTACATTGGAGACTTGATGAGATTTTAACGATAAATAGATTAAAATATAGTCATTTTAAAACCTGACTTACTTGTGGGTATCCAAACGAAAGTAGATGCATGGGACTTTTTGACAAAGTTTTTAAAAGCGACAAGAAAAAAAGCCGAAAAAAGGCGGAAGAGAAGAGGCCCGGATTTACGCCGGTTGTCGTAACGACCGACGATGTGGCGAAAACTCTGCAAGAGACCGCGGTCAAGCACAACATAAGTTCCAACCTTCTCGATATCCGGCTCATCGACTATCGATCCTTGATCAAAATGGATACCAAAGACAAAGATTGGATCGAAATGGAAGAGGATGACTGGGTGAAACTGAACAAACCGGAAATCCTGCTCAATCCCAATTTCGAAGTCAAACAGACCTATGAAATCGAAATATTGAGATACAAAGAAGAGCCATGGATGAGCGACCTTCTGCTCCATATGGGTTCGAACAAAGAGAGAAACAGAGTCGTCTGTACCATCAAGGCGGGCTCCATCGTCCGGTATGTAGACGAGCTCGAGAAGAAAATAAAGCTTCTGATACAAAAAAAGATGCTCCGGTCACATCTTCTCATCAACCTCTGGGACGTCGATTATAGAAACGTACTCGATGAAATCGTCGCGAAAGCCCGGGTGCAGGACCAGTATATCGTCCCTGAAGACATCACGTTCGACGTGGCGGTCTGTTATGCTTCCCAACCTTCCGTAGACGATGAACTGATTTTCCATTACAAAAAGAAGTTGGAAGTTCCGGATGAAAAAGACCGTATGGACTATTCGAAGCGCGGATTCATCCAGGCAGTCGAAAAAGGCGAAGTGATCATAGAATATATCAAACCGCAGCAAGGCAAACCGGGACGCAACTGCCAGGGCAAATACATTCCCATCGAAGAACCGAACGAGACCAACAAACCCGACTTCAAAACCAGTGAAAACATTGAAGTCGAAGAGACGGATAAACATATTCTGTATCGCGCGAAACGGGGCGGCTATGTCGTATTTCACGACAACACCTACGACATCAAAGAGGAGATGGAACTCGAAGAGGTGAGTTTCAAAAAGACCGGTTCGATCGATGCCGGCGTCGAGACCGAGGTAAAACTCCATATCAATGAGCGCGATATTATGAAAGACGCCATCGGGACAGGTGTGGAAGTGGAGGCGACGGAGGTAAGAGTCGAAGGCAATGTCGGCTCTTCCGCCGTCGTAAAAGCCGAAGAGGTCGTCATCGGGGGACAGACGCACCAGACAAGCAAAATTTTTGCCGAAACGGCAAAAGTCAACGTGCTTCGCGGTTATCTGAAGACGCAAGAGCTCGCGAAGATAACCCGTCTCGAAGGCGGTGTCGTGGAAGCGAAAACAGCGGAGGTCGCTCAGATGATCGGCGGAGAGATCAAGGCGATGCGGGTCGATGTCGGGCTTCTCGCATCCAATGCGAAGATCTTCGCAGTCAGTGAAATCGTCATCGACAAGATGGTTGGAGAGAACAACAAACTCGTTATCGATGCCTCGAAAATCGATGCCTACCATAATGAAATAGTCTCCCTCGAGGAGGAAGCGGAAGTTTTGAAAAAAGAGATCGAAAAACTCGAAGAGGATCTGGCCCGAAAAGTCGAACTGAAACAGAAAAGCGAGCCTACCATCGCCACCTTGAAACAGAAAATCCTCCAGGAGACGAAAAAAGGCATCAAACCGAAACCCGCGTTCATCGCAAAGATCAAGCAGTTCCAAAAACTCATAGAGGCGATCGAAGCGGTTCGCAAAAAGAGAGACGAGAGAAAAGGGCAGCTGCACAACATAAAACAAAAGCTTTTGACTTTCCAGGAAATGGTCGTCAACGCGAAAATCGTGAATCATGGGGAATGGAAAGATTACACCAGCGTAGAGTTCCACCTGCTCTATCCTCAGATCACGCTCGAGTACACGCCGGTACCGGGTGCCAAAAACCAGCAGATCTATCTGAGAAAGGCCGGTGAAGAGGATGGTTACGAAATCGCCGTCAAGGAGGCGGATGCATGATCGCAGGGATCACGGGAAAAGTGGAGAAAAAAGATCCCACCCATCTGCATATTTTGACCGCCGGCGGACTGATTTACGAGGTCTTCGTTTCACTTCACTGCAGTGCCGCCGTCAAAAGCGGCGAGGTAAAGCTTCATACGACCCACATCATCCGCGAAGATGCACAGCTGCTCTACGGATTCCTGGATCTGAACGAAAAACGGATGTTCGATACCCTGATCAAGATCAACGGCGTGGGACCGAAGGTGGCGATGGCGATCTGTTCCACCTTCACCCCCCGATCGTTTGCCCAAATCGTGGAAGCCAAGGATGTGGGGATGCTCAAGCGGGTTCCCGGCATCGGTCCCAAAAGCGCGAGCCGTATTCTTGTGGAGCTGGGCGGCTTTTCGCTCGAGCTGGCACAAGAGAGCAGCCCGGCGAGCCAGGCACACAACGAAGCGGCGATGGCGCTCGAGAGCCTCGGCTTCAAAAAAGAGCATATCACCAAAGTGCTGGCGCAGTGCAGCGGCGGCGATACAGAAAGCCTCATCAAAGAGGCATTGAAAAAATTGAGCAAATAGGATTTTAAAAGATGAAACCGGCCATACTCTTCGGCGGAGCGAGCTACGAACATGAGATCAGCATCGTCAGTGCGATTGCTTTGAAAAAGGTTTTGAACGTTCCCCTGACATTCATTTTTCTCGATACGGAGGGAACTTTCTATCACATTCCCGCGGAAAAGATGAAGTCGAACCACTTCAGCTCGGGGAGTTACAAAAAAGACGATACCCTGCGGCTGGTACGCGGCGGTTTTGAAAAGCAGGGCCTTTTCAAGGCCAGAGCGCTCGAAGGGTTCGACGTCGTCTTGAACCTCGTACACGGCGGGCAGGGAGAAGACGGCACGGTTGCGGCACTTTTCGACTTTTACGCCATCCCCTACATCGGACCGCGCAAAGAGGCATCGGTTCTGAGCTTCAACAAGTGGCTCACAAAACTCTATGCGCAGGGGCTCGGTATAGAGACGATCGACTTCCAACTGCTGCGTATCGACAGTGAGAGAAGAGTCGATTTTGACTATCCCGTCATCGTCAAACCGCTCAGACTCGGCAGTTCGATCGGCGTGAGTATCGTCAAATCGGCGGACGAGCTCGACTTCGCACTCGACGTGGCGTTCGAGTTCGATGACGAAGTACTTGTCGAACCCTTCATAGAAGGGATCGAAGAGTACAATGTGGCCGGTTGCAGAGCAGGTGACAAGTGGATTCTCAGCCGTATCGAAGCACCGCAAAAGAAGGAGTTTCTCGACTTCGATCAGAAATATCTCGACTTTTCGAGAACCGAAAGCGTCAGCGAAGCGAAAATCTCCGCCGAGCTGGAAGAGCGACTGAAAGAGGCCTTCAAAATCGTCTACGGCGCGCTTTTTGAAGGCGCAGTGATCCGTTGCGACTTCTTCGTCCAAGATGGACGCGTCATCCTCAATGAGATCAACCCGATCCCGGGATCGATGGCGAATTACCTCTTCGACGACTTCACGGAGGTGGTTTCATCGCTGGTGTCGCATCTGCCCAAAAGCAGAACGATCAAGCCCGACTACGCCTACATCGACAAAGTACAATCGGCCAAAGGGCCGAAAATCGGGTAATCCATGAAAAAATTTTTAGCCACCTATCTGCCTTACTATCGTGATTACAGCGGCAAGATCGCTATGGCGATCGTCGGGATGTTCCTCGCCTCCGCCGCTACTGCGGCGATCGCCTATATGGTCAAGCCGTTGATGGACAGGATATTCGTCGAACACGACGTGCAGATGCTCTACATCCTTCCCGCTTTCATCATTCTCGCATTCGTCGGAAAGGGTCTCGGAACCTTTATGCAGTCCTATGCCCTGAGCTTCATCGGGCAGGATATCATCCGCAAGCTTCGCAACCGGATGCTGAACCACATGATGCACCTGGACATGGATTTTCACTTCCGCTTTCACAGTGGCGAGTTGATCAGCCGTATCAGCAACGACATCCTCCGCGTACAGAACGCCATCTCATCCGATATCGCTATTTTGCTTCGGGAATTCGTCACGGTTGTCGCACTTTTGGCTGTCGTGATCTACCAAAGTCCCATGCTCGCGCTCTACTCGCTTATCATCATTCCCCTTGCGGTCTATCCGGTCGAAGTGATTTCGAGAAAGATCAAGAAGCTCTCCCATCAGTCGCAGGAGCAGAACTCCGATCTGCTCTCCTCGCTGTCGGAAATTTTCGCCAACTACGAGATGATCAAATCCTACAATGCTCAAGAATATGAGCTGGGAACGTTCAAAGAACGCAATCTACGCTTCTTCAAGACCAACATCAAGACCGTCAAAGTTCAGTTGATGCTGGTACCCATTCTGGAGCTCGTCGCCGCCGTCGCCATTACGGCCGTCATCATCATCGGTGGACGGGAAGTACTCATTGCCAAAACGCTGACGACCGGCGAATTCTTCTCGTTTCTGACCGCATTGTCGCTCCTGATCGATCCGCTGCGCCGCATCTCGACAGCGTACAGCCATCTACAGGACGCCGTGGCGGCCAATGAACGGATCGAACAGGTTTTACACTACAAACCGATGATCGTAAGCGGAACCAAACAGCTCGACCATGTCGATACCATCGAGTTCGAAAACGTCACGCTGCGATACGGAGATACCGTCGCACTCGAAAACATTTCGCTTCGTGCCCAAAAAGGAGAGGTGATCGGCCTCGTCGGCGACAGCGGAGGCGGCAAGAGTTCGATGGTCAACCTGATTCTGCGCTTCTACGACCCGGCCGAGGGTGTCGTCAAAATCAACGATATCGACGCGCGCGAGATCGACGTCAAGTCGCTCAGAGACCGCATCGCCATCGTCACGCAGCGTATCTACATCAGCAACGACACGATCGCCGCCAACATTGCCTACGGCGTCGAACCGGATGAAGAGAAAGTGATCGAAGCGCTGAAAAAAGCGAATCTCTGGGACTTCGTCGCTTCCCTTCCCGAGGGGATCCATACGGTGCTGAGCGAAGGAGGCACCAACCTATCCGGCGGCCAGCGGCAGCGCATCGCGATCGCACGGGCCCTCTACAAAAATCCCGACATTCTGATCCTGGACGAAGCGACCAGCGCGCTCGACAACAAGAGCGAAGCGGCCATCATCGAGACGATTTACGCACTCAAAAAGGATCTCATCGTCTTCATGATCGCCCATCGCCTCACGACAATCGAACGGGCCGACAAGATTCTGGTTTTCGAGCATGGACACATCGTCTGCCAGGGCAGCAAAGAAACGCTTTCCAAAGAGTGCGAAACATTCAAGAAACTTTACCACATAGCGAGCGATGTATGAGCAAAAAAACGCCCGTCAAGTACGAAACGCTCTGGGACAAGATCAAGGCGTGGTTCACATCGATGATCATCGAGCACAACTTCACCAACATTTTCCGCCTCAATCTCCACAAGGTGAACGACGACCTCTACCGCTCCAGCCAGCCCACGCCGTGGCAGCTCAAAAAGATCGTCAAAGAGAAGGGGATCAAATCCGTCATCAACCTACGTGGTACGCAGCCCCACAGCCCCGTTTATATGCTGGAAAAAAAGACGTGTGAAGAGATCGGTGTGAAGATGATCGATGTCGAGATCTATTCGCGGGCGATCCCCGACAGAGAGCGGCTCGAAAAACTGGCCAAAGCCTTCGAAGAGGCGGAGTATCCCGTGCTGATGCACTGCAAGGCGGGAGCCGACCGCACCGGTCTCGCCGCGACGTTCTACCTCTATTGGAAAGAAGGAATGCCGCTGGAGAAGATCGACCAGCTCAAGTTCATCCCCTATGGCCATATCAAGAGCTCCGACGCAGGGATCATCGATTACTACTTCGAAGAGTTCGCCAAATACAAGAAAAGCCACCCCGAAGCCGACATCTTCGAGTGGACCGAACAACTTCCGCGCGAAGAGATGAAGAGACGTTTCAAAGAACAGAAAGAGAGCTATCTCTCCGATTTTCTCAACAACGTCATCCTCAGAAGAGAGTAGCCATGGCCATCAAACCGATCGTTTACAAAAATGAGAGATTCAAGCTCTCCTACGACATGCTCAATCCGTCGAAAGAGAAGACACTGCTCTTTCTTCACGGCTGGGGAAGCAACAAGGAGCTGATGAAGCAGGCGTTCGGCGGCTCTTTTCCCGACTACCGCCACCTCTACCTCGATCTTCCGGGCTTTGGAAAGAGTGAGAACGAAGCGGTACTTACGACGCATGACTACGCTGCGATCGTAAGCGAATTTCTCGAAACCGTCAAGGTTCGGGCCGATGTCGCGATCGGCCACTCCTTTGGCGGGAAAGTGGCGACACTGCTGCAGCCTGAGCGCCTGATTTTACTATCGAGTGCCGGAATCGTCATGCCCAAACCGCTGAAAGTCCGCGCGAAAATCGTGCTTTTCAAGCTGCTCAAACCATTTGGCGGCGATACGCTGAGAGAGCTTTTCGTTTCGAGCGACGCCTCGGGGATGCCCAGAAACATGTACGAAACCTTCAAAAAGGTGGTCGACGAAGATTTCAGCGGTACCTTCGCCGCCTTCAGGTCGCCGGCACTGCTTTGCTGGGGGAGGGAGGACAGCGCCACACCACCGGAAGCGGGCCGAAAGATCGCGGGACTGATAGAGGGGAGCCGGCTCGAGTTTTTCGACGGCGACCACTACTTCTTTTTGCGGCAGAAAGATGCCGTCGTCAAAGCGATGGAGAAGTTTCTTGAAACGGTATAGATGTATCGTCAGCGGAAAAGTGCAAGGGGTCTGGTACAGAAAGTTCGTCTCCGAAGCGGCGCGTGCGGCCGGCTTCCGCGGCTATGTCAGAAACCTTTCCGACGGCACCGTCGAAGCGGTCGTCGATACCCCCGAAAGCGGCTTGGAGGCTTTCAAATCGATACTTAAAAAAGGATCCCCGATGTCTGATGTTCAAGAGATTGTATGTAAAGAGATTCCATTGGATGCGCCGTTTGGCGATTTTGGGGTGATACGATGATCTGGTTTCAGCTCTTCTCCCATATCCTGCTGGTTATGGCACTGGGGTGGTACCTCGCGACCAATCTCCAGTGGTACAGTTACAAGATCGAACGTGTGATCCTGCACCACACCAGGTATGTATGGCATCTCATCTATTTTCTGATTCCGCTCTTCGCCTACTACTTTACCGGCATCTATTTCTGGATCTATTTCTACTTCGCCTATCTTCCGACTCTCTGGCTCTGGCACAGAAAACTCGACAAGAAACTGGTCCTCACCGGGCGTATCAAGCGCTTTTTCGCACTCCTTGCGATGCTCACGCTCTTTCAGGACCTTCTATGTCTGGCGAAAGAGGCGTGCGAGGTTTTCGGTGTAATTTTACCGCTGACGATGGCGGTCATAGGTTCGATGATGATCGAGAAGGTGCTTTTCCACGGCTTCAAACTCCAGGCAAAACGGAAACTCGAAAGTATGCCCGATCTCATCGTAATCGGTGTGACGGCGAGCTACGGAAAGACCAGTATCAAAAACTTCATCGCCCAGATCGTCGGGCATGAGAAGAGAGTCTACGCCACACCAAGAAGCGTCAATACGCTTGGTGGCGTCATGAAAGATATCAACGACGATCTGCCCGAAGAGACGGAAGTCTACATCGTCGAGATGGGCGCGCGCGGCCCGGGCGACATCGCCGAAATCACCGAGTTCGTCCAGCCCCACTTCGCCGTCGTCGGTGTCATCGGGCCGCAGCATATCGAGTACTTCAAAACGCTCGAGCGCATCCGCAACACGAAGATGGAGATCCTTGCGAGCAAACGTCTCGAGCATGCATGGGTCCACACATCCGCCCATGTCGAACCCGACGATCGGGTCACCCTGTTTGGCGACGAAATCGAACATCTCGAAGCGACCCTCGAAGGCGTCGACTTCGACCTCGATCTGCCACAGGGAAAGGTCCATGTACACATCCCTGTTCTGGGTGCCTTCAATGCCGTCAACGTCACTGCCGCACTACATGTCGCGAACGCATTGGGAATCCCCTACGAAAAAGGGGCCGAATACGCCAAAAGCCTCGAACCGGTCGAACACCGCCTCCAGCGTATCGATGCCGGCGGCAAGATCATTCTCGACGATAGCTTCAACGGCAATGTCGACGGAATGCTTGCCTCCTTCGAGCTTGTGTCGCAGTATCCGGGGCGTAAAGTACTCGTCACGCCGGGCCTGGTCGAGAGCGACATCGAATCGAACGAGAAGATCGCAAAACGGGCCGACGAGATTTTCGACCTCGTCATCGTGACGGGAAAGATCAACCAGCCGATCTTCAAAAGATTCGTGGATGGGAAGAAACTTCATCGACTGGACGACAAGTCGAAAATGCAGGAGATGCTGGGAGCGTTGACACGGCCGGGAGACCTGATTCTTTTTGCCAACGACGCACCAAATTTCATGTAATCATCGGGAGAAGATAGATGCTGAAAATTTCTTACTGGATCGATGCACTGAGCAGATGGGCAGGGGCACTTGGGGCGTCGGCTTCGATCGCGCTGGCGCTTCTGATCGTCTACGACGCATCGATGCGCTACATCTTTCACGAAGGCTCCGTCGCGCTGCAGGAGCTGGAGTGGCATCTGTTCGACATCCTCTTTCTGCTGGGGCTCTCCTACGCGCTCAAACACGACAAGCACGTGCGGGTCGACATCCTCTATACCCGCTTTTCACCGCGTCTCAAAGAGATCGTACGAATCGTTTCGATGCTCTTTTTCGTTATACCGCTGGGGCTGCTGGTGGTCTGGTTCAGCTGGGACTTTGTGGCACAGAGCTTCGCACAGCATGAAATGAGCCCCGATCCGGGTGGACTCTGCTGCCGCTACATCATCAAATCGTTCGTCATCGCGGCGTTTGTACTGCTCGTTTTGCAGGCGGTAAGTGAATCTATCAAAGCCTTTTACCGTCTGGGAGAGTTGAAAAAGGAGAGCGGAAAATGATCGGCATGCTGATGTTTCTGACCGCGCTCGTCTTTCTGCTTTTCGGCATCCCTGTCGCATTTGCGTTCGGGGGCGTGGCGATTCTGTTCGCACTCCTTTTTCCGTGGGATGTGGGCCTGCAAGTCTTCGAACTGCTGCCGTTTCGTATCTACGGCATCATGCAGAACTTCACACTGATGGCGGTACCGCTCTTCATCTTCATGGGACTGATACTCGAAAAGTCGAAGATGGCGGAAGAGTTGCTGGAGTCGATGGGCAAGCTCTTCGGTCCCGTGCGCGGGGGACTCGCCATTTCGACGGTCCTTGTCGGGGCGATCCTGGCGGCCAGCACCGGCATTGTCGGGGCGAGTGTGGTGATGATGGGGCTCATCACGCTGCCGATCATGCTCAAACACCGTTACGATCCGAAACTTGCCTCCGGCACGATCGTCGCCAGCGGAACACTGGGGCAGATCATCCCTCCATCGGTCGTTCTGATCGTCCTGGGTGACGTGATGTACGTCAGTGTCGGCGACCTTTTCAAAGCGGCTGTCATGCCGGGGATCGTGTTGACATCGCTCTATATCCTCTATATCCTGATTTTGGCGTGGCTCAAACCCTCCGTCGCACCGGCGATGGAGCGCGAACCGATCCCCTACGCAAAGCTTCTGCTGAAGGCACTCAAGGCGATTCTGCCGCCACTGCTGCTCATCGTCGCCGTTCTGGGCTCCATCTTCGCCGGTATCGCCAGCCCCACCGAATCGGCCGCAGTGGGTGTCGTGGGTGCAATTTTTCTGAGTATTTTAAAGCGTACTTTTTCGCTCGAGACACTTCGTTACGCTTCGCTCGAGACGGTCAAGCTGAGTGCGATGATTTTCATGATCCTCATCGGTGCCACAGCCTTCAGTCTCGTCTTCAACGCTTTCGACGGCGGTGACTTCGTCCATCGATTCTTCACCGAAGAGCTCGGCAGCAAATGGACCTTCATCCTCGTCACGATGGCCGTCATCTTCGTACTCGGTTTCTTCGTCGACTTTATCGAAATCTCCTTCATCGTCGTACCGATTCTCGTGCCCATCGCCGCCAGCTTCGGAATCGATCCAGTCTGGTTCGCGATCCTCATCGCGATGAACCTTCAGGCGTCGTTCCTGACGCCACCCTTCGGTTTCGCTCTCTTCTATCTCAAAGGGGCCGCCGGGGACAAAGTGACGACGGGAGAGATCTACAAGGGTGTCGTTCCCTTCATTTTTCTGCAGATGACGGCACTGACGATCGTGATGCTATGGCCAAAAATCATCTACTGGCTGGGGTAGTTCCCGTTTCCAGTTTTTGAAATTTCTTCAACTCTTTCGCCCCTTTCTGGGGTGTATCGCAGGTTCTGTAGCATGATCGTCCTTTGCTTACATTGTTGATGACCCACGCCGTCGTCACGATCATGAAGATCACGAATCCTCCGAGAATGACCGATACGAGTGCGATATTTTTATATTCTCCAAACATGGCATCCTCCTTTTGAAGGCCTTTCTATATTATTAATCTTTCTTATTTAAAAACTGCTTTGCCGGAAAATTAGTGTATAATTTTTTATTTATGAAAGATTGGAGAAGCGAAAATGGAGCATCTCTATGCGCCCTGGCGGACGGAGTATATCAGGGGGGAGAAGATCGAGGGATGTGTCTTCTGTCATATCAGCCAACACCCCGATTTGGATGAAAAACACCATCTGCTCTTCCGGGACGAGCGCTGTTTCGTCGTAATGAACAAATACCCCTACACCCCGGGGCATTTCATGATCATCCCCCATATACATACGGAGAGGCTCGAAACACTCGATCCTCGAGTATGGCTAAGAATGAGCGAACTCACACAGCGGGGTGTGGCGATGCTCAAAGAGGGTTTTGGAGCCGAAGGCGTCAATATGGGAATGAACCTCGGAGCCGCTGCCGGTGCGGGCATCGCAGAACATATCCACTTGCATCTGGTACCGAGATTTTCACGCGATACCAACTTCATCACGACGATCGGCCATACACGTGTTTACAGCACCGACTTTCAAAAAGTGTATGAAAAACTGAAAGGGTTGGTTCCGAAATACTTCGTTTAGGCATTACGCTTTGCAGCAGCTGGTCGTATTTCCTTGGCAGCAAAGCAGCATATACTCCCCGTCCAGGCTTCCTTGACGGGAAGCCTTTTTGAACCACTGCTTCGCCGTTTCGATATCTTTTTCCACACCGAACCCTTCGTAGTACATCATTCCCAGATAGTACTGCGCCTCCGCATTTTTTCTGTGCTGTTTCAACGCGACCAGTGCCTCGTCGTACTTGTCGTTCTCGTAAAAACCGATCGCTTCTTCGAGTGTATAACTTTTCTCTTCCATCGTTTCCTCCTAAAATCCTACCGAGTAGGCTCCCCAGCCGTGCATCTTTTTGGCCGTAACGACATCGTAATCATCGAAAATATCGATGTGGTTGATCGCTACGAAGTAGCTCTCTTCCAGTTTTTTGTCTATCTCTTCTTGCATCGGAGTACCTTTTTCGACAAGTATCGCTACCGTCGCGGCGTTTTTCATGATGCGGAAAAACTTCTTGAACATCGTTTCCGGGTCCGACTCGAGAATTGCGGGGGCCAACGTGACGAAAATATTCTCATACTTCTTTGCATGTTTATTATACTGTCTTGCAGCCAGATCGAGCGGTTCCAGATGAAAACCGGGATGATCTTCACTTTGCCATTCATCGAGATCGCTCGCAACCGTCCGCAGATCGTACTCGAAGCCTTTGGCTTTCGTGAAGTCGTAGAGTGCTTTGTGAAGATCGTTGCTTCCGTCGGTCAAATGCAAAATCTGCTGATTTGGATAGTGTGTCGAAATGATCTGCATCAGCTGAGCAGTCTGTTCGCGTTTAAGTTTTTTCATTATGCCTCCTCGTAATCGGCCAGTTTTTCGACAAGTGCCTCGTGATTCCGGCCATTGGTCGCTACGATGACCGGATCGCCGAGCCGGTAGGGTTCGCCCCTGTGGTTGCTCACTTTCCCGCCGGCCTCTTCAACGAGCAAAATGCCCGCAGCGACATCCCATGGCTTGAGATTGCACTCATAGAACCCGTCGAAAATTCCGTTGGCGACGTAACTGAGATCGATCGAAGCGGCACCGAGACGGCGGATATCCTGTGTATGGGGCAGAAGATTCTCCATCGTTTCGAGTACCCAGCGAAAATCACGCCCCATCTCGACTTTCGTATAGGGAAAACCGGTAGCCAAAAGCGACTGCTGCAAGTCGGCCGTTTCCGAAACCACGATTTTTTTGCCGTTGCAAAAAGCTCCTTCTCCCCGTCCGGCACTGAAAAGTTCGTTCAAAACGGGATTGTAAACGATACCCGCAACCGGTACGCCATCTTCCCATACGCCGATCGAGATGGCACATAACGGGATTTTATGGATAAAATTGGTCGTTCCGTCGATCGGATCGATGTAGATCGCTCTGTCGGCGCGCTGATGTTCATCCGAACTCTCCTCGCCGATGATCGTAAACGCGGGCAGAGCATCCGCGATTCTCTCCTTCAGAAGATTTTCGACGGCGACATCGAACTGCGTAACCAGATCGACGGTCCCTTTGTGATGCACCTCTTTGACCGCATTGAACCCCTCTTCGAAGAGTTTTCCCGCTTCGAGCACAATCTCTATAAGTTTATTTAACAAAATATTCCCTTTTTTGGTAAACTTCCAGATCCAATTTTTTCTATACCAAAGTTTTCGAATGATACCAAATACAGATCTGTTTCACAAAGCCCTCCGTCTTGCGGCATGGGCACATTACGGCCAGATCACCAAATTCGGTGATCCCTATGTTACGCATCCGATGGCGGCTGCCTATGAGGTGGCGGCTGCCGTCATGGCGGGCGAAAAAGCGAATATCGACGTTGCGGCGATTACGGCTTTATTACACGATGTCGTCGAAAAGAGCGATGTCACCATCGGTTCGATCAAAAAAGATTTCGGAAAAACGATAGCGGACGGTGTCTTCGCGATGACCAAAAACCAGGAATTGCCGAAAGAGGAGCAGCTCAGAGATTCTCTCGTACGAATTCTCGAGCAACCCAAAGAGATCGCGATGGCCAAACTTGGCGACCGCATCAGCAGTATGCTCCCACCGCCACCCGAATGGAGTGTCGAAAAACTCGAGACCATTACCGGCAACGCCAGGATGATCTTGCAAATGTTGGGAGAAGCGAGTCCTTTTTTGCAAAAACGTCTCGAAAAAAAGATAAAATTCTATGAAACCGTTATGGAAAAGAGACAATGAGGAACCAACCGAAATACCATCTATGGAAAAATGCCGGCTACGCGGTCGAAGGCTTTTTTGAAGTCTTCAAACACGAAACTTCCTTCAAAATCGAAGTCTACCTCTCCCTTGCCGTCTGGATCGGCCTTCTTTTCGTTCCGATGCCGCTGATCGCGAAAGCGATACTGGGGCTTTCGATGCTCTTTGTCCTGATCGCCGAGTTGGCCAACAGTGCCATCGAGCGAACCGTCGACCTCGTAACCAAAGAGCAGCATACACTGGCCAAACACGCCAAAGACGCAGGTGCGACGATGGTGCTCTTTACCGTCATCTTTACGGCTATCGTCTGGATCGTTACACTCTACAGCGTCTATTTTGCATGATGCCTCGCCGCATCGTGCGGCAGAATCTTCAACTCTTCATGCAACTTTTGCATCTTCTTCTCGATCATCTCCGGATAAAAGATCATCATATACCCTTTATAACTCGTATAAAGTCCAAAAAGCATGACGATGACGGCTGCGATTTTGATAACGAGCTGTCGATAGGACGAACCTTTGATAAGCGAAGAGAAAATGCCGACCCCAAGCATCGCCGGAATCGTCGCAACGCCGAAAACGCCCATCACGATGGCACCTTTCAGTGCCGATCCGGCGACGATGGCGGCCGTTGCGAAAAAGTAGACCAGCCCACAGGGGATGAACCCGTTGAGCATCCCCATGAAATAGAAGCTGGGCAGGCTTTTGGAGTGGATGACCATTCGAAAGAGTTTGCCGAACCACGAACTCTGCGCGATGGAGGATTCGATGGAGTTGAGAAATTTGATCTTGCCGATCAACGAGAGCCCGATAAAGAGCATCAAAACGCCAACGGCGATAAAAAGCGTCCCCTTGGCCGTCATGTCGAAGCTAACCTTCTGTCCCACATAGCCGAAAATCGCGCCGATCGTCATATAGCTCGTCACACGGCCGAGCGAATAGAGTAAATGGGCGATCATCTGGTGGGTTTTGGACCATTCGGCATCCACCTTCGCCGCCGTGTAGGCCAGCACGAAGCCGCCGCACATACCGATGCAGTGGCCGAACGATCCAAGCAGTGCCACCAGAAAGATCGTACTGAGCTCAACGCTTCCCATCGTCACTCCTATGTTGTTAACTGTTTTATGATTCTATCCAATTCCCGGTTAATCGACGACAAGCTCCGGCCGGTTGCGGTAGAGAGCGACGCGTACACGTTTCAGTGTGACATTTTCACCGCTTTTGGGCCGGGCCTTCCTCTTTCGATAGTAGAGTTTGATCTTTTTGCCGTTGCCGTAGTAGAGATAGCCTCGCTTGTAGGTACCGGAAATTTCACGTACCACTTCGTTGACGTAATCGGGACGGTTCAGATCGTCGAAATCGTCGAGCAGCAGAGGTTCTACATCCGTTTTTCCGAAATCTTTCAACAGATCGAGTTTCGTCACTTCGCGCAAACCGCGGTAGTCGTAAAGTTTGCGTACGGCGACCTTGCAACGGTGCCCTTTTTTGAGCCTTCGGGTATCTTTATAGACCAGTATCGCCCGTCCGCCGGGCTCTTTGAGTATGGCGACGCCACCTTTTTTGTAGATGACGGCCGCATCGGGAATAACGGCGTTGGTCCATCCCAACGGCATCGTGTAGAGGTCGGCGATATGGACGGTTCTGGGCGCGATGTCGCCCGATCGTTCCATCGTCTCTGCTTTCTTTCGCTTTTTGAGAAAAACGAACGGTTCGGTCGTAAAGTGCGCATAGATCGGCAGATGGTCCGAGTAGCCGGCATTCAGATGCTTGCCGTGCCGTTTTTTCGCAATTTGCCAGCGGAATACCGCCCCCTTTTCGGTAAAGAGGTAGTTGGGCTTGAAGACTTTGAAGGAGCGGTCTTTGTAGTTGATCCCTTTTGTGTCGAACATCCCTGCCGGCAGGATCATATGGTCGAGCGCGCTTTTGAGGCCGTAGAAGTTGTGCGACCACCGGCGTTGCGGCGGAAGTTCCAGCCAAAGATCGTAGTGGTAGGGCCAGCCGATGTCGTACTTGCTGACCGGTTTGTCGTTTTTGATGGTTTTCAGGATGTGGTTGATGCCCGTGATGCCATCCGTGTCGTTGAGGCGGGGTGATCGTTTAATCGTACGCCACTCGTTCCAATCGCTGTTGAAGTCCCCCAACAGAATGTAGTCGGCATCTTTGGAAAGCTTCATCAGCCGCCGCATCAGTGCCTTTGCACTGACGATTCGGCGGCTCTCGGCCCCGCTGCGCGATTTCCAGTGGTTGACGAAGATCCGGACCCTTTTCCCATCGACATCGAGGAGAACTTCGAGAATGTTTCGGGTGCTCAGCGTGCCGTCCGGATCGATTTCGCGTTTTTGCAAAATCGGATATTTCGAAAGCAGAGCGGTTTTGACCGTCGTCGCCTTCTCGTCGGCGATCGCGCGGTATGCCATCGGCCAGCCGCACCGTTTCACCCCGGCCTGCAGCGCCTCGAGCGCCTCATCGCTCTCGATCTCCTGCAGCCCGATGATCTCCAGTTTCAGATCGCAGATGACACGGGCGATGTTGTCCACTTTGATCGTGAAGGCTTTTTTGTTCCATCCGTATCCCGTGTTGGGGATGTACTCGGTATACTCCGATCCGCTTTTTTGCAGATCGAAGAGATTTTCGACATTGTAGCTCGCCACCCTGAACTCTTTGGAAAAGAGGAACAGGGGAAGCAAGAGGAGGAGAATCAGCGTTTTCATGCCGCAATTGTACACCATTTCATGAAGCGACGGGCGGACGTTTCGATTTTGATAGCACGAAAACCGATGCCGCGCCGACGACACAGAAGATGATGGTATAGCCCGTCGGAAGATCGTAAAGATAGGAGATCCCAAGCGCGACGATCATCGAGACCGAGCCGAAGCCCCATGCGAAAAGCAGAGGTTCGAAACGACGCTGCACGAGCGCCGCGTACGCCGGTGCGACGAGGAGGGCGAAAACAACCAGGACACCGGCACTTTGAACGGAAGAGGTGACGGTAAGAGCCAGGGCGGTGAAGAAAAGTATTTCTTTAACGAGCCCCGATGTTTTAGGATAGAGTAAAAACATCACCGCGGCAATGGTACCATAGGCCGCCGACGCCAAAAAGAGATCTTCGGGCATCGTAAAGAGAATGTCAGCCGCACTGAGGCGGTTGAAAAGCTCCATCCCTTCGCTGCTTTGGGCGAGGATGAGCATGATCGACGAGATGCCCAGTGCGTAAAGCAGGCCGATGAAGGCTTCGATGTGGGCGACCCTTCGGCTCGATATCGCAATCACAATAGCCGCAAGCAATGCGAAAAGGAGTGTCAGCGGCGTCTGGTACATCCCGTCGAAAAACGCCACGCTGATCGCCATCCCGACCGCGGCGATCTGCCCGATCGCAAGGTCGGTGAAGATCACGCCGCGTCTGATGATTTCAAGCCCGAAAATGGCATGAATGAAGACAAGCAAAATGCCCAGCGCGAAAGCCGGCCACAATATCTCGATCAGCGACATAAACGTTTCGCGATCGTTTCATAAAAGGTCTGAAGCGTATCCGCCCCGTTCACGGCACCCACATCGTGAGGAAGGAGGACGACCTCTGCACCTGTCTTGGAGACGATAAAGCGTGCCGTTTTCCTCTCATGGTAGAGATCCTGCAAGATCTTCCCAATCCCCTCTTTTTGGATCAGACGGATCAGTTCGATCGTATGTTTCGAACTCGGAGCGATCCCGGGCAGCGGCTCGATCGTTCCGACGGAAACGATACCGTAACGCTTAAGAAGATAGTTGTAGAGTTCGTGATACTGCACCACTTTCATTCCTTTGCATCGGTGCATTTTCATATCGAAATCTTTCAAAAAATCGTTCCATCGCTCCAAGAATTTTTCGAGATTGGCTTCATAGGTACTCCGATGTGCCGGATCGATCGTTTCAAGTTTGTAGGCAACCAGTTTCGCGATGCGAACGATGTTATGCGGGTCGAGCGCATAGTGCGGATTGCCTTCCGGATGAACGTCGCCGTAAGCTCTCGAAACGGCGGCCGGCTTATCCAGCAGATCGATCACTTGCGAGGCATCGACGAAGCCGATGCTTCCCGGCTGGATTTTCGGGTTGTGTGCCCGTTTCAGCAAAGGAGGCAGCCAGCCTATTTCCAGGCCCGCCCCGTTCATGACAAGCATGTCGGCTCGGCTCAACAGAGGGATCAACGAAGGTTTCGGCACGATGAAGTGCGGGTCCATTCTGGCCGAGGCAAGCGCCTTGACACGTACGAGGTTTCCTCCGACAGCTTTGACGGTTTCGGCCAAATAGGGGTAGGTGGTGACAACGTTCACCTTTGCGGACAAGAGTGTCGTAAATGCAAAAAGTGCTATGAAGATCTTTTTCATCGTTTCTCCTAAAACGCGTGTGCGCCATGCGCACCCGCTTCGATAGTGAGGCCGAGGAGGATTTCGTGAATATCCCTGCGCTCGCCTTCGATCCATTTCGATCGGTCGTAAGTGTACTGGAGCCTCAGTTTCGAAAATTCGAACGGTTTGTACTGCATCATCACTGTATAACGATCGAGGTCGTTTGGAAGATCATCGGTATTTTCAAAGAGGGTATCGTACCGGATCCCGGCGGCCCAGTTCTGATCGTAATCGTAGATCAGTTCGCTGTAAAGCCCCGCCTGTTTTCCCGTACCATCTTTGTCTCGCCAGAGTAGCTCGTTCTGCCATGTCAGGGCGCTGTAGCTTCCGAAAAAACTTTTGAGTGTCAGGTCGGCACCGAAAATATCGGTGTGCCCGTCCGGGTTTTTTCCATGCATGAAGGTGACGCCCGCGAGGATGGAACTCGTTTCCGTTATATCGGCACTACTTTTAAGGTAACCGATCGTGAGATTGTTGGTATCGGTATTGCCGAAACTTCTTCCATTGCCTCCTTGCATCGCTTCGAAACCGGCCATCCAATAGGTCTCGGTCGGGAGGTTCCACTGTATCTGAACCCCCTCGTCACTCAAACCACCGGGACCGAAAAACGTTTCAAAGACCAGAGGAATGGATGAAAAGTTCCAGGCATGCTGATGCTTTGGATTGATTCGTCCAAATTCACTCTTGAATTTTCCCGCCTTGATGCGAAGGTTGTAGGGAAGCGCACGCGTCGTGACGAAAAGCTCGCCGATATGCAACCCCTCTTGTTCGATATGCAGTGCCGCCGCAACATCGAAATAGGGATCGACGGTCGAGCTGATCTCCAGTTCGGCATAGTTGAGGTTGAATCCGCGCTTGGGATTGAAGGGGATCTCCCCCGGATTGTCGAAAAATCCGGGAATTCGATAGTTCGCATAGGCGTCGTTTCCGATATTCCGGCCGACGGCAGCCATATTGGCTATCAGCGCGATATCCGGCAAGAACGCCTGTTGGCTGAACGAGGCCGAACCGCTTCCACTCTTCTCGATCCTGGCATCGAGCTCACGCTCCTGTGCTTTTTTATTTCTGTTTTCCAACTCATCGACGCGTTTTAGCAGTTTCTCGATCGTTTCCTGCTGTTGACGCATCTGTGATTTCAGCTGCTCCATTTCATCGCTGCCGGCAAAGAGCGCGGCTGCGGCAAAAAGAGAGCAGACAACACTTTTTTTCATAGTACTCTCCTGAATGAATGTTGATATGATTTAATATGATCGGTTTTTCAGAAGAAAAGAGGCGGTGAACGGGCCGAAAGCCTGGTCGGTTTGCTGGAGAGTTTTAACGTTTCGAAGGATGATGTAATGGGAACGAAAAGATTTTCGATCTGTGCGACATCGAATGTTTCGGGCAAATCCCCGCTCGAGATATTGGACTGAAATGTACAAATCGGGCAGTTATGATGGGTCTTTAGATCGTGGTGGTGGTGGAATGCACCCAGCAGCGTCGCAACGAGAAGAATACCGCTGAAGAATTTTTTGACTGACCCGGCCGTTTTCATGTCGCTATTATACCCGGTTGTTTCCAATCCTGTTGCGAATCCACTTTTCCGTCTCCATGACCACGATGAGTCCAAGTGCGAGCAGCAGCAGTTCATCCCACACTTTCACGGGAACCGGTTCGACCGAGAGAAGCTTCTGTGTCAGCGGAATGTGCAGCGCCGCAACGTGGACCGCCTGTGCCGCGATCACCGAAAGTATCAGCAGGGGATTTTGCAGATGGTTGATTCTGAAAACCGGCAGATGTTCGCTGCGGCTGTTGAAGACATGGACATTTTCGAAAAGGACCATCAGCATCAGTGTCAGGTTTCGTGCCGAATCGGCATCGTAACCACCGGTGTTCAAGAGGTAATAGAAGAGTCCAAAAGCCAACAAGCCCATATAAAATCCACCCACGGCGATACGGCTGATCATGACACCGTTGAAGATCGGTTCGTTGGGGCGACGGGGCGGACGCTCGAGAATGTCGGGTTCCGCCTTCTCGAGCCCCAATGCCACATCCTGGATACCGTTGGTGACGAGGTTGAGCCAGAGCAGGTGGATTGGCAGCAGCGGGACCGGCGTAGCGAAAATGAGCGAGAGCAGAACCAGAACGATTTCGGCAAATCCGGTCGATATGAGCAGGTGAACCACTTTTCGGATATTGTCGTAGGCACGGCGTCCCTCTTCGATGCCACTCACGATCGAGGGAAAGGCGTCGTCGGTGAGGATCAGGTCGGCACTCTCTTTGGCCACATCGGTCCCGGAGAGCCCCATCGCGATGCCGATATTGGCGAATTTGAGCGCGGGAGCGTCGTTGACTCCGTCGCCGGTGACCGCCACATAGTGGCCAAGCTTTTGAAATGCCTGGACGATCTGCAGCTTCTGCGCCGGCGCCACGCGTGCGAAGACGCGTTTATCCTCGATCTCTTTGGGGTCGCTTCCGTTCTCCGCCCATCGATTCAGCGCTTCGGCATCCATCACCTCTTCGGGACTCATCGCGATCTCGAGCTCCTTCGCGATATGGTAAGCGGTGGATGGGTGGTCGCCCGTCACCATCGCGACGGCGATTCCGGCTTTCTGACACCGCTTCACAGCCTCTTTGACACCCTCTCTGAGCGGATCGGCAATCGCAGCGAAACCGACCCACTCGAACCGCATCTTCTGCAGCAACGGCTCGATCTTCGGCGTATTGGCCACCGCTTTCGCGACGGCGATAATACGAAAACCGTCGGCTGCCCACTCTTCGACCGCTTCCATCAGCTCACGCTTTTGACGATGGTCCAGGTGAAGGTGGCGTAAAATCACCTCCGGCGAGCCTTTGATGACATGCAGGTAGCGCCCATCGTCCTTTATGGCGGCACCTGCCATCTTCTTCGCCGATTCGTAGGGCATCACGTCGGCTCTGGGCGCTTCGAGAAATTCGGCAAGTGCCGGATCTTTTTGCAATGCGAACATGGCGAACGCCACATCCACCTGATCGCCCTCGAGCGAGGAGGGATCTTCCGGTTTTGCCAAATGCGCCTCGTTTGCGACTAGAATGGTTTTGGCGAGTTCCCGCGAGGTTTTATCCGGCGAATCGACCACATCTTTCGGCGTCACGAAGGCTTGAATCTGAAGTCTGTTTTGCGTCAGTGTACCCGTTTTGTCGGTTGCGATCATCGTACAGGACCCCAACCCTTCGATCGCCGCCAGTTTCCGGACAATGACGTTTCGCCTGCTCATCGCGACCGCAGCCGCAGCCAGCGCCACCGTAATGGCCACCGGCAGGCCTTCGGGAACGGCAGAGACGAAGAGGGCGAGAATCAAGAAGAAGATCTGCGTGATCTCCATATGTTGGTAGAGCGCGATGAAAAAGAGAAAGACGGAAGCCACCGTCACGGCAATGGCGATATTTTTCGAAAAGAGTTCGAGCCGTTCGATCAGAGGGATCTTCGCCTCGCTCTTTTGGGCCAGCATCTCGGCAATCCGTCCAATCTGCGTCTGCAGGCCGACCGCCACGACGACCCCCATACCGCGTCCCGAGGTTACATAAGTGCCGGCAAAGAGCATATTGGCCTGGTCCGCGACGGGCAGTTCCGGGTCATCGTAAATTTTGGAAGCGTTTTTCTCCACCGCGACAGATTCTCCGGTCAGCAGCGACTCGTCGACCATCAGATCGCGGCTTTCGACAAGGCGGATATCCGCCGGCACCTTGTCGCCACTCTCGAGCATTACGATATCGCCGATCGTCAGATCTATCGCTTCGATACGCCGCACCCGGCCATCGCGCAGAACGTTGGCATACGTCTTGACGCTCGACTTCAATGCATGTGCCTTCTGCGCGGCGGAGTGCTCGAGGTAGGTTCCGATGACCGCGTTGATCGACAAAACGGCCAGAATGAACCAGGCATCGAGCGTCTCGCCGATAGCGAAACTGAGGATCGCCGCGATAAGAAGTATGAGGATGATGGGGCTTTTGAACTGCTCAAAAAAGGTGAGAAGCAGAGGTTTTGGTTTCGACTCGGGAAGGGCGTTGGGCCCGTAGTGCGCCCAACGTTTTTTGGCCTCCGCCTCGGTAAGGCCCTTGGGAGAGCTCTCTGTCAGCTCGAGACTCTTCTCGACACTCAGGGTATGAAACGCCTCCATAAACAACCTCCCTTTCGTTGGTTGAATCTATTGTAACAAATCAGGAAGGTTTGTAAGCTTTGAGCAGCCTCAGGTAGTTTTTGAAGTAAAAACGCTCTTCGAAACGATCGAAACCGAAAGGCCTCAGCATCGCTTGCGTATCGCGGTCGATGAAATCTTCCGCAAGCGGGCACTCGACCTTGCGGATGGCGTACCTGACGTACCAGGCCGCTTCGTCGACATTGAAATTGTTGTAGTCCAGAATCGCGAAACGCCCGCCGGGCTTGAGGGCTCTGACAGCGTTTTGGATGATTCGGCCGCGAAGCTCCTGGACGAATCCGTGCAGGACAAACGAGATGAAGACGACATCGTATTCATTTTCATACGGCAGCGGTCCGTCGATGCGCCGGTCGACCAGTTCGATGTTGGGGTAGGGCGCCGTGTTCTTTTTAAACTGCGCCTGCATCTCGGGACCGATCTCCAGCGCCGTAATCTTGCCGCTGTCGCCGATATGCTCGTGCATCAAAAGCGCGTTTCTACCCGTGCCGGCACCGAAATCGAGCACACATTCGCCCGGCTTCAGTCCGATATCGGCAATCGCTTTTCGGATGAATTTCGGATACCATCCAAGGGTGATGATATCCATCAGGCGGTCGTAATAGCGCGCCTCGAAGCCTTTGACTTCGACCTTGGAGTCCTCTTGTCTGAATTCTTTTTCGCTCATTTTTTGATCGTGACGACAATGGCACCGCGCAGGTCGCCCATCTTGTAGCCTGTCGCCTTGTCGGTCGGATAATTTTTCGCGATCGTCGCCTCGAGCTTCGGATCGATATTCACGCCGTGGCACTTCAGGCACACTTTTTTGCCGATCTTGAGCGGTTTGTAGTATTTATACCCATCTTTGGTCTTTTGGACAAGGTGCCGCGGCAGACGCACATGGTTTTTGTTAAGCGTCTCGAGCGCTTCGAGTACCTCTTTTTCATCGCCTTCCGCTGCATTCGCAGGGTTGCGCGGTTTGAGGGTAATACGCTTGATGCTGACATTTTTGCCCAGATCTTTGTCGACCTTCGCCGTAAGATCGGCGGCATTCATTGCACAGAAGTTCAGTGCATCGGCGGGGCCGCCTTTTTTCATATGCTGTTTGAGCTGCCCACCGAGCGTCTTGAGAAGAAGCTGGCTCGCTTCGTTACCGGTTTTGACCACCTGAGCGATTTCACCATTCCCTTTTTTTGCCTTTTTGGCGTTCGCTTTCGGTTCGCCTTGCGAAGCGAAAAGCATCGCTGAAGCCATCAATCCGATAAGAGTCAATCGTCCAAGTTTCATTCTTCTCTCCTCTTTTTTTGAGTCAATTATAATCAACTTAATTATATTCCGATTTAATTTCAATCATTACATTTCCTGCACAACCAATCGATCAGCAATCCCTGAATGACGGATGCGGCCAGAATGTAAAAGGTCAAAATGGCCGTAAAGGCGAAACCGAAATAGTCGATCATGATCGGCAGCAGGGGAATTTTGACGGAGCGTGCATAGAAAAATGCGGCGATCAGGCCGTTTTTGAGCCCATGCTGTTTGAGATCTTCGAGCATCGGGTACCATGCATACATCGGCCCATGGCTTATGATGCCCGCAGTCAGCGCGATCGCCCACCCTTTGACTCCGCTCTCCTCACCAAGATGGGATGCGATCTCTTTGGGTTTTAAAAGATAGTTGATCAAAGCCGTAAAGCCAATGACGAGCAGAAAAATCGGAAGGATTTTCACAAGCACCGCACCGCTTTTGTAGAGTGCCAGCACGGTTTTGTCCGCATTGAAAAGATAGAAGAGCAGATAGGCCACACCGACTGCGGCAAGCAGGCGCAAACCTCTGAATTTCATCCAAAAACTCCCAGCGTCCACACGGTCGCGATGGAGACAAGCAGCGTCGAAACGAACGCCAGAATGTTTCGGTACACGGTAAACCGCACGCCAAGCACCTCCGCTTCCGCCGGAAGCTGAACGACCCCCAATGTCACCCACGCCAGAATAAACGCCGTCACCGCATACATCGAGATCCCCTGTTCGAGCAGTTCGCCACCCAGAATGTAGCTGATGAGTGCCTGCCCCACGGCGATGCCGCCTGCCACCGTCCCGATGAACGTGTCTTTCACCGGATCGCCAGTAAAGAGCGACGCGAGCATCTCTTCGGTCACGAACGCCTGGAAAAGCCCCACCAGGCCGATGACCGCCAAAATCATCGGCATCATCGAAACAAGCCCCATCGATGCCTGTTTCAACGCTTTTTTAAAGGAGCGGCCACCATCTTTTCGTTTCATACTTCGATGACTCTCCCGATACCACCCTGGATATACCGCTCACCGAAACGCTCTTTGAACATTTCGATCGCCAGATCGCCGCTGCAGTGGGTCGGGCAGACGTTTTGGACACCCAGACGCTGAAGCGTTTCGATCACGGATGCGATATGCATCCTGTCGGAGTACATCAGGTGAAAACCGCCCATCAGAAGCCAAATCGATTTGCCCAGCATCTCCACCGCCCGTACCGCGATATTTTCGATACCCGGATGCGCACATCCCGTAATGACGACAAGCCCTTTGTCGGTGTCGATCACCACCGCCTGTTCTCCGATCTCACCCATCACCCCGGTCGACCAGACCGAAGGCAAAATCTTCCGCGGCTCTTTGTCGATGACCGTCACCCCCAGACTCAAACTGTTCAAATCCTGAACCAGATGTTTTGAAAGTGAACTGGGAACGAAGAGGCGCATCTGAGGATGAACTTCAAGCACCGAATCGACCCCGCCGATATGATCCCAGTGCGGATGCGAAAGCACCAATGCCTCCGCCCTCTGCAGATCGATTCCGAGACGCTCCATATTTTGCAAAAGCATGCGCCCGTTGCTGCCCGTGTCGAAAAGGAACGTCGTTTCGTCCGTTTCGACGAAACAGGAGAAACCCCAGAGTGTTGGGAAACCTTCGAGATAAGCGTAATTGTCGAATACGATCGTGAGTTTTGTCATGGTTTTTCCAAAATATTGTGATAATGCAATTATACCGTCCATAAATCAGAATACAACGTCAAACATTAAAACTATCGGCGCGATGTAATAAGGCTGCGCTATGGCCCAGCCGCTGCTTCGCTTCAATTATATTACACCCCATCTTGACGACCTCAATCAAAAAGGATAAAATGTATAAAATAGACAAAAGGCTCATTTATGAAAATAACTGCGACACAGATCAAGCAAAACAGCGCCATTTTACAAGAGGCTCTTAAAGAGGATATCGTCGTCACCCGCCACGAAAAACCCTTCGTTGTCATCGTGGGGTACGAGAAGTACCGGGAAATGGAGAGCTTGGCACAGCGCTACAAAGAGGAGAAAAAAGCCCGCTCCATGCAGTCATTGTGGCTAAACAGCGCCAAAGAGAGCGAAAAAAGCCTGAATGAAGAAGATGAGGAACTTTTCGACGACATCAACGACCAGGCCGCAAAAATATTGGACAGAAACGATGCTTGAAAGAGGCGGCATCTATCTCGTCGATTTCGGCAAACGCTACCACAGCAACCTCGGCAAACGCCGCCCCGCCGTCATACTTTCATCCCAAAGCTATCTCGATATCGTCTCTCAACTCGAATTCCCATCTATCCTTGTTCTGCCGCTGACCACCCGATGCGTCGATAATCCCGGCAACCTTCTAAGAGTCTACCTCCCACCCCGCGACCACCTGGAAAAACCGTCGGAGATTATCGTCAATTGGAGTTGCAGCGTGGATGCGAAAAACCTCGATATGAAAACCGGAAAATTGACCGTTTTGTCACGGGAAGAGCTCAAAGAGTTGGAAGAAAAGTTTGCATTGTATTGTGGTATATCCGGTGAGACACGGTCATGAAACACATCGATCAACATATTACCTACCATATCAAACGTGGTCCCCAATCATGAGCAACGTAAAGAGCGATTTATGAAGTTATCAGTTATCACCTGACCTATGATGACTTAACCCATAGGATCGTTTTACCGACCGACAATACAAAAACAATCAAACGATCGGTAAAACGATCCTACAGCTTTCATGAAGGTCTTACCCTTCAGGTGCATCATTTGGGCTGAACAGTATTTTAATGATCTGCTCGGTTAGCAATACATCTTTTATGGTCCCGCTATAGGCGATGAGATCATCTTCTTTGGCAACTTTTTTCAAACCAAAGTTAGTCGCTATTTCTACAGCATCTTCTTCGGAAACCAAGGCACCAATATGAGTGATTGTTTTTTGATTTAAAATAAGATAGGCATAAAATCGTATAAACATTAAGGCGAGGGCTTTCTCGTTCATCGCAAACAGGCTTACAGACAGATAAGAGCCATCCTCTCCATCCAATGCCAGATCCGTTGTGGATATGTCCAAATAATCCATTTGAAAAGTCATAATTTTATGATAAGCCTCGGTTTTGAGACAGATGAAAAAACAGTGCCCAAAATATTGTTTTTTATACTCGCAAACCAGGAAGAGTGAACGTGGTGATAGTGAAAATTCTTTGAGCATCTTTTCGGTATTACACATATCTGGTCCATACATATCTTCACAGATATTGATGGTTGTTGAAAAGGCTATATTCATATTGGAAGACTCATGTGCCAATGTGATAGTGAAATTTTTGTTCTCCGCTCGTTTGGTTGGGAAACTCATGACAATCTGCTTATGTTTTCCCAAAAGTTTTTTTATCTTTTTTGTTGAAAATTGCTTTTCTATGGTTGGTATGCTATCCATTTCCAAAAAAGGGAAATAATAATCAAGTTTTTCGAAAAAATATTCAAGGATTTTTACTTGTCTGGAGATGGAAGGCTTTGTAATCGCCCTTTCCCATCGACCCAATGCGTTGACATCGAGTCCTCTAAATGCCGCATCGAAATTATAGAGTTCGGATACAAGATCTTTCTGCGTGAAGTGAAGATTCTGTCGGCATAACTTCAGATATGTGCTGAAATTCAACTTTTCACTTTCATAAATTTTTGCATTTATTATACCGAATACAACGAAAAAAGTGTACGGCAAATTGAAAATATTAATTTTTGAATATGCTCTTTTCATTGATTACAGATGATTATATAATGAAAAAACAAATGACAGAAGAAAAAAATAAGTAAGAATTATGTTCTGTATTTGCGACTGTTTACAAAATGATCACAATAATCGCACTGAAGTCGTCAACAGTGTGATTTATGAAAACCGAAATGAATAACTCTAAAAATTAAATCAAAGGAGAAAGACAATGAGATCATTGAAATATAAGTTCGGCGCATTTGCGATTGCAAGCACCATGTTTGCAGGGAGTTCTGTCATGGCATCCACGGAAATCGACATGATTTATACCAATGGAAAAGTTTATACTGTCGATGCCTCGCACCCTTGGGCAGAAGCATTTGCCATCAAAGGTGATAGGTTTTACGCTGTTGGTAAAACAGAAGATATGCTGAAACTCAAAACGAAAAATACCAAAGTTGTGGATCTGAAGGGAAATTTTGTCATGCCAGGAATGGTGGAAGATCATATTCACCCCGATATGGCTGCTGAGAATATTATGAATATAAATATTCCGACTCCGGATATGACTTATGAGGCGTTTGGTGCAGAGATTACAAAATATCTCAAAGAACATCCCGATACCAAATGGATTTTTGGTGGGCCTATGAATTGGCTCAAAGACCATGAAGGAAATATCGATGGCTGGAATCTGCCGTCAAATCATACAGTACTTGACAAATGGGTCAACGACCGTCCATCTTTCTTTTGGGATTTGGGAGGGCATGCCGCTTTACTTAATAAATTTGCTATGGAAAAATATGGTATCAATAAAGACAACAAACCGCCAAAAGGTGGGTCATGGGATTATGATAAAGATGGCAATCCGACAGGTGTTATCAGGGAAGTCGCTGCAAATATGATCTGGGAAGAGTTTCTAAAAGAGAGACCATCTCCGGAGGAACAGGCAAAACGAGGTTTCCTCCCCGTATTTCACGAGTTGAACAGTTATGGATTTACCTCTATTACCGATATTTGGGCAAGACCCTGGAATGTTGAAAACTATCAAGCTCTTGAAAAAATGGACAGCTTGACTACAAGAGTCACCATCTATGTTACCGATCCTGTAGATTGGCATGGGGAGTGGATCAAAAAAATGACAGCAGACCTCATCAGTAAAGGCCCGCATAAATATTCTGACAAGATTAACCTGATAGGGATCAAATTTGTACTGGATGGCTCAGCAGGTGGACAAACCGCTGTAATGAAAGAGCCTTTTGTAGGAACTACCAACCGAGGCTTTTGGCGTAATGATCCTGAATATTACAAAAAGAAAGTGGTTGAGTATGACAAGATGGGGTATGTAGTCAGAGCACATGCAGTAGGGGATAGAGCTATCAGTACGGTTATCGATGCCATAGAGCAGACTAGAAAATACGGAAGCAAACTTCGTCACGGAATAGCACACACAGTATTTGTCGACCCTGCAGATTATGACCGTATTAAAGCCAATGATGTACTTTGTGATATGTCACCATACTTTTGGATGCCGGATCCAGCCGTTGAGACCATAAAAGCAGATGTTGGCGAGAAACGCTTGAAACTGATATTTCCTTTTCGACCGCTCTTGGATCGTGGTGTCCACCTTTCTGTCGGTTCAGATTTGACTGTATCGCCAATCAATCCCTGGAAACCGATGGAAGGTATGATCACAAGACAGTTGCCCGGAGGTGCGGGAACACCTATGAATGCAAAAGATATGGCTATCACTATAGAAGAGGCTATCTATATCTACACTATGGGTGGTGCTTATAGTGAACAAAAAGAGAAAGAGATTGGTTCAATAACCCCCGGTAAATTTGCCGACTTTATTGTGTTGGATCAAAATTTAATTGAGATTAAACCGACAGATATTCATAAAACTAAAGTACTAAGTACATTTCTGGGTGGCAGACAGGTTTACCGCGAAAGTGATGAGGTCCCTCATATTACCTATGAAGAGAGAAAGAATGCACCATTTATGGGTTCTCCGACACATCAATAGTGTAACGAAAAGAACAAGGCCTAAAGGGGTGTGATTATGCAAAAAGGTAAGGTGTCGGACGAGAGACGAAAAATCATAAAAACAGGCGCAAAAACATTTATGGTTGCTGCCGCTATGACACAATTTGGCGGACTTATGGGAACATTAGATGCTGCAATCCCTTCTTCAGAAGAGAAAGCCGATCTTATCTATATTAATGGAAAAGTCTATACTGTTGATGATAAAAAGGCATGGGCAGAAGCTTTTGCTGTCAAGAATAGAAGGTTTATTGCTGTCGGAACCAACAAAGAGATGGAAAAACTCAGAGGCAAAAAGACAAAGATGATCGATCTCAAAGATCATTTTGTGATGCCGGGGCTGATCGATGATCATATTCACCCGGATATGGGTGCCGATAACTACCTGAATGTATTTATCAAGACAACCGATAATTGGGAAACCATCATCCAAAAAATCAAAGATTACAGGAAAAACAATCCCAATAAGAAATGGATATTTGGCAGCAGTATCGATTGGCTTTTGGATGATAATGGCATCATAAAAAACTATAATCTGCCATCCAACAAAAGTATTTTGGACAAAATTGTAGATGACCGTCCTGTCGCATTGTGGGATCAAGGTGCGCATGCTATGCTCTTGAATACCAAGGCACTCGAAGCGTTGAACATTACAGAAAAAACTCCAAACCCGGCAGGAGGTATGCTGATAAAAGATAAAAGCGGCAAACTTACAGGGGTCATTCGCGAAACGGCTACAACACTGGTCATCAATGCCCTTGATAACTTCTCATTGGCAGATTGGACCAAAAAAGGGATGCAGCCATTTTTGAATGAACTCAACTCTTATGGAATCACTGCGCTCAGTGATGCCTATGTTGTTGAGAGAAATGCCCAGTCTTTTGCGAGTCTTGAAAAAACAGGTACATTAAACTTGTGGATCAATCTCTATATGGCAACACCATTAGAATTCAACAGAGAAGATAAAAAGAAGGCACAATATGACTTCATTGTCAACAGTGCAAAATATAAAACAGAGCAAATCTCTCCAGCCGGTGTAAAATACCTTTTGGATGGTGCAGCAGCCGGAAAGACAGCGGCGATGCTCAAGCCGTTTGAGGGGACTGATATTCTTGCTCCGCTTCGTTATCCCAAAGAGAAGATAGAAACAGAGATGAAAAAATTTGCAAAGATGGGGTATGCTATGAAATCCCATGCCATAGGCGACAGAGCCATCAGAATACTTCTGGATATCTATCAAGAGTTACCCAAAAGAGAGAAAGAGCTTGCGATGAACAGCATTGCCCATTCTGTTTTCCCGGACCCTTCGGATATAGCAAGATACGAGGCTACCAATACAGTCTACGAAGCATCCCCTGCCATATGGTTTCCTACCAATGCCATCCCCATCATTGAAGCAGATATTGGAAAGGAACGTCTAAGCCATGCCTGGCCAATAAAGAAAATGATAGAAAACAACACTATAGTCTCCTACGGATCAGACTGGGTCGTTTCCCAAACACCAAATCCATGGCCAGGGATCGAAGGAATGATCACACGTCAAGTGCCCGGTGGGAGCAAAGATGCTTTTGTGCCTGATGCCGCTGTCGATCTGCCAACTGCATTGAAAATAGTTACTCTCAATGGGGCGATATCTATGGGGATTTCCGACAAGACAGGCTCAATAGAAAAAAATAAATCAGCTGATTTTATCGTACTCGATAAAAATCCATTTGATATAGATACCTATCAAATTCATAATATCAAAGTGCTCTCTACTGTTTTCCGTGGTAGTGAAATTTACACTCTAAAGAGATAAAAGATCGCAGCTTATGAAAGATAAAAAGATATTATATATTTTGATTACAATTCTAACCCTCTCTGGCAATGTATATGCAGAAGAAGCCATTGATGCTTCTGATCCGACGAGAGTTTATACCTATGCTGGTGCCGGTATAAAATACACGGATTATACCAATGATGAAACTATGATAGAGATGAGAGCGATAGGAAACATCGGTCTCTCACCAAATGATATGCTTCTTTTTGAAGTTGGCTATGGCTGGCATGATGGTGATAGAGTAGAGGGAGGCAACAGTGATATGACCAATGGACGCCTTCGATGGTTTCACCTTTTTGAGATGGATTACTCTATCACAAGTGGCTACCGCGGATGGGCAACACAGGTCGACTTGCAGATAGCCGGTGCAATGAAAGGTACGGATGGGCAGAATGTACTTTCAGTCGGTGCTTTGCCTGCATTCGGCATCAACGAGTCATGGAGTTTCTTCCTTCCGATGAATGTGGTAAACAGCTGGGATAAAGAGTTCGCGAATTACAACGGGATCGGTCTCAATATCTCACCTCTGCTTGTCTATACCCCACACTGGTGGAGTGGATCTTATGTGCAAATATGGCCGGGGTATACCTATTTTGTCAGTGGCGAACTCAAAAAAGAAGGTTCGGGCAATCTCGATCTCACCACAGGCGGAACCATTACCGATACTGTCTGGTGGGCATTGACCTATCAGAAAAACTTCGATGTCAACCTCATGTCGTTTAGACGTGGGGCAGAGACAGGATTGAAGAATGATCAGAATATTTTTCTGAACTTCACTACATATTTTTAGGAGTGAATATGAAAATGATATCTTTGGCGCTATTGGTAGTGCCAACTGCATCAATGGCTTCCATGACAGGATATGCCAGCAGAGCAGTCGAAGGTGCTTTGATAGGTACCGGTACATGTGCATTTTTCAGTTCTCTATTCGGCGGTAGGAAAGATGGTGCGATAGGCGGTATATCTGGTGCGGTAATTGGCGCAAACGAAGATGAACGATCCATAAGAAGTTACTATGACTACGGAAATAGATATTACAATGGATAATCTCAAGATTTTGCAATTTTATGATGGCATTCAAGAGCTGCAAAATTGATGCCATAACAGCCAGGAGGAGCCATCGAATAATTGTCTGCCTCCTTATACTGCATCTTCAGGCAGGAGCTGCCTGTACAAAAGGGGACGCAAACGTAGATGAATGCAAAAAACAGAACTTGATATCCGGTGAAGATCCGCTGGTCAAACAACAAGATAACGTCTCTGATAATGCATCGTTCGATATGGAGTTGTACGGCAGTATCCGGATCCGTTATCGTCATGTAGTCCATGATACATCGGAATTTGAAGATAGCGGATCCCGTATCGGTTTGAACAGCTGGTATGAATTCGCCCCTTCTTCCAGGGTGTTCGCTCGCTATGAACTGGGCTTCAATTTATTGCAAGAGCTCGGATTCGATGATGTTCCCTATCATCACGATCAGGAATTCAACAGTACGCTTTTTACCCGCTTGGGCTACGTGGGTGTTCAGTTTGATAAGGATATTGTCACCTTCGGAAAAAATTGGTCTACCTACTATCAGGTAGCAGGATTTACCGACCATTTTGACTCGTTTGGAGGAGAGGCCAGCGGTGCATACAATGTTATGACAGATGGCGGCTCTTCCGGTACCGGAAGAGCCGACTCGGTACTTCAGGTACGTTTGAATTATGACCTGAAAAATTTTCTTGACCGTTTCGAAAAGCTGGAGATCAATATGCAGCTTCAACCGCCTCGACCCATTCCGGGCATGCAAGATTTCGATTACAACTATGGATTTGGAATCAGCACCATTCTCACGACATCGAATTATTTCAGCCTTGGTGTTGCCTTCAACTTTTCATCTGTCGATACAGAAGAGATACCAGCGCAAAAGCGTATCGGACTCAATGGAAATATGTCGGCTCTGCTCCTGGGAATGCGATGGTATAACGATGTCTGGTATCTCGCACTTACTCTTTCCAAAAGCAGCAATCTCCAAGCCTCGGACAATCTTGAATATTTCGATGGAAAGGGCATGGAACTGTATGCCCGGTATCGATTCTATCCCAAATTCTATTGGGTTGGCGGGATAAACTATTTGCGGCCGGACTCAGGCCAGAAACAGGCTGGAGGGTATCTGTTGAACTACTACATTGTTGGAGTGAGATACTCGATCAAAAACTTGTCAAGAATATTGTATATAGAGAGCCGTATCGATAATGGCAGGACATATAACAATGATTACAGAAGAGGCCACCAGATCACTGCCGGTGTACGATGGGATTTTGATTTTTAGAGCCGCTCTATCGCTATTTTTCAAGCATCTCTCTGCAGTCATTGAATGGTTTTTTGGCATTGCAAATCGAAAGTTATCATCTGGACTTTTTTCTTTCGGCAGATTAAAAGTAGCCTGCCCCCTATTATCGGCGTATCAAGGAGGCATCGCAAATCATGGGTATCGAACTGATGGACCATGTGATCGTCACGAAAGAGGGGTGGTTCAGTTTCGCGGAAGAGGGGGCGCTTTGATATGAGATGGGTTCCAGGTAAATCACTTGAAAAATATAACACTATATGTTATAGTATCTCATGATAAAAAGTTTTGCGGATAGAGAAACGAAAAAGTTCTTCCAGACCGGTAAAAGTCGAAAGGTCCCCGACACGATCCACAAAGCCGCATTGCGCAAACTGGATTATCTGAATGCCGCCGCTTCGCTGGATGATCTGCGCGTACCGCCGGGCAATATGCTCGAAGCACTCACCGGTGATCTGAAAGGCAAATACTCCATCCGCATCAACCAACAATATCGCATCGTCTTCGCTTTTGAAAAGGGCGATGCGTACGATGTGTCGATCATGGATTATCATTGAAAAGGAACGACTATGAACGAGTTGCAAAGAGAACCTACCCATCCGGGTGAAATCCTTCTCGAAGAGTTTCTCAAACCCTTAGGTCTAACTCAAAGTGCATTGGCCAAAGACCTGCACACCTCCTTTCGCGCCGTCAACGAACTGGTCAACGGCAAACGGGGCATCACCACCGAAATGGCCCTGAAACTGGCCCGCTATTTCGGCACCACCCCGCAGCTTTGGCTAAACCTTCAAAACAGCTACGATCTTTACCGCGTCGGCAGGAAAAAGGCCGACGAGATCGAAGCGGTCAAACGATGTGAAGTGGCGTGAAAGTTGTAGACAAGGGAGGAAAGGGGACATGGGAAAATCTATTTATGAAGTTATCAGTTATCACCTGACCCCATTATCGACCAATCCTTCGGCGGGGTCGATCTGCTCCCCTCCGTCGAACAAAAAGCCGCGCACCTGCTCTACTACATCGTCAAAGGGCACCCCTTCAGCGACGGCAACAAACGCATTGGCGCCTACCTCTTTGTGTACTCTTTTTGCACAAAAACGGTGTGCTCTACCGCGACAGTGGCGAAGCGCGTATCAACGACAACGCCTTGGCGGCACTGACGCTGCTTGTGGCCACTTCCGCACCGGCACAAAAAGAGATTATCATCCGGCTCATCATGAATATGTTGGTGGAGGGAGAGTTGTAAAAGAGAAAAATGCTACACTTTTGAAAAGGATCTGACCCATAAACATGAAATAGGATGCAAAGAGAACCGGCCCATCCCGGAGAGATCTTTTTTGGAAGAATTTCTCAAACGTCTAAGGAGAAAAGAAGAAAGGGATATTGTTGACTTTTTGCAAAACTCCTGTTTCGAAAGCCCACTTTATCCAAATACAAAGATCGATTTATGAAGTTATCAGTTATCACTTGGCCCTTGATGTAAAATCATTTCTTGCAGTTGATCACATCTTTTCAAAAATTTTGATTCTTTCGATTCTTTTCCGATAATCGGGCATACATTTTTCTACGAAACTCCAGAATTCCCGGGAATGGTTTTTATAGCGGATATGGGCAAGCTCGTGGACGACGACATACTCTATCAGGTTAACGGGTAGTTTGATTACATGATAATTGAAAGACAACCGGTCGGTGTTGGAGCAGGACCCCCACCGTTTTTGCGCTTTTCTGAAGGATACATGGGCGGGTACCACGCCCATTTTCTTCTGCCATTTCCTGACGAGCGGCACGATTTTTTCTTTGGCTTTGGTTCTGTAGAACGCCTCGATCGCATTCTCGATTGTCGAGGGGACGGCATCGAAAGGGGTTTTGACGATGAATTTGGAGTAGATAAACCGGACTTCCACCTCCCGCCTCTCTTCTTTGACGACTCTGACATAGTAGCTCTTTCCGAGATAGTACAGTCGTGAACCGGTTCGTATCTCCTTCTCTTCCGGATCCCTTCGATACGCTTTCAGATGTTTCAGAATCCAACGGGACTTTTTCAGCACCATTGCTTCGATCTCCCTCTCCGGCGTTGCGGTATGGGTCTTGACCAGTACCCCTTTCCCGTCGACCTGGATATAGGTGTGTTTCAGTGTCGGTTTGCGCTCGATTTTGTATGCGATGGTATGATCGCCGTAGATCACGCTTCCCATCTACCCCTCCACCAGTTTCTGCACGATCGCTTTGGCGAGCGCCCGTTCCGCGCCGTACTTTTTCAGTATCGGTTTGATGCGGTTGCGCATCTCCTTTTGAGCGGTGCTTTGGCGCATGACGGCGGGATTGGCGAGAAACTCGTCCAGTGCCTCGTAGACGGCGAGAGTGAGCGCCGTCGGGTCGTCGCTGGCCTTTTTGACCAGATCGTAGACGATCAGCTGGTTTTCGTTTTCCAGCCCCGCGTGACGATGGCGCGCTTTGTGCCGTTCGATGATCTCCTCCATACGGCTGAAGAGGTCGGCGACCGCCTGTTTGCGGTCGTGTTTTCGCTCCCGGAGTATCTGCTCCAGCAGCTCCGAGAGTGCCAGCGCCAGTTCGGGATGCTCTTTTTCGTTGGCTTTGATGATGGCTTTGGCTTTCTCCAGCGGCGTATGGCTCCCTTCCTTCTCCAGCTCCCTGCGGAACTCTTTGTAGTCGGAGATGTCGATGGGCTCCCGCAGCAGGTATTCGATGCCCCGGCTTCGTAGATGCTCGTCGATGATCGTCTGGAGTTTCCCGCTCTCCTCTCTGGTGATCTTTTCCCGTTCGTCCCTGACCATCAGCCTGATTTCGTTGAAAAGGGCGAAATCATCCTCGAACCGGGTGGCGAAGGGATCGGGCAGGACGATATCCATCGACTTGTTGAAATCCCGCAGAAGCTCTTTGAACCTCTCTCTGACATCCTCGGCCTGCAGATACTCCACCGCTTTGAGGATGAAGTCGTCCCGCTTTTCGCGTCGGTCGTAGCGGATTTTGGAGAAGAAGTTGACCAGCTTCGTATGGCGGTTCTCCAGCACGGTCTTTTCGCTCTCGATGTCCCGCATCACGTCGCCGGGTTCCAGATCGCCGGAGAAGATTTCCAGCGCCTCGACCAGATGCCGGGTGATACCCACATAGTCGACGATATAGCCCGCGTGTTTGCCTTTGCGTGTGCGGTTGACCCGTGCAATGGCCTGCAGCAGGTTGTGCTCTTTGAGTACCTTGTCGAGGTAGAGCACCTGCAGGATGGGCGCGTCGTAACCGGTGAGCAGCATGTCGCTGACGATGAGAAAGGCGGTGTTGTCGTACTGCTTCCTTCCCCCTCTGGTTTTGTCGCTTTCATCGCCGAAGGGAAGCTTGAAATCCTCGATGACCTGTTTGATCTTCTCTTCGGGAGTCGCCAGCTCGAAGTACTCTTTCGCGTCTTTTTTGGTATCGAAGCTCATCACCACTCTGGAAGCATAAGGGTTGAGGCCCTGTTTTTTGAGCTTTAGCAGCGCCTTCTGGTAGGCGATGGCCTGTTTGCAGTTGTGGCAGACGATCATCGCCTTGAATCCGTTGGGATGGATTTTACTGCCGTAATGCTCGACGATATGCCGAGCGATGGTGTCGACCCTCCGCTCGGCAAGCAGCACGACATCCAGCGAAGTCGATTTCTTCTTGAGATAGCCCCGTTTCTCTTCGCTCACACCTTCGAAAACCTTGCCGAAAACCTCATCCATCTGCTCCTTTTCGATGAAGAGTTTCGGCAATCCCGTTTCGTAGAGGATGGGCAAGGTGTTGCCGTCGGCGACGGACTGTTTGATGGTGTATTTGTCGATGTAGTCGCCGCCGTAGAACTCCCGCAGGGTCGATCGGCTCTCTTTGTCGATGGGCGTCCCCGTAAAGGCAATGAATTTGGCGTTGGGGAGCGACCGGCGCATATAGGCCGCCGTCAGCCCGTACTGGCTTCTGTGGGCTTCGTCGATGAGCACGAAGATATTCTCTTTCTCGCTGAGCACTTCGACCTCGGGCTCCTGCATATACTTCTTCGCTTTCGCCGCCGCTTCCGCCCGCTCCTGAAACTTGTGGATAGTGGTCATCAGAGTCTTGCCGTAGCTGTCTTTGAGCAGGGTTTTGAGATGGGAGATGGAAGCGGCCTGGATGGGGTTGGGAAAGCCCGTGCGCCGGAAGGTGGAGCTGATCTGGTTGTCCAGGTCGATGCGGTCGGTGACGACCAGGATGGTCGGGTTGTCGAAGCCGCTGTTCTGCGCCCGGAGTTTCGTGGCGAGGTAGACCATCGTGATCGATTTGCCCGACCCCTGGGTATGCCAGACGACCCCGCCCTTGTTCTCGGTTTTGAGCCGGCGGATGATTTTGTTGACGGCTCTGAGCTGCTGGTAGCGGGGGAGCTTTTTGACGGTCCTGCCCTCGGTCACCTCGTAGATGACGAAGTATTTGACGATATCGAGAAAGCGCTCTTTCTTGAAGAGGTTGTAGAGCATCAGATCCTGCGGGGTGATTTCTCTGTCGCCTATCAGCGCTCTCAGCTCGTCGTCGGGCGTTTTGTTGTACTTCGAGTAAAACGCCATCGGGCTCTCGATGGTGCCGTAGAGAGCGTTGACGCGGTTGATGGCGGCGCAGATCTGGTTGGTGTGGAAAAGTTTCGGCGAGTTCTCCTGATAGTAGAGCAGGTCCGGGATGTCCGTGATGTCCACCGTCTGGTTCTTCGCCTCGATGACCGCCAGCGGCAGGCCGTTGACAAAGAGCACGATGTCGGGGATGGAGTTGGCGCGGCTCCCTTTGAACTTCATCTGGTTGACGACGAGGAAGTCGTTGGCCTCGATGTTTTCGAAATCGATGAATTTGACGGGTATGGGATGCTCGTCGGGCGTGGGTTTGAGCGTCAGGGCGTCGGGGCGTGTGAGCAGGCGGTGGGCCTCGGCGTTTATCTCCATCAGGGAGCTTCCATGGATCGAAGTGATTTTGCGCAGGGCTTTTTGGAGGTTGTTTTCGTTCAGCCACGGGTTGAGGCGTTTGAGAGCCGCATCGAGGCGGTCGGCGAGAATGGCGTCGTGCATCTCGCCTTTGGCGTCGATATGTTCGTAGCCGAGCTTTTGGAAGAGTTCGACGGCGGGGCGTTCGGATTGAGTGTATTCGCTCATCGATTTTTCTTTCTCTTTAGTTTTGAGAGTTTGATAAGTTTGATATTGGATCTTGGAATACCTATACTTTGGAGCTGCTTTTTATGTTTTTGCTTCTCATTAGGATTATGATAACTTACAATCCATTGAGTCTTTCTCAACTTGATATGCATTACAATGGCATGAAAATATGCGATATCAACATTGGAAATTGAATGTCCAAGTACATATATCATTCGGACATCCTTTAGGTTCTTGAAAAACTTTCGATGCTTTTTAATGATTTTATCGGTCGGCTTAAATGTTCGTAAAAAATAGTCTTCAAGGATAGTGTTGCCTTCAAGAATCCTCACATCAACTTCTGAAGGCTCAAATGGGTCTTCGACATATTGATTATCTTTCGGTTTCCATCCATGTCCAAGTATGATATTTTTCGGTTGTTTTAGAGAACCGTGAATGTGTAAAATATTTTGATTTGAAATTTTGTAAGTGTTCTGTAGCGTATTGGTATAATTAAACGTGAGATATTGTGCTTTCTTCTTAAACTTGAGTGATTTTTTATGGGGAATTTTGAGTTGTTTTAGCCACGCTATGAAGTGTTGTTTAAGTGTAGTTGAGAGTTCTGATACTACTCGGTCAATCTCAAATTGATAATCGTGATGAGCGGAATCACGCCAATCATCTGCACCATACGACTTGAGAAACATACTCGCATAATCTATCAAAGAATCTACATCAATAGAAGCAAGTGCCTCTTCAAAATCTGACCAATCATCTTTAATTTGAAGATATTCCTCCACAAGGTTATACAGTGTGCTATCTGTCTGTTGAACATATTCCATAAAATTTTGATAGGATGAAGATATATGATGGTGTAGGTCAAAACCATTTCCCATGATGTAAAGAGTTTTTGTACTTTTCACACTTTTACTCTCACTTCCCCCATAAGGAGTTTTTGCATCAGTCCCTTCTTGAGCGTCTCATATCGTATCTTTCTCTCTCTAAGGGCGTCGAGTTTGTTGTCCGTGGAAGAAAGGATGGTAGCAATTTTCTGCTGCTCTTCTATAGGTGGAACTGGACACTTATACTTTGCAATAGCCTTCCCCGTTAATTGTGGTATTCCACTACTTTCTGAAAAAATTCTTATTTTATAATTGATATACTCAGTAAGGAAATGAGGGTATATTTTCTTTGTAGGGAAGAGTACTATTAATCTACCTATGGCACCATATCCACCATTTTTTGTAAATGCAGTACCCACTCCAATTCCTCTACCTACAACGGTTAAGCTCTGCCCTTCAAACTCTTTGAAGTCGTAGTATCCATATAGTCCTTGATTATCAACAGTATTGGAGAATACAGGATATATATGCGTAGCAGTTTTCTTTTTAGAAAAGTGCTCTTCTTGTAAATCTCTCCCGATTGATATGACTACAACTTCTCCAATGGTACTTACTTCCCACTCCTTCGGTATCCTCCCAATCTCACTCTCCTTGAACTCCGTATGCCCGATGCCCTCGCTCAGGAGCTTCTGCATCAGCCCCTTTTTGAGCTCTTCAGTCTTGGCTATCTGCTCGTCGATGACCTCGATCTTCTTATCGACGCTGGTGAGGATGGCGGCGATTTTTTGTTGTTCTGGGAGGGATGGAAGAGGAATGTATAAATTTTCTATCTGTCTTGAACTTATATTAGGCTGTGCCCCTCCAATAGCATTAACAAGGAGTTTTTCTATAAATCTGCTGTCGGTGACATTATAGTAAAGATATTGGCTATAGAGGCGAGAAGGATTTGTAATATCAAATTTACCCACCCGTTGATTTAAGTATAATGGCAAATGTTCTTTTTTTATTTTCCCAATTTTCCCAGTTGTTGCTCCAGACATCGCAATAACTATATCTTGTTCATTTAATAAGTATAAATTATATTTTTTATCTTCTTTTACTTTAACACAATTTGACAAATCTATATTTCCGCTGGATAATATGTTCGAGATTTTTAAGACAGGTATACCTATTTTTTGAAAGTCTTTACTTTTAAAAGCATTCCCACCCTTAAGTTTTAAGAAATCTCCTAATTTCACAACCTCCCACTCCTCAGGAATCATCCCAATCTCCGTCTGCTTATACCTCTCCCTAACCGACATAGCCCAGTTCCTTCAGGTAGCCGCCCAGCTCTTCGTCGATCGCCTTCTCTTTGACTTCAAGCTCGGCGATCTCTTGTAGCACCGTTTCGATGTCGACGATCTCTTCGGGCTCGGAAGTGTCGATGTAGCGGGCGATGTTCAGGTTGTAGTCGTTTTCGCGTATCTTCTCCATATCGACGATGCGCATGAATTTGTCGATATCGTTCAATCCGTCGTAAGCGTCGATGATCTTTTCGATATTTTCCTGAGTGAGGGTGTTCTGGTTTTTCCCCTCTTTGTATTCGTTGCTGGCGTCGATGAAGATGACCTTGTTTTTGAGGTTTTCGGCCTTGTGCTTGTTGATGACGACGATGGCGGCGGGGATGCCGGTGTTGTAAAAGAGCTTTTCGGGCAGTCCGACGATGCCTTCCACGAGGTCGTCTTCGAGGATGCCTTTGCGGATCCTGCCTTCCGCTCCGCCGCGAAAGAGAATGCCGTGGGGCAGCACCACGCCCATTCTGCCGCTTTGTTTGAGGACGGCGATCATGTGCTGCACGAAAGCCAGGTCACCGTATCCCCGGGGCGGGATGCCGTATTTGAAGCGGCCATACTCGTCGGTGACGGCATCGTTGTATCTGGGCGCGATCTCCTTGCCCTTCTCGTCGGTTTTGACATCCACTTCGGCGGGCGCCCACCACTTCTTGAGCGAAAAGGGAGGATTGGCGATGACCCGGTCGAAGGTCATCAGCTCGCCGTTTGCGGTATGCTGCGGATGGGCGAGGGTGTCGCCTTTGCGGATGTCGGCGTCGATGAAGCCGTGGACGATCATGTTGATCTTGGCGATGGCCCAGGTGCCGAGGTTCTTCTCCTGGCCGTAGAGCGAGGCGTTGACGTACCTGCCGTCGACCACTCCTCCCCGCTCTTTGATGTAGTGGGCCGACTCGATGAGCATCCCGCCAGAGCCGCAGGTGGGGTCGTAGACGCTGTCGCCCGCTTCGGGTTTGATCAGCCCGACCGCCAGCCGCACCACCTCTTTGGGCGTGTAGAATTCGCCGCCCTTTTTCCCCGCGTCGTCCGCGAACATCCGGATGAGATACTCGTAGGCGTTGCCCAGGATGTCGGGGTTCTCCAGGTCGGCGTTGGCGAGGGAGTATTTGTTGAAATGCTGCAGCAGGCGCTGAAGAAGCGTATCGGGCAGCTTCTCGCTGTCGCCGAAATGGACGGCGGTCATCACCCCTTCGAGCTGGGGGTTGTGCTCCTCGATGGCTGCGAAGGCTTTGTCGAGCGCCTGACCGATGTTTTCGGTCTTTTTGGCCAGTTCGCTCCAATAGGCCTCCCGGGGAATGAAAAACTGGTGATAATCCTCGTCCTCCAGCGCCTCTTCGAGGGTGATGTCCTCCTCATCGACGGCGGCGTGCGCCTCTTCGAAAAACTGGTCGTTGGCGCGCTTGAGAAAGAGCAGCCCGAAAATGTAGTTTTTGAAATCGCTGCTGTCGATGTGGCCCCGCATCAGGTCGGCGGAGTCCCAGAGCCAGCGTTCGAGCGTTTCGAGAGTCAGTTTCATCATCAAACCTCTTCCAAGTGGAAATAATGCATATTATAACCCTTATCCCACAAATATAAAAGAGCATTTTGGCCCAAATTTTTTTTGAAAAACGCCCATGTTATTTAGAATTTGATATCTTATGGGTTCAATTGTACCGATTTCGGCATACTCTCCCCATGCAGACACCCAAACCGAAACCATCGATACGCACCATTGCCGAAAAACTCTCGAGCCTACTTTACATGGATTCGACCAGCTGGAAAGAAAGGGGATAGGCTACTTTATACTTCACCTGACCCATTTTCGTTGCAATAGAGTCAGGATTTGCTTTTTGCATCCTGCTCCTCCCAAAACTGTAACAAAAAGCAGTCTTGATCCATTGGGCTGAAAAAAGAGGAAGATGAGGAGTGTTAAAAACGTATTACAGCAAAATTCACGCCGCTCCGAGCCTCTCGGCCAACCACATTTTGATGATCGCCTGACGGCTGACACCCAGATGTCGGGCTTCACGGTCGAGCCGATCGACCATCCATTTGGGGAAGTCGATATTGATCCGTTTGGGCTCTTCGTTGGGTTTTGTCATCTTTTCGGTATCGAACCACTCCAATATATCTTCCTGGCCTTCGTCAAAGATTTTATCGAGTTCTTTGGCTTTCATAAAGCATCCTTTCTTTTTGGCGGGATCGTCTTACCGATATGATCCGAATAGCATTATTTCGATAGGTGATTATGGCGGTATAGTGCTTCTTTTCGATACAGGCAACAATCAACCATCTAGGCTCATCAAGTGACTGCCGGGATGGTAGCTGTATCAAATCTTCATCCTCCCATAACTTCTGCGCCTCTTCGAAATTAATACCATGCTTTTGCATGTTGATTTCACTTTTTTTCGGATCGTATTCGAATCTCATATAAAAATTATATTGTTAATATACATTTTTGTCAATTTATACTGTATATTTCAATAGACCATGTGAGAAAAATAAAGATTTTGAAGCGACCTTTTCACGTCCAGAATATTCCGTGGCCCAGATAGGGGGATTGCCCAACGACTTGAGATACTGGATCAGGTAGGTCGTCTTGCCCACTTCTTTAGCACCAACGATGCCGACCAGCTTTTTATCGAGATCTCTTTCATCGAAAAAAGTAGCGTCTGTAGGCAATGGTGTTTTTGGGTGTTTTTGGCAAAGATTTTTCTTTGATACTCTTTTAATTCGTTCAAATTAAATATGGAAGTAAGAAGTTTTCCATATATTTAGACTTTCATATCGAAAAAAGATTTCCCGCTTCAAAATTTTGACACATTTGCATCGAGACGCTACCATTACACCATGCATCGATATTTACCCATCCACACCATCCTTGGCGAGCTGAAATCGGCCCTTCGTGTTCATCCCTCACTCATCTTGCAAGCCGATCCCGGGGCGGGGAAGACCACCGTCGTGCCGCTGGCGCTACTTGACGAACCGTGGTTGAAAGGCCAAAAGATCGTCATGCTCGAACCCCGCAGGCTGGCGGCGAGGGCGGCGGCGCTTCGCATGGCCGAGACGCTGGGTGAAAGGGTGGGCGAGACGGTAGGCTACCGGATGAAAGGCGAGACGAAGGTGACATCCAAAACCCGCATCGAGGTGGTGACCGAAGGGGTACTCACGCGGATGCTGCAAAGCGACCCGGAGCTACATGGCATGGGGCTGGTGATCTTCGACGAGTTTCACGAGCGCTCTTTGCAGGGCGATCTGGGGCTGGCGCTGACGCTTCAGGCGCAGGAGATATTTCGGGAGGATCTGAAGATTCTTGTGATGTCGGCGACGCTGGAAGGGGTCGATCTGGCGCGGGTGATGCCAGAGGCTCCCACCGTGCGGAGCGAGGGGCGGAGCTTTCCGGTCGAGGTGCGTTACCTGGAACCGACACAAACACCACCCACACCCAAAACCCTGCCGGATGCCGTGGTGAAAGCGGTGCTCGATGCGCTAAGGGATGAAGAGGGGAGTCTGCTGGCCTTTTTGCCGGGTGCCAGGGAGATCCGGCGGGTCGAAGAGGCGCTCAAAAGCAAAATTTCCGATCCCGGCATCCTCATCGCGCCGCTGTATGGTGCGATGGATCAAAAGGCGCAACGTCTGGCCATCGAGCCGGCACCCGAAGGCCACCGCAAAGTGGTGCTGGCCACCAATATCGCCGAAACGAGCCTCACGATCGAGGGGGTGCGCGTCGTCGTCGACGGAGGGTTCGCGCGGCGGGTGCGTTTTGATGAGCGAAGCGGCATGGACCATTACGAGACGTTGCCTGTGAGCCGAAACGCCGCCACCCAGCGCGCGGGCAGGGCGGGGCGGACGGCGCCGGGGGTCTGCTACCGTCTGTGGCACGAAAACAGAGCGCTGGTGCCCTCCTATCCGCCCGACATCCTCACCTCCGACCTGTCACCGATGCTGCTGGATCTGGCGGCGTGGGGCGCGGCGCCGGAAGATCTGGCATGGATCGACACTCCGCCCGAATATGCTGTAAAAAACGCCAAAAGCACGTTGATATCACTTAATATGATGAAGGAATCGGGTGTTTTGACGGAGCTCGGCAAGGCCGCTTTGAAACTGGGGCTCCATCCGCGGCTGGCGCATATGTTGCTTGTTGGCAAAGAGAAAGGGGCAGGGTACGAAGCGGCGCTGCTGGCGGCATCGCTGAGTGAAGGGACCCTGCGGGGCGGCCTGATAGAATCCGTCGAAGCGCTGCATCGCCGAAACGTACCCGACAGGCTCGCCAAAAACCTGCAGAACCTTTTGAACAAGATGGGTATCGCCGCCAAAAAACGGATCGACCCGAACGTGATAGGCCCGCTGGCGGGGTTGGCCTATCCGGAGCGCATCGCCAGGCGCCGTGGGCAGGGGCCCGGCTACCAGACAGTGGGCGGCAGAGGGCTCAAAGCCCGTCTGGACGATGCGCTTGCGGCCCACGAGTGGCTGGCTGCGGCTTACGTGGGCGGAGAAGGGAGCGAAGCGACGATTTTCGCCGCGGCACCGCTTGAAAAGTCGCAGATCGAGGCGTGGTTCGGCGATCGGATCGAAACCGTCGAAAAGGTGGCGTGGAACGAGAACACCGGACGGGTCGAAGCCCGCCGGCTGCGAAAGCTTGGAAACATCACCCTCTCGTCCGAACCGCTGCCGAACCCGGACGGCGGCCTCATCGCCAAAGCGCTGCTCGAGACGGTGCGAAAGAGGGGGCTGGTGATCCTGCCTTGGAGCGAAAAAGCCCGGAGACTTCGAAACCGGGCGCTGTGCGTGAATTTCACGATGCCCGGCACACTGCCCGACCCCGATGACGAAACACTGATGAGCACGCTGGAAAAGTGGCTGCTGCCGTGGCTGGAGGGCGCACAAAGCCTCAAAGAGCTGCAAAAACTCGATCTTTACGGGATATTGGCCGTGTACCTGGGATACGAAGGTGTGCAGAAACTCGACCGCCTTGCCCCCGAGCGCCTGGAAGTGCCCAGCGGCTCGAAGATCGCCGTCGACTACGGCGATCCCTCCGCTCCCGTGTTGGCGGCACGCCTGCAGGAGCTTTTCGGATGGATGGATACCCCCAGGATCTGCGAAGGGAGGGTATGGCTGACGGTGCACCTGCTCTCACCAGCCCGGCGCCCTCTGGCAGTCACGACCGATCTGAAAAGCTTTTGGACAAACGTATATCCCGAGGTGAAAAAAGAGATGCACGGACGCTACCCCAAACACTACTGGCCCGAAAACCCTTTCGAAGCGGTCGCCACCAACAGAACGAAAAAACATATAAAACGCTGAGGGAAGAGGCATCTTCCCGAGTTCCTACAAAGAAACGCACTTTCTACCATCGCTCTCCCTACTTGCTTTCTGAGGAAAATAATTTTCCTTTAAGAGTATTTCGCCATAATTGTCTATGGAAAATAATTTTCCAATAAAAAAATGATAGCCAAAAAGAGACAGGTGGCGATGCGAAGGATGGTTTTGTACGCAACGCTTCATTTCTATATTTCTATCCTCTTCCGGAATTTCGGAAGAAGAGACGAGTATACATATCAAAGGAACGACGATGAAAAAAAGAGACGACAGCTGCCCGGTATCGGAGGAGAATTTCCGACAGACGACACAGGGCGGCGATATGCTGAAAAAGTGGTGGCCCGAGCAGCTCAACCTGAAGATCCTTCAGCAAAACCCGCCTTCATTGAATCCTCTCGGCGAGACGTTCGATTATGCCGAAGCATTCTCGAAACTCGATTACGATGCGTTGAAGAGGGATCTGGCGGAGGTTATGACGAACTCTGTGGAGTGGTGGCCCGCCGACTGGGGCCACTACGGGCCGTTTTTCATCCGGATGGCGTGGCACAGTGCGGGGACCTATCGTATCATGGACGGACGGGGTGGCGGCAGTGGCGGAGCCCAGCGCTTCGCACCGCTCAACAGCTGGCCCGACAACGTCAACCTGGACAAGGCCAGGCGTCTGCTCTGGCCCGTCAAGCGAAAATATGGCAACAAGATCTCCTGGGCCGATCTGATGCTGCTTGCGGGCAACGTGGCGATGGAGTCGATGGGCTTCGCAACCTACGGATTCGGCTGCGGCCGGGAGGATGTCTGGGAACCGATGGCAGACGTCTACTGGGGCCCGGAATCCCAGTGGCTCGGTGACGAGCGGCACGGGGACGACCGCAAACTGGCCAACCCCCTGGCGGCGGTGCAGATGGGGCTGATCTACGTCAACCCCGAAGGGCCCGACGGAGAGCCCAACGTCCTGGCGGCGGCGGGGGATATCCGCGAGAGTTTCGCCCGGATGGGAATGAACGACGAAGAGACGGTGGCGCTGATCGCCGGCGGGCATACCTTTGGGAAGAACCACGGCGCGGCGGACCCCTCCAAATACCTTGGCCCCGAACCCGAAGCGGCGCCCATGGAAGAGCAGGGGCTGGGATGGAAAAACCGCTACGGCAGCGGAAAGGGAGCCGACACGATCACCAGCGGCCTGGAGGGCGCCTGGACGCCCACACCCACCCGATGGGACAACAGCTTTTTCGAGCTGCTCTTCAAGTACGACTGGAATCTGGTCAAGAGCCCGGCGGGGGCGTGGCAGTGGGAGGCGGTAAATCCGGATGGGGAGGATCTGGTCGAAGATGCCCATATCCCGGGGAAAAAGCACAAAACGGTGATGCTGACGACAGACCTGGCACTGAGGATGGATCCCGCCTACGGCCCTATCTCCCGGCGTTTCAGGGACGATCCGAAAGCTTTCGCCGACGCGTTTGCCAGAGCCTGGTTCAAGCTGCTGCACCGGGACATGGGACCCAGGAGCCGCTACCTCGGGCCCGAAGTGCCCCGGGAGGATCTGATCTGGCAAGATCCCGTTCCTCCGATCGATCATCCGCTCATCGACGCGGAAGATGTCGCCCTGCTGAAACGCCGGATTCTTCAGAGTGGCATCGCGCCATCCAGACTCGTCTATACCGCTTTCTCCAGCGCCTCGACCTACCGTCACTCCGACAAACGCGGAGGGGCCAACGGGGCGCGTATCGCTCTGGCGCCCCAAAAGGATTGGGAGGCCAACGAGCCCGACGAACTGGAAAAGGTGCTGAAGGCGCTCGAAGATATAAAAAGGGAGTTCGACGACACCCAAAATGATGGCAAAAGGGTCTCTCTGGCCGATCTCGTCGTTCTTGGCGGCACGGCGGCGGTGGAGGCGATGGCGAAGGAGGGCGGATGCGAAATCGAAGTCCGTTTCACACCGGGACGAAGCGATACGACGCAGGAGCTGACCGACGTCGACTCCTTTGGGTATCTTCGGCCTGCCGCCGACGCTTTCCGCAACTATCTCGACCCGGCGTGTGAACTGCCCGAAGAGCAGGCGCTCGTGGACAAGGCCCAACAGTTGCGGTTGAGCGTGCCGGAGATGACGGTACTTCTGGGCGGAATGCGGGCACTCGGCGCGGTCTATGGATCTTCCGGCCTCGGGGTGCTGACGGAGCGCCCCGGTGTGCTGGGCAACGACTTTTTCGTCAACCTGCTCGATATGGAGATCGAGTGGCGGGCCAAAAAAGAGGGCCGTCGAACGATCTTCGAAGGGGTCGATCGCCGAAGCGGCGAAGTGCGTTGGCGTGCCGGACGGGCCGACCTGGTTTTCGGGTCCAACTCACAGCTCAGAGCCCAGGCGGAGTTCTACGCCCAGGAGGACAACCGCGAGCGCTTCGTGCGCGATTTCGCAAGCGTCTGGAGCAAGGTGATGGAGCTTGACCGCTTCGATGGTGCGTATCGGGAAAACTTCGTGAAGTGAGGGAAAACGATGGGAGAGAGATCTACCCCAAATCGACGATTTTCGCTTCGGGAATTTTATGTGTCACGATCCATGTCGCCAGGTCGAACCATGCGACACCGCTGTCGAGAATCACCGCATCGGCGGTGACGACGACACCTTCGCACTCCTTCAGCAGCACATCGACCCGGTCGGCCGCCATGGCTCTCATGGGAACGTTCAGCCTCCACGCCGTTTCGTCGACGAGCTGCGCGATGCGCCCGCTGTTGGAGACGGGACGGTCGAAAAACCAGAGCGCCTCTTTTATGCCGAGCTCTTCGATCGATTCGGCGGCCAGTTCGACCGCTTTTTCCGTCTCTTTGCGAAAGCTGTAACTGCCGTGGACGTTGGCGATGTCGCGGATGCAGCCATCGACGCCGCGGATCAGGATGCCGCCGCCCAGGGCGGTTTCGAGGGTGATGAGGAGATTGAAGCCGTCGATGCAGACGCGTTTTCCCCGCAGTGCGTCGGGTGCGAGGGGCGGGCGGCGTTTTTCATGCCCCCACGCCGCATGGATCAGCGCATGGCGCTCTCGTCGAGTGAGCTGGTAGCGGTTGCCCACCAGCTCCGTCGCCGCTTTCTGACTGTAGCCGCGTTGTAGCAGCCAACTCAGATCGGTCACCGCCTCTTTGAGTCTGGCGAGATTCTCCTTGTCGAAGAAACGGCTGTCCTCCGGCGCCAGCCCCCGTGACTTTCTCATCCCGTCACGCCTCCTGGGGTTTTTTACAGCGTATCGCGACGAATGCCCCTTCGCCGTACCCTTCTTTCAGACCGCCTCGCATATGTGCGAGATCGGGGCCGAAAAGTGTCTGAACCGCTTCGCAATCCGTGAAACCGGCTTGTTGCAGCAGACTCATCACTTCATCGCCACTGAAAAAGTGTGCCGTTTTGTAGAAGCGGCTTTTCTCTTTGTTCTTTTGATAAAGCCGTCCCAGCGGCGTCTCTTTGTCGACGAAACCGACAATGACGAAACCGCCCGGTTTTAGTATCCGCCAAATCTCCTGCAGCGCCTTTTTGGCGTCATCGACGAAACAGATGGTCGTGACCATCAGAACGAAGTCGTAGGAGGCGTCGGGCAGCGGCATCGCTTCCGCCTGGCCCGGGATCACTTCGATGCCGCGGGTTTTGGCGATCTGTGCCATTTTCCGGGAGGGTTCGAGGCCCGTTTTAATACCGAGCGGCGCGGCGAAGCGTCCCGTACCTACACCGATCTCGATCCCTTTTTCAAACGGAGGCAGCAGTGCCTCGATCGCCTTCAGTTCTTCGGCATACACCCCGCTGTGCTCTTCGAACCAGTTGTCATAGTGGTCGGTCAGTTTTTCGAAGGGTTCGATATTCGGCATCACTGCTCCTTTGGTTTTCAGGGGATCTTGGGCGGTACGATCTCTTCACCGAGAAGGGCGTAGCTCTTGCCCACGCGTGCCACAGGTTCGAACTCGATCGTCAGTCTCTCTTTGTCGGTGATGCAGGCATCATCGACAAATTGATGCTTGATCTCGACGATCAGCGGGATCGTTTTGCTTCCTTTTAGCTCGATTTCCTGATAGAGTTCGCAGAAAAAGGCGACGGGCGAGCCCTCGACCATCGGGGGAAAACCGTCGACGAGCCGCTTCACGGGGATATCGAAACGCTCCGCTTCGCTTGCACCGTGTGCCATCTCCTTGGAGCTGAAGTGCATCCATTCGAGATGTTCCGGTTTGACCATGCAGATCGTGCATTTGCCGGTTTTACGGATATTCGCCAATGTATCTTTGGGTGTACCGTCACTTTTGTGGCCGACCGACACGATCATCGTGGGCGGATTGGACGAAAGCCCGGTAAAGTAGCTGAAGGGTGCGACGTTGACGACGCCATCATCTTCCGTCACGACCCAGGCGATGGGGCGGGGGATGATAGTCTGGCTCATCAGTTTGTAGTTCTCGATCGATTCGGTATCGGCATAATCGAAAATCATCTCGGCCTCTCTTTTTTCGACCATTATATTCCAACAGCCATCAAACCCTTCTGATTTATCCATATTTCGTTCACCTTGTATCTATAAAATTCAAATATTAACACTAACTTAACACACGGCTAACGCTGAGCTAACGATCTTTCTTTACAATGCGTTCAATGCCAAAAAGGAGGAAAACGATGAAGAAGAAAAGTTATGTTGGAATAGGGGCGTCTCTTGGAGCTTTGTTGCTGGTGGGATGCGGTGGCGGCTCTTCAGATACGGCATCGGAGCTCACCGGCTATGATCTAACGGTCGAAAGAGGGCCGGTATTGCACGCCTTCGTCATCGATAGCAGAGGAAAACAGGCGGTCGAGATAGGTAACGGCCATTATCTATTTGCCGAAAATCCAGAATATCCCGTTTCGGTGTTTGGAGGTTTTATCGACCTGAACCGTGACGGAACCGTATCGGCTGGTGATATCAACAACTCTTTGATACTGAAAGCTTCCGCAGGGAACGCTGCGACACTTGTCAACACGATCGCTCTCAGGGAGGAAATTCGATCATGGTTGAAAGAGAGTTTCGGTCTGGATGACGAGACAATCGACAGTGCGACACCTTCGACCGATAGAAGTATCGCGGCGATCAGCGACGAACTCTTCGCGTATTGCATAGAACAGCAAATCAGTGATCCTTCTGCCTTGACATTGCAGGAGTTGGAAGCACTGCGCGACCGGATTCAAAGTCGGATAGAGAGCTATCTGGATACGACGGAATCGACTGCGGACCTCGAAATCGAGCTTGTCGAAGGGCTGGATCTTCCCCTGCTTACGGAAGAAGAGAGTGCAAGCGTCGATATTGTAGCCCAAACCGGTTACGGACATACCGATCTGAAGACAATCATCGACCAACTACCGGTCTTCGATCTGAATGACGAGCAGAAGTATGCACTGGCCTACATGTGGAACGAAGAGAAGCTGGCGAAAGATATCTATCTGGCATTGAATGATTTGAACCCACACCAAACCCTCTACAATATCGCGACACGATCTGAAACGGAGCATGAAGCTGCCGTCGAGGCACTTGTGCAGAAATATGACATCAATATCACGAATCTCGAAAATTATGAAATCAACTACTCCGAAGAGGAGTTGAGAGCGCTTGCTGCCGGAGAGTTTGCCATTCCGGAGGTTCAAGAACTCTACAATGCGCTTTATGAAAAAGGAACCAAATCGCTTCAGGATGCGCTTAAAGTGGGATGTATGGTGGAAGTGACCGATGTCGCAGATCTGGACAAATATATCGAGACCGCAGATGGTGCCGAAGATCTTGTTCAAATCTTTACATACCTTCGCAGCGGCAGCTACAACCACTACTGGGCATTCGACAGCGCATTGAAAAGTCTGGGCGTAACGGATGGGTGCTGTTCTTTGGGTGAAACATACTGCAAAACGGAAGTTGAGTTTCCGATGAACAACAACGGTAGAGGCCACTGAAATTTATCACTCTTCATCTCTATCGTACCGTTCATGTTCCGTTCATGTTGAAACGCTAAAGTAAACATAGAAAGGGGGTGCGACATGGGATGGAGAAAAAAAACACTCATTTCTCTTGTGGCACTTGGATTGGCCATACAATTCGTGCCATATGGAAAAGACCATACAAATCCGGCTGTTTTAAGCGAACCCAGGTGGGATTCGCTCAAGACGCGTGAGTTATTTATGCTATCGTGTGGTGACTGCCATTCGCATGAGACAAAATGGCCATGGTACAGCAACATCGCACCGATATCCTGGATCGTGATGCATGATGTGGAAGAGGGACGTGAACACTTTAATGCCTCGATGTGGGGGCATCAAAAGAAAAACGAAGGGGATGAAGCGGCTAAAGAAGTCCGTAAAGGAGAAATGCCGCTTTGGCCCTATCTACTCATGCATCCAGAGGCCCGACTGAACGATAACGAGAAAAAGATATTGATCGAAGGGCTCGTACGGACATTCGGGGAGAAACAAGAGCACGATTAGAACCTATCTCAAAAATACCTATGGCCGAAAACTTTACACAGATGTTCATTAGACGATGCAAGAGCATCGTGGAGGAGCTTAAGTACAGAGAATGGGATCTAGTTCATATTGTGTTCATATTGGATCGATAGAGTTATCTATATCCATTCCAAAAGGAGGAAACGATGAAACGATTATTGGTATTGGCACTGGTTACAGGTGCTCTTTGGGCAACCGACTTTTCGAGTATGAGTACCGAAGAGTTGATGAATATGCGCGGAACCATTCCGGCCGAAGATCGTGCGATGTTCCAGCAGGAGATGCAAAAACGGATGCAAAGCATGACGCCGCAGGAACGGCAAACATACATGAAGAAACAAAAAGCCAGGAAGCAAGCACAGGCGCCCGGATTCACCGCGTTCGATCTCGACCGTGACGGAAGGGTCAGTCGTCAGGAATTCGAAGAGACTCGAACGAAACGGATGACCGAACGTGCCGAAGAGGGAAAAATGATGAAGCATGCGGGCGATGCTCCGGCATTTGGTGACATCGATGCAAATGGGGACGGTTATATCGACCGCAACGAATTTCAGACCCACCAACGCAATCGTATGCAGACAAAAAAACCGGGCTATGGCAATGGCATGGGACGCGGCCGGGGCATGGGAAGAGGTCGCGGCGGTTTTTAACAGTGTTCATGTTGCGTTCACCCCAAAAAGGTAGAATAGCGACATGAAAAAAATAACGATTCTACTTACCGTAGGGCTCGTCGGTCTGCATGCGGAGCTTTTGACGCTTGGCTCATGCATCGACAAAGCCCTGCAAACACATCCCGATGTCCGCGCTTTTATGCTCAAAGTCAAAGAACAACACGAAGGTGTAAAAGTGCAAAAAGGGGCATGGCGGCCACAGGTTTCGGCTTACGCCGAATATGATCCGCAACGCACCTATGTCATGCCCCAGAACGGGCAGTTCCATACGATCGATGATGACGGATGGACCGCCGGTATCTCCGTAACGCAGAAGATTTACGATTTCTCCAAAACCTCCCACACCATCGAATCTTCGAAAATAAAACATGAGATTTCTACGCTTTCATTCGAAGAGGCCAAGGCGCTGATGCGTTACCGTATCCGTATCGCCTACGCACAGCTATTGGTGCAAAAAGCGGCACTGACGGCTCGTGAAAAAGACCTCGATGCGAAAAGAGCACTCTATGAACAGGCCAAAGCGCTCGTCGAACAAGGCTTGAAAACCCGGGCTGACGAGAGCCGTTTCCTCTCCGCCGTCCGTCAGGCCGAAGATGCATTGGCAGTGGCGCGTGCGGCTTACAAGAAGGCGAAAATCTCACTCGAACAGTACATCGGCGAACCGATAGCGGAGAATACGACGTTTGAAGAGGGGATTTTGAGCGAAAAAACGGTTCCGGCCATCGTGACGGACGAGGAGACAGTGCTCGAGAACAACCTGCAGCTACAGATCGCGAAAAAGAGCGAAGATGCTTCCCGTGAACTCTACAAGTCAAAACTGGCCGAGCACTACGGATCGCTCGATGTCGTCGCGGAGGCGAGTCACTTCGATACACTCTCGCGCTACGACACCACACTGTTTGGCATCCGCTATGCCGTACCGATTTACAGCGGCGGAAGACTGAGTGCCCAGGCACAGCAGACCAAAATTTCCAAAATGATCGCCGCCGAAGAGAAGGAGTCGAAGCGGCGTGCCATCCTCGAAGAGATCAAAGCGCTTCTGGCCGATCTCGAAGAGGCCGAGAAGCGCATCGAGGCCAGACGCTCCCAGACGGTTTCGGCCGAAGAAACCAAAGTCTTGATTGAAGCGCGCTACGAAGAAGGGCTTTCGACCTATATGGAGGTACTCGACGCCGAAGCGGTCTGGCTCGACGCCAAGCTGGGGCTGCTCGATGCCTTCTACACACGTCTCAACCGACTTTATCGACTGGAGTATCTCAATGCGAAATAATTTTATGAAATGGGCCGTTATCTTTGCAGTTCTTATCGGCGGTGCCGTGATTTTTTACAACAAAGTTTATCTCCCGAAAGCGACCTATGCCTATGTAACGGCGAAAAAGGGCGATCTGAAACTGACGGTCTTCGGCATCGGTACCGTCAGCGCAAAAAACATCTACCCTGTCGGTTCCAACAGCGGCGGTAAGCTGCTGAAAGTATTCAAAGACCAGGGTGAGTGGGTTGAAAAAGGGGAAATCATCGCCACGCTTGATCCGGTCGATCTACCCGACCAGCTGGCACAGGCGGAAGCACTGCTCAAAAAAGCACGCTACGAAACCCTGGCGGCTCAAAAGGAACTTGAAGGGCTCTACGCGCAGCATGAGCTTGCGGCATTGACATTCAAACGCTACGACACGCTTTACCGAAAAGGATATGCGGCGCAGGCGGAGTACGACAAAGCACGCACAGACCTGATATCGGTCGAAGCCCAGATAGAAGCTTCCAAAGCCCGTATCGCATCGAGCAAAGCGGAGTGTGAGCGTGCACAAAAGAGTATCGATGCACTGAAACAGAAGATCGACCGCCTTGCAATCGTTTCGCCGGTCGACGGTTACATCATCAGCAAAGATGCTGAAGCGGCTCAGACTATCGCCGCGCAACAACCGGTCGTGACGATCGTCGACACCAAAAATCTCTGGGTAAAAGCCAATGTCGACGAACGTATCAGCGGCGTGATCAAAAAGGGACAAAGGGCCGATATCGTACTGCGGTCTCAGGATGGTACCCCACTGGCAGGACGCGTGGAACGCATCGAGGCCAAAAGCGACCCTGTCACCGAAGAGCGCATCGTCGACGTGGCGTTCGACAAAGTGCCGTTCCCGTTCCATATCAACGAACAGGCGGAGGTCTCTATCGAAACCGGCCGTCTGCATAATGTGGTACTCGTTCCTCTGCATCTCATCCAACGTGGCGGTGTCTGGGTCTACAATGACGGTGAAGCTCACTTCAAAAAGGTTGAAATCCTCGGTAAAAACGACAAAGAAGCGGCCGTCGATGGGCTCACTACAAATGAGAAGATCCTCGTTCCGGACAGTCATAAAAAACCGCTTTTTGACGGGGTAGACATACACATATGATCAATCTTGCCTATAAAGATATCACCCATTCGTTTGTCAAATTCATCGTCACGGCGATGGGTGTCGGAATGCTGCTTGGCATCGTGCTTATTATGATGGGGGTCTACCGTGGTATGGTAACCGATGCCCAGGTGATGCTGGATGATATCGGTGCCGATTTGTGGATCGTACAGGAAGATACGCTTGGACCCTTTGCAGAGAGCTCCCGTATCCATGAAGATCTTAAAAACACGCTGCGCGTAAATCCCGACATCGACAAAAGTGCGGCACTCGCCTTTTTGAATCTTCAAGTCAAAACCCCCGAAGGTGTGATGAGACGGGTCTACAGCGTCGGTTACGATCCGCACGGCGATATTTCTGCTATCAACCCCAAACGGCTCGTCGACGGCAGGGCGCTCGAGAAGAGCCACTACGAAATCGTCGTCTCCAAAAAGCTCGGCTTTTCATTGAATGACAAGATCAAACTGGGTCGGAACATCTACACGGTGGTCGGCATCACCGAAGGAGCCGTCTCTTCCGGCGGCGACCCCGTCATCTACGTCAGTCTGAAGGATGCGCAGGAGCTGCAGTTTCTCTACTCCAACGCACGCATCCGAAACGACCGGGCGAGGGGTATGAAGGTCGATGCCGACAACCACCTCGTCAATGCCGTCGTCGCGACGCTAAAAGGCGGAAGCGATCCTGACGATGTGGCAAAAACGATCCGCCGATGGAAACATCTGAGCGTCTATACGGCCGAGCAGCAGCGCAATATTCTGACCAAAAACGTCATCGAGACAGCAAGCAAACAGATCGGCATGTTTACCGTCATTCTCGTCGGCGTCTCGAGCATCATCATCGCCCTGATCATCTATACGATGACGCTGGAGAAGATCAAGGAAATCTCCATTATGAAACTGGTCGGACTGCCCAATTTCATGATTACGAAGATGATTATGCAAGAGACTCTAACGCTGGGTGTGCTCGCCTTTATCTTCGGCAACCTCTTCGCGCATGCCATCTGGGACAAATTCCCAAAGCGGGTCGTGCTGCAGATTCCGGATGCGTGGGCACTCTTCGGCATCATTATCGTCGCTTCGATTCTGGCGAGCCTCTTTGGGGTCTACAAAGCGATCAAAGCCGATCCACGCGCGGCGATAGGAGGGTAGTCGAGTGAATAGTGAAAAATTAAAAGTTAAAAATTATTGGATGTTCAGATGAGTGACGTAGGTATCAAAGTCGAAAACCTGACCAAAAATTTCGGATCGGGCGACAGCGAAGTCAGGGTGCTTGAAAATGCGTCGCTCGAAGTGAAGAAAGGGGAATTCGCTGCACTGGTCGCTCCCAGTGGTGCAGGCAAAACGACACTGCTGATGATGCTCGGCTGCGTCACGAAACCAACATCGGGAAAGATCTGGCTGGGTGATGAACTGGTCTGGGACGAGAACCACTGGAGTATTCCCGATACCAGGCGCATCCGTCGTGAAAAGATCGGCTTTATCTTTCAGGCCCACTACCTTATCCCTTTTTTGAATGTCATCGAGAATGTCAAGCTGATTCCGCTTACCAACGGCTGGCCCGCCGAAAAGGCGGAGAAGAAGGCGATGGAACTGCTGGATTATTTCGATGTGGCGGACAAACGTGACGCCATGCCGTCGCAGCTCTCCGGCGGCCAGAATCAGCGGGTGGCGATCGCCCGGGCACTTTCGAACGAACCGGAGATCATCCTCGCCGACGAACCGACGGCGGCTCTGGATATGCAGCGCGCCGTCAGTGTCGTCAAGATGCTGCGCGAAATCGCCCTCGAGCGGAATGTCGCCATCATCATGGTCACCCACGACGAACGGCTGCTTCCTTATTGCGATAAAATACTTTCGATAGAGAACCGGAAAGTGGTCACGACAACCCAGGATGCCAAGAAGATTATATGAAACCGAAAATATTCCTGCTTGAAGACGATATCGAATTGAACGACACGGTCGCACAATTTCTTCGCCATAACGATTTCGAAATCGTGCAAAGTTTCGATGCAGAAGATGCGAAAGTAAAAATCTTCGAAACACACTTCGATCTCTGGCTAATGGATGTGAAAGTACCGTTTCAAAGCGGTATCGGCCTCCTGAGCGAACTGCGCCGTAGCGGGAACGATACACCTGCCATTATCATCACATCGCTTCATGGTGTCGATGACGCCACACGCGGTTTCGATGCCGGATGCGACGACTATATCCGAAAACCGTTCGCGCTGAAAGAGCTGCTCGCACGTATCGAAGCGGTGATCAAACGCCGCTACAAAAGCAGCGACAATTTGATCAAGATCGATGAAAACCGTATATTCGACGCTTTGAATTTCAGACTTACAGTCGATGGAGAGAAGGTGGCTCTTAAACCGAAAGAGGCCAAACTTCTGGCTCTTTTTCTCCAAAACCCTAACAAAACAGTGACGAAAGAGGAGATTTTCGATCACCTTTGGGATTACGGTGAAACACCCAACGAAGGAAGTTTGCGTACTTTCGTCAAAGTCTTGCGTAAACATCTTGGAAAAGATCGTATCGAGACTGTCAAAGAGGTGGGTTATCGATTCAATGACCGAAATATGGGGGAGTTTCTTTGAGATACCCAATGTTTGAAAGTGAAAAAAAGAGTCTTTCCCGGTTTCTCGTCATTTATATCGTCTCCACGCTGCTTCTCATCGCCGTCGGATCGGTCATCTTTTATCGGTACTCTTTTCACCGTATCATCGACCATCAAAATGAAACCCTTAAAATCAAAACTGCGCTCATCCGATCAAAACTGCATGATCTGCACACTTCCACGGAAACGAAACTGCTCTATCCTGTCATCGAGGGGATCCATACCGCACTCTACGACGTCGATCGCAACTATCTGATCGGAGATTTCAAACCGGAAAAAATCGAATGGCATAACGATTTTTGGCAGACGGGTGACAAGCTCTACCACCGTTTCGAGATGCATCCTTACTATCTCGGTACGGCGACAGTCGTATCGGCGGCGCCGATCGATGAAGCACCGATTCATGCACTACAGACCAAAATGGCGATCGCTTTCGTTCTCGCTACGCTTTTTGTAGCACTCATCGCCAGGTGGCTGGGACGCCTCTTTCTGGCACCTGTCCATCAGTCCATGCAGCTGCTCGATCGTTTCATCAAAGATACCACCCACGAACTCAACACCCCCATCAGCACCATTTTGACCAATATCGAACTCTTCAAAAGTCTCCATCCCCAGCTGCAGAAAAGTGAAGAACTTCGGCGGATCGAGATCGCTTCGGGACGTCTGAGTCGAATCTACGACGATCTGGCCTATCTGCAACTCAACCACCAACGCCACCGGCGTATCGAACCGATCGACTTCTCCGCTCTTTTAAAAGAGCGTCTTGCCTACTTCGCACCGATGATGGAACGAAGAGGGCTGCAACTCGAAAGCGAGCTTGTGGATCATCTCGTTCGGCAAATGGATAGGGAGGATGCCGCAAAACTCATCGACAACCTTCTCTCCAATGCCGTCAAATATACACAGCCGGGCGGTAGTATTCGTGTAAAACTCGACATAAAAGAGCTGTCGATCGAAGATAGCGGTATCGGAATGGACGAGAAGGTCAAATCACGGGTAACCGACCGTTTTTTCAGAGCCGATCGGAGTGAGGGAGGGTTCGGTCTGGGACTCAATATCGTCAAAGAGATCGTCGATTTCTACGGGTTGCGACTCGACATCGAAAGTAAAAAAGGGGTGGGTACGAAAGTGAGGGTTTCATGGGAAAAGTAGTTCTGATTTTTCTGTTGGGGTTTCAATGTATCGCAGCCGAAGGCGATGCCATGAAAACGTGCGCCGGCTGCCACGAAACGACTGCACCACCTTTTTCACTCGTTTACCGCCGATACCTGATGCTCTACAGCTCCAAAGCACACATCGAAAAGCGGATGGTCGACTTTTTAACGGCACCCTCGAAGAAGAAAAGCTCGATGCCGGAGGGGATGAAAAACCGTTTCAATCCCCAAAAACATCCCTCCTACGATCCCACCGAGGCCAAAGAGGCTGTCGGCATGCTCGTTCGACAGGAAGATATCATCCCAAAGATCGTCGTTCCTAAGTCAGCAGATTGAAGGCCATTCTGGCCGCCAGAATGTAGAGAATGACGGCGATCACTCTTTTGATCTGCTGCTGCGAAAGTTTGAAGTACATCATGTAGTTGCCGATGTATCCGCCTGTCACGGCACCCAGTGCGCAAATCCCAAGCAGTGCCCAATCCATCTGAACGAAACTGGCATAACTCAGAAACGATGTGAAGGCGGAGAAGGGAACGACGAAACTGACGGTCACCGCCACCTTTTTGGGCTCGAACCCCAACAGGATCAGTACCGGCAACAGCATGTTTCCTCCGCCGACGCCCAAAAGACCTGCGATCAATCCGACAACCATTCCGAGAAATGCCATAATCCAAGGACTCTGGACATGTGCTTTTGCCTCTTTTTTGAAAAACATCATCATGGTTGCGCTGAAAAGCAGAAACATCACGAAGAGCCATTTGACCACTGTTTCGTTCGTGAAGCGTGACAACTGTGCGCCGATGGGTGCGAAAACAAGTAGCGTGGCAGCCAGTGGAAGTGCAAAGCGGATATCGAGAACTTTGCGCCTGAAGTTCATGACCGTTGAAGTGAAAGTCGTGGTAAAACCGACGAAAAGGCCCACCGCTTTGGCAAGGTTGAAAGGGATACCGAGCATATGCAGTACAGGAATCAGCGCAATGCCGGAACCCGCACCGCCCATCGCGAAGAGTGTCGAAAGAAATGCCGTTATGAAAAAGTAGAGTGCATAGTCCAAAACCGTTTTCCCATCTACCTCTGCATGCCGCGGTGCCTGAACCCTTTAGGCGGAAAGTTTCTGTAGATATAACGGGCAATCGCTTCAAGCTCTTTTTCCGTCACGTTCCCCTGTTGCGAAGGCATCAGACCGAACCGTTCGATCCCCTGCGCTTCGCAAAGCGCTTTTTCTTTGGAGGGGTGAAGGACGTAGTCGGTGATGAATTTTACAGCTTCATTTTCATCCAGACCGTGATCTTTGATATGGTGCATCACCCCCATAATCGGTGGAGCGACAAGGCTCTTTTTCATCTCCGGGGTCGGACGCCTCGTGATGTGGCACATTGCACATTTCCGCTCAAAAAGCGTTTTGGCGTCCAACGCGCTCTTTTGGGCTCCATTCGAAACCGACGCAAGTGTGACAACCCCCAGAAAAGTCATCTTTAGAAGTCGTTTCATTCTTTTTCTCCCAGTGTCAAGATCCATTCGGTGACGGCTTTGATCTCTTCATCACCCAAATCTTTGAAAGGCGGCATCGAGAGCTTGAAGTTTTTCCATTTGCCCCGGCTGCCGTTTTTGATACTCTCCATGATTTCGCCGCTTCGGTCGCTGCCGTACCGTTCGGCAATGTGTTTGAAAGAGGGGGCGAGTTTCTCTTTGTCGATGCTGTGGCAACTCAGGCAGTTTTTCTGCTCCATCACCCGTTTGTAAGGGGGAAGGGCGGCGAGCCGGGCCTGTTCCTGCATCAATTTCATGAATTTTTCTGGATCGTAGTGATCGTACATATAGGCTGCGATCGCTTCGAGCTCCTCCGGCGTCACTTTCCCTTTTTGTGACGGCATCAGGCCGTAATCTTCCAGGCTCTTCTTGTCGCAGAATGACTTGTCGGCCGATGGATCGAGCGCATAATCGACAACGAAATCGATAAATCTCTGCCGCTTTTCGGAAGGATTTTCGACTTTCATGAAGTCACGAACATGAAACGTCACCGCCATCATCGGAGGCGCTTTTTCATCCGGAAATGTTTGTGGCGGCATGTCGAGATTGTGACAGCTCGCACACTTCTGTTCTAGCAGTGCCTGACCGTCGTAGTGATGTTTCGGTTTGGAATCGCTGCACCCGACGAAGAGCAGTGCCGCACAAATGAGCAGAATAGTTTTGTAGTGCATCGGATCTCTTTTCATCAATATTCTAACGTCAGTTAAACGTGATTATACCACCTCCTCCGGGGATTGAAGGAGGCAATCGATTACGGATTACGCTTTAAGATGGCAAAATCCGGCACGCCGGCCATATCCGTAACCGCGTCCCATGCCGCGTCCACCGACGTTTCGCCCGGAACCGAAACCCTGTCCAGGTTGTACGGCTCGTTCTCTGTTTTCCAAATGTTCGTATTCGAGCGCTGCTGTTTCTCCTCTCACTCCTGCACCGAAACCGCGTCCCGTACCTCTGCTGTCCAGTCGGGCGAATCGTCCTCTGCCGCTTCCTGCGCCTCTGCCAAATCCTCCTTCGCATCCGAAACCGCGTCTTTGTCTAAATCCTCTCATTGTTCTATCTCCTTGATCATAATGATTTTGCCGTGCAAAAGTGCATCGGCAACTTTTTTTCGGGCCTCCGTGATGATACGGGAAAAGGTCGAGCGGGAGATGCCCATTTTCTGCGCCGCATCTTCTTGATAGAGGCCTTCATAATCCCCCAGGCGCAGCGCTTCCATTTCATCGTGTCCGAGTACCACACGTTCGAGAGAGTAACCACGTTTGCCACAGGGTTTGTAGCAGATGGTCTCCGGCTCGAAATCGACGCGTCTCGGTCCGCTCCTTCGTCCCCGTTTTTTCATCATCGTTGACTCCTTTATGAGAATATGCGCATATTCATTTTGAATTATATTGCACATATGTTCAATTGTCAACCCTTGACATCGCTTTGGATAGTGCGCTAATATTCGCCTATGCCATAGGCTTCGAAGGCCTAAATAGACGTTTTATAGAAGAGTTTCTACGCCATCGATTAAATAAATTAAAAGAAACAGGAGTTGCCATGAAAATCGCCGTACCGGTCCATGACGAAGGTTTACAGGTCTATACACGTGTCGGACGCGCACCCTTTTTCGCTATCTTCAACGATAGATCGTTCGAGGGTTTACGTGTCAACCTCCATGCCGCATCTGGCACACATGAAGAGGAGGGCAGTCGCGCCCATCACGGCGGCCACGGTAAAAAAAAGAGGGAACGGACGATGGAGCCCTACTCGAAAGAAGAGGTGGAACATCATCGAAAAGATTTGCACAATCTGCAGGATATCGACGTCATGTTAGTGCGTGCCGTCGGTCCCAACATGAAAGAAGCACTCGAACTAAGCGGCATCAAAGTGGTCAAAACCCGCAAAAAAGATGGGGAAAGGGCCGATGAGTTGGTGAAAAATTTCCTAGATAAAAATATTTGAAAGTAACGCATCATGAATGGAATCGACTTAGGGACCATCTTTCTGGTCGCTTTTTTGGGAAGTATCGGACACTGTATCGGCATGTGCGGTGGTTTTATCATGGCCTACAGCGCTGCCAAAATCGATCGGGAGTGGAGCAAAACGCATCAGAGTATCGCCCATCTTCTCTACAATATCGGACGGGTCGCCTCCTACATGATCATCGGAGCGATTTTCGGACTGCTTGGGAAAGTCTTCTCTTTCTCGATGGCGAGTAAAGGGGTACTTTTCCTTTTTATCGGAATTCTGATGGTTTTGATGGGACTCTCTTTGATGGGCAGACTCAAATTTATCACCTACATCGAAAGCTCCGGGGCCAACAGCAATATTTTCAGAACGATCTTCAAAATGCTGATCCACTCCAGATCACTGCCCAGTTTCTTTTTTCTCGGGATGCTCAACGGGTTCATCCCCTGCGGATTCGTCTATTTTTTCGCCGCCTTCGCCGCGGCAACAGCCTCGCCGATTTGGGGCGCGATCGTCATGCTGGTCTTCGGTCTGGCCACGGTTCCCGTACTTTTTACCCTGGGATTCTTTTCCGGTCTGATGCAGAAAATGCGCTTTCGGGAATTGGCGGTCAAAGCCGCCGGCATCCTTGTGATTCTCTATGGAATCTTTACGGGATACAAGGGCTATATACTCATCGCACATCCCGAAACGATCAAGACAAAAATGATGCATATGAAACAGGAACTGGGAGAAGAGCTCAAAGAGCGTAGAAAAGAAAAAAATCTGATGAAATTTTAACGTATCTTCCACCAGCATTCACGGCAGGGACAAGGAAGCCCCCATCCGCATGCCACTTTTTCTCCGAGTCGGAAATATCAAGGACTTTCACGCCCTCGTAACTGGCGATGTAGGAAATCTTCTCGTCTGGGGTTCTCCCCATCCTAATCGTATGCGATCAATGGAAATCATATCAATATTCTTCCTCTTCATTATCGTTGGTTTATTACAATATAAAGAAACCGTAGAATATGGAATAAATTTTTTAAATTTCTATATATGATTGATATTATTTTCTATATTCCATCGAAGAGATTTATCCCGAAAGGCAAAAGTATCTACACAGTTCCTGACAACTCTCGCTACCCTCGGCCATTTCACAAAAGGCATTCATTGGGTATAATCATACCGCCTACTATCCGTCTCTCAGTGATCTTCAAAGCTCACTGACGATCGAAAAGGTCGAAAGCGACCCGCATCACTACTAAGGAGAGAATTATGGAAGCGATTATCTGGTATGCCGTCTGGCCCGTAGTCATCTATGTTTCATGGAAATTCGTCATGCGCAACATAGACCATTCCACAAAAATGGAGCGCCTCGAAGCGCTCGAAAAGCGATATGGCGCTTAAAACCACACCCTCGGTCGTCGTCCGCATCCTGCTCTGGGCCATTATGCTCATAGGCGGGAGTGCAGGCGGTATCTGGCTCGATCTTCATCACTTCAGGGAGCTCTTTTTCAATCCTCTTTTTCACCTGCTCACCCTGATCGTCGGTCTCGTTTTGATGCGTTTCGCGTTTCGCGCCGCAGCCGCCGGCGGGAAGGAGCTGGCCAGACATGGCAAGTCGGGCAACGACGTGCCGCGCCTCGAAACCGACAGGCTCGTGACAAGCGGCATCTACGCCCACATGCGCCACCCGATGCTTTTCGGCCTCACCCTCGTGCCGCTGGCCCTGGCGTTTCTCATCGGCTCGCCGTCGTACATAATGTTCATCGCACCGCTTGAGATGCTCTTCATCGTCATCATGGTGATGACCTTCGAAGAGAGAGAGTGCCGCATGAAATTCGGCAGCGACTACGAAGCCTACGCCAAGAAGGTGCCTGCCGTCTGCTTCAAGCCCAAGTGTCTAAAAATGCTATTCAGCCGTTGAGAGAAGGGCTTTGAACCACTCCAGCATTTCGAGGCGCTCCCACGGATAGTCGTCATATCCCACCTGTCCTTTCGCCGCGATATCCGCATAGAGAAATGTCGAGGGTGAAGGTGTGTCGAGGCCGAATGTCTCGGTAATCCACTGCGGCGTAAGAGGAAACTTTTCGGCGATTTTCTCCGAAAGAACTTCATCTTTCAATTCCTCTCGGCCGGTACCGAGCGTATCGACCGTCACGCTGAGCGGTTTGGCATGGCCAATGACATAGGCGATCTCGACAATCGCCTTTCTCGCCAGCCCCGCCGCGACGATATGTTTGGCGATCCAGCGTGCGGCGTAGAGGCCCGAGCGGTCCACCTTGGTATAGTCTTTGGAGCTCTGTGAGCCTCCGCCGATCGGGGCGTATCCACCGTAGGTGTCGGCCATCGTTTTGCGTCCGGTGGTTCCGCTGTCGGCCAGAGGGCTGTGGTTGACGTAGCGGCCCGTGCCGTTGATGAAAAATTCGCACGCCTCTTCATCGAAGAGCGGATCCTCTTTCAACGTTTTCACGATCACGGAGCGCACACGCCGACGCACCGTCTCGATATCCAGATGTGCGGCATGGGGGACCGCTGCGACGATCTTGGCGATTTTGACAGGCCTGTTGGCGTCGAAATTCTCTTTCGTTTCATAATCGATCGTCACCTGCGTCTTGATATCGACACCGAAATCGTCGGGATGATTCCGTACATAATCGTAAAGAGCATCGCGCAACCTTCGGCTGTAATAGAGGGCGGCCGGAAGAAAGCTCTCCGTCTCGTCCGTCGCGAAACCGATCATCATCCCCTGATCTCCCGCACCGATCTCTCCACTCGCTTTGTCGACGCCGATACTGATATCGGGCGACTGGCGCGAAACGAGCACCTGAATCTCCGCCGTCTCCGGGTAGAGTGTCTGCGACTCGTCGAAGCCGCTCTCGGGATATCCGATTTCGCTCAGGGCATCAAGCGCGCAGAGACGGTAGAAATCTTCACTGACGGGGGCGTTCGTCTTCACCTCTCCTCCGATGATGATGTGCTTTCCGCTGATAAAGACCTCCGTCGCAACCCGTGCTTCACGATCGAGCTTGAGCAGCCGGTCGACGATCGTATCCGCGATGATATCGGCACATTTGTCCGGATGTCCGGCAGAAACCGATTCGGAAGTGTAAAGATACATGTGGCGCTCCTTCGAAATTTTCTTTTTCAAAGCGTACTCCAATCAAGCTAAAAGTGGTATAATTTTTAACTGATATCGTCACTATACGGCCTCGCAATCCTACGACGTGGGGTTGCGGAGGATAGCGCCGTATATGTGTCTGATCGATTATCAAAAAAGAGGAGTGAAATGTATGACTTATCTGAATTTGGAGTTTTTTAAAAAGAGACTGGTGGAAGAAAAAGAGCGTATTTTGAAAAATATCGGCGAGTTGAGCGACGAGCTCGCGACGATTTCGGCGGAAGACGAAATCGACGATATCGAAGATATGGCGGAACTGAAGATCGAAAACGATCGCGACAAAGAGATTTTGAAGATTTTGATGCAGGAACTCAAAGATGTCAACGACGCGTTGAAAAAGATCGAAGCCGGAAAATACGGAATCGATGAAAAAACAGGTAAACAGATCCCGCTGAACCGCTTGCTGGCAAACCCCGCAGCGAGGACAGCATAATCACCGAAAAAGAGGGTTCATCATGAAAATCACGAGTCCAGTATTCGAACACGGCGGGTTCATTCCCGCCAAATACACATGTGACGGAGCCGATATCTCCGTTCCTCTGACATTCGAGGATGTTCCAGCCGAGGCACGAAGCCTGGCGCTCATCATGGACGATCCCGATGCTCCCATGGGCATCTTCGTCCACTGGGTCATCTACGATATGCCGGCATCCCTACCGGGATTGCCCGAAGGTGTACCGAACGAGCCCAATCTGGCCGAGGGGATCCGTCAGGGTATCAACAGCTTCGGCAACATCGGCTACGGCGGTCCTTGCCCGCCAGACGGAGCCCACCGTTACATGTTCAAACTCTACGCGCTCGACACGCTTTTGAAAGCCGATGCAGGGTTGAGCAAGCACGATCTTTTGGCACGGATGAACGGACATGTCCTCGCCGGAGCCGAATTGATGGGGATCTACGAACGCTGATCGCGGCGCCGCTTCATGGCGATCGCGGCTTTGACCGCTTCGATATAGCTCTGCAGGTTCACAGAACGGCCCTGAAGATAGGCGATATCGAATGCCGTGCCATGGTCGACGGATGTTCTCACGATCGGAAGGTTCAAACTGACATTGATACTCTCGTCGAAGTAGAGCGCTTTGAGGGGTGCCAGCCCCTGATCGTGATACATCGCCACATAGTAAGTGAACGATTCGCGCATCTTCGGACTGAAGGCGATATCCGGGACGAGGGGGCCGTGGAAGAGCGGGAATCGAGAATTCGCCTCGCCGACCGCTTCGGTTATGATCTCTTCTTCATTTCCCAAAACACCGTTGTCTCCGGCGTGGGGATTGAGGCCGAGTACCCCTATTTTTTCGGCGCCTGTTTCCCGTTGAAAATCGAGCAGAAACCTTACGAGTTTCTCTTTTTCGATGCTTTTTGGCACCTCTTTTAGAGGGATATGCTCGGTAAAGAGGGCAACGTAGAGCTTTTCGCAGCCGAGCATCATGATCGCCTCTTTTTTGAAAAAGTCGCGCAGCGCATCGGTATGGCCTTTGTAGTCGATGCCGGCTTTCATCCACGCCTCTTTGTTGATAGGAAGCGTCACAACGGCATCGCATGCGCCATTTTCAACCGCCTCGACCGCTTTTTTGAATGAAGAGAAGCTGTAGGCACCCGCTTCGGCTGTCGTCATGCCCGGTCGAATGGAACACGAGGGGGAGGGGGAGGTATGATCGAACGGTTCAGGAATCTGCAGCTCCAGCTTTTCGGCCGCCTCTTTCAGAAGATCGTATCCGACAAAATAGAGGGGCCGGCATAGATGCCGGATCGTTTCATGCGCACGCAGGGCGATTTCGAGCCCGATACCGTTGGGGTCGCCAACGCTGACGGCGATACGTGGTTTCTCGTTCATCCAAGCAGTGCTTTCATCTCTCGAACCGCCGCTTCGAGTCCCGAAAAGAGGCTTCGCGCAATAATGCTCTGTCCAATGTTGAGCTCTTCGATCGCATCGATTTCGACAATCTCTTTGACGTTTTGGTAGTTGAGGCCGTGGCCCGCAGCCACTTTGAGTCCCAGGGAGCGGGCATGGTCCGCCGCTCCTTTGAGTCCTTCGAGACTCTCCGCGAGTTTGGTCTGCAGTGTATGTCGCGGAAGTTCGAGATCCTCGATGCTGTGGTGTGTATGGAGGAGGTTGGAGTGTAGCATTGCATAGATGTTGGCATAGGTTCCCGTATGCAGTTCGATCCACTCCGCACCCAACGCGTCGGCACGCGTGATCGTCTCAAGATCGGGATCGATAAAGAGTGAAACTTCTATTTCATGGGCATGGAGTTTCTCGATGGCTGCCGAAACACGATCTTCATATGACATAATATCAAGTCCGCCTTCCGTCGTTACCTCTTCACGTCTCTCCGGAACGAGCGTCGCCCGATGAGGCTTCAATCGGCAGATGATATCGATAATCTCTTCATCGGTCGAACACTCGAGATTGACGGGAAGAGCGCTCATCTGAACGATACGTTCCGCATCTTCGTCGTGGATATGCCGACGATCTTCCCGCAGGTGGATCGTAATCTGCTCACCCCCTGCACGCTTGACGATTCCGAGTGCTTCCACCGGATCCGGGTCATTGATTTTCCTTGCTTCCCTCAATACAGCTATATGGTCGATATTGACACCGAGTTTTATCATTCCAGTAACTCCCTGATCGCTTGATTCAATTTTTTAGCCACCGCTTTATAGCCTTCGCCGTTGGGATGGAGATAATCGCTTTTAAGCGTATCTTCCGCCAAAACGTCGGCAAAAAGGTCTTCGACATATGTCACGCCCGTCTGCTGTGCTACCTCTTCGTAGAAACCGGCATCGTCCATCAACAGCGCATTGATGTCGGGCATGCCTATCAGCAGCACTTTCGCACCGCTGCGCTTGATCGATTCGATCATTTTTCTGAGATTTTCCCTGATCGTCGAATACCGTTTCCCACGAAGCATATCGTTGGCGCCTTCCGACAAAATGACGATTGTGGGACGATAACGCTTCAAAACGGAGGGAAGACGTTTCAAACCTTCGGACGTCGTCTCTCCCGGGACACCGGCATTGATCACTTCCACACCCAGCATTTTGGACAACCATGCCGGATAGCTCTTCTCTCTCGAAGCCCCGGATCCGTAGGTCAAACTGTTCCCAAACGCCACGATGACAGGAGGATTTTCTTCATCGAAATAAAGAGGTATCTCCATCATCTCCTCCAACTGTTCACTCTCCACCATCTGCTGATTGTAAAAATGCAAACCCAAAAAGATCGCGATGACGACAGCGAAAAATTCGAGCTTGCTTATGTGCATCGATGAAGGCCTTGGAGATGAGATAGTGTAAGTTTATCGTAAATCATCCTCTTTTGGCATAGAAATCTCGTTTGAAATCAGCGAACTCTCCTTTGAGGATAGCCCTTCTCGCCGCTTTCACCAACTGGAGATAGTAGTGAAGATTATGCAGTGAGGCGAGCCTGAAATAGGTGAGCTCCCTGGCACGGTACAGATGGTTCAGGTAGGCACGGCTGTAACGCTTGCATGTATAGCAGCTGCATTCGGGATCGACCGGCGTATCGTCGAGCTTGAAACGTGCCGATTTGATGTTTATTTTGCCAAAAGATGTAAAGAGCGTACCGTTTCTGGCATTGCGCGTCGGCATGACACAGTCGAACATATCGATACCCCGTTCGATATTCTCTACCAGATCTTCAGGTGTTCCGACCCCCATGAGATAGCGTGGTTTATCTTTCGGCATGAAAGGTGTCGTGAACTCGACCGTGTCGTACATCGCCTGATTCGCTTCACCGACGCTGAGCCCGCCAATGGCGAAACCGTCGAAATCCATCGCGCAGAGCGCTTCTGCGGAGATTTTCCGAAATTCCGGGTCGGTTCCACCCTGAATGATGGCGAAGATGTTCTGATCGGTTCCGATCCCCCGTGACTGTTTGAAGCGATGGTAGGTGATCGACTCGTGCGCCCAACGCGTCGTCCGGTCGATCGAAAGCGCCAGGCGCTCTTTGGTCGCCGGCAGTGCCACCAGATCGTCGAGGATCATCATGATATCGCTGCCGAGATTGTACTGGATGTCGAGGACTTTGGAAGGAGTGAAATAGTGCTTGCTTCCGTCGATGTGGCTGCGAAAGAGAATCCCCTCGTCGTCGGCTTTGCTGATGTCGCTGAGGCTGAAAGCCTGAAAACCGCCGCTGTCGGTCAAAAAGCTTCGGTCATATTTCGTGAAACCATGCAGTTTGCCGAGTTTCGCCACTGTCTCGTCTCCCGGACGAAGATAGAGATGGTAAGTGTTGGCCAGTATGATCTGGGTATCGAGAATATGACACATATCTTCCGTATCGAGCGCTTTGACGACGGCACTCGTACCGACCGGCATGAAGATAGGAGTCTGAATGGTACTGTGAGCCGTTTGGATGGTACAGGCACGTGCCGCACCGTCGACGGCATCGACATTGAATTTCATATTGATTATCCTATTTCGCTATAATTGCCTACTTTATCGCTGACCTCACGTCAGTTTCTCAAAGGTAGTAGTCGGCTCATGAAAAAAATATTGATCCTTGCTGATGGAATTGTAGCAAAACATTTCCTACAGCGTATCAGCGAAACTTTTATCAGTACCAACGAATATACGATCGTCACGATCGACCGGTCGATTCTCACGGAAAAACAGCCGTCCAACTTCATCGCCTACCAATTCGACCCAACCAGTTACATCAAACTTTCGAAACTCCTCAAACGGGACTACGACGATATCTTCGTGATAATGAAAAACCGTATCGATGCGGAAGGCGCCTACCAAAACATCCGGCGCGACCGCCCCTTTGCAAGGATCACCTTTTTCAACCGATGGGATATCGAATTCAAAGATGACAACCTCATCAACATCAACGCCAACGAACTGCTCGCCAACCGCCTTTACGACTTTCTTCCCAATGTTCCGGTAATCGCTCAGAACGTGGGCCTGGGGCAGGGTGAGATCATGGAGGTGCTGGTTCCGTTCGGCAGTGCCTACGTCTACCGGCATATCGGAACGATCATTCAAAATCAGTGGCGAATCGTCGGGCTCTACCGCGGCAATCAGCTTATCCTGCCCAAACCGTCGCTGATGATCAAACCCAACGATGTCCTGCTCCTAATCGGCAAACCCTCCGTTTTGGAATCGGTCTTCAAAGCGATCAAACAGGAGCTTGGCCAGTTTCCCGCGCCGTTCGGCGAAAACATCTATCTCTATATCGATATGGAGAAGGAGAGTCCTCGCTGCATCCGCAATTGCATCGAACAGGCGACCTATCTGCATAAACGTATCAAAGGGCGCAAACTCATCATTCGTGTCAGCGGCCCTACCGATATCCGGCTGCTCGAGACGATCAAGGCTCTCGATAGTCACAATGTGGAGTGTATCGTCGACTACAGGGGGATCGACCCCTCCACACTCATCAAAGAAGATGTGGAAACCTACAATATCGGTCTTGTCGTATGCGGACGGGATATATTCGACGACAAAGATTATAAAAAGATATTCTATAGTTTGAGAAAACCCGTTTTGCAAATCAGCGATTCCCCACTGATGCATCTGAAAAAGCTGGTCGTCATCCTCTCGGAAGAGAAGAGTATGGAAGTCATATCCGCAACCGTTTTCGACGTGGCATCCCAGCTGAACCTCAACATAGAGCTTCTCGATTACGAACCGGACGGTGACTTCGAAAAAAAGAGTTTCATCCTCAACCACTACGAGAACCTCTCAAATATCTTCTCGAAGAATATGAACGTACGTCAGGAAAAACGCAATCCCATCCGAGAACTCGTACATGATGAAGCCTTCTTGCAGGTCCTCCCTTTTACTGGCAAAATTCTGCAGAACCGTTTTTTTGCCTACTTCAGTGCCGATGTGGAGAAACTCTACTTCAAACTCTCCCGAAACCCCCAGCTTTTCGTTCCGGTCGATATCGAATAGAGACGGAGAAGGGATTCTTCAAAGCACTTTTTAAGTAAATTTTAAGTAAAATTAAAGAAATTCAACAAGAGCAGGTTGCATTGCGTATGAAAGTATCCATTACCCTTCCGACACCGCCAAGCCGTGATTACGAAATCACGATCGATACGCTTCCGAAGATCACGATCGACGGGAAAGCCGCCATCGTCACCAATCCAAAAGTCGCCGGCCTTCACCTCCATAGGCTTTTGGCCGCGGTCGATGCCAAAGAACTCTATATCGTCACGATTCCCGACGGCGAAAACTACAAAACGATGGAGATGATCGAATTCATTCTCGACAGACTCTTCGACCACAGGCTCGACCGAAAATCGACGCTGATCGCATTCGGCGGCGGCGTCATTGGAGACATGACCGGTTTTGCGGCCAGCATCTTTCAGCGTGGAATCGACTTCATCCAGGTCCCAACCACGCTACTTTCGCAAGTCGATGCCAGCGTCGGAGGAAAAACCGGTATCAACAACCGCTTCGGAAAAAACCTCGTCGGCGCATTTCATCAACCGCGTGCCGTCTATATCGATACCTTCTGGCTGAAGACGCTTCCCGAACGGGAATTTGCAGCAGGCGTGGCCGAAATCGTCAAAATGGCCGTTATGTTCGACGCCGACTTTTTTCAATGGCTCGAGAGCCACGACCTGCACGAAGAAGAGAACCTGAAAGAGGCGATCCGACGCTCCGTGGAACTCAAAGCGCGGGTTGTCAACGAAGATGAAAAAGAGAAAGGTATCCGTGCCGTTCTCAACTACGGTCACACTTTTGCCCACGTTATCGAGAACTTCAGCGGTTACGGTACCTACCTGCACGGTGAAGCGGTCGCAGCGGGCATGGTCATGGCCAACGCACTGGCCATCGAATATGGACTCTTCAGTATGGAGGAGGCCGAACGCGTCAAATCGCTTCTGGAGAAATACGGTCTTCCCACCGAATATGCCATAGAAGATCCCGAATCCTTCTACGATCAATTTTTCCTCGACAAAAAGAGTCACGACAACAAGATCACCTTTATCGTACCCAAAGCGATCGGAGTATGGAAAATGCTCGTCAATCCCGAAAAAACGAGAATCATAAAAGTTCTGGAAGCTTTCAAAAAGGAAACGGCTGTTGAAAGCTAAAATTTTTCTGCTCATCCTTCTTGTCTCGCTTGCGTTTTCGCAGAGCGCAGAAGAGAACGTCAGCCTCCCTTCCAGCACCGACGCCAACAAGACGATGGCCGACCATCGCGCCCGGATCGCACGCCTTACCTTCCAGCTTGAAGCAATCGACAAAGAGCTGAATGAAGAGAGTGTCTGGCAAAAGATCTATGCCAACCATCTCACCTTTACCGGGATTGCGGCGAAGATTAATGAAATCGAGAAGAAGATAGAGCGTTACAGAAAAAAAGGAACCAGACGCTACAGAACGAAAATCATGGAACTCGAATCGAAAAAGGCACAGCTCCAGGAGCAACTCGACCTTCTGAAAGATTACGAACACAATCCGTTCAAGACATTGATCAAGCCAAAAGAGATCAAAAAGATCCCTACCGTCACGAATCCAATCGCCATCATCAACGCTTTTTCATATATCAAACAACTCAACGAGCATCTGATGCGTTTCGAACACGAAATCGACATGCTCAAAGCGTTTACCGATATGCTCGAACGCAAAATCGCGATTCTCAGGGAGTTGAGCGAACTCGAGCCCAACGACAAAACCCTTTACCGACAACTCGATCAGACGACGAGGGAGCTCGAAGATGCACGCGAAGCCCTCGATCTGCATCAAACGGCACTCATCGTCTACAAGAAAAAGGTCGACGAAATCAAACTCCGATTGACCGATCAGATCAAAGAGCAGGCGAAAAAAGCCGGAAGTATCGGGATATCGATCTTCGTCATCCTCCTTTTCGTCATCCTCTTCAAATGGCTGGTAAAGAGAACCATCACCGACAACGAACGCTTCTACATGGCGAACAAGATCATCAACTTCTCGTTCGTCTTCATCGTCATCATGATCCTGCTCTTCGCCTATATCGAAAATGTCTCCTACCTCGTCACGGTACTCGGTTTCGCCTCGGCGGGTATCGCGATCGCGATGAAAGACTGGTTCATGAGTATGCTCGGCTGGCTGGTCATCGTACTTGGCGGATCCATTCATGTCGGAGACAGAATCCGTGTCGACAAAGACGGGATGAAATATGTCGGTGACGTGCTCGACATATCGCTTCTTCGAATCACCATCCTCGAAGATATCACGCTGACCACCTATCTGCACAACCGAAGGGCAGGGCGCATCATCTTCGTGCCGAACAACTACATTTTTACCGACATGATCGCCAACTACTCCCATGCGACCCTCAAGACGGTATGGGACGGCATCGATTTCACGATCACCTTCAACTCCAACCACAAAAAAGCGCAGCATATCGCGAAAGAGACAGCGAAGAAGTATGCCAAAGGGTATACCGACATCACCAGAAAACAGCTCAACAAACTGCGATCGCGCTACAGTCTGAAAAATACCAATGTCGAACCGAGGGTCTACTCTTTTATCGAAGAAAATGGTATAAGGATAAGTGTCTGGTATCTCACGAACGCCTACGCGACGCTCACGCTGCGAAGTACCATTTCGACCGAGATACTCGACCTCATCAAAGAAGAGGAGGATATCATCATAGCTTATCCGTCACAACATATCTATATCGATCAGGCAAAAGGAAAACCGACATTGCCGGATCTCTCCGAAGGTTCCATCACCATATGAAAAAAGTCTATTTCAAAACGTTCGGATGCCGGACCAACCAGTTCGATACCCAGGTGATGATGTCGCGTCTTGGCGAATACGAACTCGCCAGGAACGAAGAGGAGGCCGATGTCATCGTCGTCAACTCCTGCACCGTCACCAACGGTGCCGACAGCGGTGTACGCGGCTACATCAACCAGGTTGGCCGTATCAACGGCGAAGCGAAAGTGCTTCTGACGGGTTGCGGGGCCCATACGAAAGGGGAGTCGCTCTTCGAAAGCGGGAAGGTCCACGGTGTCTTCGGCCACAGCGAAAAAGAAAAAATCACGAAATTTCTGGAAAAGAGTGACCGCTTCTACGAAATCGGCGATCTCGAGCATGTCGACACGACCGTGGTCGAGCAGTTCGTCGGAAAGTCCCGTGCCTTCATAAAGATTCAGGAAGGATGCGACTTTCGCTGCAGCTACTGCATCATTCCCTACGTTCGCGGCGATGCGAGAAGCCTCGACGAAACACTGATACTCGAACAGATCAGGCGCCTTGCGGCCAATGGCTTCGGCGAATTTATCCTAACAGGAACCAATGTCGGAAGCTATGGCAAAGAGCGGGGCAGTTCCATCGCGAAGCTTTTGAAGCGCATGAGCCAGATTCGCGGTGTCAGGCGGATCCGAATCGGTTCGCTCGAGCCGATACAGATTACCGATGAGTTCAAAGAACTGCTCGACGAACCGTGGATGGCGAAGCACCTGCATATCGCGTTGCAGCACACTTCCGACGAAATGCTGAAGCTGATGAACCGAAGAAACGATTTTATGAGCGACCTGAAACTCTTCGAAGAGCTTGCATCCCACGGCTATGCGCTGGGAACCGATTTTATCGTAGGACATCCCGGTGAAGGAGAGGACCAATGGCAGGAGGCGATTGAACGTGTCAAAATGCTTCCTCTGACGCATATACACGCTTTCAGCTATTCGAAACGCGACGGAACACCGAGTGCCGTCATGAAGCCACAGGTCCCCGGCAATATCGCCAAAATCCGCCACAGGGAACTCACACAGATCGTCAAAGCGAAGAATTTCGCGTTCAGACGTTCGCTGAACGAGCCGCTCGAAATCCTCATCGAAAGTAAAAAAGATGGCCGATATTTTGGCCTCGACCAATATTTCAACAAAATTTCCATAGAAAGCGGCCGCGATCTCAAAGGCGAATGGTTGTACCTCGAGAAATTCGAAGCGGCAGAGGAGATGAACCGTGGAAGTTTCTAAAAAAAACCGCATCATCCTCATCGTTTCGGCACTCCTCGTCGTCGTGATCCTCGCCGTCGCCTATCTGCGCGACCGGTCCAAAACGATCGATGCACAGACAGCCGAGAATCTCATCAGAAACAGCCTCGTCACCGATGCCGTCATCGATGGCCCTTACCTCTATTTCAAAAGCGGAGGCACGCTTTATAAAGTCCCAAAAGATGCTGTGAATCTCAAAGAGCTCTACAACACGACAGCCGTAACGATCAAAGAACCCAACCCCTACATCGTCGACCTCGTTACGATCGGCGTACTGGTACTCCTGGTCCTCTATCTGCTCAGATGGGCCAGAAAGAACCGGGAGCTCAAAGAGCAGCAGCTCAGCGAACAGATCCAGTTCGCCAACGAGCTGCAAAAACCCGCCGACATCCAGCCGATCATCTCGAATATCACCTTCGATGACGTTGCCGGTATCGACGATGTCAAGGAGGAGCTCGAGGAGATCATCGACTTTCTGAAACATCCGCAAAAATATAGGAACTTCGGCATTCGAATGCCGCGTGGCGTTCTCCTGGTAGGGCCTCCCGGTGTCGGAAAGACACTCATCGCCAAAGCGGTCGCCGGCGAAGCGGGTGTCCCTTTTTTCTATCAAAGCGGAGCCTCGTTTGTCCAGATCTATGTCGGAATGGGTGCCAAGCGGGTGCGGGAGCTCTTCAAACGGGCAAAAGCGATGGCCCCCGCCATTGTCTTCATCGACGAGATCGACGCCGTGGGAAAAGCCCGCGGCGGCATGCGCAACGACGAACGCGAAGCCACGCTCAACCAGCTGCTGACGGAGATGGACGGCTTCGAGGATAGCAGTGGTATCATCGTCATTGCCGCGACCAACAAGATCGAGATGCTCGACGACGCACTGCTGCGTCCGGGGCGCTTCGACCGGCGTGTCTTCGTTTCACTGCCGAACAAAGAGGAACGCAAATCGATTCTGAAGATCTATCTCGCCAACAAGCCCCACTACCTCGATCTCGACGAAATCGCCCAGATGACGGTCGGTTTCAGCGGTGCGGCACTCTCTTCGCTCGTCAACGAGGCGGCGATCCATGCACTCAAAAACGGAAAGAAGATCATCGAAACGGAAGACTTTCTCGCCGTCAAAGACAAAGTGCTCCTCGGGAAACGAAAGATTCTCACCTACAGTGACGAGGAGAAGAAGATTCAGGCGGCGTACCAGGCTGCCAAAGCCGTCACGGCTTACTGGCTCGACGTCGATTTCGACAAGATCGGACTGTTGAGCGACCATTTTCAAAACTCCGAAAAGGAGATCGTCTCGAAAACCGAAATTCTCAACCGCATCAAAGTCTACCTTTCCGGCGACACGATGATGCACCTGCATTTCCATGAGCATTTCACCAACGCTGCCAACGACCTCAAAGAGGCACGGCTCCTCGCACAGGACATGGTGGAACTGTATGGGATGGGAGAGCGGTTCAATGCCGACATCACCGATATCGAAAAAATCCTCGAAGATGCGAGGCTGGATGTCGACGGTTTTGTGGCGAGAATGGAGGAAGGGATCTTACGGCTGGCCGACGAAATACTGAGACGGGAAATGGTCACGAAAGAGGATGTAAAAGAGATTCTGCATGATCTTTTTTAGCGGATTTTCCCTTCGAAACGAGCAGGAGCTCTTTGTCGAGTATTTGGACAGATATCATGACAACCCCTACGTGATCGCCGGTTTCAGTTACGGTGCCATCAAAGCGCTCGAATATACACTTCAGACAGGCCGGCGCATCGACAAACTGATACTTCTCTCTCCCGCCTGGTTCAAAAACAAGAGCAGGGCATTCGTCAAAACCCAGCTGATCCACTACAAAAAAGAGCCCGACAGATACGTTGAAACCTTTTTGAAAAATGCCTCCGACCCATCCCCTCTCGGACTCGAACCATACAAAGGCCCATCGAAGATCGAAGAGCTGGAAGAGCTTTTAACGTATCCGTGGCCTGAAGAGAAACTTCAAATCGTTGTAGATAAAAAAATCGATATCGAGACCTATCTCGGCGGTCGAGACCGCATCATCGATGCAGCCGCAGCACACGACTTTTTCAAAAATTTTTCGACCAGCTATCTCTTCAAACCTTTCGGCCATCTTCTGCGATAGGCCGTTGTTTCCAATTCCCGTTTTAGAGTACCACGAAGGTATAACGGTAAGGTGATGCGGATGTTCCAAGGATAATCGTATCCCCATCTTCGAGTTCCGCACGCTCCTTTTGGGAATCGTTTCCGATGCGCTCGTCATTGACGGCCGATCCGCATTTGCTCCCCCGGTCTATCAGGTAATATCGGCCATCCTCTTCATCGATTCGAAGATGCTCTCTGGAAATTTGAAGTCTCTCACCGAAGTCAATCAGATAGATGTCGTTGCTCCTTTCGCCGATTACGCCGTGCTTATATCGCTCCTTGACGAGAATATGCCCATCCTCGTCGATCTCGACACGGGATTCGCGCCCGATACGAAATGGGAATTTCCATATGGGGATCATTTCGTCATGCCTGCTTTTGACCGGTATCGCAGCCGATGCCTCATTGGTCTGTGCCACCAGCACCGCTTTGGGAAGAAACGCCTTTCTAATTTCATCTTTCTCGATAGAGACGGTCATGATAAACTCCAATTTTTAATCAATTTTACCAAGTTGTTTCTTAGAAATAGGCTACAATGAAATTAGGGTAAAATACGCTTAAAAACGAAGGACCGAATATGGATAGGATCAAAGTGGGTGTCGTCACGGCGAGCGACCGTGCAAGCGCAGGAATCTATGAAGATATTTCGGGTGTCGCAATCATGGATACATTGAAGGAGTACCTCCAGAATGAACTGGAGTTTGTCTACCGATGTATCCCCGATGAGCGGAGCGAAATCGAAAAAGCACTCAAAGAGCTGGCTTACGACGAAGCATGCGACCTGATCGTCACGACCGGAGGGACCGGGCCCGCCCCGCGCGACGTGACGCCCGAAGCGACCGAAGCGGTCTGTCAGAAGATGATGCCGGGATTCGGCGAACTGATGCGTCAAGTGAGCCTGCAGTATGTCCCGACGGCGATACTGAGCCGGCAAACGGCTGGCATCTGCCACAAAAGCCTCATCATCAACCTGCCGGGAAAACCGAAATCGATCCGCGAGTGCCTCGACGCCGTCTTCCCTGCCGTGCCCTATTGCATCGACCTGATCGGTGGGCATTATATGGTGACGGACGAGAGTGTCATCAAAGCATTTAGACCGAAAGGAAAATGAGCAGAGAAGGTTAGAAGATGAGAAAGATCGTACGTTGCACTCTCTCCCACCTTCTCGCCTGCAAACCGGCGCGAAGTGCGGCCTAACCTTCCAACCTCCAAAAGAACATGGCGAAAAAAAAGAAAAAACTCATAAAATACAACCAGACGATTCGTAAAATCTTCGGAGGCGAAGGGTTCGACGAGGGGATCACCCGTGTCCCGCTCGATAATTTGATCGAGATGGCAATGATCCTCTCGCTCAAAGAGCAGCATTTGACCAAAGCCGATCTCGTACGCGCATTCAGGCGTTTGTGGTCCAACGGTGATACGGCCGACCGGGCACTCATCACCGAGTACCTCAAGTCTCTCGATACCACCTTCAAAGCGGACAAGACGGTTACAAGCAACGAAGCGAGGCTCGAAAAGATTGACGAGATTCTTGCCCAAATCGAGCATACACCGGGCGAGGAAGTCGCAATCAAAGAGCAGTTTGAAGAGGTCAAACTCAAAAAGATCACGCCCCAGCGCATTGCGAGGGCACTGATGAGGCTTCGCAACGCCCAAAAACGCGGAACGCTCGAAGAGAGGTTCGACGGGGCGTTCGATGATGACGGAAATTTCGTTTTTTTCCACTCCTTTGCCTTTGAAATCTTCGAAGAGCAGTTTCATAAAATTCTGCAGCTCTCCTGCCGGCCGTTCGAAGATGAAGAGATTCTGAAGCTGAGCGAGGATGCCCTCGGCAGGAAACTCGAGAAATGCAAAGAGGAAGCGATTCAGAAAAAGCGTGAAGAGATCGGCCATTTTCTGGAAATCGCATCGAAACCCAACCGCTATCTGGACAAAGAGAAGATCATCCATGCACTCAAGCGGATTCCCGAGCAGTGTGATTTCGCCTTCGTTCCCGTCCCGGAGGAATATCTTCGGGAAATTCTTTTGGAAATGTTCAAAATCTCCGATATCGAATTTCTCTCCGATGCATTGAGGCTGTTCGAAAAAAAGGAGAAGATCCTCTTCGGAAATCCGGAGTGGAAGGTCTCCTACCGATTGATGCTCGAAGTGGAAAAACGATGGATATATCAAGCGGTCTGGGAAAACGAACCACTGCCTATCGACGAAGATTTCGAGACCCGGCGTGTTGAAGTCGAAGCACAGTTCGATGCCGAACTGACAGCACTCAAAGATGCACTTCTGCACGAAGCGGAAGGGCTCGAAATGAGAGCGGAAGAGATCGAAACGATCATCGCCCATGCCGTGATCGACGCAATCGCACAAAAAGAGATTTTGGAAATCCCCTACAAGACACTCAAAACGATCAACCGCCACTTCGCCCGCCAGATCGAAGGACTCAAACTCAAAAAGCAGCGTGAAGAGCTTCTGGCGCGCACGATCCGCGACTTCAAAAACCTCTTTCCGCTTGCACGCGAAATGGACCGCAAACTTATCTTCCATCTCGGCCCCACCAACAGCGGAAAGACCTATGCCGCAATGCAGAAGCTCAAAGAAGCCGACACGGGCTACTACCTGGCCCCCCTGCGCCTTCTGGCACTCGAGGGGTATGAAACCCTCAAAAACGCGGGCCTTCAGGCCTCGCTCGTGACGGGTGAAGAGCAGCTCATCGACGAAGAGGCGGCGCATATCAGCTCGACGATCGAAATGGCCAATTTTCAGGTCGATGTCGACGTCTGCGTCATCGACGAGGTCCAGATGATCGCCGACCCCGACCGAGGGTGGGCATGGGCCAACGCCATTATCGGCATTCCAGCACATACCGTCATCATGACCGGAAGCGAAGATGCGCTCGAAGCGGTGCAGGAATTGGCGGATTGGCTGGACGAGGAACTCGAGGTGGTCCGTTTCGAGCGCAAAGCGCCACTCATTCTCAACCACCACCCCACATCGCTCAAGAAGCTCGAACCCTCCACCGCCATCGTCGCCTTTTCCAGACGCGACGTCCTTGCACTCAAGGAGCAACTGAGCGGCCGCTACGACGTTTCGGTCGTCTACGGCAATCTGAGCCCTGAAGTCCGTCGCGAAGAGGCACGCCGCTTCAGGGAAGGGGAGTCGCAGATTCTGGTCGCCACCGACGCCATCGCGATGGGACTCAACCTTCCGATTCAAACGATCCTCTTCGCACGCGACTCCAAATTCGACGGTCAGAGCCGGCGTCTTCTGACCCCTTCGGAAATCCGCCAGATCGCAGGAAGGGCAGGGCGCTACGGCTTGCACGAGGAGGGGTATGTCGGCGCATTGACAGGGCCGGTGCTAAATACGGTCACGGAGCTGATCGACGAACCCTCACCCCCCATACACGGTCCCTACCGCGTGATGGCGAACTTCGAGCATATCGACCTGATCGCCAAGATCGTCGAAACCGAAAGCCTCTCGGAGATCCTGGGCTTTTTCGTCAAACATATGCAGTTCGACGGCCCCTTTGTCGCGGCCAATATCGAAAATATGCTTGAAATCGCCAAGATGGTCGATCTCTATAATCTCGATCTCAAAACCAAATACCACCTCGCATGCGCGCCGCTCAGCATCGGATCACCCTATCTCGAAAGCGTCTTCCATCGCTACCTCATCGCACTCGAGCGGCAGGAGCCGATTCCTTTCCAGCTGCCGGATCAATTGCCGCCGGTAGCACAAACCTCCGACATGCTCTTCGAAGCGGAAGAGATGGTCAAAGAGGTATCCCTCTATCTCTGGCTCTCCTACCGTTTTCCCGAGAGTTTCGTCGACACCGAAAACGCGCTAAGAGCACGCGAAATCCTCAACGCCTTCATCGAGCGCTCCCTGCGAAAAGGGGTTTTCGCCCGGGCCTGTAAACGGTGCGGAAAACCGCTGCCGCCCAACTTCCGCTTCGGCATCTGTCAGGAGTGTTTCAGAGGAGGGCGCCAGATCCGCCGCTATGCGAAAAAGTGAGTTTCTCTTCGTTTACGCAGCGCCGGTGCGCCCATTTCGAGCCAACTTCTACTTTGGGAAGCGTGGGGAAAAACAAGAAACCGTATAACCCACATTTTCAGTAATTGATGAGTGTATGATGCAAAAAGTCATCGGAACGTTCACGTCGTAAAGCAAGCCATTTTGTTCGGTCGACAAACCCACTAATCCAGATCCTTTATCATACTTTCTTTATCGTAATCATAGAGGCACCCGACTTGAACTCCAACGAATACTCCAGGGAAAATATCAACAGGCTCCTTGTGTAAAAAATTCTGAAGAGGAAATACTTGATCGCCTCCTATCGGAAAATCGAGAAAAAAAATCCATGTAAAGGGGAACTCGATGAACGGATAAAAAACGGGGCAAAAAAATATCGATGTCTATACTGCAGGCTTCAGTGACACGTTTTGTCTTTTCGGAGCTTTATACTTCCAAAAAAGAACGAAGGAGCCAATATGAAAAAAATCCGTATCAAAAAGCGTGTCACCTGGGGTTTCAATCCAGTCTCCCGTATCGTTCCGTCGAAAAAACGGTACGACAGGAAGCGAGAGAGGCGGAAGGTGCAAAAAACGGATGAATATGCCGACGCGTAAAACGCGATATGTATCGAATATGGTATGTATCGAAATGCTGAGCATGTCACAGACGGCAAATTCATAAATCTTAACCACAATGAAAGGTTGTCAAGTATAAAGTGTATTTCAAAAAACATGATTTGTCGAAAAACGACATACATTATTGTCAAAAAATTGTCAAAAAAATGGAAAGAACGTAAAAACCATGAAAAGGGGTGAAATGCAATTAAAATGGCACAAAATCGATGTCGTGGCAGAGACGGGGTACAAACCGCCGTTTTTCGCCGGCTCCATGCTTCGGGGTGCTTTGGGTGTGGCGCTCAAGCAGGTGGTCTGCATCAATCCGGCATATCGGTGCGAAGGCTGTTTCGCAGCAGAAAAATGCGTCTATTACGACTTTTACGAAAAGAAAAACGCGTTTCATTCCTATCGCATCGTCTCGTCCCTGGGGTCGGACCGGCTGAGGTTCGGTATCTATCTTTTCGAAGAAGCTGCGGACCGTCTTCCCTACGTTCTTTCGGCGATAAAAAAGGCGTTCGAAGAGAGTGGGCTCGGTAGGGAAAAAGAGCGTGTGAAGATCGCGTCGATCCGCATCGGCAACCGTCTCGTGTACGATGGCGAATCCTTCGCCTCCCTCGCCCACATCGAGCCGAGCGGACTGGATATCGGCACGCTCTCTTCCAAAGCCCATCTGACATTCAACCTGCCGCTTCGCATGAAATCGGAAAACAGACTGGCCAGGGAGGTTTCGCTGCCGACACTCATATCGGGCATACACGCCAGGTACCGCGCCATCAAAGGACTATCTCCCCAAAAACTCGGCTATAAGATACGCGGCGAGATCACGAGCCAACGAATGCGCCATCTCGATCTCTACCGCTATTCCAACCGCCAGAGAACGCGGATGAAGCTCGGGGGCCTCATCGGCGAGATGACGCTGGAGGGCCTCGACAAACAGACGGCGGCGTATCTCAAGATCGGCGAGATCATCGGTGCGGGAAAGCAGACGGTGTTCGGGTTGGGGGATTATAGATTAAACGTTATGGAGGGAAACAGATGAGACAAGTCGACGAAATAGCGCTCGCCGGGCTTTTGCACGATATCGGAAAGTTCGGGCAGAGGGCGGAGAGTTACGCTTTGCGGGAAGATGCTTACAGAAAAAACGATTACAAATATACGCATGCCGCATATACGGCCCAGATTCTCCATGAGCTCGCATTCAACCTCGGGGAGGAGATGAGCGATACAGCGGCGATGCATCACAACCCGAACAACGATCTGCAATGGATCATCGCCGCCGCGGACAGAATGGCAAGCGGATTCGAGCGGGAAGCTTTCGACGAGTACAACGAGAACACGCCGAACGAAGATTTTCGTTCGCAGCGCCTTTGGTATCTGTTCGACGACTCGAAACGTTATAGGATAGACACTCTCAATGTCGACAATATCTTTCCCCAGGAAGGCGAGGCCCAAAAAGGCGAATACGACGCGTTATGGGGAAAGTTCGTCGACGATATGAGGGAGATCAGGGAAAAAGGGAGCGCTTCGAGCGACGCTTTTACCATAGACTACCTGCTCAAGCTCCATACGAGTTTCATTCCTTCCTCCACGACCTTCAAAACGGCGGGTTACACGCCGGTCAAGGCCAACATTCCTCTCTACGACCACAGCAGGGCCACCGCCATTTTCTCCGCCGCGCTGTACAAACTGTTGAACGACGAGAACGATCGGAATATTCTCGACTACTACCAAAACCGTCCCGCTGACATCGAACGACAGGATCTACTCTATATCAGCGGAGACTTTTTTGGTATTCAAAACTTCATATTTTCCGATCTGCCTACGGCCAAAGCCGCGAAACTGCTGCGCGCCAAATCGGCCTATATCCAGCTGTTGACCGTCGTCGTCGCGCTGAATATCGTCGAGCGTCTGGGTCTGAGCTATCAAAGTATCGTCTCGACTCATGCGGGCAAATTCGAGATATTGGGCATCCATACCCCGAAAACCATCGAAACACTCTCCGAAATCCAGAAAGAGCTGGACGACTTTTTCATAGAAAACTATTTCGGTACGACCGGTATCGGCATCAGCCATGTGCCGTGTGCTTTGGCGGACTTCATCGAAAAAGGGCGCTATCGGAACGATTTGAGAAAACGAATCGCCTCGGCGGTGGAAGAGCGAAAGTACAGAAAATTCGATCTTGCCGAAAGAGACCCCCTTCTTTCGATCGACAAAGACCTGAACAATGCGAATCTGTGCCAGCTCTGCGGCAAAAAACGGGGCGAAAAACGTACGGGAGACTATATCGCGTGCGAACAGTGCGAAGTCTTCGTGCGTATCGGCCGGGAGTTGACGACGAAAGATTATTTGACGATTTCGAAAGGCTCGGGTCAGATACCGATCTTCGGAGCCTACCATCTCAACTTTTCCGATGAACCGAAACGTTTCGACAACGCCGTGGCGATCTACGACATCTCCAACGATGAAGAGTTCCGGGGATTCGCCAAATGGGAGCTTCGATCGTATGTGAAGTTTTCCGAATATGAACAGCGCATCGAAGAATTGGGAGAGTTGGCGATGGAGAGCTGCGGCGGTGGAGATGTAGGTGTCGAAGCCCTGATGGCCCTCAAGGGTGACGTGGACAGCATGGGAAAATATATCCGAGAATCCGACGTGACGCTCTCTTTCGCACGCTACAACTTCTTCGCGCGGATGACGGACTATTTTTTCAGCCTCTATGCCTCGCATCTGATGGAGACGAAGTATCCCGACCTCTATACGGTTTTCGCGGGAGGGGACGATATTTTCGTCCTGGGTGCGTGGGACGAAACCATAGCTTTCGCGAAGAGGCTGAGAGAGGATTTCATGCGATTCGCCGATGGCAGCCCATTGACCTTTTCGGTGGGCATGGTGATGACCAAATCGAACAAGCCGGTCAATTTCATCGCCCGGTACGCCGAGCACGAATTGGAAAAAGCGAAGGAGTGTGATGGCAAAAACGCCATATCGCTTTTCGACGAAACGGTCAAATGGGAAGACTACCTCGACGATATGGGACTGCATGAAGAACTCGACAAAATCGAAGAGATCAATACGGCCTTTTTGTATCGCCTGATGGAGTTCGTGGCGATGAGCAGACTTGTGAAAGAGAAAAATTCGATCGAGGATACGATCTGGAAATCGAAATTTGCCTACACCGTGCGGCGCAATATGGAAAACATGCCACAAGAGTTGTTCGTTGCACTCGATCGGATGATCGAACAGTATCCCAAGGAGAGTAAAATGATTTTGAGCGAATACATCTACAAAAGGAGAAAACGATGAAACAGATTATTCTCGATTACAAGAAGGACCCGGAACTCTTCAACGAAACAGCAAGAGAATGGGCAACCAAAATATGCGGTCGAAACGATAAGTGTGAAGTCAAATCGACACAGCTTAGAAACTTCTACGATAAAGTTTTGGAGCTATACGATCGAAGTGAAATAAAAAAAGAGCCTTTCGAAGAAGTGCTGCCTTTCGTCAAGATGCTCAATTCCAAGGTAGAGTATGCATCGCATCGTAAAAGCGAGGGGAAACCACTCATCAACAAAGCTTTTGCGGAGATGATGGGACAATGTATTTCTCAGGTGGATTCACCCGAAAAACTGAGAGTTTTCAAACTCTTTTTCGAAGCGGTTATCGGTTTTTACAAAGGCAAGTGAAAAAATAATTTATGGAAAGGAAATCATCATGAACATCGTATCTTACAAGGGACAAATCGAAGTATTAAGCGGTCTTCACATCGGTGGCGGAGACGATACAATGAAAATCGGGGGTATCGACAACAGTGTAATCAAAAATGTCAACACCGACGAGCCATACATTCCTGGAAGCAGTTTGAAGGGCAAAATGCGCTCACTTTTGGAATGGGATCTAAAACTGGTAGGTAATGGCGACGGGGGACCGTTCAGCTCGAAATTTCTCGACAACATCCTCAATTCCGATGATAAAGAGATGGCAAAAAATCTTCTGAAACTTTTTGGCGATCCTGAACCGGAAAGTCCTTACGGCATTACTCGTATCAGCGTCGGAGACTGCCCATTGAACGAAAAATCCAAAGTTATCAAATACAGTGAGGCCAAATTCGAAAATTCGATCGACCGTAAAAAAGGCACGGCAAAAAACCCTCGCCAAACAGAACGTGTGCCTGCTGGCGTGAAATTCGACTTCGATATTCGTGTAAAAATACTCGAGGAAGATGACGAAGGGGCATTGCTGGCACTTCTTGAAAGAGGTATGCAGCTTGTAGAGCAAGACTATCTTGGCGGAAGCGGAAGCCGGGGTTATGGCCGAATAGCTTTCGTAGATGTACAAAAAGAGGCTTAAATCATGCAACTTTACAAAGCCAAAATCGATCCCGTATCGACCCTGGCTACATCACTGAGGGGAGATACCCTCTTTGGACAGATATGTTGGGCAATCCATCAGCTTTTCGGAAAAGAGAGACTCGAAAAGCTACTGGAGGATTACGACGAAAATCCATTTATGGTGGTAAGTGATGCGATGGCGGTCGGGCATTTGCCAAAACCCCATATGCCATCCTCTTTTTTGGGCGAAGATCCCGAGGAGAAAAAGTCCAACCGCAAAAAAAGATGGCTTACGCGCGAAGATCTTCTAAAGGGCAATTATAGCGCTGCTAAAAACGATGAAGAAGCCGGTTTTTTGCAATATGATATTTCGACGATGCACAACTCCCTCAACTACAAAACGTTTCGAACGGGAAAAGAAAGATTCGCTCCATTTGGCGTGATCGAAACGGTTGTGGGAGAAAGAGAAGTTTATCTTCTTTTAGACGAGAACAGAATAGGGGAAGAGGAAGCCCTACAGACTCTTGTATGGGTAGGCCATTATGGTTTCGGCAAAGATGCGTCGACGGGAAAAGGACGCTTTGAGGTGAGTGGTTTTTCATCAGTGAATTTCGATAGTAAATCGAAAATCTATATGACGCTCGCTCCCATAGTCCTGGAGGGAATCGAGAGCCACAAAATCTATTACGAGCCTTTTACCCGTTTTGGAAAGCACGGTTTTACAAGATCCAAAGGTAATGTTTTCAAAAAACCTGTTCTTATGGCCGATACAGGGTGCGTTCTTTTTTTCGATACAGACGAACCCAAAAGCTATACTGGTCGCGGGATACGAGGTGTTTCTACCCGATATACCGATACGGTTCATCAAGGATACGCTATCGTCGTTCCGATCAAGGAGGTACTATGAAACCGACGAAAAATCGCTATGCCATCAGATTGAGAACATTGAGCCCATTGCATATCGGTTCGGGAACGGATTTTATGCCCGGCAGTTACATCATTGATGGAAAAATGCTGTACGAGTTCGACACGGTAGACTTTTACCATGAGCTTAGCCCACAATTGCAACGAGCATTTTCAATGAAAGCCACGACCGCGTATACTTTAAAAAATTTTTTGGACGAGCACAAAGAGACGGTGAAAAAAGTTTCGATGCGCTCTTTGCATGTGACGAGTGAGATTGCCCGGACATATGAAAAACAGTACAACAAAGATGGCACTCCCAACAAAAACCGACTTCAAATTGCAAAAACGGCAACAACGGAGTCTATCAAAATTCCCTATGTGCCAGGAAGTTCTTTCAAGGGTGTTATCGATACTGCACTCGAAATCTTTACACCAAAAGCTGGCAATGAGGTACGGCAAAACCTCCTGGTGTCCGACCTGGTATCCATCGACGCAAAAAGTTTTTGTGGCATTGCATATCGTCGGCATAAAACTGGTGAGCGAGAAGGCAAGGGTATACCATTGATGGTGGAGGCATTGGAACCGGAAAGCGTTTTTGCTGGCGTGATAGAAAGTGATCGCCGTGGTGAAAGCGAGAAAATTTTCTCATGGAAAGAGATCGCTCAGTCACTTGAAAATTTTGCACGACAAGCCGATGAAAAAAGTTTTTTGTCTTATAAGAAGATAGCGCCAAAAGGGAGTATCGTATTTCGCATGGGACGATTTAGCGGACAGGAATTCACTGCTATCGGACTTACAAAAAAACCGGTAACTCATTCCCTGATGAAAATGAATAACGGCACATTGCTTCCTTTCGGCTGGGTTGCGCTCGAGTATATCGAGGGAAAAGAACTCGAAACTCTTATGGAAACTTATAAAGAATATGTTGAACAGAAAACGAAAAAGATTGTTGAGCGACGCTCGTCATTGGTCGACGAGCGGAAAAGACGAGAGCAAGAGGAGGAGGAGCGTAAACGAAAACTTGAAACAGAACGACAGGAAGAAGAAAAGAAAAAAGCGGCCGAAGTGGCCAGACTTGCTTCTCTCTCCCCCGTCGATCGTCTTCTCGAAGAACACGATATCCCGACACTTATCCGCATGATGCAAAACAGTGAAATCGAAGATTACGAAAAGATCAAAATCGAACTCGCTCAAAAAATCAAGAAAGAACTCAAGAAAACCCCGAAAACCTGGGAAAAGGCCAAACAAAAAGCGCTCAAGCGAAAAGAGTTTATTCAAAAAATTCTGGGAGAATACTGATGACAAAAGTTCTTATCAGTCTTCTGGGCACAGGCAAACAGGCGAAAGGGGATTTTTCGAAAAACGAATACCTGACCACCGACTATGTCGTTAAAGGAAAAACGTACCCCCAAAAGAAATTCTCTGCCGCCGCGCTGATAGAGCACTTCGGGATCGAGCGCGTCCATTTCGTAGGCACCGCCTCATCCATGTGGGATGCATTGGCGGAGAGGTTCGGTGACGACGATGAATACACTCTCGAATTGATAGAGAAAAAAGAGAAAGAGGCCATCACACAAAAGGATCTCGGAAATCTCGAAGCGATGATAGACGCCACGTTGGAGTCGTCCGGCTCACGCTGTCATATCGTGCAGGAGGGTGAAAACGACGAAGAGCTCTGGACGATCGCCGAGAAATTCATTTCGATTATGAAGTCGCTCCATCCCAGCGATGAAGTCTATCTCGATATCACCCACCTGTTCCGCTCCGTCGCCGTAATGAGTGTGGTAATGGCGGAGCTTGGGAAAGTGCTCCATGATCTGCGATTCGTCGGTATCTATTACGCGATGCTCAAACATGGAGAGCCTTCGACGATCGTTGATTTGACGCTCTTTTTCGAACTGCTCGACTGGGCGCGGGCGATTCGATCGCTCAAACACTACGGCAACGCCTACGAAATTCTCGATCTCGTAGAACGAACCGAAGAGTCCAAAGAAATCAAAAACACTTTTGCCGATTTCGCCAATGCATTGGGCATGTCGAACATGGCGGCTCTGCAAAGAAGCGTCAAGGTCCTAAAAGGCAAACTGGCACTCTTTGAACAAAGCAGCCACCGACTGGTACCATTTGTGGCGAAAGAGCTGCGAGATTTCGTCGAATACTTCCACATAGAAGACTTGGCGGTTTTTCAGTTCGAACTGGCACGTTGGTATGCCGAAAACCGAAACTATGCGATGGCCTATATCACGCTTGCGGAAGCGGCCGTGACGGCACTTTGTGAACGGGAAGGGATCGATCCGGTGGGAAAGGAAAACCGCGAAAGAGCGAAAGCTTTATTCTACGAAATGGGAGACTGGAAAACAAGCGACAAGTCGAGCCAAAAAATCGCAAAAACTTTTCACATGGTCAATGCTATTCGCAACGGCATCGCCCATAAACTTCCTCCCGAAGCGATGAAGAAAAACTCCTCTCCCAAAGACAGCGTGGCAAATATCGCAAACTATATTGATACTTTGTCGAAACTATTGAAAAAATGAACTCCGTTTCATTCCATAAAAATGTTCGTACCATAGAAAAACATACCGTCTCCGAACGACAAATGGAGGAGTTCACCACCCAAATCATTTTTACATATAATGAAACCGGCACTGCGCGACGATGAGATAATCTCCGTCAATTTTATAAACCAGCCGATGCTCGTCGGTGATGCGCCTGGAAAAGTAACCGCTCAGATTGCCTTTTAGCATTAAAGGCTTGCCGAGGCCGTTCACGTCGTCGGGATTGCGGACGATATCTTTGATGAGTGTGTTGATCCGTTTGAGCACGCGTTTGTAGGTGCACTGCCAGTAGAGATAATCCTCCCATCCGATGGAGGAGAAGGCGACGATCATTCTTCTATCAGCTCTTTGGGGTCGAATCGTCCCGTTTCGATCTCTTCGATCCATTGAAGCAGTCTCTCCCGGTTGGCGGGTGTGGAAAGCAGATAGAGCGTCTCTTTCATCGATCGGTATTCGTCGACCGATATCAGCATCGCCTTGGCGTCGTTTTTGGTGACGATGAGATACTCTTCAAAGTTTTGGTGTTTTGGTCGACATCTTCGATCAGCGATTTGAGATGGTTTCTGGCGTGAGAGTAGTTGACGGCCTGCATCTCTCTCCTTTCTGACAAGATATTGTCAACTATATCGATAGAAAAGCGGCATCATCCTCTCCTTTTACTCCTGCCTCAAAAAATCGCCAGTGATATATGACATGTTCTGTCATTTTCGAGTGTTATCATGCGACCATTCCAATCCAAAGGACCCGCATGAGAGACTTCCTCTTTGATATCTCGACCTTCACCATCTCCTGCGAATATCGCCGTCAAAACGGCGAATCCGCCATATCGAAAGATTTCCACGAAAACGGAAAGTATCAATACACCGAAGGAGCAGAGCGTGTCGCCTGAAATCATCATCGCTGCGGCGCTGTTTTCGATCGTCGTCATGGGTGCGGCGCTATGGCTGAAAAAGAGCATCTCATCCGGTACCGACGCCTCTTTGATGGAGGAGCTCAGAGAGAAACGGGAGAAATCCGCGCAGGTGCCTCTGCTGCAGGAGAGCGTACGAAAACTCGATACCGAAAAAAATGCCCTCTTGGAAAAAATAGAGGAATTGAGCAATTCACTTGCCGCGCGGGATATCGTGATTGCCAGAAAATCGGAGGAGGAGAAGAACCGTATCGCCGAAATCGGGAAGAGTCGAGAAAAGATCGCGGTACTTCGTGAAAATGTCGAGACGCTGACGAAGCGGACGGAACGCCAAAAAGAGATGCTGGCCGAACTCGAAGGTGAGAACAAACAGTGCCGGGATTCCTTGGCCCATCTGGAAAAAGCCCATGCTGCGGAAAAGGGGCTGATCGAAGAACGTCTCGCCGAATTGCGGGAAAATCTCGAGGATGCGAGTCGGCAGATACACGCGTTGGAAGCCTCGAAAGAGGTGGTTCGACAGGAGAGTCAGGAAAAATCGGAAGAGATCGCCAGGTACGAAGCCGATCTTTCGGCGATGGAAAAGAATCTCGAAGAGCTGCGCGCTCAGGTGAAAAAGGCGGAAGAAAAGATCGGCACACTGAACGCGTCGCTCGACAATCTCATCGAAGAGAACACCCGCCTCAAAGAGGAGCGCTCCTCCATGGCGGCACAGCTCGCCGCTCAGCGTGAGAACAACGAAAAACTGCAAAAAGAGTTCCAAGCCCAGAGCGAACAGCTCGAACTCAAACTCGGCGAAATCATGCAAAAACATCTCGAAGCGAAGATGAAAAGATTCGACGAAGCTTCCTTGAAATCTATCGATAGCGTTCTCAAGCCTTTCAGGGAAAACCTCGAAACATTCAGAAAACGGGTGGAGGAGTCCCAGGAGGAGAGCACGAAAAAATTTGCCGCCCTGTCACACGAAATCGAGCGTCTGGCGCAGGCGGGCATGAACATCGGCAAGGAGGCCGAAAACCTCACCAACGCGCTGAAGGGCAAAAAGCAGACCCAAGGCAGCTGGGGTGAGATGATCTTGGAGAGCGTGCTCGAATACTCCGGTCTCGTGAAAGGGGAGCATTACGATACCCAGCACAGTTACCGCGACGACGAGGGGGAACTCAAAAGGCCCGATGTCATCGTCCGACTTCCGCAAAACAGGGCGATCGTCATCGATTCGAAAGTCTCCCTCAACGACTACGATCGCTATATTCGAGCGGAGACCGACGAAGAGCGAACCGTCGCCGCCAAAAACGTCGTCAGATCCTTTCGCGGCCACATCGACAATCTCGTCTCCAAGGACTACGCGCATTATTGCAGCGGGACGCTTCAGTACGTCTTCATGTTCATCCCCATCGAAGGGGCTTTCGCTCTGGCTGTGCGGGAAGATCCGAATCTGTATGAATATGCGCTCAAAAAGCACATCGTCATGGTCAACCCCTCCACGCTCATCGTCACGCTGCGCACGATCTATCTCTACTGGCAGAGCGAGCAGTCGAGCGGACTAGCGGCGAAGATGTTCGAGGAGGCGGGAAAACTCTACGACAAAATGGCGGGATTCGTCGATACCTTCAACCGCGTCGGAAAACAGATCGACAGCGCCGCCGCCTCATTCAACAAGGCGAAATCCCAGCTGACGGACGGAAGGGGCAACGTCCTGGGGCGCATCGAACACCTGAAGCGTCTCGGGGCCAAAACCACTAAAACGATCGCAGCGACGAAAACGGAGTTTCAGTCCTACAATCCCGACGAACCAGAGGTCGAAGTCGTCGAAAAGGAAGCCCTCTGCGCATCGGCGTCGAACATCGCGGAGTCGAAACGAAAATGACAGGATTCGACACCGCGATCTTCTACAATGAAACAAATCCTAAAACAGGAGGCTCCCATGGCACGGTTTCTCGTAGCATATGACATCAAAGACGATAAACGGCGTACCAGAACTGCGAAAGTGGTCTACGCCTACGCGATGGGAGGCCAGAAAAGCGCGCTAGAAACGGTACTCGAACCCCGTGAACTCTCCCAAATCCTCCGGGAGGTCCGTCGGGAAATCGACGCGGAAGAGGACCGCGTACACCTGATAAAGGTGATGCCCAAAGCCATTCTTTTCGGCCGTGCCAAACAACTCGATTTCGAGGAGGGGGTCATTGTCATATGAAAACCGTCATCGTCGACCGCCGGGAGGTGGCACTGGAGATCAGAAAGAGCGGTATCGTCGTCGACGGCCAACACATCCCGTTTCGGTTAGTCGATCTTTTGGTGCTCTGCGGCGATATATCCTTGAGCACGAAAACGCTGATCGCCCTTTCCAGGGAACGAATTCCTCTAATCGCCGTCTCGAAGAATAATCGGGACTTTTCTCTTACACTGCCGATGGAGGCGAAAAACTCGGAACTCAGGATGCGGCAGTACGACACCGCTTCGCGCCGGCGCATCGAGTATGCCAGGTACTACCTGGAGCGCAAAATAAAGACCCATGTCGAGCATCTGGCGAGCACCGGCACGGCACTCGATTTCGCGATATGGAAATCGAAAATAGACAATGCCGAGACCGTCCCGGAGCTGCTTGGGGTGGAGGGGAGCTTTTCCAGACTCTACTTCAATCACTTTTTCAAGCTTTTGCCTTCGCATCTGCATAAAGGCAAGCGTTCCAAGCGCCCTCCGCTCGATCCGGTCAACGCCATCCTCTCCTATCTCTACACCTTCGGCTACCACCTGATCGCCTCCCGGCTCGTCATGTACGGGTTCGACGCATCGATCGGGTATCTGCACGAATCGTTTCGATCCCATTTCGCATTGGCGTCGGATATGATGGAGTGTTTCAGGGCGGATACCAACAAAAAGACGGTCGAATTGTTCGATGACGGGCTTCTTACGGCGGACGACTTTAGTAAAAAAGGGGCCGTCTATTTGCGAAGCGAAAGCAGAAAACGCTTTTGGAAAGAGATCAAACCCTTCATCGACGAACTGACGCACGATGTCGATGACGAGATCGCGCTGTTGAGAATGGCCATATCGTGAAACGCACGCTTGTCGTCAAAGAGCCCAAAGCGAAACTGATCGTCAAGGAGTCGTCGATCGAGATTTTGACTTTCTACGAGCGCCAATATGTCGGTTTCGAACAGATCAGGGCCTTTTATCTGCACCAGGATATCGATGTGGGGATCAAGGATGTTTTGACTCTATCGAAGATGTTTCCTGTCTATTTCATCGACAAACGGGGCTATATCCTCGCAAAGATCTGTAGAAAACGATGAGCACCCATACCGCCGATTACGTCATCAGCTACGACATCTCCGACAGCAAGCGCCTCGGCAGGTTGGCAAGGCGTCTCGAAAAGCTCGCCATCCGCATCCAATACTCCGTTTTTTACGCCCCGTCAGTGACACAGGATGGACTTTTCGATATAATGGAAACCATAAACGACATCATCGAACCCGAAGAGGACGACGTGAGAATCTACACGGTCGTCGATGTGGGAAAGACGCTCGGCCAGGCGATAAAACTGGACGAAGCGACGCTTTTGACATGAAAGTTTCGTTTAAGGTGATGTCCGACCGAATTTTGGGGGTTTTGAAGGTGTGTAAAGCCCGTTTTGGAACGTCAAAGAATGAATTAAGTTCACGACATTTTCGCAAAAGCCCTGAAATACGATATTTCACAACCCGATGTTGCTATTACGATCAGACCCGATTTGAAGGGGATTGAAACTTCAAGCGGTATGTTGTTGCGCCCTGTTTAATTACGATCAGACCCGATTTGAAGGGGATTGAAACAATTACTGGTTTATCATGATGGTAAACCGTGTAAGATTACGATCAGACCCGATTTGAAGGGGATTGAAACGTAATATGGAGCTTCTCGCCTTTGGCGGGCTCTACAATTACGATCAGACCCGATTTGAAGGGGATTGAAACTTAGTACAAGATTTCTATTATCGTCTCTCCAAATAGATTACGATCAGACCCGATTTGAAGGGGATTGAAACGTTACCTTTTTCCCCGAAGGTGTAATAACAACTTCTAATTACGATCAGACCCGATTTGAAGGGGATTGAAACAAAGCCCAAAGACCCTATAGGAGAGCGATAGGATTACGATCAGACCCGATTTGAAGGGGATTGAAACCGACATCAGCAGTTTTCTCGACAGCCCCAAGAGATTACGATCAGACCCGATTTGAAGGGGATTGAAACTTAGTTTCATACGCCCTAACAGCTCGATACGATTACGATCAGACCCGATTTGAAGGGGATTGAAACGTTGATAATCGTACGGCAGCGTGACAGATGAACCGTATTACGATCAGACCCGATTTGAAGGGGATTGAAACCTACAACGTGGAGTTGGTTTCTATGTCGGTCAAGTATTACGATCAGACCCGATTTGAAGGGGATTGAAACTTATATTACCATTATCATCAGCCCACAAATCCCATTACGATCAGACCCGATTTGAAGGGGATTGAAACAAATTACATCCAACTTTTTTTCGCCATATGAATGATTACGATCAGACCCGATTTGAAGGGGATTGAAACTCCTTAGAATGGTATATCATCATCGAAGTCACTTATTACGATCAGACCCGATTTGAAGGGGATTGAAACACACATACAAAATTCTTTCTTATTGATTTGAAATTACGATCAGACCCGATTTGAAGGGGATTGAAACAGGAAACGGGGTATGACTTTTCGGTAGAAATAGGATTACGATCAGACCCGATTTGAAGGGGATTGAAACCCATGTAATCGCTTCCATGTTCAAAATGATATTACGATCAGACCCGATTTGAAGGGGATTGAAACGTTATAACTACGATTATGAAGTCAATCATTTTTATTACGATCAGACCCGATTTGAAGGGGATTGAAACTTATTTCTATAAGCTTCTTTGAATCGGTTGAATTACGATCAGACCCGATTTGAAGGGGATTGAAACTGAGAGTCCACCAATGCTATGGTTCGTTTATAGATTACGATCAGACCCGATTTGAAGGGGATTGAAACTTACAACGATATTATTCGTCTCTTCATGGTAGTATATTACGATCAGACCCGATTTGAAGGGGATTGAAACTTCTTTTCAGCTATGTTTTTTATCTCATATGCTTTATTACGATCAGACCCGATTTGAAGGGGATTGAAACTGCGTGTGACGTGCGGTTGTGTTAGCTGTAACTTCCATTACGATCAGACCCGATTTGAAGGGGATTGAAACGCTCGTACCTCTGTCTTTTTCATTGTGCTTCCCTATTACGATCAGACCCGATTTGAAGGGGATTGAAACGGTATATCCGCTTCGGTCTATCATACTCACTTAAATTACGATCAGACCCGATTTGAAGGGGATTGAAACTTTCATCTGAGCCCCTTGAAGTGAAATGTGAATTACGATCAGACCCGATTTGAAGGGGATTGAAACAAATTACCCGCTACCATAGCAAGGTTATTGATTACGATCAGACCCGATTTGAAGGGGATTGAAACTTACGTATTACGTTACGGCATTTACGTTGAGATTTAAATTACGATCAGACCCGATTTGAAGGGGATTGAAACCCGATAGTTATTTCGGCTATAACTACGATTATGAATTACGATCAGACCCGATTTGAAGGGGATTGAAACATAGTTAAAGCCTGAATGTATTACGTAGGAAGAGAATTACGATCAGACCCGATTTGAAGGGGATTGAAACCGATAGACTGAAGCTTGTTAAGTACATCAAGGGCATTACGATCAGACCCGATTTGAAGGGGATTGAAACGAATACATTCTTCCTCGTTTATCGAATTTCCAGACAAAGATTACGATCAGACCCGATTTGAAGGGGATTGAAACGGTTCTTCATACCCCTGTGGCATGAGATTGTCAATTACGATCAGACCCGATTTGAAGGGGATTGAAACCCCGTTGAATTTATGATTACGTATCACGTTACGATTACGATCAGACCCGATTTGAAGGGGATTGAAACCGACATACGTTCGATATCGTCACGCTCCTCATACATTACGATCAGACCCGATTTGAAGGGGATTGAAACTTTCATCTGAATCCCTTTGAAGTGAAATGTGATTGTTATTACGATCAGACCCGATTTGAAGGGGATTGAAACCTTTAGGGCTTGTACGCGTAATTAGAACCTCGAATTACGATCAGACCCGATTTGAAGGGGATTGGTAAAGATGTGGCAAGAGAAATCCGGGCGTCTCCGATGTTCGCTTCGCTCACATATCCGGATCGCCGTGCGGAGCTACGAAAGCCGAGCAGTTGGCTTTCGCTTCACGCTACTCTTCGAAAATCCCGAGCCCAGACTTCCTGCCACATTGATGCCGGATGTGAATGGTTCGATGATAGGAAAGCCGACTGGACGTGCCGATGAAATGCTGCAGAGAATCAAATCGCAGAAAAACACACAGATCGTGACGAATCAATAGAGAAAACCGAAAAGCCAAAGAGGCAGCCGGTTGCCGAAACCGATCTCGATGTCGTCGGATACAACATAACTCTTTTCGATGCCTTTGATCTGATCGAACCCTTTGTTTTTCCCGCCTATTTCGAAAGTGTATCGCTCATCCACGACAAAATCCCCCCGATCGGCATAGTCGATTCGATGCCTTTTGTAGAGCATGCTGATGAAAAAGGTCTCTTTGAGGGTACCGATACTGCTTTCCAGGCACAACGCGCCAAAGAGGTTGGTGTTGTTGAGATAGAGTTTGTCGGGCTTTCTCAGGTTTTTGAACCGTTTCGCGATCGAAGTGATGTGATGGAGCAGTTCGGCCCGGCTCAGGTAGTCGATATATTTATAGAGGGTCGGTTTTGTGATTCCGACGCTTTTTGCAAGCTTCTCGATCGATATCTCCAGCGGTTCGGCGCTGCAGATGACAAGCAGCAGTTTTTTCAGCGATGCGATTTTCGCGGCGTCTATGGTCGTGACGTTGACCAGGTCGGTATAGAGGATCGTATCGATATTTTCACTCAGTCGATCGAGATACTTTTTCTCGTCTTCGAAATAGTAGGGGTAGACGCCGACGGTGAGAAATTTCCTGAAATACTTCAAGACTTTTCTCTGTTCAAGCCGATCGATAATTCGATGAGCGACATTCTGATGATTTGACAAAATCTCTTCGATGCCATAGCTATCCAAGCGCACACCAAGTTCGAGCTCCAGAAACTCCCTCAAAGAGAGAATCGGAAGATGGTACATCGAATATCGCCGGCTGAAATCGGCGTTGGTGATCTCCACAGCACTGCTGCCGCTGAAGTAGAGTTTGATATCCAGAAAATCGTAGATCAGTTTGATCTGGGTCTGGAAATCTTTGATTTTATGAATTTCGTCAATAACGATCGCTTTGCCACCATACTTGGCGAACGCCTCCACGAAATCGAAAAGCGGTATTTCGTAAAACATAGGGTGGTCGCAGGTGATGTAGAGTTTTTCGTCCTCTTCATACTCCAGCATCCGCAACACCTGGAGCAAAAGTGTGGTCTTGCCCACCCCGCGGCTGCCGTAGAGTCCCGTGATTTTCGCCTTCGACGTGGCAATGTCGTCGTAGAGGAATCTTTTGTATTCAGGAAGATCCTGGCTGAGTTTGAGGCGATAGAGTCCGATCGCGGTTTTTAGAGCATTTTCCATTTTACTGCTTTTTGATAATTTAGTTAATTTCATTTTACTATAATTCAATAAAAGATGTCTTAAATCCCTCTATGCCGCATGGTTGGCCAGCATGTTCGAAAAAGCTCTTCACACGCTGCGCACTTTTCAATACATGGGGGCCCCAAAATCTCATTCTCTGAACAATGGGAAAAGGGTACGTCAATTCGTCTCACAATTTGACATGAATTGACCCCAGTACCCTTTACAATGTGATCATCTTTCCCGAAAGGAGCCCACATGTCCACACGATACGACCAGAGCCTCGACGACTTCGTCCTCTCGCAGGAGGAGCTTTTCGAGAACCCCGATCCTAGGCTGCCCGTAGCGCTGGTGCTGGATGTAAGCGGGTCGATGATGGGCGCGCCGATCGCCGAGCTGCAAAAAGGGGTGGAGACTTTCTTCGAAGCGATACTCTGCGACGAGGTGGCACGGAGCAGTGCCGAAATCGCCATTGTCACATTCGGAGGCACGGTTTCCGCACCGCTCGATTTCCGCTCGATCGAGAACCAGAAGATTCCCCTTCTCAAGGCGGGCGGCATGACGCCGATGGGCCAGGCGGTCGAGACGGCACTCGATCTGCTGGAGGCGCGCAAAGAGGAGTACCGTAACGCCGGGGTGGACTACTACCAGCCATGGATGGTGCTGATGACCGATGGTGTGCCGACCGACGACATATCCGGTGCCGAAAACCGTATAGTCGAACTGGTCGAAGGGCGGCATCTGACGGTTTTTCCCATCGCAATCGGCGATGCCGATACGGAAGAGCTGTCGAGACTGGGAGGCGGGCGCAGGCCACTGCGGCTGCAGGGGCTGAAGTTCGGCGAGTTTTTCGCATGGTTGAGCCGATCGGTGGCGAAAGTGTCGCAGTCCATTCCGGGCGAGCGCGTGCAGCTTCCCGAAGGGCTGGAGACATGGGCGCAACTGTGACTATGATCTTGATCGAGAGGAGGCGGGGCGGTCCGTATATGCAATGCCCGCTTTCTCGAGAGACGCTCCGATACGAAAACGACTGCATTCACGGGATTCGCCGAACCGAAGATTCGCGGAGTTGAGCCATGAACACCGACAGACCGGGCTGGGCCGAAGAGATTTTAAGAAAAATCGAATCCATTGAACGGCGGATGGAAGAGCGAAAGTGTTCACCATGGGATTTTTACGACTTCATCAACGCATTTCGAAAAAAGATGTATCCCGATCCCGACAACGATCGCTATCCGGAAATCATCGTCAAAAAGCGGCGTATCGGCGTGACTTTTCAGGGCTTGCTCTACAACAAGGAGACGAGCGACATTTTAAGCAGAGCGGACGCTTTCGAGACTTACAAAGAGCTTTACAGACGCTTCAAAAAGTACGAAGCGATGCGAAAACCTTCTCGCGAAAAACCGGACGCCTCTCCCCGAAACGAGTAAATACGCCCCTCACGCAAGACGCTTCAGCCCTTCTTCCAAATCTTTTTTCAGGGCCTCGCGCAGACTTTCAGGTTCACGTATCGTCAGATCGGGCATCCACCGTTTGACGAAAGGGAGTATCTCCATCGGCTGGGTGTACTCGAGGGTGAACTCCACGCTCCCGTCGGGAAGCTTTCCGACGAACCTCTGCGTCGGAAAGAAAGGTTTCATCCCCTCGTCGAAATAGAAGGCGACCCTGGGCGACGCGACGATCACGGCCCGCTCGAACGGACCGAAAAGCGTCATGGGATTTTGGACTTTCTTGAAAAAGTCCTCGTACTTTTCCAATACCTGCCGACGGTATCCGACCTTTTTTTTGTTCGCATATTGTATGTCCTCGATGAAAGCCAGGCGCAGAAAACGGAACGACCCGTCGTTCATTTCGCAGGCAAGGTACCAGTTGTCGCTCATGTGGAAGAGCTTGAGGCACTTGATATCTTCGAGTGTTTCGGAACGGCCGCCCTTTTTGTAGACGACGGTTCGATACTCCCGGTTTTTCACCGCATTTTTGAGCCTGGAAAAGATATCTTTCAGGTGCACGTCGTCCAGATTCTCGAAAGGGGAGCCGACGAAACGGAACACCCTTTCCTGGTCTTTGAGAATCGACTCCATGTGCCGTCTGCTCTCTTTGGCGTACCCTTTGAGCAGGGATGGGTCGTTTTCGTGCACCAGCTGCAAAAGCCAGGAAAGATCGTCGGAGGATTCGATGAAGAAACGGAAGATTTCGGAAACATCTCTCTCCCTGTCGGCGACGCGATAGACGGTAACCCGGCGTCCGCCACGGTCGACTTTTTTCTTTTCGGTCACGACGATATGGGAATATTTGGGATATATCTCTTCCTCCAAATAGCGCCGGAGCGTTCTCTCGTCCACTCCCAGCTCTTCCTGAATTCTGACGTTTTGCGGATAAAGCTCTTCTCCCCGTGCCAGTTTGTCCATCAAAGCATAGAGATTTTCGACCTTTTTTTGGACGGCGTTGCTCTTTCCCACGATCTGCTCCTTTTTATTCGATGGTTTCGTACACTCTGAAGCGAACATGTTCGAAAACGCGCGTCGTCGTGACGCGGTCGCCCTCGACCTTTTCGATCGCGCGCCTTTTCGTCGTCGCGTAGACGGGAACGAGCCCCCGGGAAGAGGCCCATCGCGCCATCGCGCAGGTGGCACCGAAGTCGCCCTGAACGAACAGAATGTCGCCGGGCATCCCCTCTTCAAGGATACGGGTGCGCAAAGGCATGAGAAGATTTCGTATCGATTCCGTTTCCGGCGGGATCCGCGACCATGTCTCGTCGACGATATTTACGAATCGCGTTACGCCCCATCGCTTTCTGGCTTCGGTCTTCTGTATTTCCGTAATCGGGTGGGAAATGAGGATGAACATGGTTCTTGTCGAGTTGTCGTCATTCAGCTGTTTCATGGCACAATAGTATAGTACAACTTTGACAAATCCTGACAAAAAGGCTTCAACAATGACTATCGTGACGTTTTTGGGAATGATCGGGGTCAAACAAAACGGGGAAGGGGAGATGGCCATACCGGAAACGTTCAAGGCGGCTTCCTACCGCTTTTCACCGGCATTGACCCATGCGCTTGGTGCATCCGGGGAGCCGATGTCGTATGCCAATATGCTACCTCTTTTGTTGGAGCGTTTCCCCAAGGCGCGGGTGATCGCAGTGGGGACCGAAACTTCCCATGCCGCGCAGGCGCATCTTTTGGTGAAAAAATATCCGCATCTGGCCGAGAGGCGCTACGACAAAGTGGTACTCGAAGACGCTCACGACTATCATGCCATTTTCAGAAAAATGGGAGATGTGTTGGAGGAGGACGAAGCGCTCGTCGTCGACATAAGCCACAGTTTTCGCCATCTTCCCTCATTGATGATGGTCGACATGGTCATCGAAAATGTGAAAAACCCCGGACGCATCCGTCACATTCTCTTCGCCAAGGAGCTCGAACCAGGCAAACGTTACGTCATCGTCGACTTACGCGAATACCTGACGCTGGCCAATGTCTCCTACGCCTTGGCGAGTTTCACGAAAAACTATACGGTCGCCATCTCCGTGCGGACGGTCGAAGAGGTGTATCAGGCGCTTCTGAACGAACTCTCCGTTTTTAGCGAGCATATGCTTGCCAACTCGTTCGAAGCCCTTTTGCGTGACGGTGAAAAATATTCGGTAACTCGTAGAATACTCGAAACACTCGAACTCGTAAAGCGGCACGAACGGACCAAGGACCTGATCCACCCGCTCGTACCCTATCTCGAGAAAATTTCGGCACACATGAAGGAGATCCTCTCCCATGCCAGCGACCCCGCCGACGAGAGATTGTATTTTTTCGCCAATCTGATGTTCGACAAAGGCTACCTGCTTAACGCCCTGACGCTGCTCGACGAGGCGGCTGCCGCCTACTGTGTCGAAGGATTTCGAAAAAAACCCGCCGTAAAAGAGAGTCTCGAAACCTTCGAGCGGGCCATAGAAAACAGAGACAACGAAAAGATCTACAACCGCTATGAGCTGACCAGCATGGCCAAGAACATCGTCAAGCTGGGGAGAAATTTCAAAAAGTACTACAATGGAAAACTCGCATCCGACGCGAAGATTGCCGAAACTTTCATCGATCGTGCACGATCGTATGTCAACGAACACTATTGGCGCATGAAATCCCTCAGAGATTTCCTCTACGACTGCGACACGACCCGCAACAACCTCGCCCACGCCAACAGCGACAAACGCCTGGACGAAGTGAAAAAGGATATTCGAGATCTCCTCACCCGTTATGAAAAGGTGTGCCAGGTCGAAGATCCGCTGGGGCGATATTCGACCTGATCCATTTTGGAGATGGGGATATTTTCAAACCCCAAACCTTTCCCCTCAACTCTCACAATGCGGCAACAACGAGCGTATCGGTGTCGAAACACCCGGTAAGCCACCAAAAACCCATTCCTGATTGACATGTTTTGACATTATCATGATTTAAACTTGCACCATCTCAACCAAAGGAGCGATGGTGCGAAGAACAACCAACAGAAGCATGATGCATGCGGGCCGTATTTCGCCGTGCAAACCTTCCGACTTGCTCCGTCGCTACGACATCGACCGCCTCTACCATTTTACGCATGTCGGCAACCTCCCTTCCATTCTACGGTCCGGAGGCCTGCTTTCGCATGCGAAACTCGAAAACCGATCGGTCGATGTACGATACGCGTCGGACACCCTTTCGCGCAATCTGGACAGGGCAAAAAACCTGGACGATTACGTGAGGCTCAGTTTCGTCACGAACCTGCCCATGTATTGGAAATCGGTCTATCGGCACGGAGAGGGGACTTTCGTTTGGCTCGAAATCGATGCGAACGTCATCGACCGGCCGCAAACACTCGTTTCTACCCTCAACGCCACGGACAATTTTGCGCTGATCGGCGAAGCGTGCGATATCGTTTCCAAGATTCCCTTGGGGCTGCTGGCCAAAGACATAGGGCTGGCCGATCTGAACGACCATCAAAAAAGGGTCGTTCAGGCGGAAGTGCTCGTCAAAGAGTTCGTACCATTGGAGATGATCATGAATTTCGATGCCGTTACAGGAGGAAAATGATGGCCAGACGCCCCCTATTTATCGCGACGAAAGATCCCGACATGCCGGTGAAAGTCGTGGATGTCGAGTTTGAATGGTTCGCTGGGATGAACGTGAAGCGAAAGCGCCTCTGTATCGCATCGCTTCACGAGGCAGCGGCGCAGCTGTACGGAGTTCCGAACGGGCGGATTCTGGAGATTTCCAGCAAATCGGAAAATCATCTGGGCGCGGCGATGAGCGCTTTCAACCTCTCCGTCGATGCCGGAAACGGCGCAAGCGTCAGCGTGGAGTCGATTTTTCAGGGCAGTAAAGTTTTCGAACGCGGCGGTCCCTATACCGAGATATACGGCATGAGCGCCAGGCAGGCGAAAAAATATGAAAAGCTCTACGACTCCGGAAACCTTCTATATTTTCTTCGAAAAGGAGAACGGTGGGATCTCGAGCCCAGAACAGCCTTTTACGACTGGGTCTATCTGAACGCCCTGGTACGAAATCCAAAGCTCGCCGAGGCAGTAATGGCGTACGAAGCGTTCACCGATATCGAATTCAACCCGAAAAAATCGATCAACTGCCAGGCCGCATCTGCGGCGCTGTTCGTTTCACTTGTGAGTCTCGGGGTGATCGTAGAGGCGCTGTCGGGAAAGGAATCCTTTCTCGAAATGACGAGGGGGCACGCTCCGAGAGAGAAGGGGCGGTTGCTTTGATGCTTGTGTCGAGGGACACATCCTTTTGTCACAGTGACAGGCGAACGGAACGAAAATGACACGAACTGACCGTTAAATCCTCTACAATGAAAGAAATCCAACCGCAAGGAGCCGCCATGAGCAAGCGCCGCGACCAGAATACCTCCGAGCGCATAATCGCAAAAAAATGCGAGGATACGGGCGAGGCCGCAACCATGATCAGTGCCGCCAGAGTGCGGGGACGGAGCCATACGAAATGCGACGACCGATTTTTCTGGCGCAGATCCGGAGGATGGCATGTCGTCGCGTTGGCCGATGGCGCAGGTTCGTGCATGCTCTCTTCAGAGGGTGCGAAAATCGTCACCGAAAAGGCGTGCCGTATCCTTCCTTCGATGCTGGGAAATCCCGGAAATCTTGACGGTTTACAGGTTTCGCAAAGTCTGTCGGCCCTACCTGTGAGATTGCGTCTTGCCGTGGCGATGCGCTATCTGCCAGCCCTTGATATCGTCGATATAGGCGATTTCGCTTCGACGCTGTTGGTGTGTGCCCATCATGTCGCTTCCGGGTATTGGGTGATCGCGCATATCGGCGACGGCGTGATCGCCGCGACCGACGGGACGGGAAAGGTGCGAACGCTGACACATCCGGACAATGGGGAGTTCGCCAACACTACCCGCTTCTATACCGACGCCGATGCGCACAGTACCATGCGTGTCCTCGTGAAAAAAGATATCCACGGTGTGATATTAATGAGCGATGGGGTATCCCATTCGCTCTATCGCAAAAGCGACGGTGCGGTCTCTTCTTCGGTCGCCGGTTTTTTCGCATGCCAAAGGATATTTGGCGAAAAGGCGTGTTCGACGGTGTTGCGCCGCAGTATCGAGCGGGCGATCGCCATGAAGAGCGACGACGACTGCTCGATCGTGATTTTCCAACGAAAGGATTGACATGGGATTTTTCGCGAGCCTGTTCGAAGAGAGCGTATCCGACTTGCGGGCCGGTGCGGAATGCGACGCAAGTGTGGCGCCTGAAAAACTCGTCTCGGCGTCTGTTCGGTATTACACCCAAAGGTCAAAAACGCCCGTCGAGCTGGAAAAGAAGCTTGGCGAAGGCGGAGAGGGCAGCGTCTATGCGGTCGAAGACCACCCAAAAGTCGTCGCGAAAATCTACGCTCCCAGCCAGCGGACCGATGCCCGTTTGAAAAAGCTCGAGAGAATCCTGTCGAAGAGAATTACGATCGAGGAGATCAAACAGTGCCATATCGCCATGCCGCTCGAGATTCTCGTGGACAAAGAGGGTGGGTTCGTCGGGTACCTGATGCCCAAAGTCGATGGGATCGCCCTGAAAAACGCCTATTTCTCGAGGCAGCGTATCGAACGCCGTTTTCCGGATGCAAATCGGTTGACGCTGGTGATCTTCTGCATCCACTTCCTCCGCCAGGCAGAGTTTCTTCATAGTAGAGGGATGCTGATAGGCGATGTCAATCCGCTCAACATCATGGTCGACCCGGCCCGTCCGAAAAAAGGATGGCTCGTGGACACCGACTCGTTCCAGGTCGACGAACTCCCCTGTCCGGTCGGTACCGATATCTTTACGCCTCCTTCACTGCAAAACCGTGATTTCAAAACGACACTGCGCTCAAGAGAGGACGAATATTTTTCCATCGCCATCATGATCTTCATGATTTTGATGCTTGGAAAGCATCCTTATTCGCGCAAGGGAGGAGGGAATCCATCGGATAATATAAAAAAGCACCTCTTTCCCTACCGTTCCATGGGAAGGCTAGACGATGTACCGGCCGGTATTTGGGGATTTGTCTGGAGCCATTTTCCAAGAAGGCTGAAAGAGACGTTCGAACGGGTGTTCAGGGACGAGGAACGAATCGATCTGCAGGAGTGGCGCTCCATATTGATCCAATACGCCAGTTTTATCGAGATGGGTTATTTTACACAAGAGATCGTACCCCTTTCGTTTCGTTCCAGGGATGCCGAGCCGGTACGATGCAGGGATTGCGGACGAAGCTTTCTGATCGACAGAGGATTTCTAAAAAAATTGACTATCCAAGGGAAAGCACCTGTATGCTCTTTATGCCGACAGAAAATACAGGCGACGATAATGACCCGAAAAAACGGCAAAAAAGTTTCGGATGCTGTCAAACAGGCACGATTCAATGCGAAATCGACACACTACAAGGAAATACGCTAAAAGCCTTAAAATAAGGGATATTTAATAACCAAAAAATACTAATTACGACAAAATCCGATTTCAAAAGGATTAAATTCGCAAATTTCAATTTGCTCTACAATAGCCATCAAAAAAACCGCATAATATAATTACGTTTTAATATGAAGAATTTCGAAGTGAACAGAATATACGATAGTCAGGTAATTGCCACCATCCCACGTAAAGTCTCAGGGGACGGAAGGTGGTCTGCCCTTATGGAAGAGAAGAATTCGACTTCATTAAAATCGAAGCTTCGGTTGAGGAGATCGCGTGCCACTTTCACAGACCGAGAGGTATGTCCCTGGCCGTCAAAGTGACGGTCTTGTTACGGCAAAACGGGGGAGACTCTCACACTTGAATCCCAAATCTTTGTCCGCTACGATCGGTTAGAGGAGTTTGAAAAACCTAAGCGCCTCTTCTTCGTCCTCTTCGAGATCTTCGAGATCGATCTCGCCGCTTTCGATCCGTTGTTTCAGCGTCTCTTTGATGAAATCGAACGCTTTGGCTCTCGCATCTTCGAGACTATCGACATAGGTGCAGCCGTTGAAGTGGTAGGGGTTTTCGTTTTCGATGCAGACGACCGTACCGTCGACGCTCTTTTCCAAAAACTCCGCCACTTCACGGTAGTTGATACCGAACTCACAGCTGTACCAGATAAGATCGTCGAGTTTGTCGTCGGTAAACTCGGTGATGCCGTCGCTCGTGGTATCCTGGTAGAGGTAGAAGGGTTCGTTCGCCATCAGCACCTCCTGCCAGGCACGTCCGGCATAGATGGATATTTTGTCACCTTCATCCTTCACTTCGTAGTTGTCACCTAGGATCTTGGCCAGCGGCGTCGGCTTCGTCAACCCCGAACCCACAAGCGACTTCGGCTTTCCGACAAAGATGTAAGGCTGTATCGGCAGACTCTCCTTTTCACCTTCGACAATTTTTCCGTCAAGGGTGATAGCCATCGGCTTTTGGGCGTTGATCGCATTCAAAAAAGTGGGTTTCTCGGTCTCGATTTTGTAGTTTAAAAGGTTGTAGAATTTCATACATTGACTCCGTTTTTTCGCATCATCATATCAACCCTTTCGACCATCTTGCCTAACGTTTCATCTTTAGTTTTTCGTTTTAACTTAACCGATGAATTTACCGCTTCGCAAACGCTGCGCTTCCATCAGTTCGATCTCTCTGGCCCCGGAAACGACGATATTGCTGTCGGGAACGTAGTCGAGCATCTCGTCACGCCCTTCGTAGTGGATGGAGTTGAGGATGACACGCATCACGTTGAGGCGGGCGAGGTGTTTGTTGTCGGAACGGATGATGGTCCAGGGTGCGATGGTCGTATGGGTATGCTTGAGCATCTCATACTTCATATTGGTAAAGTCGTCCCAACGCTCCTGCGCCTGCAGGTCGACTTCACTCAGTTTCCACTGGCGAAGAGGATCGGTTTTGCGGCGCTCGAAGCGGCGGCGCTGCTCCTCTTTGGTAACGCTGAAGTAGAGTTTGATGAGAATGATGCCGTTTCGAACGAGCGCTTTTTCAAAGCTCGGTGTATCTTCGATGAAGGTGTGGTACTCTTCGGGCGTGCAGAAACCGAAAACCGGCTCGACCATGGCGCGGTTGTACCAGCTGCGGTCGAAGAGAACGATCTCGCCGCCGCGGGGAAACTGTTCGACATAGCGCTGAAAGTACCACTGGGTGCGCTGCTCTTCGGTCGGCTTACCGAGCGCCACGACGCGATAGTGCTTTTCGTTCATGTAGCGTGTGACACGGCGGATCGTTCCCCCTTTTCCTGCAGCATCGCGTCCTTCGAAGAGGATGATCATCTTCAGCTTGTTGATCTCGAGATGTTTTTGCAGTTTGATCAGCTCCGCCTGATAGGGTTTGAGCTCTTCGGCTTCCAGAAATTTCCGAATCGCTTTCTTCTTTTTCAGCAAGACCGGCAGGGGATCGGAATTGCTGCAGACTTCGATATCTCCAAGCGTTTTCAACTCTACGAGGCTCTTCTCTTCTTTGCCCAAGATCACATCCTTCTTCTTTTTTTTATTGTATCATTTTACCACTCAATGAGAGGTGAGATGATGGATACAATAAAAAGAGGGGAAAAAAGTGAATATTAAAGCGTGTCTGAACGATTATATAAAAGAGCTGGAAGCTGAAGCCATGAAGATCATCGGCAATCCAAGTACCGATAAACGGACCAAAAACCTGGCGATGAAACCGCTCACAAGCAAGAAACAGATCATTCGAAACACGATCGATGCGCTCGATCTGGTCGACCGGGTACATCAAGAGGAGATGGATAAAGCGAAAACCGGAAAGTGAGAAGTAGGGGAGTGAGAAGTTTCCGGATGGGCTTGCACCCATCCTCTATCCATTCTAAATCTGTGTAAGCTGAAGCAATTCGGCCTCGACTTTTTTAAGTTTTCCCTGTGCCTCTTCGAGCGCCTTTTTGTTCTCTTCGACGACGTGCGCCGGTGCATTTGCAACGAACTTCTCGTTATTGAGCATGCTCGAGAGTTTGACCACCTCTTTTGTCAGCTTCGCCTGCTGCTTTTCGAGGCGTTCGAGAATCGGCTTCAGATCGATGCCCGTCAGCGGCAGGTAGACCTCCATATGGTCGCTTACATCGGTGATGGCGTTTTCCACTTTGTTTTCGACAAATTCCACATTTTCCGTTTTTGCCAACAGTTTGATGAAAGGAGATGCCAGTTCGGCATCCATCGGGGTGTCGGGCTTGATGTAAGCGATCTCGATCTTTTTGCCCGGCATATCGACCGTCGCTTTGGCACGGCGGATCGAGACAATCGCTTCGGTAATGAGCGAAAATTCGTTCTCGATCGACTCGTCGCGCGGCAGGCCGGCGGGATAGGGCTGCACCATGATGGAACCGTCGTTTTCGATGGTAGTCCCCGAAAGCTGATGCCACAGATATTCGGTGATGAACGGCATAAAGGGGTGCAGCAGTTTCATCGCCTCTTTGAAGATGGCACCAAGCTCGGCGACACTCTCCTTGCTCGCTTTGCTCAGCTCGATGCCCCAGTCGCAGAACTCACCCCAGAGGAAGCGGTATAGCGTCGTCGCCGCATCGTTGAAGCGGTACTGGTCGATGAAGCTGCGCGTCTCTTCAGCGGCCAGCGCGAAGCGTGAGAGCATGTAGCGGCCCAGCGGCGTTTTGACCTCGATATTTTCGAGGTTGTCGAAGGTTTCGACATTCATCTGCAGGTACTTCGCCGCATTGTAGAGCTTGTTGGTGAAGTTGCGGCTCAGCTCCAGTTTGTCGTTGCTGAGTTTGATATCGCGCCCCTGCACGGCCAGTACCGCAAGCGTGAAGCGCAGCGCGTCGGCGCTATACTGCTCGATCGTGTCGAGCGGGTCGATGACGTTGCCGCGCGATTTGGACATTTTGTTGCCGTGCTCGTCGCGCACGAGGGCATGGAGGTAGATGTCTCTAAACGGAAGTTCGCCCATGAAGTGTTCACCCATCATGATCATACGTGCGACCCAGAAGAAGAGGATGTCGAATCCCGTAATCAGCAGGTCGTTGGGGTAGAAACTTTTCAGGTCGCCTTCGAACCATTTGACGTTCTTGAGAGCTTCGCCGTTGCCCCATCCGAGCGTCGAGAAAGGCCAGAGTGCCGAGCTGAACCAGGTATCGAGGACATCCGGATCCTGCTTGATGTGGGTACTGCCGCATTTTGGGCACTTATCGGGGTTCTCTTCGTGGGTCGCCCATTCGTGGCCGCAGTCGTCGCAATAGAAAACAGGGATGCGGTGGCCCCACCAGAGCTGGCGGCTGATACACCAGTCGCGCAGATCGTTCATCCAAGCGTTGTAGCTGTTGATCCAGTGCGATGGGAAGAATTTCGCTTCGCCGGCATTGACTTTCTCGATGGCACGCGTGGCGATCTCTTTTTTGACAAACCACTGCTTGGAGATGTAGGGTTCGACGACATTGTGGCAGCGGTAGCAGTGGCCGACCTGGTGGGTGTGCTCTTCAATCTTCTCGATAAATCCCTCTTCGTCCAGACGTGCAACGATCTTCTCGCGTGCATCGAGACGCTCGTGTCCTTCGAATTCGCCGGCGAATTTGTTCAAAATCCCCTTTTCGTCGAAGACTGTGATGAAGTCGAGGTTGTGGCGCTTGCCCACTTCGTAGTCGTTGGGGTCGTGGGCCGGGGTGACCTTGACCACACCGGTACCGAACTCCATATCGACATGCTCGTCGGCGATGACGGAAATCTCACGGTCGATCAGCGGCAGGCGCACTTTCTTGCCGATGAGATGCTTGTAGCGTTCGTCATCGGGGTGGACCATGACGGCGGTATCGCCGAAATAGGTCTCCGGACGCGTCGTCGCAACGACGACGTACCCCTCTTCATCCGCGAGCGGATAGCGGATGTGGTAGAGCTTGCCGTTGTGCTCTTCATACTCCACTTCGATGTCGCTGAGTGCACCGTCATGGGTACACCAGTTGACCATGTAGTTGCCCTTGACGATAAGGCCTTCATCGTAGAGCTGCACGAAAGCTTTCTTGACGGCGTTTTTAAGCCCCTCGTCCATCGTGAAGCGTTCGCGGCTCCAGGCCGGGGAGACGCCGAGTTTTCGCATCTGGTGGACGATCATTCCGCCGCTGTGCTCTTTCCACTTCCAGACACGCTCCAGAAACGCTTCGCGCCCCAGCTCCTCTTTGGTCTTGCCTTCTGCAAGCAGCTGCTTTTCGACGACATTCTGCGTCGCGATGCCGGCATGGTCGGTCCCCGGTTGCCAGAGGGTTTTGAAACCGTCCATCCGCTTGTAGCGAACCATGATGTCCTGTAGCGTAAAAGTCAACGCATGGCCGATATGCAGGCTTCCGGTGACGTTCGGCGGGGGCATCATGATGCAAAAGTTTTTGCCCTCCTTTTGAATGGCTTCGTTGCCGTCCGGTTCGAAATAGCCGCGTTCTTCCCAGATTTTGTAAAATTTCTCTTCGAATTCGTGGGGGTTGTACCCTTTTTTCTCGCTCATCGATTGACCTCAAGTTTTCAAAATTAATCGCGATTATATCGAAGAAGGGGTAAGATTCTGGTTAAAATCGAGAGATATGGAATCCGTATGAAAATGAAGCGACTTTACTACACGATATTCAACATAGACGTCAATTTATTCAAAGTTCAAAATTCAAAATTCAAAATTATCCTGTAATGCCGTTATCGCGTCTCAATCCCGAACAGCTTCAGGCGGCCAAAGCGCCGTTTGGCCACAACCTCATCATCGCTTCCGCCGGTACCGGTAAAACGTCAACGATCGTCGGACGTATCGGCTACCTGCTCTCACAAGGCGTAAACCCGGAAGAGATTTTGCTGCTGACATTCACCAACAAAGCGGCGGCGGAAATGGTTGAGCGGGTGGCCGGGTACTTCAGCCGAGACGTTGCCAAACGAATCGAAGCGGGGACATTTCATGCGGTCAGCTATCGCTGGCTCAAGAAATTGAAGCGTCCCATCATCCTCAAGCAGCCGGGTGAGCTGAAGACCCTTTTTCGCAGCATCTACGAAAAACGTCAGTTTCACCATATCGGTGCCGAGGCACAGCCGCTTTCGGCCAACTTTCTGCACGATGTATACTCACTCTATCAAAACGCGACGCTGGAAGATTTTTCTGAGTGGCTTCCAAAGCGGCACGAAGGGCAGGAGCCTTTCATCGACATCTATCTCGACATCGTCCGGGAGTTCGAAGAGACCAAAAAGGAGTTTGGATTCGTCAACTTCAACGACTTGCTGATTTTGATGCGCGATGAGGCGAAACGGACGAAACTTCCTTTCAAAGAGGTGTTGATCGACGAGTATCAGGATACCAACGAGCTGCAGGGCTCGTTGATCGACGCGATGGATCCCCCTTCGCTCTTTTGCGTGGGCGACTACGACCAAAGTATCTACGCTTTCAACGGCGCCAACATCCATATCATCGGAAGTTTTACCAAAAAATTCCTCGACGCGCGGGTTTTTACACTGACCAAAAACTACCGTTCCACCGCCCCTATCCTCTCGCTTGCCAACCGGGTCATCGAGTACAATGAACGCATCTACCCCAAACAGCTCGAAGTCGTACGGCAGGGAAGCAGACAGATGCCAAAACTCCTTATTTTCGACAACCTGCTGCAGCAGTACGAGACGATCGCACAGATGATCCGCCGAAGCACAACGCCGCACCCTCAGATCGCCGTTATCTTCCGCAACAACGCCTCGGCCGACGGGATCGAAGCAATGCTCAGAGAACAGAATATCCCTTGCAAGCGAAAAGGAGGACGCAGCTTCTTCGACGCCAAAGAGGTCAAAGCCGCACTCGATATCGCGACGCTGATGGCGAACCCCAAAGATATGATGGCTTTCATCCACATCTTCGAGTATGCCAAGGGAATCGGCAGCGCTACGGCGAAAGAGCTCTTCGAGGGTCTGGTGGCACTGGGGGAGGGGAGTATGCTTCAAGGGATCTTCCGCCCAAAAGCGATGACCAACCCTTTCAAGGCGCGTACCACCAACTATCAATTGGGGCTTTTCGACCATCCGACGCAGATCGGTTCGGTTTCGCGTTTTGCACATCTTGGGTTCGACGAGCAGTTCATAGCGCATCCCATTTTGAAGCATCCGGCACTGAATTCCGACGGCGTCCGTTTCATTCACGACTTCTTCAAACTGGCCGCATCACTGAAACAGAAGAAGCAGCCGCAGGCGATCGTCCGCTCGATCCTATCGTCCACTACCTACGGTTATATCATCGAGCAGCTGGCGATCAAGCGTGCTACACTTAAAAACGGCGAGGTCGACGAATTGAAAAAAGAGGAGGCGATGGAGAGGATCAAGCGCAAAGGGGTGCTTCTAATACAGCTTGCCAGCGCTTACAACACGCTCGAAAAGTTCATCAACGCAATGGTGCTGGGTGGCGGGGAGCTGAGCGAAGGGGAGGGAGTCAACCTACTGACGGTGCATGCGAGCAAGGGGCTGGAGTTCGACGAGGTCTATGTCATCGACCTGATGGACGGCCGCTTTCCAAATCGGAAGCTCGCCAGCCAGGCAGGCCTCATAGAGGAGGAGAGACGCCTCTTTTACGTGGCCGTCACTCGGGCGAAAAATCTTCTCTATCTTTCCTATGCGAAGTATGACAGTTTTAAAGATATCACCTTCTTTCCATCACAGTTTCTCTATGAAGCCGCTCTTTTGAAAAAAGACCAGACTTACGAAAAACTCAAAACGCTCTGCTAACCGGCTTAATGCGCCTTGACGGCACGTGCCATATCCCACATCGGCAGGAAGATTCCAAGTGCAAGCAGCAGAACCAGTCCGGCGATAATCGCCAGCATAATCGGTTCGATATAAGAGGACATATTGTCCAGAATGTAGTTGAAGCGCATGCGGTAATAGTCGGTGACTTTGCGCATCATACTGTCGAGCTGTCCGCTGCTCTCGCCGGCAGAGATCATCTGGATGATCATATTTTCGAAAACTCCCGTATCTTTGAAAGCTTCGGTTAGACTGACACCCCTTGATACTGAGACCTTAACCGCTTCAAGCTTCTCTTTCAACACGGCGTTATCGATCATACTCGTAGCGGTATCGAGCGCGTCGGCGATCGGGATTCCCGCATGTACCAGTTCGGTAAAGACGATCGAAAAACGGTTGAGTGTCGCGAAAAAGATAATATCTTTGATCAAATAGGTCTTCAGCATGAGCTTGTCGGCTTTGTACTTGAAGTTTTCGTTGTTCCTATACAGATATAGAATGAGCATGATGAAAAAGACCAGTCCGACCAAGACAATCAGACCGTAATTGCTCATGACATGTTCGATGCCCAGCAGGATCTTGGTCGGAAGCGGAAGTTCTGCATGAAATTTTTCAAAAATCGCTTTGAACTTGGGGACGACCACCATGATGAGGATGGTAAATGCGATCGCCATCGCGCCCATCGTAATCATCGGATAGCGCATCGCTTTTTTGAATTTCTGGACATTTTCCTGAATCTCTTCGAGAATGTCGGCCAGGCTTGCAAGAGCGTCGGCCATGTTACCGGTCTGCTCACCCAGTTCGATCATGGCGAGTGTAATTCCTCCGACATCGTATCTGTATCGTTTGAATGTCTCCGAAAGGCTCAGTCCGGAGTTGATGTTTTCAGATGCCTGCGTCAGAATCTCTTTGAGCTTCGCGTCGTTTGTCGCACCGGCAATTTCATTGAGCGCATCGTGGACGGAAATGCCGGCATTGGTCATGACAGCCAGCTGGCGAATCGCGGCGATGAGATTTTTCGGCTGTACCTTTTTGTTGGCGACGGTCGTCCTGAATTGCGAGAAGAACTCTTTGATGGTCGCGTCGATCGGAGCGGAGATCTCTTTGATGCGGATAAGCGTTCCCTGATAATCTTTCTTTGCCTTGCTGATCGCATCGGCCCTGTCGTTGGCCTTGAGAATGATATTTCGCCGGTTCCCCCGCACCAATAGTGTAACTTGATAATATTTCATGATAACCTCGCAACTCTGAGTACTTCTTCGATTGTCGTCTTGCCTTCAATCGCCTTGTTGACACCATCCTGGATCATCGTGACAAAACCCTGCTTGAACGCTTCCTGGGTCAGCTCGGCTTTGGATGCTTCCCTTGCGATCATGCTCGTAAGCGTTTCGTTGACACGAAGTACCTCGCTGATCATTTCACGGCCTCTGTAACCGGTACCCTGACACTCCTTGCAGCCCGTTCCTTTGTAAAACTGGTATGTCTCGGGAATATATTCATGCAATTCGTTAATGATATGATCGGGAATTTCAACCGCTTTTTTACAGTAGGGGCAGATTTTTCTTACCAGACGCTGCGCTTCGATCGCGATCAACGAACCGCTGATAAGATAGGGCTCGATCCCCATATCGGCCATACGGGTTATCGCACTGATCGCATCGTTTGTATGCAGTGTCGAAAGGACGAGGTGCCCTGTCAGCGCTGCCTGGACCGCGATGCGAAGTGTCTCCTGGTCACGAATCTCACCGATCATGATGATATCCGGATCCTGACGCAAAATCGATCGCAACGCACTGGCGAATGTGAGCCCGACTTTGGCGTTGACCTGTACCTGTTGTACCAGGTTCATCTGGTATTCGACCGGATCCTCGACGGTGATCAGTTTTTTGTCGACACTTTTGAGGTTGTTGAGTGCACCATAGAGTGTCGTGGTTTTACCGCTTCCCGTCGGTCCCGTAACGAGCACGATACCGTAAGGAACCTTCAAGGCATCGTTGAATATATTGAAATTATGTGAACTCATACCCGCATCTTCGAGCCGGATCATCACTTTCGATTTGTCCAAAATACGCATGACGATCGATTCACCGTTCATGATCGGAAGCGTCGAAACACGAAAATCGAACTCCCTGCTCATAATGGTTGCCGAAAAACGGCCGTCTTGAGGCTTCCGCCTCTCCGCTATATCGAGGTTGGAGAGAAGTTTGAGACGTGAAGAGAGTGGTGGATAGATATCTTTATCGAAACGGAAACTTTCGGTGAGCATCCCGTCGATACGGCTTCGTACAATACAACTGTTTTCGGTCGGTTCGATATGAATGTCGCTCGCACGGGCGATGATCGCGGATTTGAGAATCACTTCGATAAGCTTCAAAATCGCAGAGGACTCGCTCGCTTCCGTGGCAGATGCGCTTTCGGAAATCTCTTCTCTGATCTCGTTGATAAGACCTTTGATACTCTCCGACATCTCGAGACGATTGAGATGATAGTCGATCTGGCTCGGCCGTGCAATCGCTGCGACAACCGGTTTCTTCGGAAAAACCCGCTGAATCGTCTCCTGGGCGCTGAAGTCGAAAGGATCTTTGAAAACGACGATGACATTCAGATCGGACTCTTTAATCGGAAGGGCGCCGATCTTTTCGAGTTTCTGCATCGGAAGCTTCGAAATGAGACGCAGGTCGATATCGACTTCGTCGAGGTTCACATACTCCATCTTCATCAATTCGGCAAGATGCTTGAGAACCATATCGATATTGATGGCGCTGCCTTCTTGTTCAAGCATCTCGAGCGTAAGGTTGCCTTTTCTCACTTCATCCGCAATCAGCCGATATGCCTGGTTGGGTTGAACGATTTTATGGTCGATCAGAGCTTTGAGTGTGATCTTTTTCTCTTTTTTGCTTCGCAGCAGATCCGCGATCTGCTCTTTCGTCACCAGACCCGACGCGATCAATAATTCGATTATCTTGCCCATACGTCACCAATACCTGTGAATTTTGATAATATTGCCGTCCAGCCTCTCTTCTACAACCATTTTATGTACTTTGCCGTTCGATTCCACATAGAGAACGTACAGCATTCCCGACTCCTGTTCGGGTGTCAGATAATATTTGTCGTCGATTTTTCTGTATGCTTTTTTCACATAAAGATCGAAAACTTTCGAAAGGATATAATCGGTTTTCGGAAGCTTCAGATCGGATATATCGACATGGTCGAGCAGTGCATGATAAAGGAGTTTCTTCTGAAGAAGAATCGTCGCGAAATAACTCGCGTTCGCACGCTCCGTTTTCGTCGCACGCAAACCGGTCAGCGGTACGGCGAGCCTGTCGATATAGTCCGCCTTGAGACAGGAAAAACCATAAAGCATCAAAAACTTCGAATTCTTTTTATGCTTTCCGAACATTCGAAGACCCAGTTGACACGCTTTTTTGTACTGTTTCTGGGCATAGAAGCCGTAAAGTCTTTCAAGATCGGCTCCCTGGAGCGAAACGATTGCAAAAATGGAAAGAATCAGCAATTTTTTCATAAGCTGTGCTCCAGTGAATGCAGGTAGGACTTCACTTTCCGGGAAGAGTATTGATTCAGGTAGATACGAAGTGCATTGATCGCATCCTCTTTTTTGCCCAACTTCACTTTCGCCCTCGCATACAACAGCCAGCTCTCTTCGTTCGAAGGCTCCAGCGAGTTGGCCATGATACTCCATTTGACCGCTTCATTGTAATTTTTCTTCTTGTAGAAGCTTTGTGCGATATAGGTGGCCAGTTTTGGATCTCTTTTTACATTGAAACGCTTGATCAGATAGTCCAGTGTATTGTTGGAGGTCTTCGTCTGAATAGAGAGTGACGATTTGGCTATGGAAGTTCCCGATATCGGTGCCGTGTTCTGCAGCTTTACAACCGTTTTCGGCTCCCGTTTTTCGAGATTGGAGGAGGGGTGGATCGTCTCTTCTTTCACAGGCCTTGCGTAACGGCGCTTTTTTGGTTCATCCCAATCCGCATCACGTGAGAAGGAAGACAAAAATGCCGTATCCGGATTGAGCAGAACAGCTCTTTTCTCTTTTCGTTCTTCTCTTTGAGCGCTTGCAGTGGAGCGCTCAGCCACGGAAGGAAGTTGTGTTGTTACAGGAAGCGTTGAAGCGGGAGGCTTCCGGAGAACCTCTTTTTTGTCGACAAGCGGCCGTTCCAACGACTTTCCGCCCCTCGTATCACGAGAGGCCGTCGAACTCTTTTTCATGCCTTCCATGCCTGAAACCGCAGGCCATGCCAAAAACAGGCCGTACGATATCGCGGCTGCCAACCCGAGAATCGCCCAGGGCCTCAAGCGTTTGATTTTGTAGACGCGCCACTCTTTTTCGAGCTTTTCGATCTCAAGCATGAATATACCCCAACTTCAATGCACCCATCTCGATGAATTTTTTCTTGATATGCCTACCTGAGATTTTGGAAGGCTTGTTGCTCTCGTAATAATCATAGATCTCGAAGAGAGTGAACATCAGTTTGTTGATCTCCCTATAGTTACCGCCGGTGAAACGGTGAATCAATTTTACATTGCTTTTATTGAACATATTCGCTATTTCAAAATAGTTCTGCTGAACCAATTTTTTCTGAATATACATACCGGTATCGTGAATCGTACCGTTTTTAAGTTCGATCGTCTCCCAGATACGTGATTGAAAATGCTCTTTGGCGATGAGATCTTCTTTTTCCGTTTTGTGGAGCGAAACGACGAATTTGATCGTTCTGGTGTCGGAGATGAGCCGGATTTTTTCCAGCATGGAAGGGGAATAGAGCTGCGCTTCGTCCAAAAGAACCGTGATATGCCGCTGATCTCTCATCGCATTGCATATATCGATAAATCGGTTGTAGGTGAGATTTTCCGGAACCGTCTGGTTGGGAACCAGGAAACTGTAGAGGGTACGGATGAATTCATCCTCGTTCTGGATCGGCGTTGCGATAAGATGGACGTTCTGATCCGATTTCGCATCATGGTATATCTTGTTGATCAAAACACTCTTGCCGGTGCCCGGTTTGCCATAAAGGAGGATCATTTTAAGAGGCTTGGCGATACTTTCCTGAAGCTTGTTGTAAAAGAGTATCGACGTGTCGAGGCCGATGTATTGACTCACCTCGATCCTGTCGATGAAAATCTTCTGGAGTTCTCTGTATTTGCTCATCGCATACGGGTCATGTTGCTATCTGAAAGACGGTCGTACCCGAGGTCTTTTAACGTCATGGAGTTTTTCGCTTTTACCAGATGCGGAGTGACGATGATAACCAGTTCGATCTTCTCGTCCGTCAACTCGTCATACTTGAATGCGTATCCAAGAATCGGTATATCCCCAAGCAGCGGGACTTTATGTGTCGAATTGTTGACGCGATCGGTAATCAAACCGCCCAGAATGACATGGGAGCCGTCTTTGACGGTAACGACAGAAGCCATTTGACGGCGCTCGAGGTCAGGCGGCATCGTTCGGTTTTCGTTCTCGTTGGTGACAGGATTGATCGTATCGCTTACGGAAGGGTTGATCTTCAACGTTATCGTACCGTCCGCAGCGATTTCGGGCGTGATATCGAGAAGAATACCGGCAAAAACGGAATCGATGATTTCGTTTTGAGCGACGGTACTGCCTCCTGTATTGCTCGTTGTCGTACTGTTCTTGATTTTGTAGAAATACTGTTTTCCAACAGTGATCATCGCTGCCTGGTTGTTGAGTGTCAGGACTTTCGGATTGGAAACGGAGTGCACATCACCCTGTGATTGCAGAAATTTAATGATGGTACCGATCTGTGCATTCATGACGATATCGGTGAAAGTAGCGATTTTACCAGGTACGAATTTACTGATATAGGGGGTGTCGCCCGCTCCCGGAAACGTTATTTCTCCAACGTTTTCATTGGCTTGAAGGCGTTCACCGCTTATCGTGAAATTCTGAAGATTGTAAAGTTGTCGCCAGTCGATACCGGTCTCTTTGCCCTTACTCAGTACGACGGCATACATCTTCACATCGATGAGGACCTGTTTGTGAAGCCGTTCTATAAGGTTGTCGAGATATCCTTCGACACGGTCGAGCTGCTTTTTGGTTCCCGTGATCGTCACGAGCCCGGACTCTTTGTCGATGACCGGGTCTCCCGCTTTGTATTCATCTTCAGGGCGGTTGAGAATATCGCGGATCTGCTCTTGCAATTTTGCCCAAAAGACAAATTTGTCGTTGGAGGTGACATCGATTCCGCTTTCCGACTCCCCCGAACTCATGTTGCTTGTTGAAACCGTACCGCTTCCGCTCGTTGTCGTCTGCTGCTGATTGGCGACACCGCTGGCGAGCATGACACGGGTTTTGCTGCTGCTTTCGCGATCGGTGCTGATATAGTCGACATGGTAGGTTTTCGTCAGCAAATAGGAGATTTTGAGGATATTCCCATCGAGTGAATAGTTGAGATTGTGTTCATTCAGAGCGACCTGTAACACTTCCGGCAGTGTGACATCTTTGAGCGAGAAGCGGTTTAAGCGTGTGCGTAGCCGTTTTGCCGCCTCTTTGTCTTTGACGATAAGCGTCAGATCGCACTGCTCCGCGAGTTGGTCGATAAGTTCGGATATGCGGGTTCCCTGATTCGCTTTGATATTGAAAAGGTTGTCTTCACACGCTGCCTGCAGGCTGGATGTCAGGCCAAACGAAGCAGTGACAACCGCTGCAAGAAGTGATAGTTTTATTTTTTTCATACATTTCATTCCCGATCCTTACTTCACTAATAATTTTATTTTTTTGCTTTTCTGCCGCTTCAGAAAGACACGCGTACGCTCGCCGTTTCGAGTAAGCAGTACATAATTTTTCCCTACCTTGCTGACGGTAAAACCATTGACTTTGGAATTCAAAGAGTACCATCTTCGATTGATCTTCACATGGTTGTTTACGATTGCCGTCAAGACAAATCTGTAACGTCTTTTCTTCGAACGGTTTCCATGCAGTGCTTTCGCGTATTTTCCATTCGGATAGATGAACGGGTCTTTCGCATTCACAATCTCTTTATCGGTGAGTCCGACACGTTCTTGCTTGATATCGTTGACAAGCTTGTCGATATCGTTGATCGTTATTTCAGCATGAAGTATTGTCGCTGCGAAGAGGGCGATACCCACACTTTTCATCAATAGTTGATTCCCCATACCGATACCTTAAAGTTTGCTTTTATATTTTCGTCACTTTCCAGTTGTATATTGTAAATATCGACAACCAGCTCACTTTCTTCAATCTCGTTCATAAACCTGATCATGTTTCTATAGTTGCCTTCACAATCGACACCGATTTCGAGCACATGTCCGAAACTGTCTTCGTTGTTCACGAATTTATTGGAGATAAGCGAGATATCGATATTGTTTTTCTTGGCTTTCAACGCAATCGAGTCGAGAAACTTCGCCCAGTTTTTTTCGTTGAAGAGCAGCTCCGAAAGTGTCTGGATCTGGTAATCGGAGTATTCGTTGATCTCTTTGAGATCGCTGTAACGGATTTTCAGTTTCGCAATCTCATTTTGAAGTTTTTTGATTCGGTACCGCTGATCACCGTTGACTGTGACCGAAGAGAGGTAACTCTTTTCGCCACGGATTTTTTTCTCCAGCTTTTTCTGCTGTTTCAAATCTTTCTTCAGCTGTTTCTCGGTAATCGGAATGAGATAGGAGTACGATATCAAACCAAAGACGGCAACAACCGCCAAGACCATAAGATAAAATTCACTCTCTTTTTTCTCTTCGAAGTAATTGTCCAGCTTTTCAAGCAGATCTTCCAATATTTTCATAATACAGTCACCTTTAAGTCACCATGATAGATACCGCTCTTCTCATCTTTGTAGATCTTGTCGATATCGGTATGGATCTTTCTTTCATATTTGTCGGTCAAATACTTGATGAATTGTGTAATCTTTTTTTCACTTCTTGAAAAGAGAGAAAGGGTAAAGGTATTGTCTTCATCGAAAACCTTGGTTACCTTGACATCGAATTTGCTCATATCGTTGCCGAAACTGACAATGGTTTTGGCTTTCATCGGATAGTTTACTTTCTTGTCGTAGATCGCGGCCAAAATCTTTTTCTTCGTCTCGAAGAGGTCATTTTCATCTTTGATTTTTGAGAGGATCTCGCTTTTCTGTTTTTTCAATGTTCCTATCTCTTTTTTGATGGAGCTTACGAGTGTATTGAGGCGTTTCTCCTCTTTTTTGAGTTTGTCATTGGTTATTTTCACATAGGTGTCGTAGGTGTAGTTGTAGACAGGAAGCGAAAGCGCCAAAACGACTGTCGCGGCAGTCGTGATGATGAATTGTCCGCTTCTTCGTGCGACAAATGGGGGAGGGCGGAAAAAGAGTGTGAAGTTGGGACTCTCTTCTCCCTCGATATCCTTGATCGCTTCGAGCACACCGAGGTAATGGAACTGGTCGACGTACCACTCTCCCTTTTCCATCTCGTAATCGAAATCGAAATCACTCGATTCGATCCCCAGATAGGTATGTGCATATTCGTTCAATCCCAGGACCGGCCCCGTTTCGGAACCGGTGTAGAACATGTCGATCTTCTCGATTTCAAATGCCCGTTTCGCATAGATGAGAATATCGTTGACATAGAGGAATATCTCGCTGAAAAGCTTCATCAAATGATCTTGATAGTCGAAATTCGAAGTTTTCAGCCCCTCGTTCTGAAGCATATCGTAGAATGCTTCCTCGTCGACTCGTTCACCGTGCAGTTCGCAGAAGCGTTCGTAAATGTTTTCAAATGAATATTTCAGAGATTTCGAGTAGAGATACTCTCCATCCCTGAAAAGGGCGAGAAAAGCGTCCTCTTTTTGAAAATAGAGATATCCGTGAACGCCGTAAGATTCGAGGATGTTCCGTTCGTAGATATTTTGTATCAGATAGGGTTTCGGATAGATATAATCGATATATTTAACCTGTTGCCTGATGGGGTCGAAAACATCCTGGACAACCTCGGGTTCCGCGACGAAGACATGAAAAGAGCGCATCTTTTCGGTTTTCTGGCCCGGGATCTCGATATATCGGATAATATATTCAACGGCTTGGTCGAGACCGAGGTCATCGTAGGCTTTCAGTTCGATCGCATCCTGAAGATCCTCAGGCGGAATATTCACACTGATTTCGATAATGGACGAGATGAAGTCTTTGGAATCGAGTGTCGATATGACAAAATTTCTTTTGTCATACTGCAATTTGTCAATCTTTTGCAATGCATTGTTTACAAACTGATAGTAGACATTCTGGTATGCATTGATCGAAACTATTTTCTGAAAACCTATGTTTTCATTCTCCAATGTTTCCCTTGATGCTTTAAACATAAACAAAGCCTCTTATTACTTTTTATTTTGTAAATCGACCAACGACGATTCTAACCTAGTAAAACTTAAACATAAGTTCAAATTTAACAAGTTCTGGTTCAAATTGCCGTCGTACGGTACTTAGTCGAAATCGTAGCCCAACTCGGAAAGCATCTTTTTGTTCTTCGACCAGCCGCTTTTGACCGAAACAAAAAGTTCGAGATAGATCTTCTTTCCTGAAAACTGTTCCATTTTCAGGCGGGCATCTCTTCCGATTCGTTTGATCGTCGATCCGCCTTTTCCGACCAGAATCATCTTTTGACTCTTTTTCTCGGCCACGATCGTCGCCTGGACACGATCAAGGCCGGGCCGCTCGTCGATCTTTTCAATGATCACGTCGGTTTCGTATGGAATCTCGTCACTCAGATTGTCGAAAATCGATTCCCGAATCATCTCTTTATAGATCTCCCGGATATTCGTCGTCGTCATCAACTCCGAATCGTACAACCATGGAGAGCAGGGCAGATCTTTCACGATCTCGTCCAACAGCTGATCCTTTCCGATCCCTTTCGTTACCGAAACGGGAATCAACGCCTCGAATCGATCCTGAAACGCCTGGTATTGCGCAATCTTCGAGAGCAGTGCTTCGTTACTCAACTCGTCGATTTTCGTGAGGACGACGATATGGGGACGCCTGCCTGCATTGAGTTCCAGAAACTTTTTGTAATGGTCGAGCCTGTCATTCGCAGGTGCAAGAAAAAGTACGAGATCACAGTCACCGATCGCCTTGATCGCTTCCGAGAGCATGAACTGGTTGAGTAGACGCTCTTTTTCATGGATTCCCGGTGTATCGACGAAGATGATCTGCGCATTTTCATGCATCACGATAATGTTCATACGCTTTCTTGTCGCCTGGGCTTTCTTGCTCACCATCGCGAGTTTTTCGCCGACAAGCCAGTTGAGAAGCGTACTCTTTCCGGCATTCGGACGACCGACAACGGCTACGAAACCCGCTTTCGTCGGGCAATTAGAGGATATATCGGGCGACATCTTCATCCTCTACGATCGTATCGAGCTTACCATGAACATAATCGGCAGTAATCGTAAATGTTTTACCTCTGTACTCATCCGCATCGTAACTGATATCTTCAAGTACCTTCTCGATGACGGTATGCAAGCGCCTTGCTCCGATATCTTCGGTACGTTCGTTCGCCTGGAAACTGAGCTTGGCAATGGCACGAAGCGCATCCTCTTCAAAGAGAAGCTCCATCCCCTCGACACCCAGAAGCGCCTGGTACTGTTTGATCAATGAATTTTTCGGTTTCGTCAGAATTTCGTAGAGAGCCTCTTCAGTCAGACTGTCCAATTCCACGCGAAGGGGGAAACGTCCCTGAAGTTCGGGGATCAAATCGCTTGGCTTGCTGACGTGAAACGCACCGGCGGCGATGAAAAGGATATGATCCGTATCGACCGGCCCATACTTCGTATTGACGGTGCTTCCCTCCACGATCGGCAGGAGATCGCGCTGTACGCCCTCTTTGCTCGGGTCCTGCCGGCCGCTGTTTTGGCTTGAGACGGCGATCTTGTCGATCTCGTCGAGAAAGATAATGCCGCCTTCTTGTGCCCGACGCAGGGCTTCTTGCTTGATCTGCTCGTCATCGAGCAGACGTTCGCTCGCGGCCTGACGCAAAATGTTTCTCGCCTCTTTCACCGTAACCTCTTTTTTGTTCTCACGGCCGAGCGAACCGAAAACTTTGGCCAGGGATTCTTGTACCTTGCTCATCTCCGGGGGAAGATTGCTGTCACCCATCTCGATCTTCGGTGCCGGCATCTCCACTTCGATCTTCAGCTTGTCGAGCTCGCCTTTTTTCAGCTTCTCGCGCATACGTTCGAAACTCTTCGCATACTCCTGCTGCTTCGCTTCCGTCGCCCCTTTGGGAAGTGGCGGCAGCAGTTTCTCGATTATCATCTTTTCGACATAGTCATCGATCTCACCCGCTTTGAGCTCTTTTTGTTCCTGTGTCACGAGGCTCACCGAAGTCGCGACCAGATCGCGAATCATCGACTCCACGTCACGTCCGACGAAGCCGACTTCGGTATATTTGCTCGCTTCCACTTTGACGAAGGGATAACCCATCATCTTCGCGAGACGGCGTGCAATCTCCGTTTTGCCCACGCCGGTCGAACCGATCATCAGAATGTTTTTCGGCATAATCTCATCCTGAATCTCCTGTGGCAACCGCATACGCCTGAAGCGGTTGCGCAGTGCGACGGCAATCGTTTTTTTGGCATTGTGTTGACCAATGACGTAATTGTCGAGATATTCGACGATCTCTTTGGGTGTCATACTTTCCATTCGACTCATTTTTTAAGTTCCAGTGTTTTGATATTGTGGTTAGTGTAGATACAGAGGTCCGCGGCGATATGAAGGCTCTCTTCGACCAGTCTCTTGGGGTCCATATCGGCATGTTTGGCCAGCGCACGCGCCGCGGAAATGGCGAAATTCCCCCCGCTTCCGATGGCGGCGATTTTTCCGTCTTCGGGCTCCACGACGTCACCGTTGCCGCTGAGGATGAAAATATGCTCGTTGTTGAGAACGATCATCATCGCTTCCAATCGTCTTAAAACCTTGTCTTTCCTCCACGCTTTGGAGAATTCGATAACCGCTTTGAGCAGATCCCCCTTGCGGCTTTGCAGAAACCCTTCGAACATATCGAAAAGGTTGAAGGCGTCAGCCGTGCTTCCGGCGAAGCCCGCCAGTACCTGTCCGTTGTGGAGCGTTCGGATTTTCGTGGCATTGCCTTTGAGCACGGCGTTGCCGAACGTCACCTGTCCGTCACCACCGATAACGGCATAGTCGTCCGATTTGTAAGCCAGTATGGTAGTCGCTTCGAACATCCGTTACTCTCCGACCACTTCGAACTTCAGCTTCGCATGGATGCCGTGGCCCAGTTTGACGTCCGCTTCATAGACGCCTGTCGCTTTGATGGCGCCATCGAGATGAATGAGCTTCTTGTCGATTTCGATACCTTCTGCCTTGAGGGCGTCGGCCACATCGTGGTTCGTGATGGCACCGAAGAGCGATCCGTTGGCGCCAAGCTTTTTCGCAATGACGAGTGTGATGTTTTCGAGCTTTTTCTTCAATGCTTCGAGGCGTGCGATCTCGGCCGCTTCCTCTTCAGCTTTGCGTTTCTGATCTGCCTGCCACTCGGCGACCACATCGTCGGTCGCGACTTTGGCGAACCCCTTGGCGACCAGAAAATTTTTGCCGTAACCGTCTTTCACCTCTTTGATTTCACCCGCTTTTCCGAGCCCTTTGACATCTTTGATAAGTAAAACTTTCATAAAATATTCTCCTTCGTTCAATTTATGGTGATTATATCGAAAATAGCGTAAATTGGGCTATAATTCCAAAAAAACCGTGAATGGACTGTAAGATGTTTGTACCCTTTACTTCGCCTGATTTCGACAAATTTCCCGACGCACTCAAAGCGCTGCTCGAAGAGAACGAATCGTCGATAAAATCACTGCTTCAGGAAAAAAAGAGAGATTACCGCTCGTTCGTACGCCCCTATATGGAGACGTTCGAAAAAGTCGATCTTTTCTTTACGCCGCTTGCGCACCTCAACAGCGTCGAAAATTCGAAAAGAACACAACAGGCATACGAAGCTTCGCTTCCGCTGCTTTCGCACTATCACACAAAACTCTCCCAAAACCGGGAACTTTTCGAAGCCTTCTCCCAGATAACGGGCGAAGATCGTGCCCAGCAGGAAGTGGTTCGCCAGGAGCTTCGCGACTTCAGACTCTCCGGCGTGGATCTGCCCGAGAAAAAGAAGAAGCGTCTTGAAACGATCGATCTTAGACTGAGCGAGCTCAACAACCACTTTTCGCAAAACCTGCTCGATGCCACCAATGCCTACGAGCTGATCATCGAGGATCCAAAAGATGTCGAAGGAGTGCCCGAAAGCGATTTGGAGCTGGCCAAAACCGAAAAAGAGGGCAAAACGGTTTGGAAGTTCACCCTGCAGATTCCCAGCTACATGGCCTACATGACCTACGGCCCCAACCGTAGCCTACGTGAAGAGCTCTACAGAGCCTACGTAACGCGTGCACCAAAGAACCAGGCCATCATCGACGAAATCCTCCGGTTGCGGGACGAAAAAGCGAAAATCCTCGGTTTCGACCACTTCAGCGAACTCTCGCTGGCCACCAAAATGGCGCCGAAGGATGAGGCCGTTATCGGCTTTTTGAACGAATTGGCCGATGCGGCATTGCCGCATGCCGAAAAAGAGGTCGAAAAACTTCAGGCACTCGCAAAAGAGGATGGCATCGAAGAGCTCGAGAGCTACGATGTCGCCTACTACAGCGAAAAACTGAAAAAACGCGATCTCGATTTCGACGACGAGATGACACGCCCATATTTCGAGCAGGGCAGGGTACTTCAGGGCCTTCTGGACTTCGTGAGCGAACTCTTCGGCATCTCTTTCGAACCCGTGGATGTACCCGTCTGGAACGAAAAAGTCAAAGTTTTCGACCTGCAGGAGAGGGGTGAAACATTCGCCCGCATCTACTTCGATCTGGAGGCGAGAAAGAACAAGCGCGGCGGGGCATGGATGAATGACTGGCAAACGCATCACGAGGATGAAAAGGGAGCAGAACATCCCGCATCGGCTTTTGTGGTCTGTAACTTTCAGCCATCGACACAGGCAACACCCTCACTGCTTCGGCACGACGACGTGGTGACACTTTTTCATGAAATGGGACATGCCATCCACCATCTTTTCAGCAAAGTCAAAGAGCGTTTCGTCAGCGGTATCCACGGTGTGGAGTGGGACGCAGTGGAGTTTCCCTCTCAGTTTCTCGAGAACTTCGCATACGAACGCAGCGTACTTGAGCGGTTTGCACGGCATCACGAAACCGGCAGGCCGATGCCGGAGACATTGATGCGGAAAATCAAACAGAGCAAAAATTTCCTGGCCGCCATGGGGATACTGCGCCAGATCGAATTTGCACTCTTCGATTTCATGCTTCACCAAAAGCTCTATCAAGGAGATGAAATCCAGGCACTGCTCGACACACTCAGAGCGCGTCTGGCGCTCATCAAACCGCCGAGCTACAACCGTTTCCAGTGGGGATTCGCCCATATCTTCGCCGGCGGATACGCAGCGGGCTACTACAGCTACAAATGGGCGGAAGTTCTGAGTGCCGACGCCTTCTTCGCCTGCTTCGATAGCGGCAGGATCAGAACCGACAGGATGGACGGTTATAAACACTACATTCTCGAGCGCGGTGCCAGCGAACCGATGCAGGAACTCTACCGTGAATGGCTGGGGCGCGGCCCCGACCCCAAAGCGCTGATGAAACTCTACGATCTGGTCGATGCACGATGAGTGATTTGGAATTTTGGGGCTACGTTCTGGTGATCGGTTCGATTCTAACCTATATCTGCTGGGGGTTCGTCTTCGCCATTCAGGGCCTTCTGCTTCTGCACGGCCGGCCCGAAGCGGTGGCGTGGCTCAGAAAACGTTATCGTATCAGAGGTTTTATGCGTGAGTTGGTGGCATTCGCACCGATGCTCTTCATCTTTCACTTTCTGCTCGAAGTGATACCGAAATTTATAGGACTCGACGATGCCGTCATCAAGTTCAGTATCTCCGATCTGATCGAACGTGCCGAAGATGCTCTCAGTTAGAATGCCTCGAAACGAAGCGGAAGAACAGGTACCCAGCCAAACCTGAGAAAAGGGAGCCGATCAGAATGCCCATCCGTTCATCCACTTGTTGCAGGCATCCTTCTCCGCTACACTCGAACGCCAGCGAACCGATGAAAAGACTCATCGTAAAGCCGATACCTCCAAGCATCGCCGCACCATAGATGTGGCGCCATGCGACCCCTTCCGGCAGGGAACCGAGTTTCAAAGCCACCGCAAGGTAACTGAAAAGGAAGATTCCGATCTGCTTTCCGAAAAAGAGCCCAAATGCGATTCCCAGCGTGATGGAGTCGGTAAAATCGCTCACCTTCACGCCGGAAAAATCGATGCCTGTATTGACAAACGCGAAAAGAGGCAAGATGATATGGTTGACCGGCCTGTAAAGCGAATGTTCCAAATGATAAAAACTCGCTTTGTTGTTTCTGATCGGAATGAAGAGTCCAAGCATGACACCGGCGAGGGTGGCATGCACTCCCGATTTGAGCAGGGCGGTCCAAAGGACGATTCCGACGAGAATATACATGGTATTGTTGACGACACCGTAACGATTCATCGAAAAAAGAAGTGCAAGCATCGCCGCCGCAATCCCAAGGGCGAGCATCGAGAGTTGTGATGTATAAAAAAAAGCGATAATGACGATCGCACCGAGATCGTCGATAATGGCAAGGGTCAAAAGAAAGAGTTTGAGCCCTACAGGAACGCGTTTCCCCAAAAGAGAGAGAATCCCCAACGCAAATGCGATATCTGTCGCAGCGGGGATTGCCCACCCTTTCATCGCGGCCGGATCGGACCAGTTGAAGAGGGCGTAGATGAGCGCAGGCGCTGCCATTCCGCCAACGGCCGCAAAAGCCGGAAGTGCGATTTTACCCGGCTTGCCAAGCTCGCCTTCGAACATTTCACGCTTTATTTCGAGCCCCACCATGAAAAAGAAGAGTGCCATCAAGCCGTCGTTGATCCATAGAAGAAGCGGTTTTGCGATCGTCAATTCCCCAAAGCTGATGACAACCGGAATCTCCGTGAAAAGTTCATAATAAGATTTGAGTGGAGAGTTGGCTGCCGTCATTGCGATCAAGGTCGCCAACATCAGCAAAATACCGGTCGAAGACTCTTTTTTGAAAAAATTGAAGAGGGTATCTTTCATTCTGCACCGAACCTTTTCACAATCTTTTCGAAAAGTTTAGCACAGATTCGACACTCGTTCATCCTTCATCACGGTTTTGAAGACTTTTTTGGTAAAGAAGCGAAATGAATACGACGACGGCGACGACGAAAAAAACGGAGAAAATTTCCCAAAGCATATCAGACAGATTCATCGACCACCCCGGAAATTGGATGCGGTCCGCTCAGGGCCGCTGTTTTGAAGGAAAGCTTTTCATCGCTTTTTGGCAAGCCGGGCTTCCCGGATGCGCGAGCGCATGCCGTTTCGCCCGTACCGCTCGCACAGTGGGATACGCGTGTCACTGTTTTTTCCGAGCGTGCCCCTCGATAATGAAACGGAGCGCATTGAGGCGGATGAACCCTTCTGCATCTTTCTGGTTATAGACGGTATCCTCTTCAAAAGTACAGAACTCCGGATTGAAGAGCGAATTGGGTGATTGTCGTCCCACAACGGTTACATTGCCTTTGTAGAGCTTCAAACGTACGTCGCCGTTGACATTGCCCTGCGTACTGTCGATCGCGGCCTGCAACATTTCCCGCTCCGGTGCGAACCAGAAGCCATTGTAGATGAGTTTCGCATAACGCGGCATCAACTCATCTTTGAGATGTGCCTCTTCGCGGTCGAGTGTGATCGATTCGATGGCACGGTGTGCTTTGAGCATGATCGTCCCACCCGGTGTCTCGTAGCAACCTCGGCTCTTCATGCCAACATAGCGGTTTTCGACGATGTCAAGACGTCCGATGCCATGCTTCTTCCCATATTCGTTGAGCTGCGTCAACATTTCCGCCGGTGTCAACGTTTTTCCGTCGATCGCGACCGGATCTCCGTTTTTGTAGGTGATCGTAATATACTCGGGGGTATCGGGAGCGTTTTCCGGACTCACCGTCCATCGCCACATATCCTCCTCGGGTTCGTTCATCGGATCTTCGAGAATTCCGCCTTCATAAGAGATATGAAGCAGATTCGCATCCATCGAATAGGGTGACTTTTTTCCGTGCTTTTCGATCGGAATACCGTGGGTTTCGGCAAACTTCAAAAGCTTTTCGCGACTGTTGAGATCCCACTCTCTCCAGGGGGCGATAATCGTGATATCCGGGTTGAGCGCCAGGTATCCCAGTTCGAAACGCACCTGGTCGTTCCCTTTGCCGGTCGCACCGTGGCTGACGGCGTCGGCACCGGTCAATTTGGCGATTTCGATCTGGCGTTTCGCGATCAGCGGGCGTGCGATCGACGTTCCCAGGAGGTATTCCCCTTCATAGATCGCATTGGCGCGAAACATCGGAAAAACATAGTCGCGAACGAACTCTTCACGCAAATCCTCGATGAAGATATTTTCCGGTTTTATGCCGAGTTTAAGCGCTTTTTCCCGTGCCGGTTCGACCTCTTCACCCTGTCCGATATCGGCTGTAAACGTGACAACTTCGCAGTTGTACTCATCCTGAAGCCATTTGAGGATAATACTGGTATCGAGTCCGCCGGAGTAGGCGAGAACGACTTTTTTGACCTCTTTTTTCATACGTTTTTACCTCTGAGAGAAATTTGGGTTGATTTTATCCAAAAAGAGTTGAAAAGATTATGAGTGAACGTCCAGTTTTTTTTCGGAAAAGGTCTCTTCCGAGTTAGTCAGAAATTTTTTTGCGGTTCGGACTTTTTTCATCTCGTCCAGAAGCTGCTTTTTTTTTATTTCGAAAAGTTGTTTCGCTTCCGCTATCAAAGCGAGTGCCGACTCCATTTCATCGAGATGTTCAAATTTCGGCATCTTCTCGAGCAAAGAGACGAGCTCTCGCTCATTCTCTTCGATCAGAGCGATTTTGAACGCCTCATGCCAACGAATCATTTTCCGGTGACTTCACGCCACGCTTCGAGCAATTCACGCGTCACATGCAAAACGATATCGATTTTTTCCGTACTGTTTTCCAAATTGCTCTCATTCAAAAATTTGATCTGCTGGTTATACAGCCCCTCCAGATAGATTGCGACCTCACCCCCTTTTTTGGCGTCCAGAGAGTTGATGAGCTCGATAAAGACGGCAACCGCACGGTTGGTCCAGTAGACGCGTTTTTCGATATCACCGAGTTCGATCGATTTTTTGGCCAGAGAGCAGAAACGAATAATGCCCTCATATAACATTTCGATCAGCTTTTCAGGAGACTCAATCTGAATATTGTTTTGTGTATATGTGCTATATGCAGCAGCTGCAGTCATTTCAAATCCTTTTTCATCTATTTTTTGCATCCTTGCAAAAAGTTTTTTAACCTTTTTTGTCGAAAATCATCCCGACAAGCTCACGCATTTTGGCCGCCAGGCGCATCGCCTCTTCCGAAGGGATTTTGCGTATCTCCTGATCCGTACTTGTGTCGATGACCGAAACGTACATCTCTTCGACTTTGTCGTTGAAACCGAATCGTATACTGGTATTGAGCGGATTCATCTCTTTGTTGAGCTGGTCGGTGATCTCCTGCAGCTGCTTTTTCAATTTTTGCGTATCGGCTTTCCGTTCGCTCTGTTGCACCTCTTCCCGTGCCATCTGCTGAGACGATTTTTGTGTCTGCGACACCGTTTTATGAGCGTTCCCGACGCCATGAGACGTTGTCGGCTGCGGCTGTTGGGAGCGCATAGTATTAAATATTTCCATCGTTGAATCCTTCAAATGATGCTCTGTAGAAGTATCGGATGCATTCAAAATTTGTTTAGGGCATTTCGATTATAATGTCGTATCTACTGGCGGCGGGGCATTCCCCGCCACAGGGCGAAGTGTCAGTGAAAGGAATTTTTGCTGACGCTTGTTTTGGAAAAAAGGAGAGTTTCAGGTGAAAATAGCCTTGCAGTGCCACTCCATACTGATCGAAAAAAGTTTGAGAAAATTTCTCAAAAATTTTCTCGTCCCCGAACATCAGGCACAAATCATAGTTTCCGACCATCCCGTACACACCAAACTCCCTGTTCTGCGTATCGGGCTCGATGCCGATGCGGACCTGAAAAAACCTTTTTCAAGATCACAACTCATGATCAGATTGGAAGAGAAGCTTCACAATTATCGAAACAAAGAAGCGCTTCGGGCTTTCACGATCGAAGAGGATCCCTCCCTTGAGGAGAAGATCGAAGTGGCCACACGCAGTTTCGTACAGGAACTGACATCCCTTATCAAAGAGCATTATGAAAAGAGACGATAAAACATTGACGACGAAGATTATCGGAGGGAAATACCGTGGAAAGAAAATTTCTCTGCCCGCAAAGACGGTTACGAGAAGTTCGAAAGCCCGTCTCAAAGAGTCGCTTTTCAACACCCTGCAATTCGATCTGATCGACCGTAACTTTATCGAGATGTTCGGCGGCAGTGGATCTGTAGGGCTGGAAGCGATTAGCAGAGGTGCCAAACGGGCATGGTTTGTCGAGTTGGACCGTGATGCGGTGAAAACCCTTCGCAACAACTGTGAAAGTATCGACAAAGAACGGTGTGATATCCGTTTCGGCGATGCCTTTGAGATAGTGCCAACCATTTTGTATGACCTCGAAAGAAGCGGCGAAAAAACGTATCTCTATATCGACCCGCCTTTTTCGATACGAGAAGGGCATGAAGATATCTACAGCAAAGTCATCGAGTTGATGAGATCGATCGACCCAAAAGTCATCCATATGATCATCGTTGAGCATATGACGAAAGTACCGTTTCCCGAGACAGTCGGTGCTTTTGAAAAAGTGAAATTCAAGAAATTCGGGAAAAGCTCACTCAGTTACTACTCGCCAAAATAGTGGAACGCTATTTGCTTTGTTGACGATAACCGATCTAACCGGTTACAAAACAGAGCGAAAGGTTTCCATTGAGACGAACGCTATTTTTTCTGCTACTGCTTTTTCCACTGCTTGGTCATGCCGTCAAGATCAAAGAGATCAGCAATATCATTGGCGTACGGGACAACCAGCTTATCGGATATGGACTTATCGTAGGCCTCAACAAAACCGGTGACGGTACCACCTCCAAATTCACCCTTCAGACAATCGCCAACATGCTTCAGAGCATGAATGTCAAACTCGATCCGAAAGACATCAAATCGAAAAACGTCGCAGCCGTCATGGTAACGGCGACACTTCCACCTTTTGCGAGACAGGGAGACAAAATCGATGTCGTCGTCTCGTCAATCGGCGATGCCAAATCGATCGAAGGGGGTACACTGCTGATGACACCTCTCAAAGGTGTCGACGGACGGATCTATGCGTTGGCACAGGGATCGGTGACGATAGGCGGCCGCAACGGCAGAGGGACAGGAACGCTCAACCACGCCACGGCCGGGCGTATACCTGCCGGTGCACTTGTGGAACAGGAAGTGGCGTTCGACCTCTATTCACAGAGACAGGCGACACTGAGCCTCAAAGAAGCCAATTTCAAAAATGCCGTCGCCATTCAAAACATTCTCAACCGGTTTTACAAAGAGCATGTCGCCATAGCCGTCGATGCCAGAACCATTCGTCTAAAAAAACCGCAGCGAATGAGCATGATCGAATTCCTCGCGACAGTCGGCGACCTCTCTATCGACTATAGTAACAGGCAGCGTATCGTCATCGACGAACGTACCGGAACGATCGTATCCGGTGTCGATATCGAAGTCGAACCGGTCATGATCACACATGGAGACATTACGATACAGATTGAAGAACAGCGTACTCTCCCATCTTTGAAAAAAGGGAGCAATGGCGTCAATATCGGAAACGATCTGCAGCTCCAACCGGACAACAACAAGATCGTGACAAAAAATGGAGCGACGACAGTCGCAAATATCGCACGCTCCCTGAAGAAGCTGGGTGCTTCTCCAAAAGATATCATCTCCATCCTGGAAGCGATGAAAAACGCCGGTGCCATCCACGCCGACCTACAGATCATATAAAATAAGGAGGAGGAACGATGAATCAACTTCATATCAACGAATATCAACGACCTCTCCCCAATACCGGAGGGAGTGAAAAAGCGGTGCTGAAGGAGCAGACGGACGCTTTTGAAGCGATCGTTCTCAAAATGCTTCTGGACAAAGCGATGCAGACGGATGACCATCTGCTACCCAAAGACCCGGGCAGAGATATCTACAGATCGATGATGAACGACGAAAGAAGCAAACAGCTCAGTGGCAACTTTGGATACAGCGAGCTTTTGTTTAATTATCTAGTAGAAAAAAATTCTTAACAAAGACGAAATTTTGCCGATAGTATAATTAAGAAGATTCTATCAACGGCAAAAGGATGCAGAATGATACGAAATATCGGTTCCCAGAACAGTGGAACGATCATTAACAACGATACGCAAAAAAATGATGTGCAGAACGCAAAAAACATCGAAAAACAGGCGCTTGAGCAGCAAAACCGCGTCGACGGACTGAAAAAGCAGATCGAAAACGGAGAATACTCCATCGATCTGGATGCCACGGCAACCAGAATGGCACAGGAGCTCAAGCCCGAATAAAAAGGGAAATCATGCTGAAACACTACCTGGACAAGGCACTGGAAGATCTCGATACCTTGATCAATCTGACACAGATGGATATTGACGATATCAAGGCGGCAAGACACGACGAGATGTTCGACCGCATCAAAACGAAGGAGCATACGCTTCTGACGTTCGAAAACAGAAAATCCTTGATCGACAACGAGATCACCAATATCGTCAAAACGAATCCGGATAGTGAGTTGGAAGAGCTGCTTGGAGAAGATATTCGCCGGCAGCTCGAAGAACTTCGCACGAAACTCGAAGAGCTGCAGGAGATCAATCGCTATTATGCACGCTTCGTCATAACCGTCGGAGAGTTCTACAATGCGCTCTATGAAGAGATGCTTCCGATAGAGAAAGATGGATACACCGGCAAAAATGCCAAGGCAGCTTCACTTATCGAAGTAAGGGCATAAACGATGGCCTCCATCTTCAACGCTCTCAATATCGGCTACAGCGGCCTTAAAACTTCACAAATCGCGATCGATACGACCGGCCACAATATCGCCAATGCACAAAACCCCGACTACACGCGCCAGCGTGTGGTCATCGAACCGAACACACCGCTCAATACAACTCCCGGCGATATCGGCCTGGGTGCGAAAATCACGGAAATCGTCCGGGTTCACGATGAATTCGTCTACAAACGCCTCAAAAACTCGTCTACCAGCAATGAGTACAATCAACTGCGCCAGGAGACAATGGACGAAATATCCAGCTATTTTCCGGAAATCGACAAAAACGGCATCTATAACGGTATGCAGGATTACTTCGATGCCTGGAACGATTTTTCCAAAAACACCGACGACAGTGCATTGAAAACCAATCTCGCGCAGCAGACGAGAACCTTTACCGCCACCATCCGCGATACACGGGCACAGATCGCCTCGGTCCAGACTAGGCTGGACGACCAGCTAAAAACCTCCATCGATGAAATCAACAGACTCGGAAAACAGATCGCGGAACTCAATGTCCGCATCAACACGGACGAAGCCGGAGGGGACAATGCCAACGATCTGCGTGACCAGCGGGACAAACTCGAGCTGGCACTGAGCAAACTGGTCGACATCGCCGTTTCGAAAGGTGAAATGAAGCCGGACATGACGACAGACAGGCATCTCATCGAATCTGGAGGCGAATATCACCTGAGCATCGGGGGCTCCTCCTTCGTGGATGGGAACACGTTTCACCCTCTGGTCCTCGACAGGCCCGAAGGCAGCGGATTCAGCGACGTCTACTACCAACGGCAGGATTATGTCAAATTCGATATCACCGACTATATTCATGGTGGAAAAGTCGGAGCCATACTTTCGCTTCGGGATGGCGACATTCAGCAAATTCTGGATGAACTCGACAGCTTTGCATCGAGTCTGATTTTCAATACAAACAACCTCTATGCCGCACACGCGACGACCCAGATGAGCGGCAGTACCGAAATTGCACCGAATCAGACCATTCCGGAATCGGAACTCCCGATCGAAGAAGGGTCCTTTTTCGTCAAAATATACGATATCGACGGCAATGAAGTCGCAAAAAGAGAGATCGTTCTCACCCCGGAGATGACCTACGGGGAGATCGCCGCACGGATCGAAGATGCGGATATCGACGACAATGGAGACAATCTGAAGGGCAACGATGTCGACAATTATCTCACGGCATCGGCCGACGGAACATTTCAAATCTCCATGGACTCCACCAAAGCCAGAGAGGGGTATACCTTTGCGATCGAGGAGGCCGATCCGGAAAATCCGACGCTCTTTGCAGGCGTATTGGGGCTCGAACGTTTTTTTGACGGCAGTGATGCAAAAAATATCACGCTCAACAAATCGCTCGACGGCAATCCGACCAGGATAGGAGGAAACGCTGCGCCGATTTCCGGAGACAACCGTATGGCCAACAGTATGATCGAACTGCAGTATAAAAAGATCGACTTTTACAAACCTGCAGATTCAAACACCCATTTCGCGAAAGAGACACTAAGCGGATTTTTCAGAATGAGTGTCACAAACGTTGCGAATACGACTGCGGCGGTCCATTCGGCCGCCGAGACATCCCAGTCACTTCTCAACGCTGTCGTCAACGAATTCGACAGTATCAGCAAAGTCGATCTCGACGAAGAGCTGACCAATCTCATGAAGTATCAGACCGGCTATGGCGCAAGTGCGAAAGTCATTACGACCATCGATCAGATGATTCAGACACTGCTGGGAATCAAACAGTAGACGATGCGATGCCCTTGTATCAGCCTGGGACTGCTTGTCGCCCTTTTTCTGTTCTCTTTTATGGGACCGCTACTCTACACCGTCAGTCCCTTTGACCTGCACCCTGAAACACTTCTTCTTCCCCCGTCGGCCGAGCATCCGTTAGGAACGGATCGCCTGGGCCGCGATCTGCTCGCACGTTTGATGCAAGGGGGTAGAGTCTCTTTGATTATCGGTATAGGAAGTGCTCTCATCGCTTCGATGCTCGGACTGATCATCGGCATCACAGCGGGGTTTTTCAGAGGGGCGGTCGACAAAAGTTTCGTCATACTTGTCGACCTCTTTTTGACGTTTCCGACATTCTTTCTGCTACTGGCGCTCGTCAGCTATGTCGAAGCGTCGGTCTGGGTTCTCATTTTCGTTATTTCGGTAACAGGATGGATGACAATGGCGAGAATGATCCGGGCAGAAAGTTTTTCCATTGGAGAAAAACCCTTTATCAAGATTCTCAAAATCGCCCGGATACCTGCGACCAAAATCATTCTTAAATATTTCGCCCCTCTGCTGGCCCCTATCTTTTTCGTCAGTTTCACTTTCGGTGTGGGAGGTGCGATTTTGAGTGAGAGTGCACTCAGCTTCCTCGGTCTCGGTATTACGCCTCCGCAGATGAGCTGGGGGAGTCTGATAAGTGAAGGGAAAGAGGTGATGGAGATTGCATGGTGGATCAGTTTCTTTCCGGGCCTGATGATCTTTCTTGTCACTTTCTCGCTGATGCAGATTTCGGATTATCTGCAAAGCAGGACGAATCAAAAAGAGGTGATCGGTCAGTAACGACCGAGCGCACGCTCCAGATCTTCTTTTGTATCGATGCCGAAACTCTTCGTTTCCACTTCCGTCATCGCGATCGCATAGCCGTGCGAAAGTGCACGCAACTGTTCCAGCTTTTCGATATGTTCAAGCGGGGCGTGCGGCAGACTGCAAAAACGTCCGAGCATCTTTCTCGTATAGCCATAAAGACCCAGATGCCCTTTATATCCGTCAAATCCACCATCTCTGTCGTAGGGAATGATGCTTCTTGAAAAGTAGAGGGCGAATCCACTCTCATCCGTCACCACTTTGACGAGATTCGGATCGATCGCATCCTCTTTTGCGATCGCTTTGTAAACGGAGCAGATCATAACGCGGCTGTCGTTTTGGTAGGCGTGGACCAGCTTTTTCAGTTTTTCGACAACATCCGCTTCGATGAAAGGTTCATCTCCCTGCACGTTGATGACGATTTCACTCTCGTCAAGTCCCAAACGAGCCGCCGCTTCGTTGATGCGATCCGTACCGCTTTGATGTTCGCTGCTCGTCATGACCGCTTTGACACCGTGCGCTTTACACACTTCGAGAACCTCTTCCGCATCGGTTGCCACCGCGACATCGTCGACCGATGCGACTGCACGAGCCGTGGCCACAACCATAGGAACACCACCTATCTCCGCCAATACTTTCTTCGGAAAACGTGTCGAGCCCAAACGTGCAGGGATAATAATCATCGGTCCAACCTTTTTTGCTATAATTTTATCAAAAAAAGGCGCTACATTTGCTTTTCTACCAACCGCAGGACGGCTACTGTTTCAACAGCGACTCCATTTTTCTCTATGATTTCGCCGCATCTTTTTCGCCCAAAGGAAGAGTGCTCGACGTAGGGAGCGGTGTCGGAGTCATCGGCCTGCTGTTAGCACGTGACTTTCCCATCGAACTCACGATGATAGAGAAGCAGGAGAAGATGGCTTCACTTGCGGAAAAAAATCTTGAAACCAACAAGATTACAGCCAACCTTCTCCGAAGCGATTTTCTCGAATACCAAGGAGGCGAACCTTTCGACTTCATCGTCTCCAATCCCCCTTTTTACCATGGAGATGTCGTCCAGAGCCGGAACAGCCATATCAATGCCTGCCGTTATAACACGCACCTTCCGATCGAACCTTTTTTCAAAAAGGTGGCTTCGCTGTTACTGCCTCGGGGACACTTCATCTTCTGCTACGATGCATCGCAGCTCCCCGAACTTCTGGTGACGCTCGAAAAAGTCGCCCTTCGGGCCGAGGATATTCGCTTCGTTCATCCGAAAGCCGACCGTCCCGCCAAGCTGGTGATGATCCATGCGAGAAGAGGTTCGAGATCCAAAAGCAGGGTTCTGCCGCCTTTTATCGTCTTCGAGGGGGATCGCTACATGCCGGAAGCGCAGGAGATTTTCAAAAGAGCGGGGACACATACGATAAAATGTCAGATTTGATTGAAAAAGAGGGCTTCGGTTACGCTTTCGACCCGAAAGCGTGTGAAACATGTGCAGGCAACTGCTGTATAGGCGAAAGCGGCCATATCTGGGTACCGGTCCAGAAGATTCCCGAGATGGCGGCCTTTTTAAAAATGGGCAGCGACGAATTCATTAAGCGCTACTTGGAAAAAGTAGGGTATCGTTTCAGTATCAAAGAAAAGGTGGTTGTCGAAGGTGAGTACGACTGCATTTTCTACGACCGGGAAAAACGGCGCTGTACCATCTATCCTGTCCGCCCCCTGCAGTGCAGGACTTTTCCGTTTTGGGACTATTTTAAAGAAAACGAAGAGGAATTGAAAAAAGAATGTCCAGGTATCTGTCCACACTCCTGATTGCACTGTTTCTGTTGACCGGATGTTCCTCAAAAACGGTGAATCCTCCGGCAGAGGAGGGCAATCCAAAAAGCCATGTCAAACCATTCGAATATGAGTATGACTACATCATCCATGCCCTTTACTACAAAGACCACGGCAAATATGCCAACGCCTATGTTCTGTTTGAAGAGCTTTACAAAAAGACCGAAAATCTCGAATACAAAATCGAAGCGCTCAAACTGCTCATCGGCATGCAGCAATACGAAGAGGCGTACAGACAACTCACCACCCTGCTGAAGAGATACCCGAAGAATGCCGAACTCTACCGCCTCCTCGCAGTGACGGACCTGAAGCTGAAAAAAGTCGACGAAGCACTCGAAAGTGCGAAAAAAGCCCTTGCACTCGAACCGGACAATATTCAGGATATCGATCTGGTCGCATCGATCTATCTTCTAAACGGCGCATTTCAAAAAGCCTACGATACCTATAACAGCTACTATATCCGTCACCACGATGACGAGAGTGTCGTCAAAATGGCATCCATCCTGTACCATAAACTCAAGAATCCCCAAAAAACGATCCAGCTGCTGGAAACACACAGCAAGATGATCGGATGTGGCGAGCGGGTATGCGTTTTTCTGGCTGAACTATACCGGCGAAACAACGACCTGGAGAGTCTTGCATCGGTCTATGCACGTCTCTACGACTCGACGGGAGCGACGGAATATGCCCAGAAAGCGGCGGAAATCTACGCCTATCAGAAACAGTTCGGCAAAGCTGTGAAGCTGTTGGAATCTTCCGGTGCCGACGACAATCTTCTTCTGGCAATCTACAAACAGACAAAAACGTTCGACAAGGCCGCGAAACTGGCAAAACGCCTCTACGACGAGACGCTCGACCCGGTGTGGCTGGCGGAGTACGGAATCCTGCTCTACGAAGCCGCCCCAAAGAAAGATGATCCGAAACTCTTGGCGAAAGTGATTCGAAATCTTTCGAAAGCGTTCAAAGAGGGTGTGAGCGATCCACTCTATTACAACTATCTGGGCTATCTGCTCATCGATCATGACATCGATGTCCAGTGGGGGATAGAACTCGTGAAAAAAGCGCTGAAACTCGAACCTGACTCCGCTTTCTATATAGACTCGCTGGCATGGGGGCACTACAAGCTCGGTGAGTGCAAAAAAGCGTATAGCGAAATGGAAAAGGTCATAAAGAAACTCGGTCTCGAAGATGAAGAGATCAAGAGCCACTGGAACAAAATTCAAAAATGCAGGAGTAGAAAAAAGTGATTCTCGATGAAATAATCGCCCGTACAAAAGTCGATCTGGAACGTAAAAAAAAGGAGTTTCCGCTCGAATGGCTCGGACGTTCGCTTGCCTACAACCCTTTTCCACCAAGAGATGTCCATAAAGTATTGAAGTCGACGAAAGAAAATCCCTATCGCATTATCGCCGAAATCAAAAAAGCGAGCCCATCGAAAGGGGTGATCCGCGAAGATTTCGACCCGCTGACGATCGCCAAAGCGTATGAAGAGGGCGGAGCGGATGCGCTCTCGATATTGACCGAACCCCACTACTTCAAAGGGGATATCGAATACCTGACACAGATCCGCCGCTACGTCCCGATGCCGCTTCTGCGGAAAGATTTTATCATCGACAAATATCAACTCGTCGAAGCACTCGTCTACGGTGCCGACTTCGTCCTGCTCATCGCGAAAGCGCTCACGCGCAAACAGCTAAAAGAGCTACTCGAATATACGTGGCATCTGGGCATGGAGGCTTTGGTGGAGATACACGACAAAAAGGACCTCATCAAAGCGATCTTTGCCGGCGCCAATATTATCGGCATCAATCACCGCAACCTCGAAACTTTCGAAATGGATATGAGCCTCAGCGAACGGCTTATTCCCCTCATTCCCAATAGCAAGATCATCGTTGCCGAAAGCGGCATCTATGAACATGAGCAGGTCAAACACCTTCACGACGTTGGAGCTGACGCTTTTTTGGTGGGTGAACACTTTATGCGCCAGGACGATATCGCCAGTGCATTGAAAAAGCTCAAGGGCGAAACGGTATAGAGGGTTTCACCCGAAAGTATCTTCACTCTTCATGAACGAGTCCGCGAAGAAATCTCCTCTTGCTCGGGGACCTTTCTTCGGGTGAAGCATTCGAAACTATCATCTTTAGTCGAAAACGATCATGAATGCCTCGCCTTTTCCAGCAATTCGATCACCTCTTCATCGCTCGTCTGGTCGAACCGTTCGTAGTGTGCACCGACAGCCCAGAAAGGCTCTGGTGTCTGCAGAACGACAACACGGTCCGCCAGGCGCTCCATCTCCGGAAGCGTATCCGACGGTGCCACGGGAACGGCTACGACGATGGAAGCCGGGTTTTGCTCTCTTATCGCCGCCAGCGCGGCTTTCATCGTATACCCCGTTGCGATGCCGTCGTCGATCAGTATGACGGTTTTTCCGGCAAGATTTTCAAGCGGATTCTGAGAACCCCGATAACGCTGCTGCCTTCGATGCAGCTCTTCACGCTCTTTCGCGACGACTTCGTCCAGATACGACTTTCCGATACCGAGCCGGTAGACCGCATCTTCGTTCAAAACGACACGCTCCGGTTCTCCCTCGACCAATGCCCCTATCGCGAACTCCTCATTGAACGGCGCGCCAAGTTTCCGTACGATGATGACATCGAGCGGCGCATGGAGCCGTTTTGCCACTTCATACGCCACCGGCACGCCACCGCGGGGAAGTGCCAGAACGATCGGGTTTTCAAACGGCCCTATCGTTTCGAGTGCATCGGCCAGCTTTTGTCCGGCCTCTATTCTGTCTTTAAACATACTATTCCTTTCAATGAATAATCTTCACTTAAGATATAGCATATTTTAAGAAAAATTTCAACTATTTGGAGAGCGGTTTGCACGGTCATGGTTCGGACGCGCGAGCCCATTTTTGAATGCGCTTGGCGCCGAAAGTAGTTCAGTGGTCTTACGCACCATACAGTGCGCAGAGTCGATTATCTGTTCAAGAGCTCTTTGGCGATCTGGTTGATCACTTTGCCTTCGGCACGGCTTCCGATTTTCGCTTTCGCGGCACTCATCACTTTTCCCATATCTTTCATCCCTTCCGCACCCGTTTCGGCAATGATCTCTTTTAGAATCTCACGGACTTCATCCTCGCTCATCGGTTCAGGGAGGTAGCTTCGCAGAATCTCCAGCTCCTTTTCATTCTGTTCGACGAGATCTTCGCGTCCACCCTCCCGAAACTGTTCTATCGCATCGTTGCGCTGCTTGATCTGCTTGACGATAATCGCTTCGATATCGGCATCGGTCAACTCTTTGCGTTCATCCACTTCGATCTGTTTGATCGCACTCATCACAAAACGGATGACACCCCGTTTGAAGCTGTCTTTCTCTTTCATCGCCGTTTTGAGATCGGCCTGCAGTCTCTCTTTCAGTTGACTCATGGAGCTATCCTTTTGGTTGGAACAGTTTTTGCTATGACTGTTGGTAAATTGGTCCTGAATTATACCAAAAACGAGGAAGTAGAATGCGAAAAGTGGAGAGTTTGGCGATATTGTCGCTTTTAATGCTCTATAACGGATGCAGTACCCACCAAACAGACGCAAAAATCGACTTTCAACCGCCGAAATATGTAGAACAGACACCCCCTTTGGAGCCCAGAAGCGCACTATACAACCCGGGAAGTCTCTTCGGAAGAGGAGACAGCCCCGTCTTCTCCGATAAAAAAGCGATGAATGTCAACGATATCGTCACTGTCGTCATAAACGAAAACATACTCTCCTCTTCCAGCGGTACAAAAAAACTTTCAAAAACGACAGGAGACAAACTCGGCGGAGGCGTTGTGACAGCCGGTGGAGGCGGTTTGCTCGCAAATGTGGCGAACCAGGCGAACAAGCTGACGAATATCGGGATGCAAATCGACTCTTCGACAAGCTTCAACGGAACGGGAACACATCAACGTACCGAAAAATTCACAACAACCGTATCGGCCCGAATCATCAAAATTTTGGATAACGGCAACTACTTCATCGACGGAAGACGGGAGATGCTGCTCGACGGCCAAAAACAGATACTTCACATAAGCGGTGTCATACGTCCGAACGACATCACCCAAACCAACCAGATCGACTCGAAATATATTGCAGATGCGAAGATTCTCTACGAAACGCAGGGCGATATCAAAGAGTCGACGGAGAGAAACTGGGGAACCAAGGCGGTTGAATCGATCTGGCCTTTCTAATGTAGTTTTTGTGCGGCCATGGAAGCCATCAGCGCCTTCTGCCCATTCGGTTTGCGGATATACGACTCTTTGTATTCGATGATATAGAGGGAGCAGAAAACATGCAGAAGTTCGTTCTTCTCCAGCAAAAAAAAGGGATTCCCCGGCGCTCCCTCGTTGGCATCGTCCTGGACAAACGTCTCAAAAAGCAGTAATCCCCCCGGTTTCAGATGTGTCAGCATCAGAGGGTAGAGGTTTCGGTTGAGATAGTTGAAACAGAGAATCGCATCGTATCTCTTTTTCAGACCGCATGCCTCTTCCAAATCCATTTCGATGGCACTGACTCCCGGAATTTTTTCCAAAGCCTCCAGTGCCAGATCACTCCATTCGATCGCGTCCACATGACAGCCCTGCGCGGCAAGGGGTTTTGCATGCCGCCCCATCCCGGCAGCGATATCCAAAACCTCTCCTCTGCCGATCCGCTCCAGATACGCGAGCAAAAGAGGGCTCGGTTTTTGTGCAGGAGGAGCACTTTTGTATTTATCGTTCCACTTTATCTTGTCTTCGATCATCATCCATCCTTCTGTACGATCGCCATCGCTCCACAAACTCTTCCCTCGCTCACGATTCCTACCGTACTGATGCGAAGGGTTATATCTTCCCCTGCCAATGGATCGAAAAGACGCCCCACCTTTATGAGTTTTTCACTCTTCAAACCATCCTGAAAAAGTGAGACGATCCATCTATCCAACAGAGTGAGATCACGGCTGCCGCCAAGTTTGAGCTCGATACCGAGCAGCCTCTCCGCCATGGCATTGCAGTGCTGAAGCTGCAAATCTTCGTCATAGAGGAGAATGCCGTAGGGGACTTCATTCATCAAGACCCGTAACGCTTCTTCCTTGACCTGCATCTGTTCAAGCATCTGAGAGGTCAGGTGTGCCAAACCTTTACGAAGAAGTGTCTCCTCTTCAAGAATCGGCAGTTGGCACGGCATGCATCGCTCAGTCATTCCATCTTCGAACTTCTCACTCTCTTTTTCCCCAAAAGCGACGACGACCATAGCCTGGTTCAGCAGCCTGTAGCGGCTCTCTTTGCCGATGATCTCCCCATATCCGCAAACACCTATCACTTCCGCCTCTTTGCAGAAATGCTCGATCTGCCGGCGCAACAGGTTGCCCGTCACTCTTCGGCGGGCCGAATCCGCAAAAACCTGAATCGTTTCGATCTTCGAATCCGATGGAAATTCTGGCAAGCAACAGGAGGAGAGCGCCAACTGATCGGAATCGAGATATCCAAAACGGCACAAAGAACCCTCCGGCACGTCACCCGTATAGCGTATCGAGCCATCTTCGTACAAAGCGGTGGCCTGTCTCGCCGAGTATTCCGATCCCTCTTCGACGACCAGTGAAATATCGGTGCCCGAGCGGGGAAGCCGGCGCACGAACTCTTCTCCGAGGTAGTTTCGATAAAGTGTTGCTGCGGGGATTCCCTCGATCCTCTCGACCACATTTCCCGAAGCCTTTGTCACCCTCATTTTCGGCCCCACCATCTCCAACTCTTCGAAAAGCTCTATCGCCACTTCCAGCTCCTTTCCGCTAAAAGCGACAGCGACGGCACCGCTTCTCAATATCCGATCGTCGTGCAGCACGAAAGTTTCGAAAAACTTTCCGTTGTCGGCAGCGATCAGGCCGCAAAAGGGAAGATCGCGAGATTCGCGAGAGAAGCCTCGTGAAAGTGTGTCGGCATTGAACTTCAACCCATCCGTATAGAGCAGAAGAAATTTCGTATCGCGCCTCGCCACTTTTTTCGCCAAAAGTTCACCTGCCTGGCATGCGGTCTCCTCCGATATGTTTTCTATGGCGAAAGAGGTGATTTTGCTCTTTTGGAACGTGGTGATCGTAATGAGTGTCTTATAGGTCGAAACCGCTTCGTTTTTTATCTCTCCATCGGTGGTGACACCCACCACAACGGCTTTTGGAAAAAAGATTTTTATCTCCCGCAACACTTTCTCCAGCATCGTTTCAGATATTTGGCCGCTGAAGAGCTGAATAAAGAGAGATTTGGCACTGTTTATCTCATCTGTCGGTAAAAGGTGAAAGGTCAAAGCCGATTCGTAATAGATGGAGTATGTTTGCATAAGACCCTTTTAATATCCGAACCCGCTGGACGGGTAGAATGTGTATCAAATTACCTTATAATCGGTATTTAAAGCAATTTGGTTTAGTATAACAGACCAAAGTGGAGGAAAATGTGACGCTGAAGATACAAAACGAAACAATCGAACTCGAAAAGGTGAGTCAACTCTATCCAGCTGCCATCATCAGATATGCCGACGGAACCGTCACACCGATCTCTCTGGAGTGGTTCGACGAAATGGCGAACAGCGATGTCGATCTACTGCACTATGCCATCTGTGTCCATTATAAGGACAAAGAGAAAAAACCTTCGATATTTCCCTACGAAACCCGGGAAAAACTGGAAGAGGGGATCGGAGAAATCGCCAGGCAGGTCAATCCGGCCTGACCATCACGACAATCTGTTTTTGAAATCCTCATAGCCGAACGTCCGAACGATCTTCAATTCGTCCTCTTTCGTCCAAATCGCGATGGATGGATGCTGCACGCCGTTGAATGTCGTGCTTTTGACCATCGTGTAGTGGATCTGGTCTTCGAAGATGACCTTGTCGCCGATTTTGAGCAGTTCGTCGAAGCTGTAGTCGCCCATGATATCACCGGCCAGGCAGGTGTTGCCGCCCAAACGGTAGGTGTAGGGCTTTTCTCCCGCCTCGCCTGCGCCGCGCACTTCGGCCCGATAGGGCATCGCCAGCGTGTCAGGCATGTGTGCTTCGGCCGAAACGTCAAGGATGGCGATATCCATACCGTTGTGGACAATATCGAGCACCGAAGCGACCAGCGGCCCCGTCTGCCACCCGACAGCTTCGCCGGGTTCCAAATAAACCGTTACATCGTTATGGCGTGTTTTGAAACCGCGAATCACTTCGATGAGGCGGTCGACGTCGTAATCTTTACGGGTGATGTGATGGCCGCCGCCAAAGTTGATCCATTTCATCTTGGGGATATAGTCGCCGAATCTCTCTTCGAACACCGCCAATACCCCTTCGAGAGCATCGACATTCTGTTCGCAGAGCGCATGGAAATGCAGGCCGTCGAGATCCTCCAGAATCGCCGGGTCGAAGTTGGCAATCGTCGTTCCCAGGCGACTGTAGAGCCCACAGGGGTTGTAGAGGTCGACGGGGGCGGAGGAGAACTCCGGGTTGACGCGGATACCGCAGGAGATGTCGGGATTTGCCGCTTTGGCCTTTTTCAAAAACCTTCGCACCTGCTGCGGCGAGTTGAAGACGAGGTGGTCGCTGACTCTTGCAATCTCCTCGATCTCTTCTTCTTTGAAAGCAGGGGAGTAGGTGTGTACCTCTTTGTTCATCTCCTCACGTCCGAGTTTCGCTTCATGCAGGCCGCTGGCGCTGGTACCGCAGAGATATTTCCCGACCAGATCGAAGGTACTCCACATCGCAAAGCCTTTGAGAGCGAGCAATATCTTCGCACCGCTCTCTTTCTGAACACGGTCGAGGATCTTGAGATTTCTCTCAAGAAGCACCTCTTCACAAACGTAACAGGGAGTTGGAACTGTGCTGAAGTCGATCACTTTCCGGGATCCATCTCGATGACATGCCAAGGAAGGCCCTGCCTATTCAGTTCGTCCATGAAAGGGTCGGGATCCATCTGCTCCATATTGATCGTACCGGGTTTCATCCAAACACCTTCACACATCAGTTTCGCCCCGATCATCGCCGGTACGCCGGTCGTATAACTCACACACTGGGCGCAGACCTCTTTGTATGCCTCCTGGTGGTCGCAGATGTTGTAGATGTAAATTTTGCGTTTCTTGCCATCTTTGACCCCCTCGCAGACGACGCCGATGTTGGTTTTGCCTTTCGTACGGGGGCCGAGAGTGGCAGGATCGGGCAGCAACGCTTTGACGACATGCAATGGAATCACTTTGCAGCCGTCCACTTCGATAGGATCGATGCGGGTAAGACCGATATTGTCAAGAACTTTGAGGTGCATGAGGTAACTTTCGCCAAAGGTCATAAAGAAGCGAATGCGTTTAAGCCCCTTGATATTCCTGACCAGCGACTCTTCCTCTTCGTGATAGAGAAGATAACTCTCTTTTGGACCGATTTCGGGGTAGTCCCAGACCATCTTGATCTCCATCGGCTCCGTTTCGATCCACTGGCCATTCTCCCAGTAACGCCCCTTGGAGTTGACTTCGCGGATGTTGATCTCGGGGTTAAAGTTGGTGGCGAAGGGATAGCCGTGGTCGCCCGCGTTACAGTCGAGAATGTCGATGGTGTGGATTTCGTCGAAGTAGTGTTTCTGGGCGTAGGCGCAGAATACGTTGGTCACACCCGGATCGAACCCGCTGCCAAGAAGCGCCATCAGGCCATGGGCTTTGAAATCGGGATCTTTGGCCCACTGCTCCTTGTACTCGAACTTCGCCGTGTCGGGGTGCTCATAGTTGGCCGTGTCGAGGTAGTGGACATCCGTCAGCAGACAGGCATCCATAATGGTGAGGTCCTGGTAGGGGAGGGCGACATTGATGACGACATAGGGTTTTACCTCTTTTATAAGCTGCACGAGGGCTTCGACGTCGTCGGCGTCGACCTGCGCCACATCGATCTCCTTGCCCTCTTTCTCTCTGATCTCGTCGCGGATCTGCTCACACTTGCTCAATGTTCGGCTGGCAAGCGTTATATGCTCGAAGATATCGCTGTTTTTCGCACACTTGTGGGCCACCACGCGCCCGACGCCGCCGGCACCGATAATCAACACTCTGCTCATGAAAATCCTTTTGTGTGGAGGTAAAAATAGATTGACATCATTATAGCATTTAGACTACTATACACGATTGAAAATGGCGATAAAAAAGGGAAGAACGGGTGAAAAAAGCAGTCATATTAATGAATATGGGTGGGGCCTCCAATCAGGCTGAGATCGAAGTGTTTATGAAAAATATGTTCAACGACCGACGCATCATCGGAGCACCGCCCTTTGTCCGCAAAAATCTCGCCGACTACATCACTGCCACACGCTTGGGAGAGGTCAAAGAGAATTACGAGAAGATCGGCGGCGGATCGCCACTCCTTGCCATCACCGAACGCCTGAAAGAGAAGTTACAGGCCCGCATCGACGATGCGAAGGTAGAGATCATCATGCGGTATACACCTCCGTTCGCACAGGATATTCTGAGACGTCTTAAAGCAGAAGGAGTCGAAAAGCTCTACCTTATCCCGATGTACCCGCAGTTTTCGACCACCACGACAGCATCGTCGATCGAAGATATCCGTACTGCGGCGAAAAAGATCGGCTACCACCCTACGATGGTAAGTACACTTCACTATTACGATTTCGAACCCTACCTCGAGAGTGTGGAAGAGAAAATCATCGAAACACTCGGGGGCGAAGATCCGAAGTCGCTCAACCTCGTCTTTTCGGCCCATGGCCTGCCGGTACGTGTCATCAAACGTGGTGATCCGTATAAAAAGCAGGTGGAAGCCGAAGTGAAAAAACATGTGGAGAGGCTGCGCGAAAAGGGGATCGTCTTCAACCAGGTACATCTGGCCTATCAGTCGAAAGTGGGGCCGCTCAAATGGCTGACACCGTCACTCGAGAGAATGCTTGAAGAGATCAAGAACAAAAGGGTGCTGATCTATCCGATTTCGTTTACGATCGACAACTCCGAAACGCTGTTCGAACTCGATATCGAGTATAAAGAGGTGGCGGATAAACTGAAGTTTGAAACATACAAGGTGTGTCGCTGCCCGAATGACTCGGAAACGTTTGTCCGAGCGCTTGAGCTGCTATATCGTCGAATGGTATAGGAATCGGTGCAGCACGGTCTGGCTGCATGCAAACCTAACAGTGAGAAGAAGAGAGTGTTGGCGTAGCCGAATGGGCTCCATTCATTTGGTGGTTTGGTAGCGCTTGGGCACCTCAACCTGCGGAGAGTTCAAGATATTCGGTCGCAACCCGCTGCAGATAATCACAGAGTACGTGGCGTTTGTGTTCGAGTACGGGAATCTCTTTGATCTCATCCTCTTTTTCATGATAGAGTTCGATTCCCCGTTCTATCATTTCCGTGAGAAGTTCATCCGAGACCTCATCGGACGTCATATGCATATCATCGAGCAGACATTTCACGACACCCATACCTACGATTTTCGTATAAGGATGATTGCGTATCATCGTTCTGAGGCGCGGATATTTCGTGCCGATGATCTTGACGACTCTTGCATTGAGTTCATGCATCATTAACGTTTTCCTCCTTTCATTTCAATTCAATGGTATCTATTTTTCATTCTACCCGATTCCGGTTACGGTTCAATAACAAAGTAGAGAGTGGAAGTGCAGAAGAGTTTATATTTTATCTAAATTAAACTAATAGATCAAGCCCTGATTTTTTTGCTAAAATAGCATCATCATTTAACGCTTCAGGACCATAATGCCAAAAACAGCACGCTACGATACACTTTCAAACCTTCTCATTCTGCTTTTTCTTTTGACGGCCTACCGAATCTTCATGCTGACACAGGCCGCGTCGAGTATCGATCTTTACGCCGATGAAGCCTACTATTGGGGGTGGGCGCAGCATTTCGACTTCGGGTACTACTCCAAACCGCCGATGGTGGCATGGCTCATCATGCTCGCCACCTCCATCTGCGGTGACGGCTTCGTCTGTATCAAGATCGCATCGCCCATCGTCTACATCTTTACCACGCTAAACATCTACTTCCTCGCCAAAGAGCTTTTCGACGAGAAAGTGGCTTTTTACAGTGCCGTCGCTTTCATCACGCTGCCAGCGGTCTGGCTCTCGTCTCTCATCATCTCAACCGACGTGCCGTTTCTCTTCTTCTGGTCGTTGGGTATGCTCTTTTTCGTCAAAGCCCTCAAGAGCGACAGCTGGCGCGACTGGCTCGTCACCGCCTTGGCGGGAGGCGGAGGACTGCTCAGCAAATATACGATGATCATCTTCGTCGTTTCGGCCTTCGCATACCTCGTCACCTCGAAAACCCACCGGCACCATCTGAAAAATCCTAAACTTTATGTGACGATGGGATTGGCGGCACTCATCTATCTACCCAACCTCTACTGGAACTATACCCACGAGTTCGTCAGTTTCAAACATACCGAAGACAATGCCCACCTCGAAGGAGAACTTTTCCATCCCGGGCGGATGTTCGAGTTTCTCGGCGCACAGTTCGGCGTTTTCGGCCCCATACTTTTTGGGTGGCTCCTTGCCCTTCTGCCGCGCTACAAAACGCTGAAACAGAACGAAAGCTATACGCTGCTATGGTGGTTCGTCCTCCCGTTTTTCGCCCTGATTCTCACGATAAGCCTCCTTTCGCGTGCCCATGCCAACTGGTCGGCGCCGATGTATGTCGCTTCGACGCTCCTCGTCGTTTCGTGGCTGGTACTGCATGGCCGAAAGCGCTGGCTCGCCGCCGCTATCGGCATCAACGTGCTGTTGGGCGTGGTTTTTTACCACTACCACGACATCACCGAAACGCTGCAGATCGAACTGACACGAAAAACCGACCCTTACAAGCGGGTACGGGGCTGGAAAGAGCTCGGCAGAGAAGTCGAAGCCATACTGAAAGAGCATCCGGAGGCGAAACTTCTCTCCGACGACCGCAAAACGATGGCGGAGCTCATCTACTATATCCATCCGCATCCGTTCGATGCCGTCAAATGGAACCCGAAACATACGCTTCTGGACCATTATGAACTTACAACGTCGCTTCAAAAACAGCTGGGGGAAGAGTTCGTCTATGTCACGGACCGCGAAGAGATTTCAGACGTGAAAAAAGCGTTCGAAGAGGTCGAAAAGATCAAGACAATCGTGATTCCGCTCTATAAAGATTATAAAATGGTCTATCATGTATACTATCTGAAACATTTCAAAGGCTACTCACCAGCCGGCACATCAAAGTAGAGGGTATACAAACTATGAAATTGAGTATGGTAGGAACGGGCTACGTAGGCCTCGTCACGGGCACCTGCTTCGCCGAGATGGGCAACAGCGTCATCTGCGTCGATATCGATGAAAACAAAATCGAAAACCTCAAAAACGGAATCATCCCTATTTATGAACCGGGCCTCGAGGCGATGGTCAAAGAGAACCACGCCAAAGGCACACTCACGTTCACGACCGACATCAAAGAGGCGCTGGAGGCAACCGACGTCATATTCATCGCCGTCGGCACCCCGCAGGGCGAAGACGGCAGTGCCGATCTGCAGTATGTTTTGAAAGTGGCGGAAGAGATCGGAAAGCATATGACGCATGAGATGATCGTCGTCGACAAGTCGACCGTTCCCGTAGGAACCGCCGACAAGGTCAAAGAGACGATCCAAAAAGAGCTCGATAAACGAGGGGTCAACATCCCTTTTCATGTCATCAGCAACCCCGAGTTCCTGAAAGAGGGTTCGGCCATCGAAGATTTCATGAAACCGGACCGCGTCGTCATCGGGGCCGAGAGCGAGAAGGCGATGGAGGTGATGAAAGATCTCTACGCCCCCTTCACCCACAACCACGAACGTTTCATCGCGATGGATGTGCGCAGTGCCGAAATGACCAAATATACCGCCAACGCCATTCTCGCCACCAAGATCAGCTTCATGAACGAGATCGCCAACATCTGCGAGCGTGTGGGTGCGGACGTCAACAAGGTACGCATCGGGATCGGAAGCGACAGCCGCATCGGCTACAGCTTCATCTACCCCGGCTGCGGCTACGGCGGAAGCTGCTTCCCCAAAGATGTGCAGGCACTCAACAAGATCGCACAGGATGCGGGTTACGAACCCCGCATCATCCAGGCGGTCGAAGCGGTCAACAAAGACCAGAAAAAGGTCCTGGCCGACAAGGTGGTCAAACGATTCGGCGAAGACCTCACGGGCAAGAGATTCGCCATATGGGGGCTTAGTTTCAAACCCGAAACCGACGACATGCGCGAAGCGAGCTCCATCACGATCATCGACGAACTGACGAAACGGGGGGCGAAGATACGCGCCTACGACCCCAAAGCGATGGAGGAGGCGAAGCGCCACTACCTCAAAGACAACCCGAATGTCGAATACACCAAGAGCAAATACGACGCCCTCGACGGAGCCGACGCGATGCTGCTGGTGACGGAGTGGAAAGAGTTCAGAAGCCCCGATTTCGACGAGATGAAACAGCGTCTCGGGCAGCCGATCATCTTCGACGGGCGCAATCAGTACAATATGGAGAAGTTAAAGAAAAAAGGGTTCGAGTATCATCAGATCGGGGTGCCGGAAGTTTGAACCGTATAACCGCCGCCGATTTCGACAGAAACCTGGAACGTTACGGACATTTCGCGCTCGCCATCGTTGTCTATCTCAGCTTTTTTTTCAATCTCGGAAGCGTTCCCCTTTTCGATCTCGACGAAGGGGCTTTCAGCGAAGCGACACGGGAGATGCTGGCTTCGGGCAACTACATCACCACATATCTCGGCGGTGAACTCCGTTTCGACAAGCCTATCCTGATCTACTGGTTGCAAGCAGCCAGTGTCAAGCTTTTTGGACTGAACGAATTTGCCCTCCGCCTGCCGTCAGCCCTTGCCGCTACGGCCTGGACCCTGCTGCTCTACGCCTTTTCCAAGCATCTTTACGGGCGAAAAACCGCACTTCTCAGTGCCGTTTTCATGGCTTCGGCACTCCAAATCAGCGTCATCGCCAAAGCGGCCATCGCCGATTCCCTTTTGAATCTTTGGATCGCGGGAAGTATGTTCGCCATTTTCCTCTACATCCAGAATCGCGAAAAAAAGTGGCTATACCTCACCTTTGCGGCGATCGCTCTGGGTGTTCTGACCAAAGGTCCGGTCGCGGTCATGGTTCCGTTCGTCGTCACGTTTCTCTACTTCGCGATCAAGCGCGATCTGCTCTTTTGGGCCAAATCGGTTTTCAATCCGGTCGGTATCCTGATCTTTCTGCTGATCGCCGGGCCGTGGTACTGGCTGGAGTACCGGGAGCAGGGGATGAAATTTATCGAAGGTTTTTTCCTCAAACACAACCTGTCGCGTTTCGAAAACTCTTTCGAGGGGCACAGCGGCTCGCTTCTTTACTATATCCCGGTTCTTCTCGTCGGCACGATGCCCCATACCGGTATCCTGCTCGTCGCTTTTGCTCAAATCAAAACCTGGTTCAGGGATGAGCGCATCCTCTTTCTGACGCTCTGGTTTGGCTTTGTCTTCATCTTTTTCTCCTTTTCCGGAACGAAGCTTCCGCACTATGTCATCTACGGCTATACACCGCTATTCATCCTGATGGCGCTGGGGTTTGAAAAGGTTCGCTCGTCTCTTTGGATCGTCCTTCCGCTTGGAATTTTGATGACGGTTCTTCTCTTCTTGCCGGAGATTGCGCAGGCATTGTTGCCGACGATCAAAGATGAATTCGCCAAAGCTTTGATCCTCGAGGGAAAGGGGCTCTTCGGTTGGCGTTACAAGATGGAGATCGCCATACTTTTCATGGCGTTGCTGATCGTATGGAAGATGCGCTACGGAAACTTCACCAAGGCGGTTCTCACCTCCGCCATCTCGCTTCTTCTCGTGAACGGAACGATTCTTCCCACCTATGCCGCACTTGCCCAGCAGCCTGTCAAAGAGGCAGCGCAATTTGCCAAAAAACATCATCTTGATGTCGTGATGTGGGGCATCAATATGCCCAGTTTTATGGTATACTCCGAGAAAATCGTCCCCAGACGCGCCCCCAAAGCGGGTGAACTCGTATTGACGAAAGTAACGAAACTACAAGAGCTCGAGAGCTATCAGCCCATCTTTAAAAAGTACGGCATCGTCATCGTACGTGCCGGCAAACCAAAAAGAGATAAAGGAATTTGATGAAACTTTCGGTTGTCATTCCCGTGATGAACGAAGAGGATAACATTGCACCGCTTTTCGATGCGGTCAGAAAAGCCCTCATAGGCATCGACTACGAGCTGATTATGGTCGACGACGGCTCCACGGACCGCACGGTCGAACGGATGAAAGAGCTGGCCGACGAACGCACCAAAATCATCGTCTTCAACCGCAATTTCGGCCAGACAACGGCAATGGCAGCGGGCATCGAAGAGGCGCAGGGCGACCTCATCGCCACACTCGACGGCGATCTGCAGAATGACCCGGCCGATATACCTATGATGATCGCCAAACTTGAAACAGGAGGCTGGGATCTGGTCGCCGGACGCCGTGCCAAGCGTAAAGACGGTATGTTTCTACGCAAGATCCCCAGCAAGATCGCCAACGCCATCATCCGAAAAACAACCGGCGTCTACCTGCACGATTATGGTTGCACGCTCAAAGTCTTCAAACGCGATGTCGCAAAAAACCTCGGCCTCTATGGAGAGCTGCACCGTTTTATCCCGGTACTGGCCAAGATGTACGGTGCAAAGATCACCGAAGTCGATGTCCGCCACCATCCACGCATTCACGGGGAGAGCAAATACGGTATCGGCCGCACTTTCCGCGTCATCAGCGATCTGCTGCTGATGCTTTTCATGCAGAAGTACCGCACAAAACCGATGCATCTGTTCGGCACACTCGGTGTGCCGATGCTCAGCATCGGTCTTTTGATTGACGCCTATATGTTTGTTCTCAAACTTTTTGGCGAAAGCATCGGCCAGCGTCCTCTGCTGACACTCGGTGTTTTGCTCACACTCGGCGGTATCCAGCTCATCACGACCGGTTTTGTCGCGGAGCTGATCATGCGAACCTATTTCGAGTCGCAGAACAAAAAACCCTACACGATCAAAGAGATCTACGTCGGCAAAGCGAACACCGAGGACACCTCCTCTTCTTGAGAGGAGTCTCGCCCTCGGTGAGAGGAATCCCTTCACGGAGTCGTTCGTGAAGAGAGGGAATATCCCATTATGAAAAAGTTCAAACTTCTTCTCAAAATTTCTCTGACCATCGCGGCACTCTGGTTCGTGCTGCGAAAGGTCGATATCGGCCAACTCAAATTTTCACTGCAAAGTGCCGACGCTTTCTGGCTCTTCGCGGCCTTCATCCTCTTCAACCTCTCCAAAATCGCCAGTGCTTTCCGGCTCAATATCTACTTCGAAGCGGCCGGCCTGAAACTGTCACAGGGCTACAACCTCATCCTCTACTACGTCGGGATGTTCTACAACCTCTTTCTGCCGGGCGGTATCGGCGGTGACGGCTACAAAATCTACCTGCTTAACCGTCACTACAAACATGGGGTCAAACCACTTTTCCAGGCGGTCCTGCTCGACAGGCTGAGCGGCCTCGCGGCATTGGCGTTCTACGCCTCTCTGCTCTTCGCTTTCAGTGACTATGCGAATCTTCTGGGTTCATGGACGGCATGGATATCGCTCGGTCTGGCCGTTACCGTTTTTCCCATCGCTTATATCGCGACAAAATGGCTCTTTGGCATTTTTTTGAAGGTTTTCAACACCACGATGCTCTGGGGGCTGGGTGTCCAGCTGCTGCAGCTTCTATGCGCCTGGGCCATTGTAAAGAGCCTCGCGATCGACCATGCCATGCTGGAGTATTTGACGCTCTTCCTCGTTTCGAGCGTCGTCGCCGTCCTGCCGCTCACCATCGGCGGGGTAGGGGTACGGGAGCTCACATTTCTCTATGGCCTCGGATATATCGGTGAAGAACCGAGCCTCGGCGTCACCTTCTCCTTTCTCTTTTTCATGATAACGGCACTCTCATCGTTGATGGGTCTCTTTCTGCTCAATCGGGTGACACAAACTCCAAACAAAGAGGTCCCGTAAACTATGCACGCACTACAGTTCATCGCCCTGGACGAAGCCGCTTTACAAGCCATCGAAATGGCGAATCTGAGCAAGCACACGAAAGTTGTCGCACCGACACCCGAACGTACCATGAAAACAGCCGACACCGGCCGGCTTCCCGTCTTCGTCGTCTCCTCGCTGGACGATCGGATGGAAAAAGCCATCCGCTCTTTTCAGGGCCGAGGCCTCCTGCTCTTTCCCGAACCGGAGCGCACGGGACCGATGACGGAAAACGTTTTGAAAAGCGGCCTCGTTCCGATACCGGTGAAACTGGAGTCGCTGGCGACACTCTCCTTTTCTCACGCCGTCAAAAGTGTCGAAACGCTCTTCCTGGAAGCGACGCCAGAAGATTTTATGCTGGGAGCCGAAGATCATTTCGACGTTCTAAAACCCCATACCTTCAATCGATTCTATCATGCAGAAGGCAGACATCTACGCGAAGCGGTCCTGCGCATGGCACACAGAGCGAGAACGCTTCGCCGGATCGAGGGTATCGCCTACACGCTCCAACTGCCGGCCGATACGCCGCTCTTTGCACTCGACGAGGCGCTCGACGTACTGGAGATTGCCGTACCCCCCGAAACACCCCTGCTGTTCGCCATACGGTTCGATAAGGATACCGCGTCTCACGTCAAGATCAGCGCCTGTATCGGTAGTCAGACACACATGACATCCGACATCCAGACACGAATCGATGCGCAGCCGACTTATCTTGGCAAAACCGCCGTCGTCGTGGAGAGTTTTGCCGCCAACGAAATCGATGAAAAACTTCTCGAAGCTCTCTGCCGCGACAACGGCATCGAGCCGGAAGATGCCGACAGGCTTTACGACATCCTCTACCTTCGCACCGACGAGACAGCCTCTTTGATGCGGCATCTTCGCGAGAGCCGAAACACCGAAGAGCGCATCGACGCCATCGCCAAAGCACTGACCGACGGATTTATCGACGTAAAGATTCTGGAGGAACTGGCCATACTCTACCGGCTTCCGCCCGATGAGATCATCGCACGGGCCAATGGGTTGAAACCCGCCGGAAGCCCATCGTAAAGTTGTTCATTCCATATCTTCGACACACCGGAAATAGCTCCTATGCTCCTGTTCGCTCGTCGCGACGGAGCCGACGCTGAAACCCACCACATAGGCTTCGTTATCACCGAATTCGTCGTCACTCCAATAGTACTTCAAATGCATCGGTCCGAAAATCGACTTGTTGACGGCCGGTTTGACATAGTTGTAGTTGACGATGGCATAGAGCTCGTCGAGGGTGGGAAGACGCATCTTCCTCTCTTCGCAATAGGCCTGTGCTCCTTCGAAGGGAAGCTTGAGGTTACGTCTGGTTTTCTTCTCTATCGATTCCCAGATAATCCCATTGCGGCGATCCACCACCCGTCCGTCGGGAAGTTTTTCGAAACCCTCGTCCGACTGCATCACCTTTGCCTGGTTCGTACAGATGAGATGCGCTTTGACCCATTTTGGCGTCGGCGTAATGTCTCCGTCCTGCAGATAGAAGGCAAAGGCCGGAATATCCTTGTTGTTGACGAAATACTCGTTTTCATGCCGGATCATCTTCACGATCCGTGCCTCACCCAACGTGTTGCCGCTCCAGTAGCGCTTATCTTTTCCAAATTTTTCCGTCTCTCCACGAAGCGGAAAAAGTTCCCATATCTCCGGTACACGCCATCCATTGCCGAGTTTCTGCCCGCACACATTGCGTGCCTGGAAATAGTCGTAGGTTCCATCTACTTCCCTGAACTCGCCGGCAAAGAGCAATAGTGCCGACACCATCGTTATCAAGACAGATCGCATTGCAGTATAATCCTTTATATGAAACTGAGTGCAGGTATTTTACCATTTAAACAAGATCCCGACGGAATAAAAGTCTACCTCGTCCATATGGGCGGCCCTTTCTGGAAAAAGAAGAAGCGGTCGTGGAGTATCGTCAAAGGGGAAGTGGAAGAGGGAGAAGATCTTCTGCAGGCGGCAACACGGGAGTTTTTCGAAGAGACAGGGCAGAGGATCGATGGAGATTTTTTTCCGCTTGGCGACGTCAAGAGCTCGAACAAACGAATTCATGCCTGGGCTGTGGAGGTGGAGCCTTCGACCGAGATACGATCCAATACATTCGAGCTTGAATGGCCACCGAAGTCGGGGAGGGTGATGCAGTTCCCGGAAGTGGACAGGGCGGCATGGTTCGGCCTCGAAGAAGCGAAAGAGGTGATTGTCGCTTCCCAGATTCCATTTCTCGAGCGGTTGGCTGAGCTTCTTCGAAAAAACTAACGCGACTGCAAAAGTATTTTACAGCTTGCATTTGACTATAATGCACGAAAATTTACAGAAGGAAATGTGTATGAAAATCAAACTGTTGGCGGCACTCTTCGCCTCGGCGCTTCTCATGAGCGGCTGTAACAACAAAGTGGAAGAGAAACCTCTTATCGAGGTGAAAGAGGGGAGAGTCGCACCTGCAATCGAAGTGGGAAAACCGTTCGAGTCGGGAACGTTGAAGGATCAGTTCGGGAAAGAGGGCAGTGTTACACCCGATACCGAAAAAGTGATTATCGTATTCGGTAAGGCGACAGGCCATCTGGTCAAAGAGTACCTCAATACCAAACCCAACGATTTCCTGGCGAAAGAACATGTCGTCTTCATCGCGGATGTAAGCGGTATGCCTTCGATGATCCTCAAATATGTCGCACTTCCGGACCTGCAGAAGCACAAATACCCGATCTATCTGATTCTCGATGAAAAAATTTCCGAGAAGTTCAGGAACGAAAAATATAAAGATTACATTATGGTGGTAGACCTCGACCACGCTATCGTCGAAAAGGTGGATTTCGTCACGAGCGACAAAGACCTCGAAAACGCCATAGACTAAATCTCTATCTGCATAAAATCATACGCCACTTCGACGTTACCGTCGAAATGGCGCTTCGCTTCCTCCACCAACTCCGAAACTCTTCCTTTTTTATCGTATCTTGGGCTGATATGATTTAATATGAGCCATTCCACCCCCATTTTCTGTGCCGCTTCGGCCAACTGCTTCGCCGTGGTGTGTTTGAATTTTCTGGGCAGATGGTCGAAATCGTACTGTGTGTAGGTCGCTTCATGGATCATGAGGTCGTACGGCGCGAAAGGTGAAAATAGAAGGGGGTCGTCGTTGTCCCCACCGATGGCGATGCGTCTGCCCTTTTTCGGCACACCGACAAGATCTCTGCCGTCGATCGAACGCCCGTCGGGCAGCTTCACCGTTTCGCCCCTTTTCAGTTTCGAATAGAGTGGCCCTTCCGGAATCCCGAGAGCCTTGGCCTTTTCGATATCGAACCGTCCGGGCGTATCGTCGAAAATGACGACAAAGCCATACGATGTGATTGAATGAGAGAGCTCGACGACAACGATACGCATTCCCTCGAAACGCATTGTCGTATCTTTCGAAATCTCGAAGATTTTCAGATCGAAGGGAAGGTTGAGCTGTGAAAATTTCATGACCGTTTCGAGCATCTCCTTGATGCCGGGCGGGCCGTAGATCTCCAGCGGCATTTCGGCTCTTTGCATCCCTTTGGATGCCAAAAGCCCGCAGAGCCCGTAGACATGGTCACCGTGTAGATGCGTGATGAAGATACGGGAGAGGTTGTAGGCACTGAGACTCGTTTTGAGAAGCTGATGCTGTGTCCCTTCACCGCAATCGAAAAGCATCCAGGCTTTGGAGTTTTCAGGCTGAAGGGCGAGGGCGGAGACATTTCTGTTTCGTGTCGGGACGCCGGCCGAGGTTCCCAGAAATATGATCTTGTTCATTTGCTGCCCCCTCCTGCGATATCGTCCATGACGCTAGCCGCCTCTTTGAGCCGTTCCTTGTCGAAATGGGTATAGATTCGCGACGTATCGAGACTGGCGTGTCCCAGCGCCTCCTGCACCAATACGAGGTCTCTCTTTTTAAGGTAGAGCATCGTTGCGAAAGTGTGGCGCAGCATGTGGGCACCGTTCTTCTCTTTCCGTATACCTGCTTGCATCAATATCTTCTCAACGATGCGGCTGACATAGGCCTGGGTGAGGGGAGTACCCTTTTTGTTGCAGAAGAGCCAATCGCTTTCGCATTGGCGCAGTTGCATCCATTCGGATAGATATTCATTAATATGAGAAGCTTTGATCATGACGACACGCGCCTTGTTCCCCTTGCCGGTGATGCGGATGAGATAGATGTCGCCTTCGGGAATCAGATCTTTGGTTTTGAGCTGGAGCGCTTCGCCGACGCGGATGCCGGTAAAGAGGATCAGTTTGATCAAAAGACGGTTTCTGGCCGCCACGGCCGTCTGAAAGGGATGGGTTTCGATCGCTTCGAGAAAGCGTTCGACTTCGGCTTCTTGCATGTAAGAGGGGAGTTTGGTACCGCTTTTACCGGACAAACCGCCCCAGTTTTTCAGCTCGATACCGTAATGGTGAGCTTTCGAGTCCATATCGCCGTTTTGTTTGTCGATATAGCCGAAAAAGTTGATCATCGCGATACGGTAGTTCTTTTTGGTCGCATCCGAAAGAGTCGCGGTCGCCGAAGCCAGAAAGTCGCTGATGAGCTCTTCGTCGATCTCTTTCATCGAAGCGAGCCCGAGATCGGTCAGATAGATGTAAAGTTTTTCCAGAGGCTTGTAGTAGGTATTGATGCCGATCAGCCCTGCATTTCGCGCCTCTTTGGCAAGACGTGAGAGTGTCTCTATACCATCGACACCGGTACGCAGCTGCGCGATGATACGCGCGAGCATTTGCGGGTCGTTGACCTGGCGGTTGGAGAGCGAATTGAGCTTGGAGTGCATGTAGCGGCCCATCCAGAAAAGCAGTGTTTTGTCGAAGCGGTTTTCGAAATCGAGCGGGTATCGCATAGTCAGAATCCTGTGTCATGGAAATAGATTCAAAAGTATTGAAAACTATAATTTTCAAACTATATTTTATCGCCATCATCTTTAAAATCAGCTTCACAACCTGCATGATCAAATGTTCACTTGGCGATTAATATATTATTAACGATTGTTCATCTATAATAGCGTCGTCAAAGAACAGTCGTTCATCCACCAAAAACCAATATATGGGGATTTCACAGAATGCCGAAACAGAAAAACACAAAGCAGAAAATCATCGATGCGGCGATCGAATTGATCGCTAAGCAGGGGTACAGAGGTGCATCGGTGCGAAAAATCGCCGCTGCCGTAGGAATTAGAGAAAGTGCCATTTACAACCATTTCAGAAACAAAGAAGAGATACTCAAACAGATCATTTCAGAGATTTTCGTCACCCCTTTCGAGTTCAAAGACCTGGAAGAGAAAGCGAAAAAAGGAAAGTCGTTTCTGCATCAGTTCGTTGTAGCCTATAAACTGATATCGTTCGACAAAAAGAAAGAGAAACTCTTCAGAGTGTTGATGATCGAGCTTTTTCAAAACAAGGGGTTGAGGGAAAGTTTTCTGCAGGAGTTTCACCAAAAGGATATTCAGCAGCTATCCAAGGCACTCTTTATCATGATGCAGGAGGGGTTGATACGTTCAGGAGACCCGATGTTCATGGCGCAGGAGTTTCTCGCTCCCCTCTTCTACATCAGGCTCCAGGTGTCGCTGCTACGCATCGATTCCAAATCGACGGCACCCATTGCGACACAGTTTGAAAAACATGCCGATTTTTTCTGGGAGAGTGTAGCGCTTTGAGCCAGCGTTACGCGAACATGACGTAGCGAATCGATGCCGACATCAGATGGGGTATCTCCTCTTTGCTGACACCGGTGATGATCAGCTGGATATCAAGGCTGGCAAGAAGTGTAAGCAAAGCGTTCTGTGAAGCGGTATCCAGGTCAAGATAGAGAGATGTATGCATTTTGATATATGCCGGAGCCGTATATTTCAAATAGCTGTAATCTCCGTTTTCAGCGCTGAAATGGTTGATTCCGAAACGAATTCCGCTTCGCCGGAGAGCAGCGGATATACGCTCCACGACAATCGGATCGAGAGAGAGCAGATCGTACTCCGATATTTCGACAAACAGACGTCCGCGAATATTTTTCGAAATCTCTTTCACCGACTTTTCGAAATGAAAAAACTTATCGCTCTCCTCCAGCATGTCCGCGATCAGCTCGAAAGAGATCGTTTGCTGCGAAAAATGGTGCTGTTTCATATATTCGATCTCGAAATTCATAAGATCGTACTCCATACCCAGCTCTATGACAACGGGCACATAATCACCATATTTCAATATTTTCGATTCGTATGCAATGTTGAACGAGAGTGTATATGAGACCTCTTTGTTCGTTTTTAGGTCGACGATCGGATCGAAATGGGGCTGGAGCCGTCCCTCTTTCAGTGATTTACTGATGATCTGGCGCCACTGCATCTTTCCCGCCACAACGGCAGGCCTGTCACTGCCATCGAAAGCGACGATACGGTTCTCATGATAGAGTGACGCTTGCGAAAGTGCTGCATCCGCACAGCTCAACAACTCGCTCACATGTGATTTTCGCACATATTCGCATATTCCGATACTCAGATAAAGAACTTCTCTCAAACCACTTCTGTCACTCAAAACCAGAAAATCTTTAATGATATTTTCCGCCAGGTCTTTTGCCGTAATCGCATTGTAAACCGGCAGTACCAATCCAAACTCTGTACCGTTGATACGGCATATGATGGGTTCATGGACCATTTCACACGATTTTTGCAAGATCGATGTGAATCGCATAAAAATATCGTCCACTCTCTTGTGCCCTACTCTTTTATTGGCATACGGAATCCCGTTGATTCGAATCAAAACCAGTACACCACGCGACCGGCTGTCGTTTGCCAGCAGGTATTCAGGCAGTTTAACCTGAAAATAGCGCCGGTTGAAAAGGCCGGTAAGATAGTCGTAATAGAGTGTATCCTGACATTTTTTCATCGCTTCGGAACTTCTTTCATAGAGCTCTTTGACCCGTTTCACCATCGAATTCATCGTGATAACCACATTTTTCAGCTCCGGAGAAGTTGGAAGCTCTTTTTGGATTATAAAACGGTTATGGCTGATTCCCTCAGCCTGATTTCGGATATTTTCCAAAGAACGTAACAGAATACCGAGAACGAAATGAAGAATCACGAGCCCCAAAACGCCGAAAAAGATGAAAAGATAGAGTGTATATTTGAAAAGTTCGAAGAGCTGTGTATATGCGTCTGCTTTGTCCGCCCGTACGAGAACGACACCGAAGGATCTATTCTTCCCATCTACAAAGTTTTCGGCAATCATTGTATGAATGCCGACAAAATCGGCGAACCAGAAAGGTACATTACCGATATCCGGTTCTTTCGTTTTGCGATAGACAGGAAGTCTCTCCATACTTTCAAACTCTATCAGCGAATAAGCCCCACTCTCGAAAAGCGTATCGATGATCTCCCGAACTTTCTCTTTCTCTCCATTGACCGCTCCGATGGAAAGACTCAACGCAAAAGCCGTATTTTTCGCTTGAACGTTGAGCTGTTCTTCGATATAACTTTTCGTTTTGAAAAAATTGATACCCAATACACCACCGAGAAGCAACAAGAGAAGCACGGAGACATAAATTCCGATTTGCTTATAGAGTGTCAAATTAAAACCTTGTATCTATAGGATACATTCTCCTTCGAAGGCTGTGCCAAGCAAAGTTTCAAGAGATACCCTATTTGTGGATTTCAACAATTGTATATAAAATTTGATTATCTAAATCTTAAGGAAAGTGTGCCGACAGACGCGTATTCATCGGTATCACATTGAAGATTTACATTGGAAGTATAAAAGCCAACCTGCCGGCATCTCTTCGGATGCAACTCATTGCCGGCAGGAAATTACATGGAATTTCAGTTATCAGGTGTATAGGGGACCAGTTCGAAACCGATGGTGTTGAGGTAAAAGACACCGCCATCGAGATTCACGGCATTGTAGCCATTCTGACGGAGAAAGTTCGTGACCATGCGGGTACGGCTTCCCGTACGGCAGATAAGCCCTACCAGCGTCTCTTTGTCCGCAATTTCATGATACGCTTCGAGAAATTTGTCTACATCGTAATTTCCGAAATCGTCGAAAAACGTAATACATTTCGCGCCAGGAACTATTCCGGTCTGCCGCCACTCCATCTCGGTACGGATATCGATAATCTTCATCGTTCCGTTTTCCAGCATCTCTTTGGTCGGACGGATGTGGACCGCCTTGCTGATCTCTTCGGGCGTCATACTATTTCCTTTTGCGAATTTTTGCGCAATTTTATCATCAATCTTCTCAAATGTATTAAACAAACGAAACTATTTCTTCAATTTAAGCTATGTTTCGTCTCGGTCGAAATTTTTTAGAAGGGTACGATAGCGGTCGACACCCATGAAGCTCTTTTCAAGACGCCATCTCAGAATAAATTCGACAATCTGGTCTTTCAACACTTCATCGAGATTCTCCACCCTGCCGAAATAGCCGAGACTTATGTTTTTTGCCCGCTTTTTTCCATCCTCCTCTATATAGGTTATCGCGATGATCTGGGCATATTTCCCCTCCGATATTTTGCCGATCGTTTTCTGATTCAGCGAAATCCCGGAAAGATTGATCGCTTTGAAATCGAAAAGTTCTTTGAAATCCATGACTTTTCCGGAGAGTTTGAGCTGAGCGAAGAGCTCTTTCAGACGCTTGAGATTCTTTTTGCGTTCGATCTCGTAGGATGAAATTTCATTTGCCAGTGCCTTGAGCCGGTCGATTTTACTACTCATTTCCTGCTCCATATTAAAAAATATTACCCTATTCTATCGACTTTTTATGGTAAAATCAACACTTCATTAAGTAGTTGGAATCAAGGAAACATATGTCCATCAAGACACCCTATCTCGCCACCGACAGCATTATCGAATGTTTCGACCGAAAAGGCGATTTTCAGGGGATCGTTCTGATCGAAAGAAAAAACCGTCCACACGGGATCGCCCTGCCCGGCGGATTCGTCGAAGTCGGAGAGAGTGTCGAACATGCCTGTATCCGAGAGATGAAGGAAGAGACCGGGCTCGATATCGAATTGAGGTATCTGCTGGGTGTCTACTCCGATCCGAAGAGGGACCCGCGCTTTCATACGGCTTCGGTCGTTTTCGTCAGCCATGCCGAAGGCATTCCCGTCGGCGGCGACGATGCCAAAACGGCAAAACTTTTTCATCTTTCGGCCATTCCATGGGAACGGCTGGTTTTCGACCACGAAAAAATATTGAAAGATTATCTCCACCACAAGGAAACCTGCTGATCATGGATTACCTATCGATTTCCGGCCCCTCACGTCTAAGTGGGACCGTTACGATCTCCGGTGCCAAAAACGCCGCTCTCCCTCTCATTGCAGCCACCCTTCTATGCAACGAACCCTGTACCATCGACAACATTCCCGACGTCGCCGACATTCGTACCCTCTTGAAACTGCTCGGCAAACTCGGAAGCGAATTCGTTTTCGAAGAACATACTCTGAGTATCGACAACGAAGAGATCACCAACACCACCGCGACTTACGACATCGTCAAGACCATGCGTGCGTCTATCCTGGTTCTCGGCCCGCTTCTGGCACGTTTCGGGCGATGCGAGGTGAGCCTGCCCGGCGGCTGCGCCATCGGGCAGCGTCCGATCGACCTGCACCTCAAAGCACTCGAACAGATGGGTGCACTCATCGAAATCAAAAACGGTTACGTCGTTGCTACCGCCCCGGAAGGGCTTCGCGGAGCGCGTATCATTTTCGACAAAGTGACCGTAACCGGCAGTGAAAATATCATTATGGCGGCTGCCCTGGCAAAGGGAAAAACGGAACTCATCAATGTGGCGAAAGAGCCCGAAGTGGTTCAGCTGTGCGAAGTCCTGCGTGATGCGGGGCTACAGATCGAAGGAATCGGTACCGACGAGCTGACGATACACGGAACCGACAGAGAACCACTCTGTTTCCAACCCTTTTCGATCATTCCCGACCGTATCGAAGCCGGCACCTATCTTTGTGCCGCAGCCATCACCTACAGCTCTATCAGACTCGAAAATGTCCGGGCCGACCATCTTGACGCCGTAACGGCCAAACTCCATGAAGCGGGATGCCGTATCGAAAACGATACAAAAACCATGACGATCTATCCGGCTGCCAGGCTCAAAGCGTTCGAGATCTCCACGACGGAGTACCCAGGATTTCCCACCGATATGCAGGCCCAGTTCATGGCACTTGCGACCCAGGCCGAAGGGGTGAGCATCATCGAAGAGAGGCTGTTCGAAAACCGTTTTATGCATGTGAGCGAACTTCAGCGGCTGGGTGCCAGTATCCACCTCAAAGGCAATACCGCAACCCTCAACGGCCCGATCCAGCTTCTCGGTGCAGATGTAATGGCGACCGATTTGCGGGCGAGCAGCGCACTCGTTCTGGGTGGCCTGGCGGCAAGCGGCGTTACGAACGTCCACCGCATTTATCATCTAGACCGTGGATACGAACGCTTACATGAGAAACTGAAAGGTCTCGGTGTCGACCTTGAAAGATTGAAGGAGTAGTTTCTACTCCTCTTCGAAGATGATGATTTCGTAGTTGTTTTTGGCGATAATGGCACGATGACTCGGAATGACCGTATCGTTGTTGGCTTTCTCGAGCTCTTCTCTCAACGAGTCGATCTCTTTTTGCATCGCATCGATCTTCTCTTTGAGCTGCATGATGATATCCACACCCGCAAGGTTGACACCCAATTCGCGCGTCAGACGTAAAATCAGTTTGATACGATCGATATCGCGCTGTGAGTAGAGACGCATACGCCCCTGTGTCCGTGAAGGCTCGATAAGCCCTTCCCTCTCATACTGCCTGAGTGTCTGGGGATGGATATTCAACACCTTCGCCACTACACTGATCAAATAGACCGGTTCATCATAACTGTGCATCATTCACCTCCCGGAAGTTTCTCTTCCATCATTTTAGCAAGTTCGGGGTCGAGATCCTCGACTTTCGGCAAGACAATGTTGGCAATCAAGTAGAGATCGCCTTTCACTTTCGTCTTGCGATTCATGACACCCAGCCCTTTGACACGGAATTTCTGACCGTTTTTGGTGTTTTTCGGAACTTTGAGCGTGATCTCTTTCTCCAATGTAGGAACCTTGATTTTTCCACCGAACATTGCTGTTTTCAACGGAATATCGATCGTTTTATAGAGGTCGTCCCCTCGTCTCTCGTATTCAGGGCTCGGCGCCACTTCGATTTTCAGAAGCAGATCGCCACGCTGTCCATTGTAACTCTTGCCTTTTCCGCGGATACGCAAGGTCTCCCCGGTTTTGACACCGGCGGGAATGCGGATATCGAAATTTTCACCATTGACGGAGATGCTGTGGGTTCCTCCGAGTGCCGCGACATTGAACGGTATCGTGATCTTCGCATGGATATCCAAATCGGGCGTACCCATGCCACCCATGTCGAATCCGCCGAATCCGCCACCGCTGAATCCACCGAATCCCCCGCGTGCGGAACCGCCGCCGAATCCGCCGAACCCTCCGCCGAATATGTTGCGGAGAATCTCGTCGAGGTCGACATTGGCACCCTGTCCCTGCGCGAAATCATGGAAGTTCTGACCGCCGAATATCTGATCGCCGAACTGGTCGTACTGTTTCTTCTTCTCAGGATCGCTCAGAACTTCATACGCAGCATTGATCTCTTTGAACTTCTCTTCCGCTTCAGGGTCTTTGTTGATATCGGGATGGTATTTTCTCGCTAATTTCCGATAGGCACGTTTGATTTCGTCGGCGCTTGCGTTTTCGCTAACACCCAATGTTTCATAGAGGCTTTTACTCATGCCCACTCCTTCCAACTAACCAATTTTGCATAATTATATCACAATAGTTTAGTCAAAGTCAATCAACTTTGATCATAAAAACATAATCATACCTACTCTCTTTTTCATTCGGTTTTGGACAAATTGGAGTGAGTGGCACGGTGCGGAATCTCCGCACCGGGAAGTAGAGAGGTTTAGTGAAGAAAGTGGCGTACGCCGGTAAAGTAGAGTGCGATGTCGTGTTCGTCGGCCGCTGCGATCACCTCGTCGTCACGGATCGAACCGCCCGGCTCGATAATGGCTTTGATGCCCGCGGCCGCCGCCGCATCGATCGAGTCGCGGAACGGGAAGAACGCTTCGCTCGCCATCGCCGCACCCGTGACGTCGAGACCCATCTCTTCCGCCTTTTTAAGTGCACATCGCGCGGCATCCACTCGGCTCGTCATCCCCATCCCGACGGCGACCATTGCACTGTTTTTGACGTAGACGACGCAGTTTGACTTGGTCAGAGCCGCCACTTTGTAGGCGATTTCCAGGTCTTTCATCTCCTGCTCGCTCGCCTGTCGTTTTGACTTGCACTCGGCTTTTTCGATCTCTTCCTCTTTCACTTTGTCGGCATCCTGGTAGACAAAACCGCCGGAAATGTGTTTGAAGTCGTACGCGTCATCGCTGACGATCAGCTTGTCGCTGCCGTACTCGAAGAGTTTGATACGCTTCTTGGAAGCGAACACCTCCTGGGCCTCCGGTGTAATTTGCCCGGCGATGATCACTTCGAGGAAGATCTCGTTCATCTTCTGAGCCAATGCTTTGTCGACGACACCGTTGACAGCCACGACACCGCCGAAAGCCGATACCGGGTCACACTTGAGCGCATCGACGTAAGCATCGATCAGGTTGTCGCGGATCGCGAAGCCGCATGGGTTTCCGTGCTTGACGATACAGACGGCGTTTTCATCCCCGAATGCCGCTGCGATCTTCACTGCACCGCTGATATCGGTAAGGTTGTTGAAGCTCGCTTCACCTTTGAGGGTTTTGAAGTTTTTGCTGAAAAAGTCGTCGAACTCGTAGAGCGCACCTTTCTGATGCGGGTTTTCGCCATAACGGGTGTTGAAAACTTTGTTTCCGACGATAAACTGTTTTTCTCCGAAACCTTCGTTGAAGCGCTTATTCATATAGTTGGCGATCATACTGTCATACGCCGCCGTATGTTCGAACGCCTTGATCATGAGGCCACGGCGCATCTGAAGCGTATTCTGACCGTTTTTGAGCGCTTCAAGCACCGGCACGTAGTCGTTCGGATCGGTCACGATGATAACGTCGTTGAAATTCTTCGCCGCACTGCGCACCATCGCGGGCCCGCCGATATCGATATTTTCGATGATTTCATCGAAATCGTCGGTACGCTCGATCGTCGCCTTGAAAGGGTAGAGATTCACGCAAACCAGGTCGATTCCGACAATCCCATGCGCTTTCGCCGTCTCGACATGCTCTTCAAGATCGCGCCGATGCAAAATACCTCCGTGAACATACGGATTCAGCGTCTTGACACGCCCGTCAAACATCTCCGGAAACTTCGTCACTTCGCTGATATCGATCGCCTTGACGCCGTTCTCTTTGAGAACCTTCAGCGTACCGCCGGTCGAAACGATCTCGAAGCCGAGCGCTTCCAGCCCTTTGGCAAACTCCACCACACCTGTTTTGTCACTTACACTCACCAACGCTCGTGCCATTGTCCAGTCCTTCTTCTTTATTGTTGCATTCTCATGAAAACGGCCCGGGTGGGCCTACGACGTAAAGGTCAGATATCCTGTTCGATAATTCGCTTGAACGTATTGAAGTAGAGATCGTTCAGCTTCTCCATCGACATTTCGACGTCGTTGAGTTTCACTTTGTCGCCGCCGACCGATCCGATCGCCTCGCACTTCAATCCCCGTTCTTTCGCCATTTCAGCCACAGCGTCGACATTCTCCGACGCCACTTCGAGCACTGCACGTGCGAAGCTCTCGCTGAAAATGTTGATATCTTCACCAAGATCGGCTTTGACATCGGCCCCCATACCGCCGACTGCCGCCATTTTCGCGATTGCGATGGCCAAACCGCCGACATTGAGATCTTTCGCCGCTTTCAGCAACCCTTTTTTGTTCGCTTCGATCACGAGATCCCAAAGTGCCAGCTCTTTATCGTAATCGATCTGCGGCAGCGTACCGCCCGTGACTTTGAAGAGCTCTTTGAGATAGAGACTGCCACCGAACTCTCTGCGTGTTTCGCCGATAAGCAGGAGTTTGTCACCCTCTTCCTGAAAAGATGAAGGCAGCACATTGTGCTGGGAATCATTGACGCCGACCATGCCGATCGTCGGGGTCGGGAAGACGCTGACGCCGTTGGTTTCATTGTATAAAGAGACGTTGCCGCCCGTCACCGGCGTATTCAGTTTCGCACACGCCTCCTTGATCCCTTCGCATCCCTGCGCGAACTGCCACATCACCTCCGGGTTTTCCGGATTGCCGTAGTTGAGACAGTCGGTAATCGCCAGCGGACGTGCACCGCTCATCGCAACGTTTCGGCCCGACTCGATCACCGCCGCCGCCGCACCCCCTTTGGGGTCGATGTAGCAGTAGCGCGGATTACAGTCGGAACTCATCGCGATCGCACGGCCGTTCTCCTTGACGCGGATCACCGATGCATCGAGTTTTCCGCCGTTTTTGATCGTGTTGGTCTGCACCATCGAGTCGTACTGCTCGTAAACCCATGCTTTGTCGACAACTTCGATCGATTTGACCAGCGATTCGAACGCCTCCTGGTTGGAGGGGAGTTCATATTTGTCAATATCAATATCTTTGATCTCATCCAGATATTTCGGGCGTGCCGTCGGGCGGTCGAGTACCGGCGCCTCCTCGCTGACCGGATCGACCGGCACTTCAGCCACCTTCTTCCCGTGCCAGTAGAGCTCCATCAATCCCGTATCGGTCACCTCGCCGATCACCGCACAATCGAGCTCCCACTTTTCGAAAATTTCGATGATTTTATCTTCCGTCCCTTTGCGCGCACAGATCAGCATCCGCTCCTGCGACTCGCTCAGCATCAGATCGTACGGTGTCATCCCCTCTTCGCGCATCGGCACTTTGTCCAGATCCATCCGCATACCGCTGCCGCTTCGCCCCGCCATCTCGAACGAGCTGGAGGTCAAACCTGCCGCACCCATATCCTGGATACCCACGACATAGTCGGTCTTGAAAAGTTCCAGACACGCCTCGAGCAGCAGTTTTTCGGTAAAAGGGTCACCGACCTGTACCGTCGGACGAAGCGATTTGGACTCTTCGGTGAAGCTGTCGGAACTCATCACCGCGCCCCCCAGGCCGTCGCGGCCGGTTTTGGAACCGACATAGATAACCGGGTTGCCGACACCTTCGGCTTTGCCGTAGAAGATTTCGTCCGCTTTCGCGATACCCAACGTAAAGGCGTTGACGAGAATATTGCCGTTGTAGCTGTCGTCGAAGAACGTTTCGCCGCCGACGGTCGGAACACCCATACAGTTGCCGTACCCGCCGATACCTGCGACGACGCCGCGCACGAGGTGGCGCTGATAGGCTGCCGACTGGTCATCACCGCGGACACGTCCGAAACGAAGGGCATTGAGGTTCGCCACCGGGCGCGCACCCATCGTGAAAACATCGCGCAAAATACCGCCGACACCCGTTGCCGCCCCCTGATAGGGCTCGATGAAACTCGGATGGTTGTGACTCTCCATCTTGAAAACCGCCGCATAACCGTCACCAATATCGATAACACCGGCATTCTCGCCCGGCCCCTGAATTATCCACGGCGCCTCGGTCGGGAAGCCGCGCAGATATTTCTTGCTCGACTTGTAACTGCAGTGCTCGCTCCACATTGCACTGAAAATACCAATTTCTACGATATTCGGAAGCCGCCCCAATATCTTTTTAATATGTTCGAAATCCTCTTCGGAAAGTTTGTGTGCCTTCAAAATCTCGGCGATATCCTGTTGCATACGGGTACCCTTGCATTAAAATCTCAAAATTGGGGATATTATAATAAAAGAGTGCTTGGTATGAGTTAAAATGAAAAGTTTATGAAAGAGGCTTCGCTGTTTGGTTCGGGAGTTCTTTTCAGATTTCGAGGAGCAATCGAAGAAAATTTTCCAAAAGCTTGCTTTCCTCATCGTATTCAGCTATACTTCTTTCCAGAAAGATGATTTAGATTCTCGTCTTTGTGTGTGATCGTTCTACCTCGACCCTTCGAATTAGAGTTCTAACCCGCAAGATAGCTTCCAAACACTTTTCAAATTTCAATACAAAAAGGTATCGCCATGGCAGATATTATCAACGGAACCGTCAAATGGTTCAACAGCGAAAAAGGTTACGGATTCATCCAGCCTGAAGATGGTGGGAAAGATGTATTCGTACACTTCCGTCAAGTCAACAACACAGGTTTCGGCCGCGTCGAACTCAACGAAGGTCAAAAAGTAACTTTCTCCATCGGACAGGGTGAAAAAGGTCCTCAAGCAGAGAACGTCACTCCGCTTTAATTCCTGAACAGGGCGGTTTTTCGCCCTGCTTTATCTCCTGCTACCCTACTTTCTTTTATCAACTCGAACCATCATTCTTTCAGTTTGTCCAACTCTCCGGTTTTGACTATCACGCCGTTATGATCGGCAATCGCATAGACGACACCTCGATTTTTCGCACTGTCCAAGGCATTCTCGGCGATCGTCAGCATCGTGTTAAGATAGATGTGGACACCATGCATCGTCACACCCCCACAATGTATATCGTAAGCAAGTGGTTTACCGTTGATTTGGCATGAAGAATCTTCGATGCATCTGCGAATGTGAGAGATGATATTGGGAAGATCCTTTTCGGCACAGTCGCTCAAGAGAATGAAAAAGCCGGAGCCACCGAAACGCCCGACTATATCGCTCTCCCTTACGCATGACGTGATACTTTTGTAAAGATGCTCCAAAACGGTATTTCCGATCGCAAAACTTTTTCGAACATTGATCTTCTCCAGAGCATCGATATCCACGACAAGAAGGCTCATCGGCCATTTTCTTCTTCTGGCCTGCTTGATCTGAATATTCGACATCTTGACGAAAAAGGCATAATTGTAGGCACCGGTGACATCATCTAGCCGCATACTCTCGTGCAGGGCTTTTTTTAGCTGCTCATTTTCTTCTCTATATGCTTTGAGCTGTTTGAACTGTTTGAGATAAAATAGTAAAAACGCGGAAATTGTCAATACAAGGAGAATGGTCGTTAAGGCTATTGACACCAGTTTTTTTTCCTCTCCTGGGCATAATCGATTCTGTTTCTGTTTAAAACATTATACTTTCAAAAGCTATGGAATGCAATGGTTTTGAAGGCCAAAAAGAAGAAAAAGTCGCCGTGGAAAACAGAGAAAATTTTCTTCTGTTTTCCAAAGACGGATCATGGATTTTATACAACATAAACCGGTTTATTTAGATATACGCACCACCGAAGGCGTTCCAATTCTTTTTTGGAACGCCTATTCGACCGTTACACTTTTGGCAAGGTTTCTCGGCATATCGACATCGTTGCCGAGACGTATAGATATCTCCATGGCAAGTAGCTGTTCGACGACCATCATCTCGAAAAATTCCAGCATCGGATGTTTGTGCGGATGGGTCAGTATGAAGTCATCCGCCAATTCGAACATTTCAGGAGAAATGGAGAGAATCGTCGAATCGCGGGCACTCAGCTCCTCGACATTGCTTTTTGTCTTTTCATAAAGCAGAGTTTTTGGCATCAGCGCGATTGTAAAGAGTTCGGCGTCGGCCAACGCGATGGGGCCATGTTTCATCTCACCGGCAGGATAGCCCTCCGCATGCAGATAGCTGATCTCTTTGAGTTTGAGTGCACCTTCGAGTGCAAGAGGGAAGAAGATATCGCGTCCGATAAAAAAGAATCCGTGCCCGTGAAGGTAGCGTTTGGAGAGGCGTTTGCACTTTTCATGCACATCCAAGGCTTTTTGAAGTACTTTGGGAACATAACTCATAAACCTGAGTTCCTCTTTGACGGTATGGTTGTCGAGTGTCGCACGTTTTTTCGCAAAAAATATGGAGAGCATCCAAAGTACCATCACCTGCGTTGCAAACGCTTTGGTACTCGCGACCCCCTTTTCGATACCTGCCCGCGTCAGAATCGTCGCATCGGCCAAACGTACGATGGAGGAGTTGTCGACATTACAGATTGCAAGCGTCTTGAGCCCCGCTTTTTTTGCCATTTTGAGCGCTTCGAGGGTATCGGCCGTTTCACCACTTTGGCTTATGACGATAAACAGGGTATCGGAGGTCAGAAGCGGCTCTTTGTAACGAAACTCGCTTGCGATCTCGACATTGACGGGCATTTTGGCCTGACGTTCGAAAAGATAGCTCGATGTGAGAGCGGCATGGTAACTGGTACCACAAGCACAGAGTTTGATGCGCGAAATACCTTCGAGAAACGTTTTTCCAAGTTCTTCGAAAACGATGTCGTCATCGAGGACCCTGCCGATCATCGTATCGCCCATCACCTGATACTGCTCGTAAATCTCTTTCTCCATAAAAAAGCGATAGCCCCCTTTTTGCGCCGTCAGTTTATCGCCGGAGAGGGAAACGAACTGTAAAGCATCGGGCTCGGAATGGATGAGGTCGGGGGTCGCATACCCAATCGTGCCATCTTCCATGTAGGCGACCTCTTCCGCTTCTCCGATAAGCGGTGCGTCCGAAGATGCGAAAAAGACCTCACCCTGACGGTTTCTGCCGATTATCATCGGAGAACCTTTACGGGCAAAAAATATCGTATCCGGAGCTTTTTGAGTGATCAGCAAAACGGCATAAGCACCATCGAGTTGATCGATCGTCGCTTTGAAAGCGGAAAAAAGATCGCTGTGACGCTCGATCTCCTTTTCGAAAAGATGAACGATCACCTCCGTATCGGTCTGGCTCAAAAAGGTTACACCGTCGGCTTCTAGCATCGCTTTGATTTCCCGATAATTTTCGATGATACCGTTGTGAACGACATAGCTGTACTCGCCCATGTGAGGGTGTGCATTGAGTTCCGTCGGTTTGCCGTGTGTCGCCCAGCGTGTATGGCCTATCCCGACCCCCGGTCCTTCCGTCTCGAAATTTTTCGTTTTTTCATCGAGGTTGCTCAATTTTCCGACAGCTTTAAACGACTGAATCTTTCCGTTTTGCATAACGGCGATACCCGCCGAATCGTACCCGCGGTATTCAAGTTCACGCAAACCTTCGATCAGCTGGCGCTTGATCTCTCTTTTACCGATATAACCGACAATTCCACACATAAACTATATCCTTATTTTCCCAAACAGAATTCGCCAAACATTTTATCCATAATATCATTAAAATCCACTGGTTTCGATATGGAGCTGATGGCGGAAATCGCTTCGGTGAGGTGGAAGGTGAAGATTTCAAGTTCCCCCGTAAGCAGCGGTGTTTTAGCCTCAGCAACCGCTTCTTTCGCACGTTTGACCGCTTCGATCTGACGTGAGGAGATCAGAAGAAGTTCGTCTCCCTGAGCCATCCGGGAGAGTCTTTTTTCGAGTGCAGAGACAATCTGTTCGCCTTTGTTCTCCCGGCTCAGGCGCAGAGGCTTGAAAGGTTCGATCTTTTCGGTATCAAGCATTTGTGGCAGATCGGTCTTGTTGAGTGCCACGATCATCTCCTTCTCATTCATGTACCGCTCGATCAGAAGCAGAATCTTCTCATCCTCCTCGTCCCAGGGCCGGCTCGCATCGAACATTGCAATGACGATGTCGCTCTGTTCAATCGCAGCGACAGAGCGTTCGATACCGATCTTTTCGATGGCATCGGCCGATTCGCGAATCCCCGCCGTATCGACGATACGGACCAGATGGCTTCCTATGCGTATCTGTTCTTCGATCGTATCGCGTGTCGTACCCGCGATTTCGCTGACGATGGCGCGCTCATAGTTGAGCAACGCGTTGAGAAGAGAACTCTTGCCAACGTTCGGCTTGCCGATGATCGCCACTTTGAAACCTTCGATCAAACCTCGTCTACGTTCACTCGAACTGACAATGCGTTCGATTTCACGCTCGATCTCTTCGAGTTGATGGGCCATATTTTCGAGCATGTCTTCGGGAAGATCCTCTTCGGCATAGTCGATCGTCACTTCGGCAAATGCGACGGCACGTAGCAGTTTTTCCCTCATGTCGTCCACAAATTTTTTAAGTTCCCCTTTCATTTGACGCGCCAGGATTTTCGCAGCATCCTCGCTTTTCGCCTCGATCAGTTTGGCGATCGCTTCCGCTTCGGTGAGGTCGATGCGTCCGCCAAGAAAGGCACGGCGTGTAAATTCACCCGGTTCCGCTAGCCTTGCGCCATAATCCAGGACCGTTTCCAGAATCTTTTCTGCCACAATCGTACCGCCATGACACTGAAATTCGACAATCTCTTCCGTCGTGAAACTGTTGGGGGCTTTGAACCAGATGAGAATCGCTTCGTCGATCAGTTCGTCGTTTGTGTCGTATAGAGTACACAGGTGGGCATGTCGGGGGATAAAAGAGGTTTTTTTCGTAATTTTTTCGGCAATGGCGAGTGCCTCATCGCCGCTGACGCGGACGATGGCGACCGATCCCACCCCGGTGGCGGTGGCAACGGCCGCTATGGTATCGCTCATCTGCGCTCCATAAACTCGTTGATAATGATATAGCGGCCGCCTTCACGGTTGGTGCGGACGGCGACATATTTGTCCGGAAAAAACTCCCGCAGCCGTTTCAACGCAATCTGCACGAGTATACCGTCGAGAACTTTGGTCTGTCCACGTCCCTCGTTTTCCACCCGCTCGACGATCGGCTGCAGATAATTCTCGATCATCACCTCCTGGTTTTTCAGGAACTCGGCGATCTCGAGACGCAATTTATAGCCGTATTTGCCGTGAATCCAATTGTAGAGAAGATAAGCAAGCGCTTTGTAACGGTACCCCTCCTTCCCGATCAACAATGCGGCATCGGCACCGTTGAACTCGATCAGAAGAGTCTCCTCGTCGTAAGCGCTGACACGAATCGGTTCGATATCGAAACAGGCGGATGCGAAGAGTCCGTTGATTTCGTGTTCGACTTCAACGGCCACCGTATGAATATCGGGGGATTCGGTATAGAAATTATCGAAAATCTCATCCTCTTTTTGAAGAGACCTTTCTTCGGGTTTGGACTCACCGGAGGAAGCGATCTGGCTTTCAGCAGGTTGTATCGTTTCTTCCATAACGGATTCCGAGGGCTCTTCCACTTTCGAAAGCGCTCCAACCTCTTCCCTGTTTTCCTCTGCTTCCACTTTCGAAAGCTCTGCCGAAGATTCGAGAATGTCAGATTTTTCCTGAACTTCTTTTGAGCATGCCGCGACGATGATCGCCGATTTGCGCCCAAATCCGAGAAAACCTTTCGAAGGATTCTGGACAATCTGGATATCCAGCTCCGTAATCGAGCAGGAGAATGCTTTGGCCGCTTCGGCATACGCCTCTTCAAGTGTCGGAGCTTCGAACTTTTTCATCACTCCGCCTTTTTATGCTTTTCCAACATTCTGTTGATAAGTAGCTGTTGTGCGACGGAGAAGATGTTATTGGTGAGCCAGTAAAGTACCAGACCGGCAGGGAACGTGACAAAGAAGAAGGTAAAGATAACAGGAAGCCATTTAAATATCTTCTCCTGCATCGGATCGGTAAAGTTGTTCGGCGTAACACGCTGATGCAACCACATCGATGCACCCATCAAAATAGGCAGTACATAATAAGGATCCATGACCGAAAGATCGTCGATCCACAAAATCCACGGCGCTCCCTTGAGTTCGATCGCATTCAGAAGAACGCGATAAATCGCGAAGAAAACAGGAATCTGCAAAATCATCGGCAGACATCCGCCAAGCGGATTCGCCTTGTGCTTCTTGTAAAGTTCCATCATATGGGCGTTCATTTTCTGCGGGTCGCCCTTGTACTTCTTCTGAATCTCTTTGATCTTGGGCGCCAGCTCTTTAAGGCGGTGCATCGAAACCATCCCTTTGTAGGTCAGAGGATAGAGCAAGATACGGATGAGAACCGTCAGTGCGACAATCGTCCAGCCCCAGTTGGGAATAAAGCTGTGCAGCCACATCAAAACTTTGAACATCGGTGCCGCGATAAAGGTGAACCAGCCAAACTCGATAATCTTGGTCAACTCCGGATGAATCGCCTGCAAAATCTTGAACTCTTTCGGCCCGATATAGCCGTGCATTGTAAACTGGTTTCCCTCTCCTTTGACGAAGAGGATCGGGTTCTCTTCGGCATCTTTGTTGATGACGACATCCATCCCTTTTTCGAAATCGTAAAAAGCGGTTGCATAGTAGCGGTCGAATGCGACGGCGATACGCGCTTTTCTGAACGATTCAGTCCCTTTGGCATCTCCGTCATCGATGATCGTCAGCGTCCCGTCCGCCTCTTCCACCATAACACCGTGCACGGTATAGTTATCGATACGAAGGTCCGGACGTACGCCTGGGGAAATGAAGTAAGGTTTCGGTTCACTCATCTTGATTTCGACATCGTAATGGTGGTCCGGATAGATCGTAACCCGTTTTTCGACAATCAAACCGTCAAGATTTTGTCTGAAAAGTATTACACCGGGGCCATCGGTACCGATATCGAGTTTCGATACCGACACACTGTAAGGCGTCTTGAAGGCGAGTTCGTTGAGTGCAGGATCACTGAATCGGATCTCGAGCGGTTTGGGAATGCGCGGAGAGTTGAAAAGTTTAAGCTCTTCACCCTCTTCCGTTCTGTACTGCCTATCTTTGAGATACATTTGAGAAATACGTCCGAGCCCGTCGAACTCGATCCTAGCGTTCGATGTCTCGACTGTCGCGATGACATCCGCCAATGCCGTCTCCACTGGCTGTGTACGCTCTACGGGTTTGGTCGATACTTCACTTCCGGCAGCGGCCCCAGCGGGTTGGAGCTCACGCTGTTTCGCTCTATCCTGGACCGCAGTCTGGACTGTTATGTTTTTATCTGCTATATGCTGCGGTTTGGGCATGAAAAAGTAGTCATACCCGATAAAAACGAGCAGCGAGAGCACGGTTGCGATGACAACACGTGTCTGTGTATTCATATTCTCTATCACGATTGGCCTTTCGAAAAAATATTTTTAATCACTCTGCATCCATTGGACTCGGGCACATACCAAAACGTGATGTTCGGAAGTTTTTTACCCTTCTGGATGGCAGTAAAATGGTTACATGAGATTTTCGGATAGTCGATACCGCCGTCAAAAAGCTGGTTGCATCGGAGTATCCTGAGTGTGGAGGAAAAAAGTGCTTTGAAAATGTTTGGATTGGTTTGAATCTGCCATTTGGCATACTCGGAGCAGGTCGGGTAGTATCGGCAGCTTCCAAATCCCAAAAGTGTCAAATACTTCTGGTAAAACTTCAAAGATCCCGATAGTACCTCTCTGATCATCTCATAGCCTCATTGCCAATATCCAATCGTTTGATCGCCCGTCTGAACGCTTTTTCAAGCTCGCTGAAAGGAACGTCGAGTATCGGTGGCTTCGCCACCAGGACATACTCGCCATCTTTCAGCATCGGGGCCATCCTCAAAAAAAGTGCCCGAAGCCGACGTTTGGCCCGGGCCCGCTTGACGGCATTGCCGATCTTTTTACTGGCGACAAAGCCGACACTGCATCCCCTCTTAGGTACCGCAAAAAGCACAAACGCCTTGTCATGCCAGCGCTTGTTCGATTTGTAAACCCTGTTGAAGTCGGCGGTACGCTTGAGAGAATCGAAGTGAATTAAACCGCCAATCGCTTACGACCTTTGGCACGGCGTGCATTGATGATCTTGCGTCCGTTTTTGGTCTTCATGCGTGTTCGGAAACCGTGTGTACGCTTACGCGGAGTGTTATGTGGCTGATAGGTTCGTTTCATCTATCTGTCCTTTACCTGTTTAGATTTAAGCCCGATATTTTAATTAAAATTCGCTTAATAGGAGATTAGGGGGTTCTTGTAACGAAGAACGTTTTTTGCACTTCAACAGGAGTCGATATGTAAACGGACTCGGTTGTCACCCTGCCTTTGAAAGAGATGGCCCAGTCTCGATGACATACCACCGTTCTATGCCCTGTCGGTTTTACACTTTTCTGTTTCTATACCATGATGAGCCTCTTCTCTCCTGCATCCGGTTACCAGGATCCAGCGACTACATTTTAACGGCCGGGGGATGTTTTGGAACAATAGCATCGTATAATAGCATAGACGAATAGAAGGTAAAGGCTATATGGAAATCGTGGATTCACAAATTCTTGACCGGCTCATCGATGGCGACAAAAAGTGCTGGAACCGGTTTGTCGTAGAGTCGGCATCGCTGATCAGAGCCATGGTATACAAAACGATGTCTGCCTATACCACCGTGAATCCATCGGAGGTCGATGATGCCGTGCAAAACGTCTATTTCAGACTTTTGAAAGATGATTGCAGGTTGCTCAAAAGCTACGACAGAGAGAAGGCATCGCTTTCAACCTGGCTCGGGCTCATCAGCCGAAGCGTGACGATCGATCTGATTCGAAAAAGAAGAAACCATCTTTCGCTCGACGAAGATCTGGCATCACCGCAACAGCATGCAATTCCCACCGATGGCACCATCGATTTGCCCAAAGGGTTGCTTTCCGAAAGACAGGAGCTGATACTGCGCATGCTCTTCGACAAAGAGATGGGGCCGGATGAAGTCGCGGATGTTTTAGGCGTAGAGATTCAAACCGTCCGTAGCGCGAAACACAAGGCAATCGAAAAACTGAGAAGATATTACGAGGCCACACATAAGGAAAAATCATGAATGAAAAAGCTCTCTGGGAAGCATTCAAAAACGACAAAAACGCCGTTTTGCAACAATGCCCCGACATCAACGACCTGGCCGCCTATATCGACAATCGGCTGAGCGACGATGAAAAGAAGAAGATGGAAGAGCACCTCAACAACTGTCCGAAGTGTCTGGAGAGTGTGCTTGCCATAAAGCAGTTGCAATACGACATCCCCGCGCATCTGGAAGATATTTCCAAAGCACAGGCTCTTTTGGTTGCAAAATCTACCGCCAATGAACCTACAAAAAGGTTCCCCGCTTCATGGATGGCCGCATCGGTGGTTTTCGTTCTGCTTTCGTTCGGCGGCTATGTCGCGGGAAAAGGCACCTATATGGCAACGGATGAGACACTGCAGGCTTTTTTGGAAAACGACTTGCAACCCATCGCTTCGGTTATGGGTGAAACTACGATACCTGACTTTTTCGAATTGGGAGAGATACAATGAAAACGAAACTGCTTTTGATCCTTTTGGCGGCTTCACTGGGGTTCAATATTTTTTTCACCATCGGCTATTTCAGTGCCAAAAAGCATCTTGGCAAGGCAAAAACGTTTGAAGCGCGGGTTGCCCTGGCAGCCGAAAAACTCTCTCTCGATGAACGACAGAAAAATCAGCTCTTTTCGATCATTAAAACATCGCGCGAAAAAATACAGCAGCTGAAACGGGATCAGAAAAAAACCGTACAGCTCTTCAAGTCGGAATTCGAAAAGTCGTCCCCCGATATCGAGAGACTCAAAAAGGCAATGCGTAAGATCGAGAACGAGCGAAAGCGGGTGCGAAGCGAAATCGCCGCACAATGGAAAACGTTCTTCGAATCACTCTCGGACAAACAGCGAAAGAGAGTCATGAACATGCTTGCCAGACATCCGGAACTCAGAAAAAGACTTCTGATACCCTCCATGGGAACAGACCGTGCGATTTGACGAAGCAAGACATCTGCTCAGCCGTACATCGTTCGGCATCCGTCCAGAAGATCTGACAACGATGCAAACTTTTTCATACGAAGAGGGGGTGGAAAGTCTACTCGACAAACATTATGATGCAACAGCGGTCGAAGCTCCGCAATGGATTGGTGAACCACTTTTAAAAAGACGCATCAAAGATCTTTCCCCGACAGAGCGTGCCGCACTCAGACAAAAACAGAGGAAGAAAGGCATCGAACTCAAAATCTGGTGGTATGAACGCATGGTAACGGCGGAAGACCAGCTCAGGGAGTGGATGACACGTTTCTGGCACGGTCATTTCACATCCGAACTCAAAAAGGTCAAATGGCCCATTTTGATGTATCGCCAGAACGTCCTCTTTCGAAAACATGCTCTTGGAAATTTCGCCACGCTGCTGCATGCCGTAGCCAAAGACGGCGCGATGATCATCTACCTCGATACGATCCGCAATAAAAAAGGGCATCCCAACGAAAATTTCGGCAGAGAGCTTCTGGAACTTTTCACGCTCGGAGAGGGGCACTACAGCGAATCGGACATCAAAAACGCAGCCCGCGCTTTTAGCGGATGGAGCCTGAAACGCAGCAGCGGCGCATTCCGTTTTGTCGGGAAGAACCACGACGATGGAATAAAATATTTTTTGGGTCAGACGGGTCGTTTTGGCGGTGAAGAGATTATCGACATCATCCTCAAGCAGTACCAAACGGCCCGTTTTGTCTCGGGAAAGCTTTTCAAAGCCCTGGTCGGGAAAGAACCCGATCCGCTAACGGAAAAAGAGATCGCCGGCATCTTTTACGACAGCGGCTATGCCATCAAACCTCTGCTTCGTGCCATTCTTCTTTCCGATGCATTCAGAAACCCGAAAAACCGCGGCATGATGATCAAGTCTCCTGCGGAATTGATCGCCGGGACGATGCGTGCTTTCAATCTCTCGCCAAAAACCCCAAAAAGAGTGGCAAGACTCGGGAAGATGCTCGGAGAGGACCTCTTCGATCCGCCCGGCGTCAAAGGCTATTTCGAAGGCGAAGCGTGGATCACAACCGCTTCGCTTCTGATGCGGATCAATCTGATGCATAACGCTGCCCGCCGGATACGAGACAAACTCCCTGCCGGGTACGAAAATGGCAATCGGCTCAAAGGGCTGCTTCTTCCGACAAATCCAGCAAAACCGTTTCCCTCCGGATCTGCCGAAAGTATCCTGGCGGCATGTCTGACGGACCCGGCCTACCAGCTCAAATAGGAGTAAAAAAATGGATCGGAGAGATTTCATCAAACTGGGCACCACCGCCGCTTCTGCACTCTTTTTCAATTCTGCTCTGTTTGCCGACGTGAAGAGAGACAACGAAAAAATTCTCATTCTTTTGGAACTCAAAGGCGGAAACGACGGTCTGAATACAATCGTACCGACAGGCAGCGAATATACGATCTATCGGAACGTACGTCCGACACTCGCGCTGGATCGTACCGATATCCTTCCGCTCGACGCCAAATCGGGCATGCACCCATCGTTGCAGTCGCTCTATCCGTTGTGGAAATCGAAAACCATGGCCATTGTGCAAGGTGTCGGATACCCGGATCCGAACCGTTCGCATTTCAAATCGATCGCCATCTACAACACCGCCACTTCGGACAACCACACCCACAGAGGATGGATCGACCGAATATTCGAACCTATCAGACCGGATGAAGCCATTTTTGCACGAGGAATCGCAATGGGAAACCGTGAACTCGGCCCACTATACGGAAAGAGGGTTCGGGCCGTCACGATGGACTCTCCCAAACGCTATTTAAAGCAGGCCCAAATCGTGGAGGCCATAGAAAAACGGACATCTCATCCTATGCTCTCCCACATCATCGATATCGAAAACGAGATCGCAACCACTTCAAAAGCGCTTGAAAGCAGACTCCACGGGCACTGCAGCACGTTGACCGGTTTTCCCAAAACGAAACTCGGCCGCGATTTCAAACATATCGCACAACTGATCGCCTGCGGTGTCCGGACACCGGTCTATAAAGTGACGCACGATGGATTCGACACCCACGTCAACCAAAAAGAGAAACACGGCCGACGGCTGAAGGAGTTTGCCGATGCCGTCGCATCGTTTGAAAATACGATGAAAACAATCGGTCGATGGAACGATGTCGTCGTCATGACCTACTCGGAATTCGGCCGTAGAGTTGCCGAAAACGGCGGCCGTGGAACGGACCATGGCACGGCATCTGTGCAGTTCGTTTTCGGCGGCAGCGTCAGGGGTGGATTCTACGGCAGAGAGCCCTCGCTCGAAAGACTCGACAAAAACGGCGATCTGATCTACACCACCGATTTCCGATCACTCTACAAAAACGTTGCGCTCCACTGCTTCGGCAAAACCCCCGATTTTCTCGCTTCCTACCCTTTTCTAAATATTTTTTCATGAATTTTTCCAACCGGGGGATGTTTTCCATCTCCCGTACGTATAAAGAGTAAGAACCCATCGAAGATGGGATCTATCCAACACCCAAAGGAGAAAAAAATGAAAACGACAAAACTTATGGCAGCGACCCTGGCGATCGGCGCATTGCTCTGTGCACCCTCTTTGATGGCAAAAGAGGGCAAGGTTCATGGCAAAGGAAGGGTTCATGGCAGCGGTGCCATTCACGGAACCGGCGTAGCCCATGGCAAAGGTGCGTTCAAAGGAAGCGGTACCGCCCACGGAAGCGGTGTTGTCATCTATCGCGGAAAAGATGGGAAGATTCATCATAAACGAGGAACCGGTACCGTTTCGGGCAAAGGCATCGTCATCGGTAAAGGTACCGTCGCAGGAAAAGGCAAAGGTATCGGCAAAGGATGGGCAGCGGGAAAAGGCGGAGCCAAAGGCTTCTGACCCTTCTATCAGCGATTTTAGCGAAAGAAGAAGCAAGCCGGGAAATTCCCGGCTTCACTTTGTAGGTTTTACGAATTGATCTTGACAAGGATCTCGTTGTTCTGTGCATCGAAGACGACACTGTCACCCTCTTTGACTTTGTCTTCGAGGATGAGCTCGGCGAGTCTGTCTTCGACAAGTTCATAGAGCGCACGTTTGAGCGGGCGTGCGCCGTAGACCGGATCGAAGCCGGCCTGGGCGATGAGCGATTTGGCGCTGTCGGTGAGCGCAACTTTGATGTCGCGCTCTTTGAGTTTTTCCTGGATATTTCTGAAGAGAATATCCACGATCTTCGTAATCGCCGCCTGATCGAGCGGGTTGAAGATGACCATGTCGTCCAGTCGGTTCAGGAACTCGGGCTTGAAGTACATCTTCAGCTCGTCCTTGACCGCCTTTTCGCGATCTTCCGGATCTTTGAACTCCATGATCTTGTCGCTCGCGATGTTGGACGTGAGGATGATGATGGTGTTTCTGAAATCCACCGTCACACCTTTGTTGTCCGTCAGTCGACCGTCGTCCAGCACCTGCAACAAGACGTTGAAGACATCCGGATGCGCCTTCTCGATCTCGTCGAAAAGAATGACGCTGTACGGTTTGCGGCGCACCGCTTCGGTCAGCTGTCCGCCCTCTTCGTATCCGACGTATCCCGGAGGCGCACCGACAAGGCGGCTCACCGCGTGTTTCTCCATGTATTCGCTCATGTCGATACGGATGAGCGATTTCTCGGTATCGAAGAGGAACTTCGCCAATGTTTTGGCGGTCTGGGTCTTACCGACACCGGTCGGTCCGAGGAAGAGGAAACTTCCGATCGGCCTGTTCTGTTCGCTAAGGCCCGCTTTGTTACGCTTGATGGCACGTGCGACCGCTTTGATCGCCGCTTCCTGTCCGACGACATCCTGTGCAAGAACCTCTTCGACATGCAGGATCTTCTCTTTTTCGCTCTGCAGCATCTTGGTCACAGGGATCTGCGTCCAGCGGCTGACGATCTTGGCGATCGCCTCTTCGTCGACACTGTTTTTAAGCAGTGTGCCCTCTTCCTGCATTCGCGCCCACTGCTCGTTGAGCTGTTTCAACTGCTCTTCGAGCTGTGGAATCTTGCCGTATTCGATCTCGGCGGCTTTGTTGTAGTCGCCGTTTCGTTTGGCCATCTCCGCTTCGTTTCGAAGCTTGTCGATATCGACCTTGATCTGCGCGATCTCGTTGAAGACCTTCTTCTCGGTCTCGAATTGCGCTTCGAGCTTGCGGCGCTTCTCTTCGAGGTCGGCCAGCTCTTTTTCTATCTCTCCCAGACGCGCTTCGTTTTTCTTGGACTCTTCCATCATCAGCGCCTCTTTTTCGACCTGCAGCTGGCTGATCTCGCGTTTGACGCGGGCAAGCTCGGTCGGCTCGCTCTCGATCTGCATCTTCAGCTCCGCCGCTGCCTCGTCGATCAGGTCGATCGCCTTGTCCGGAAGGTAGCGGTCGGTGATGTAGCGGGCCGAGAGCTTCGCCGCCGCGACAAGCGCGCTGTCGAGAATCGTGACGTTGTGGTGCGCCTCGAGGCGCTCACGCAACCCGCGCAGAATCTGCAGCGCCTGGTTGATGCTCGGTTCGTTGACATGGACCGGCTGGAATCGTCGCTGCAGCGCCGCGTCTTTTTCGAAATACTTGCGGTACTCTTTGAGCGTCGTCGCACCGATCGTGTGCAATTCGCCGCGCGCCAGGGCGGGCTTGAGCATGTTCGCGGCATCCATACTTCCTTCAGACGCACCCGCACCGACGATGGTGTGGATCTCGTCGATGAAGAGGATGACGTCGCCACTGTTTTTCACCTCTTCGATAACCGCCTTGAGTCGGTCTTCGAACTCACCGCGGTATTTCGCACCCGCGATCAGCGCACTCATATCGAGCGCGATAACACGCTTGTTCTGGAGGCTCAGCGGCACCTCTTTGTTGACGATGCGCTGTGCCAGTCCTTCGACGATGGCGGTTTTACCGACACCCGGTTCACCGAGTAGAATCGGGTTGTTCTTGGTCTTGCGGATCAAGATCTGCATGACACGCTCGATCTCTTCGTCACGCCCGATCACCGGGTCGAGCTCGCCGTCGATCGCCTTTTTGTTCAGGTCGATACCGTATTTCTCGAGCGCTTCGAGCGTCTCGTCAGCCGTCTGGCTCTCGATTTTCTTGCCTCCACGGATCGCCTCGAAGGTCTTTTTGAGTTCCATCATGTCGACATATTTGCCGAGGACCTCTTTGATCTGCGGATGGTCGAGGTTGGCGAGCAGCCAGGTATCGACCGCAAGGTATTGGTCGCCCTGCTTCGCCATCAAACCTTCGGCTTTTTGCAGGCTCTCCTGCAGTGCGCGGGAAATTTTGATGCTCTCTTTCGTGACGGTCGAAACCTTCGGCAGCTTGTCCGCCACACTCTTGGCTTCGAGCTCGATCGGAGCCTTGTCGATCCCCATCCGGTTGAACGCCTGGTTCAGGACACTTCCACTGTTGGTCAGCAGTGACCAGACCAGATGGACCGGCTCGACCTCCGGGTTTTTGTTGTGCAGCGCGAGGCTCACACCCGATTCGATCGTCTCGGTCATCTGGTGGGTCAGTTTTTCAAAAATGCTCATTCGCAACTCCTTAAGTTTAATCTGTATGAACAAAGATGGTTTCAATCTTTACGCTAATCATAGCGAAACTTTAAAACTTGTTCTGCAACCTAAGTCACATTTCAGTTTTCAACGATCTTCATTCATCAAAAGTGTATGCATTATATCAACTTTAGTGTATTGATGTCAAGGTTGTTTATTGAAATATATAAATGTTTCTAAACTACACAATACAATCTATTGAAATGACGAGCTTTTTTTATTTATCCCTCTTTCAGTGTCAAATCACTATAATATCTCCCACATATTTTATAGATTGCAACGGATCAAACAGATGAAGAAAAAAAGAGGTTTTATCGCAGCGGGATTTCTCTCGACGGCAGCGGCGCTGACACTCATTGCGTCTCCCAACCTGTTCGCCAAAGGCGACGCCAACACCACTGTATCGAAACTCGAAGCGCTCACCAAATTTACGCGGGTCATCGGTACCGTCGAAAAGTACTATGTCGACGACCTCACCATCAACGAAATCATCAACAAGGCGATCAAAGGGCTCATGGCCAATCTCGATGCCCACTCCTCTTTCCTCGATGCCAAAAGTTTCAAAGAGATGAAGATCCAGACCAGTGGCGAATTCGGCGGCCTCGGAGTCACGGTCGGCATGCGTGACGGCGCACTCACTGTCATCGCACCGCTCGAAGGGACACCGGCATACAAAGCCGGGCTCAAAGCGGGTGACATCATTCTCAAAATCAACGATAAATCGACGCTCAACATGACCTTGGACGAAGCGGTTTCGTTGATGCGTGGCAAACCGAAAACAAAAATCACACTGACAATCGTCCGCAAAAACGAGCCGAAACCGATCGTCGTGACGATTATCCGCGACATAATCAAGATCCAATCCGTCTATACCAAGAAGGTCGGCAACGACATTCTCTACGTGCGCATCGTCTCCTTCGACAAAAAAGTGGTGAAGGACATCAAGAAAGCACTCGCGGACAACCCCAGTGCGAAAGGGCTCATCCTCGACCTGCGCAACAACCCCGGCGGTCTGCTCGACCAGGCTGTCGGTACGGTCGATCTCTTTGTCGACAAAGGCGTCATCGTTTCGCAGAAAGGGCGTGTCAAAGATGAAAACGAAATCTTTAAAGCACATGAAAAAGGGACCTACAGAAAGATTCCGATGGTCGTACTCGTCAATGGCGGGAGTGCCAGTGCCAGTGAAATCGTAAGCGGATCGTTACAGGATCACCGCCGCGCTGTCGTCATCGGTGAAAAGACCTTTGGTAAAGGCAGCGTTCAGATCATCATGCCGATCAACAAAACCGAAGCACTCCGTTTGACGATCGCACGCTATTATCTGCCCAGCGGCCGGACCATTCAGGCGGTTGGTGTAACACCCGACATCCTCGTACCATTCGGCAAAGTGACGGTCGAAGAGAATGCATTCTCGATCAAAGAGGCGGAACTCAAAAAACACCTCGAGAGCGAACTGGAAAAGATCGAGACGAAAGGTACCGATAGAACGAAAACGAAAAAATTGACACCGAAAAAAGAGAGAGTGATTACGAAAGAGGACCTTTACAACGACAACCAGCTCAAAGAGGGTGTGGACATTCTCAGAGCACTCATCATTACACAGGAGAAGAAATGACCAAGAAAGAACTGCTTTACGAAGGCAAAGCGAAGCGTCTCTATACGACTGATGATCCGGAACTGTTGATTGCGGAGTTCAAGGACGACCTGACCGCGTTCAACGGAGAAAAGCACGATCAAGAAGCCGGCAAAGGTGCATTGAACAACAAAATAAGCACCGAACTTTTCAAACTGCTTGAAAGCGCTGGCATCCCGACCCATTTCGTCGATATGCCCGACGAAAATCACATGCTGGTCAAAAAAGTCGACATCATCCTGATCGAAGTCGTCGTCCGCAATATCGCCACCGGCAGCCTCACCAAACGTCTGGGGATCGAGGACGGTACGAAACTTCCGTTCACACTCGTCGAGTTTTATTACAAGCGTGACGACCTCGGCGACCCGCTCATCAACGACGAGCACTGCATCATCCTCGACCTGGTAAAAAACGAAGGCGACCTCGAAGAGCTCAAACGCCTCGGACGCGAGATCAATACGATCCTCAAAGCGTTTTTTGCCAAAAAAGGGCTCAATCTCGTCGACTTCAAAGTGGAATTCGGCTACGACAGTGAAGGCAAAATCATCCTCGCCGATGAGATCAGCCCCGACAGCTGCCGTTTCTGGGATATGGAGACCAACGAAAAACTGGACAAAGACCGTTTCCGCCAGGGACTCGGAAGTGTCAAAGTCGCCTATGAAGAAGTCCTTAAACGCATACTTGGAGAGAACAAATGAAAGCAATCGTCAATGTCTACTTGAAAGAAGGGGTCCTCGATCCGCAAGGAAAAGCGGTTCACCACGCACTCGGGGCACTCGGGTTCGAAGATGTAGAGAATGTCCGTGTCGGCAAACAGATCGTCCTGGATATCAAAGCCGACTCGATGAAAGCGGCGGAGAAAGAGGTCGAAAAGATGTGTGAAACACTGCTTGCCAATACCGTCATCGAAGACTACAGCATCGAGATCGTGCAATGAACGTGACGGTTCTGCAGTTCCCCGGTACCAACTGCGAGTTCGATACGAAGTACGCTTTCGAGCACCTTGAACAGCGGGTGACCATCGTATGGCACGAAGAGGAGATGATTCCTGCCAATACGGACCTCGTCGTCGTACCCGGCGGTTTCAGTTACGGCGATTACCTGCGCAGCGGTGCCATTGCACGTTTCAGTCCCATCATGAAGGCGGTCAAATCCTACGCGGACAACGGCGGCTATGTGCTCGGCATCTGCAACGGTTTCCAGATTCTGCTCGAAAGTCATCTCCTGCCGGGCGCGATGAAGCGCAATGAAAACCTCCACTTCATTTCGAAACATCAGTACCTCAAAGTGGAAAACAACGACAACCGTTTCCTTCGAAAGTGTGAAGTGGGCGAGCGGCTCAACATTCCCATCGCGCATGCTGAAGGCAACTACTTCATCGAAGAGGATGGTCTCAAAGCCCTCTACGACAATGGTCAGGTCCTTTTGACCTATTGTGACAGGGAAGGGAATCCGGAAAATCCGAACGGTTCGGTCGCGAATATCGCCGGTATCTGCAACAAAGAGAAGAACGTTTTCGGGCTGATGCCCCACCCCGAACGCGCGATGGAGACGATTTTGGGCTCTGCAGACGGTATCAGAATGCTCGAAGGGTTTCTGAGCTAAGTGTTACGCTTTATCGTTTTATCACTCCTTCTTCTCGGTTCGGTCCTTTTTGCCGAACCTTCCGTCTTCCCCGACTCGGAGCCTGACGACACCTCGTTTTTCATGCAGATGGAAGGGGGGAATTCCACTGACAGCGTCGAGGAGATAACGGAAGAAGAATCTACAGAAAACTTGATCTATCTCGGTTTCGAAAAGCTTCCGAAGAAGCTCTATGTGGGAGAGATATTCCCTGTCACGCTGAAAGTCACCTCGCTTGTCAAAGACCGTCTCTATACTGTTACACTTGAAGATGGCAAAGATGTCATCCTGATCCAGGAACCCGAACTTATCGAACCCAAAGCGATCAACCATCTCACCTTCTATTTCAAAGCGACCGGTACCTCCCTCAAACTTCCGGATTTCGTCGTAAGCTACGAAGACGATCCAGAAAGAGTTTACCGTATTGAAGGGAATAAGATCCGGGCTGTCCGGCTCAATCCTCCCCGGGATTTTTGCGGTGTACTGGCACAAAAGTTTTCTCTCGTCAACTATCAGGCATCGACCTATACAAAAGAGAGTAATATCCTCGCCCTTCAGCTCTCCGTTGCCTACGGCAACTATGACGATTTTCATCTGCCACGCTCCGCCAATCAGGGAATCGACTCATACAGCGGCGATCTGAACGACACCACACTCTTTTATTACGCTGTCTATCCCACCGAAGTCGAACAGGTCGAGTTCAGTTACTTCAATCTTTCCAAAAACAGATATGAAAAGTTCCAGGTACCCATTATCGTCAAACGCAGCAGTGTGAGTACCCAAAGCAATCTCGACCCGCAGGAGAGTGAATTTACCAAATTCAAAATAGCTGCGACCGCCATGCTGATCTTTATCTGGCTCATTTTGTGGATGACGAGAAAGGGGTGGGTCTATCCGATCCTGATTCTTCTTGCGGCTGCATACCTACTCACCTATCTCATACCGCTCAAAAGCGTATGCATACGGCCCGATACGACACTCTACCTGCTTCCTACCCCACAAAGTACACCGTTTATGCAGCTTTACGAACAGACCACGGCGAAAGAGATGAACAAAAACGGCGGATATACCAAAGTCCGACTGCCGAACAACACAATAGGATGGGTTAAAAATGAAGATCTTTGCACGTATTAGATTCTACTATTCCGCCTTGGTTATCTCGCTGATTGTGAGTGTGATGATAAAACTTCTCTACCTCTTTCCAAAATATAAAAGCCAAATCCTCCATTACGGCAACAAAACCATGCTTGCATTGATGTTCGCCAAAGTCGAGACGGTCGGTAAGCCGGACGAACGGGCACAGCTCTATCTCATCAACCACCAGGGCATCGTAGACATCATCACACTTGAAGCAATACTGAACAAAAATCTCAACTGGGTGGCCAAAAAAGAGCTTTTTGAAGTGCCATGGTTCGGTCTTCTTCTCAAAAACGCGGAGATGATCGCCGTCGACCGCGAAGATAAGCGAGGCCTCATCAAGCTGATGAAGGATATCAAACATTCGATCGAGGATCTGCACCGGCCCGTCGCCATCTTTCCTGAAGGTACACGCGCCAAAGGACAGAAACTGCTCCCATTCAAAGAGGGAGCGAAGTTCGTCGCCGAAAAGTTCGGCCTGATCGTCCAGCCGGTGGTGATCGTCGGCAGCAAACGCGTTGTCAACGAACATGAGAAGACGTCGATCGGCGGAGATCTCAAAGTGATTTTCCTTCCCTCCATCGATGTCAAAAACGCACCGGAAAACTGGTACGACAAACTGCGTGAAGATATGCAGAGGAGAATCGACCAGGAACTCGAAACTCACACGATCAGCCGATAAAGGAGAAACGGAATGGACGGGAAAATCAGGAAGAATATACGCAGCGGTATGACGGTGGCCATTGTTTTGAAAGAGGACCAGAAGAGCGGTAGGCTCACAGATGGTGTCGTACGCGACATACTGACAAAATCACCCAACCATCCCCACGGCATCAAGGTACGTCTCACCACTGGAGAGGTCGGCCGTGTCAAAAAAATCTACTAGTACCCGGAGACGGTGCAAATCGTGCACCTCTATCCTCATGGTGATCAACTGGATTTGTTCTCAGCTTCCATTGCATCTATTTCGGCACGGCAGGTTTTGATTTTCAATTTGATCTTCTCCATCTCCTCTTGTACGAACCCGGCATCGTAGTCGTTGTCGCACCACTCGAGTTCCTCTTTTTTCTTTCGGTATTTCACTTTTAGCTTCTCGATCATCGTTTCCAGCTCTTCCAACGTCGGTTTATCCATACAGAGGCTCCTTCTCTTCTTATAGTTCTACGACTCTGTCGCTGCACCATTTCGCAAGATCGCGGTCGTGCGTAATCATCAGGATACCTACCCGGTCCAGGGTTTCAAGCAGCAATCTCATGACATCGAGCTGAATGAGATTGTCGAGTGCCGATGTGGGTTCATCGGCAAGCAGAAGGCGGGGCTTCATCAAGAGTGCGCGCAGAATGGAAGCGCGCTGCAGCTGGCCGCCGGAGAGCTCATGCGGTCTCTTCTCGAGCAGTTCACGTGCAAAACCCATCTGCTCGCAAAGCTCATTCATCCCTTCCAAAGGGGCGACATCCGCTATCTGATTTTCAATGGTGTAGGTCGGATGAAACGAGCTGTAAGGGTCCTGGAAGACTTGTGAAAAAGGAGCTTTCTCGATCACGCCCGCCATCGGCTTGAGATTGCCTGCGATCAGTTCGAACAGTGTGCTCTTCCCGCTGCCGCTTGGACCGAGAATCGTAACGATCTCACCCGCATACAGTGTCAGTGAAAAATTTCGATACAGCAACTTCTCTTCGCTATAACCGAATGTCAGATCCTCGATCTTCAAGACAACCTCTTTGGCCATGATTTAGCGGATCTGCCCTTCCCCGTAAACTTTGTACTTGTAGGTCGTCAGATCGTTGATGCCCATCGGCCCGCGGGCGTGGAGTTTGTTGGTGCTGATGCCCACCTCGGCACCGAATCCAAAGGCCCCGCCGTCGGTAAAGCGGGTCGAGGCGTTGACATAGACACATGCCGCATCGACTTCGTTCAGAAACTTTTCGGCCGCCCGATGATTGTTTGTCAAAATCGCTTCGGAGTGGCCCGATCCGTAGCGACGGATATGGGCGATCGCTTCGTCGACATCTTTGACCACTTTGATAGAGAGGGTATTGGCAAGGTATTCGGTATCGAAATCCTCTTCCGTGGCTGCATCGACGTCGATGATCTTTTGCGTCGCATCATCTCCGAGAAGCTTTGTCGACTCGGCATCGAACGCCGCTTTGAGTTTTGGAAGCATCTCTTTGGCGATCGCTTCGTCGACGATCAGCGTCTCCATCGCGTTACAGACACCAGGGCGCTGACATTTGGCGTTTATCGCAATTTTGATCGCCTCGTCGAAGTCGGCATCTTTATGGATATAGGTGTGGCAGAGACCCTTGTCGTGTTTGACCACCGGTACTGTCGCGTTGTCGTTGACGAAGCGTATCAGCGCCTCACCGCCACGCGGTATGATGAGATCGACATACTTGTCCATTTTGATCAGCTTCGCCACCCCTTCGCGGCTACCGTCGGGAAGAAGGCTGATGAGTGCTTTTGGAAGGCCCTCCGCTTCGAGAGCCTTTTGAATCACTTTCGCTATCGCTTCATTGCTCTGCTGCGCCTCTTTACCGCCTTTGAGAATCGCGACATTGCCGCTTTTGAAACAGAGTGCCGCCGCATCGCTCGTAACGTTGGGGCGGGACTCGTAGATGATTCCGATGACACCGATCGGGATAGAGACTTTTTCGATGCGCAGACCGTTGTCGGTCACCCATCCCTCCAGTATGCGTCCCACCGGCTCTTTAAGAGCCGCAATTTCACGTACCGCCTGTGCCATCGCTTCGATACGGCTCTCATCGAGGTAGAGGCGATCCATCAAGGCAGAAGAGAGGTTATTGCGCTCTCCCTCTTCCATGTCGAACTTGTTATGTTCGATGATAAGTGCGCTGTTTTCTACGAGCGCATCTGCAATTTTGTTCAATACCCGGTTTTTCACCTCTCCGCTGAGCGTTGCCAGCGTCGATGCGGCGGCCTTGGCCTCTTTCAGGTAATTCTCCATCATCTCCTCCTGTTGTTTAATAGATCTTTCAGACTCTCCATAGGGTCCTTGCCCTCCAAAATAGCGTAGACTTCATTCGCGATGGGCAGATAGATATCGTTTGTCTTTGCAATGGTATGAAGCGCTTTCGCCGTACCCACCCCTTCGGCCACTTCACCGAGCTCTTCCAGAATTTCGTCGAGTGTTTTTCCCTCCGCAAGGCCCAGGCCGACACGAAAGTTTCGGGAGAGTTTACTGCTTGCCGTCAAAAAGAGGTCTCCCGCACCGCTGAGTGACAAAAAGGTCTCCTCGTTGGCACCGAATTCGCGTCCAAATCGCGCCATCTCGACAAGCCCTCGGGCGATAAGGCTCGCACGCGCGTTTTCACCAAGTTTCAAACCATCGCAAATTCCGCCGGCAATCGCAATGACATTTTTGTAGGCACCGCCTATTTCGGCACCGATGACGTCGGTGCTCACATAGGTTTTGATGAAGTCGGGGAAAGCTTCGCTCCATGCCGTGGCCGCCAGCCGGTTATGGCTATTCAGGACAAGTGCCGTAGGCAGGCCTTCCATCACTTCCTTGGCGAATGACGGTCCGCTGAGATAGGTCAGATGGGTACGTGGTACGAATGCTTCATAAATTTCATTCAAAAAGGCTCCTGTTTCGGCCTCGATCCCTTTTGCGGCGACCAGGATGTTATGGTCTCCCATACCGTAATGTTTCCCAAGCCATTCGCGGACGGCCTGCGCGGGAATGGCCATGACGATATTTTCTATCTCCATCGCAGCATCGAGTGATACAAAACCTGGAATATCCCGTTCGGTTCTGGAGGTGATGACGACCTCGCATTTCTGACGCAGTGCATACGCAAGCGCCTGTCCCCACTTTCCAGCACCGATTACAGCGATTTTTTTCATTTTCTCTCCGTCAGCATGGTGTAAAACTTTTCAAGTGCCGTACTCTCGCCAAGCAGAACCAGGATATCTCCGGCATCGAATTTGTGGTTGATGCCCCGTGAAACGAAGATAAAATCTTCTCCAAGCTCTTTGTCCGTTATCCCGATCAAAATCAGGCCATACTCCCTGAAATCGATCTCATATACATACTTGCTTTCCAGAAACGAGTTCGGCGGTATTTCGATCTCTTCGATACTGATGCCGTTGTCGACATAGATGATCTCATCAAGCACGCGTGTCACCGCCGGGCGGGTGATGATATCCACGATCCTGTTGGCGCTCGACTCATAAAGATCGATCACTTTGTCCGCACCGATAAATTTCAATTTCCGTGTATTCTCGGCCGATGTCGAAACGGAGATGATCGTCGAATCGGTCGAAATACTTTTGAGTGAAAGAACCAGAAATATATTGAGCGACATGTCGTCCATGGAACAGAAGAGTATCTTTCCGTTGAGGCCGAGCTCTTCGAGCGCTGTATCGTCGGTCATATCGATATGAAAAGAGGTGACGACACCATCCTCCTTCGCCCTCTCTATCGCCTCCTCACGGCTGTCCGCAACGATGATGTTGGAAAAGTTGGCCGAAAGCATCTCATAGACTCTGTGCCCGAGCTTGCCGTATCCGAAAAGGATGATTTCACGCGTTTCTTGATTTGAACCTAACACTTTGTTCCAACCTTCCCTTGAAATCCGCGATGCTTACACTGTAACCCATCACGACAAGTATATCACCTGCCTTGAGTATTGTCTCTTCAGCCGGATTGAAGATAATGTAATGGCTCTTTCTGTCACTGCTTTCCAACCGTTTCAATACGGCCAGAAGGACCAGCCTGTTGGAGGAAAAATCGAAATCGCCGACTGTCGCACCATCGAGAAACGAACCCAGTTTAATCTCCACTTCATCGATGCGTGCCGTCCTTTTTTGGGTCAGAATCGCCTGTAACGCTTCGAAAGCGACCGGCTGGCCGATGTAGACAGCACCGAGGAGGCCCGCAATCTCTTCGGGCATGATCAGATGATTGGCACCTGCTAGTTTCAACTTTTTGGCGACACTCTTGTCACTGCAACGCGAAATAATCTCCACATCCTTGCAAAGGCTCCGGGCATTGATCGTGATAAAGACGTTGATAATGTCGTCGTGTGTGACACATATGACAGATTTTACATTGTCGCAAAGCTTCAGTTTCAGCAGCGTAGCGCTTTTCGTCGCATCGGCCCGCAGAACGTTGAAGCCGTCGAGCTCCGCTTTCTCCACTTTTGCGGGATCGAGCTCGATTACCAGAAAGTTTTCTCCTGCCTCCTGCAGCTTTTTCGAGACCAGCTGCCCGATCTTACCGTACCCGCACACGAGGTTGAGATTTCTTTTTTTCATGATCTGGTTCATGACGCGCGTCTCTTTGATTTCGGGAAGCTTTTCGCTGAATGCGGAAACGATGATCGATGTTAAAAATGAAATGGCCCCGATACCGGTAAGAATTATCAGCATCGAGACGGCGCGCCCTTCGGTCGTCACGGGTGCTATGTCACCGTAACCGACGGTCGTAATCGTGACGAGTGCCCAATAGACGGCATCGAAAAGACCTTCGATGTGGGGGTTGATTCCGTTGCCTTCGAAGACGTAGATCATCACCGATGCGATCAGTGTAAAAAAGGCAAGCAGCGTCACAAGGGTATAGAGTTCGACCCTTTTGCTGCGGAGAATATCGAAAAACTGCAGAAGGCTTTTGCTGTAACGGAGCATCTTGAAAGCCCTGAAAAGGACAAAGACGCGAAGCACCCTGATTTCACGGTAACTCGGCAAAATGGCGACCAGATCGATAAGTGCCGGGACCGAAATGATGTAGGCCCATTTCTGCGCTGCGATCTCTTTAAAAACTTTGGAGAGTTTGAACGGCTTTTCGAAAAACTCCGACTCCTCGTACTCTGCGATAATCACTTTGTGCATGTCGTCATGCACCCATAGCCGCAAAAGATATTCGACGATGAAGATGCTCGTAACGATATAGAGGTCGTAATAGTCAAGCCATGCCGCCACATGCTCACGCACGTCGATTACCAGAATGGTAACGCTCGAAAGAATAATAGCGACCATAAAAAGATCGAAATATTTTTTGTAGGGATAGTCGTCGTTGTTCAGCAGATCGTTGAAAAAACGTTTGATCCGCTGATAGCGCGGCGCACTCTCCAGGAAATAGGAGAACGCGACGAGGTATTTGATCAGAAGTCGTTTCAAGAGTTCAGACGCTCTTTTAACAGTTGATTGACTTTGGCGGGATTCGCGGAGCCTTTCGAAGCCTTCATCACCTGTCCGACGAAGAAGCCGAAGAGTTTCTCTTTACCGCTTCTGTACTCATCGACTTTCTCCTGATTGTTCGCTAGCACTTCGTCGATGAGCGCGAGGATGGCACCGTCGTCGCTCACCTGCTTCAGCCCAAGTTTTTCGATCGCGTCGTCGACATCGGCACCAGGGTGTTCGAAGAGATAGTCGAGAACCTCTTTTCCAGCCTTTCCGCTGATCGTACTCTCTTCGATACGTTTGACGATCATGGCGAGCTGTTTGGCGGTGACAGGAGAGGTCTCGAGCGTCATACCGCCTTTGAGACGTCCTTGCAATTCGATCGTCAGCCACTTCGCCGCCTCTTTGGGATTGGCGCCTGCGTCGATCATCTCTTCGAAGAAACGCGCCATCTCCACTTCGGAGGTAATGACAACGGCATCGTACTCGCGAATACCGAAATCTTTGACATAACGTGCACGTTTGGCATCGGGCATCTCGGGGATATGCTTCGCCTCTTCGATCATCTCTTCATCGAGAATGACCGGCAGAAGGTCGGGTTCAGGAAAGTAGCGATAATCGGCACTGTCCTCTTTACCGCGCATCGAGCGGGTTTCTCCTTTGACAGTGTCGAAAAGCCTGGTCTCTTGCCATACCTCTTCGTCGTATACACCGTCTTCCCAAGCCTCGATCTGACGCTCCACTTCATAACCGATTGCTTGATGGATGAACCGGAAGCTGTTCATATTCTTGATCTCGACACGGGTGTAGAGCTTTTCATCCCCTTTGGGGCGGATCGAGACGTTGACGTCACAGCGGAACGATCCCTCCTGCATATTCGCATCACTGATGCCGAGGTAGCGCACAATCGCATGCAGTTTCTTGAGGTAGCGTACCGCCTCGTCGGCGCTTCTCATATCGGGTTCGCTGACGATCTCTAGCAGCGGCGTACCGGCACGATTGAGATCGACCAGCGAATGGTCTCCTTCATGGGTATTTTTCCCGGCATCCTCTTCGAGATGGGCCCGGGTAATACCGATACGCTTCTGACTCCCGTCGTCGAAGTCGATCATCAAATGGCCGTTTTCGACGATCGGTATCTCGAACTGGCTGATCTGATATCCCTTCGGAAGGTCGGGGTAGAAGTAGTTTTTGCGGTTGAATACCGACTTCCTGTGAACCGTCGCGTCCACGGCGTTGCCAAACATCATCGCCTTCTTGACAGCCTCTTTGTTCAAAACCGGAAGCGCACCGGGCAGGCCGAGACAGACCGGGCATGTATGCGTATTCTGCCGATCGGCAAAACTGGTGGCGCAGTTACAGAAAATTTTCGTTTTGGTGTTGAGCTGGACATGCACTTCCAACCCGATGATCACTTCGAACATATTGGACATATTGGGGAGTTCCTTGAAAAATATTTTTATTCTACAAAATAGCGTATCGACGCAAAACCGTCAGCTCCGGCACCTTCGACGGCCCCTATCTGTTCATCGGTCACGATGCCGCCAAGTGCGAAGAGTTTGATAGATATTTTATCTTTAATTTCTTTTAACTTCTCTAAACCTTTCGGTTCCCCTTTGCCGGGCGTGGGGAATATGGGGCTGAATGTCACTGCATCGGCACCCTCTTGCTCTGCTTCGACCGCTTCATCGAGTGTATGGGTACTGACGATCGTCCAGAGTCCGAGCGACTTCGCGTGGGAAATCCTGCCGAAGGCATTGGAGGGAAGATGGATCCCATCCGCCCCCAGCGATGCCGCCAGGCATTCGTCGGAATGAAGCAAAAATTTCGTTTCGGGAAAGTGCGGTTTGAGCGAGAGAAAACTTCTGGCCAATGTTTCATAATCGGATGTCTGTTTGTCTCTCAAAACCACCATATCGATAGCGTGGAAGCGTAAAATCCGTTCGAGGAACCGACTGAAAAAAAGAGGATCCGAACTGTAATAGCTCGGATCAGTGATCGCGTAGCGCAGCATCGTCGAAAGACTCCAGCGAGACTTTGATCGATTCGAGGATCTTTGTCTGGCGCCTGAGTTCTCTCATCTTTTCAAACTGCAAGGCTGCGACTTCCAGCAAAACGACAAAGAGGAGGCCGAAAAGAGAACCGACAAGGGCGGCCATCAGTGCGATGACGATACCGAAAGGAAAAAAGGACCAGAAAAGAAAAGCGGCGCCGAGCAGGACAAGAGCCCAGGCGGCACCGAGAAGAAAGCTGATAATCGTTTCAGCGAGTGTCTGTCTCAAAAAGCGCTCCGTAGGTTTACAGCGCTTCCTCTTCCAGCAATACGGCTCCTGCGAGATAGACGTAGGTCAAAATCATAAAGATGAATGCCTGCAGAATCGCGGAAAATGTCAGAAGCAAAAATGCGGGAAGAGGCACGATCCACGGTGCAAGCATCAGAAGAACCCACAAAAAGAGGTCATCACCCTTGATGTTACCGAAGAGTCGGAATGAAAGCGAGATGATACGCGAAATATGAGAGACGATCTCGATAGGGAACATGAGTGGAGCCAGCCACTTGACCGGTCCCATAAAGTGGGCGAAATAATGTACGACACCATGTCGGCGAATACCTTCGAAGTTGTAGTAGATAAAGACAATGAGCGCCAGTGTCAGCGTCATGTTGATGTTGCCGGTCGGAGACTCGAAACCGGGAATGATACCCAGTACATTCGCGATGAAGACGATAATACCGATCGTCGCGACAAGCGGAAGATACTTTTTCGCATTCGTTTCACCGATGACGTCTCGTCCCATGGCAATGATACCCTGAAGATAAGCCTCCATGATATTCTGTGTTCCCGTCGGAACGAGCTTCAACGATTTTGTGGCCATTTTCGCAAGCAGAAGTGCCAGAATGGCTGTCAGAAGTACATGTGTCGTGAAGATGAACCCATGTGAGTGGTTGAGGGCTCCAAAAAAGGTAAATACACCTTCCATTCGTCTTCCTTTGATATAAATTTGTGCGATTTTAGCATAAGGTCCATTAATCGGGCTTTAATACTCCTCTTATAACTCTGTTTTTTTCCTGTCCCAACCGGTAGAGTGCGAAATCGTACTTCACAGGATCTTCCGGACAAAATCTCTTGAGTGCCTGCGTCAACTCCACCGCCGCTTTCCAGTCATAGGTTTTCCGTTTCAACAGTCCGAGCGAACGGCCCACCTGAAACGTATGGGTATCGAGAGGAATGACGAGATCGGCTTTCGACACTTCGGTCCACAACCCCAGATCGAGCGTATCCTTTCGGACCAGCCATCGAAGAAACATCATCCAGCGTTTGTAGGGACTTGTCGGCTTGCCGTTTTTCGGAATCGAGCCAACGAGAAAACGGTAGCCCCTGCTCTCGTATCGATTCAACATGCCGAAACGTTCGATCAATGAAAAAATACCATCGAGTACCTTCCGCTCTTTCTCATACCCTTTTAAAAAAGTCTCTTTCATTTCGCCCTGCCCCAGCCGGCTCAGCATCAAAAAGACCTGAATAACATCTTCCGTGGATTGAAAGCGGTAGTAACGGTTCGAAAGTTGTTTCCGTATCGTGGCTTCGTCACTGTCAAGAAGCGAAAAGTCGAGCGAGCGGAGAAACTTGACGATATTTTGCGCATTCCCGTACCCAAAAAGTGCGCAGAGCAGAATGGCCCGCGCATCTTCCAGCCCGCATGCCACCTGCAGGGGATCGGCGGCACCGCCGATCAGCTCGGCCGGATCGTTGCGCTTCGCCGCTTCGCTTTCGAGCCGATCACGCAAGCCGATAGAAACGTTTTCGTTCACTCGATCCTCCGATTTGCATCTGTTTACGGTACTTCGTAACGGTCCGTCTCACCATCTTGACGCCAAATTTCGCCTCGATCATCTCGAGCAGTTTCTGATCGCTCAGCGGCTTGTTTCGATCTTCGCTCGCAATCGCTTCGGTAATGAACCGTTTGATCGAGGCGTTGCTCACCTCCTCGTCGATGCCGGCAGTGAAAAAACTCTTCATCGGAAAGATACCACGGTCACACATAAGGTATTTGTTGGCGATGGCACGGGAGATCGTGGAAGGATTGTGGTCGAACTCTTCGGCGATATCTTTGAGTTTCATCGGACGAATGTCGCCGCCGTGGAAAAAATCGTACTGAAATTCGACGATCATCAGCCCTATTTTGTAGAGTGTGGCCTTGCGCATCTGCAGTGCATCGATAAGATCGCGTGCCTCTTTGATCTTTTTGCGTACGAAAGCGTGGTCACATCCATCCTCTTCGATATGGATATCGGGATAAAAGGCATCGTTGATCGCGACGTCGATCCCCTCCGACGTCGTCGTGATGACGAGATCCGGAATAATGGGAACGGAAGCTTCGAGCGTCTCGATGGCCGGCGGATTTTTGAATGTGCGGATCACCTTCAGCGCCGCTTCATAGTCGTTATGGCCCCGAAAGCGGCCAATGTTCTCGAAATCCTCCAGCATCTGTTCCACAAGCGAATAAATCGGCTCTTCAACCCCACTCTGACGCAGCTGAAAAAGCATCGCTTCGGGTGCGTTCAGCGCACCGACTCCCGGCGGATCGAGATAGGCAAAACGGTGTCGAATCTTTTCAACCTGCGACGATGAGATTCCGAACCTCTCGGCAATCGCTTCGATCTCACCTTCGAAGTACCCCTCCGAACCGATCTCTTCGATGAGCGCATAAGCGACCGATTCGCTGAGCGGCGTAGGGAAAAGGGGTGCGTTGATCTGTTCGTAAAGAAGTTCATAAATCGATTTTCGATGCACAGTCAGTGCTTCGATCGCTTCACTGCTCGAGGAACGGTCGCCATGGTAAAGGACCTTTTTGGTAAAAATGGCGGAGAACTGCGACTCGAATCCGGAGCGGACTTCCATATAGGGATTCTCTTTTTCATACGCTTTGAGCTCTTCTTCGAGCTCTTCGAGGCCTGCCTGCAATATAGGGAGCCAACTGCGCAGAGTGTTTGAAAGTTTTGTCTTGGTCTGAACACTCTGGCTCTGACGGAGTCTCACGTTACCCTTCTCTCCTGGTGATTTCGTTCATTTCAAATGGCATCATAAGGTAAAGTGTTCTCCCAGATAGTGCTTGATGACATCCGGGTTGGAAGCGATCTCTCCGGCACTCCCCTTCGCCATCAGTTCACCCGATCGCATGACATAGGCTCGGTGGCAGATCCCCAGCGTCTCACGGACGTTGTGGTCGGTGATGAGGACGCCGATGTCGAGCTCCAGTAGCTGACGGATGACGTTTTGTATATCGATGACCGCGATGGGGTCGACCCCTGCAAAGGGTTCGTCGAGCAGCAGAAATTTCGGTTTGCTCACCAGTGCACGTGCGATCTCGGCACGCCGCCGCTCCCCGCCGCTGAGGCGGATCCCCTTGCGATGACGGATCGGCTCGATATTGAAGAGTTCCAGCAGATTCTCGATCCGTTTGTAGGCGCTCTTTTTATTCAGTTTCGCCGCTTCCGCCGCGATCAGCAGGTTCTCCTCGACCGTCAAGTCCTTGAAAATACTCGACTCCTGCGGAAGGTAACCGATACCCAGACGCGAACGCACATGCAGCGGATCGCGCGTCACATCCATATCGTCGATATAGACGTTGCCGTCGGTGACACCGATGAGCCCGCAAATCATATAAAAGGTCGTCGTCTTGCCCGCTCCATTGGGCCCCAGAAGCCCTACGACCTCTTTGGTGTTGAGTTCCAGAGAAACACCTTTGACAATCGGTGTTTTTTTGATCGTTTTGACCAGATTTTCGGCGCGAAGACTATGCATCGGTTTCAACCTTGTATAGGCGAGATCCCTCTTTGGGGGTAATTTCGATAACGGCGACATTGAAACCGTGGGAGCGCAGCAGTTTCTCCAGTGCCTCATCGCCCCACTCCACAAGGTGCCATCCCGGCGCTTCGAGACTCTCGAGTAGCCCCATCGCCAGAAACTTCTCGTTCGGGCACTGATAGAGATCGTAGTGAGCGATGCCGTTGTCGTAAACCTGCTGAATCGAGAAAGTGGGCGAGGTAACCCTGCTCGAGCACCCTTTCGCCTCGGCAAGGGCTTTTGTCAATGTCGTCTTTCCGGATGCCAGATCTCCACGCAAAAAGATGACGGCATCTTCCGGGAGCATCGCTTCGATCTGCGCTGCCGCTTCGTCGAGATTTTCGAGTGATGCTTCGATGATTTTCGTCATAATGCGTTGGAAACCTCCACGATTTTTTTCAGCGCCGCTTCGGCACGTCCCGAGTCGATCGTCTCTTCGGCGATCTGCAAGCCATCCTGAAAATCGCGTGCTTTGCCGTCCACGATCAATGCGGCCGCCGCATTGACAAGGACGATATCGCGTTTCGGCCCCCTCTCTTCTCCCGAAAGAATCGATGCGGTGATTTTTGCATTTTCGGCCGCATCACCCCCTCGGATCGCCTCCATCGGTGCCCGCTCGATCCCGAAGTCCAGCGGATCGATCTCCATCTTTTTCAAATCTCCCGCCTCCAGCATCTCGGCGACACTCCTGTCGCTGACGGAGATCTCGTCGAGGCCATCGCGGCTGCTGACGACCATCGCCCGTTCGGTTCCGAGTTTCTTGAGCGCTTCCGCCATTTTTGAAACGAATGAGGGGTCGAAGACACCGATCAGCTGTTTTCTGACATCTGCCGGATTGCTGAGCGGTCCCAGGATGTTGAAGATGGTACGATGCGGAATCGATTTGCGGATTGGCATGACGAACTTCATCGCCGGATGATGATGAATGGCGAAGATGAAGGTGAAACCGCACGCTTCGAGCATCTTGACCTGCTGTTCTGGCGAGAGATCCAAACGGATTCCCAGATGCTCCAGCATGTCGGCACTTCCCGACTTGCTGGTGATGGAACGATTGCCGTGCTTGGCCACATAACACCCCGCTCCCGCAAGCAGCAGCGAAACGGTCGAGGAGATATTGAAACTGCCGCTTTTGTCGCCACCTGTCCCGCAGTTGTCGATCAGCTTCTCGCGAAGATCTTCGGGCACCGGAAGTTTGATCGCATGCGAGCGCATCACCTCCGCCGCCGCCGCGATCTCATCGGCACTCTCGCCCCGCTCGGCCATTTCAACCAGGAGCCTTCTCGCCTCCTCTTCCGCCATTTCGCCGCGAAAAAGATGTTCGAAGGCTACTTTTGTCTCCTCGTATGTCATGCGATCTCCTCCACATACTCATCCTTCGCGCTTTTTGGGATGGTTTTCGTTGTCGGGATTTTGAGTACCCTGTACTCTTTCGTGCCTTTGAGGTAGCGTATTTCGATCACGTCGCCCACTTTGACCTCTTTGCTCGGCTTCGCCTGGACACCGTTGATAAAAACGACACCGCTTTTGACCATATCCTGCGCGATGGTTCTGCGTTTGACGAGGTTGACGCTACTCAAATATTTATCGATTCTCAAAAGCTCTCCAAATTTTCTTTTTATTTTATCGACTCGATGATTAAATTAAAGTTTCGGCCGCCATCTCATCCACTCTTTTTCCGCTTCGTTGTAAAGTTTGAAACGCGCACCCTCTTCGACAACCTCATCCGGTGCATCCGGTACGGCCATACCGATACCGCCCTGAATCATCGTCGCGAGTGTCTCCGTCTGCACTTTTACGCCCAGAAGGCTCACTTCCATGCCCAGTGCTCCCGCCATATAGAAGCGGGCATTCTTTCGAACCAAATGGGCATAACGGGGAGCGATATAGCAGCCGACAGAGACATGGGTCGCATCGTCACTCAGGGCAAAGCTCTCGACTTCGCCGATCTCCACCTGACGGTAGAGTACCGGCGATCCTCTCTTCAGACTGCTTTTCCTGTCTGCGATCAGTTCGATGCGAAGGCCATCTTCTCCATAGGTTCGCGGCGGCGGAGTTTCCGAAAGGACGAAAGCGTCGCTTCGTGCCATTTCCCGTCCCGGCAGCAGAGCGATCGCAGGCCCCATGACAACGGCTGAAGGGTTTTGAACCCCACCGACACCCAATTCGAAATTCCGGAGCCAGAAAATCGTATCGCTGTGCAGAAGATGATTCGATCGTTTCTCGATCAAAACGGTGGCCTTGACCATATTCCCTTCCAGAAGCACCTTCTCGACCCTGCCAATCCTTATATTCTTGTACAACAAGGGGCTCCCTTTTTTTATTTCACCGCCATCCCTCATCCAGAGCACGAAACGATCGTACTTCCTCGCGATCTCTTGCTCCTCATCGTAAATGTCGAAACAGTGCCCCGCATCGACGGCAGAAGCATTCGGATCGGGTGTTTCAAAGCTCAGACCACCCCGTATCATACTCTCGAGCGTTCCCGTTTCGATCTTGATATCGGGAAACGCCATCTCGAAAGAGAGGCCACTGACATTTTGGAACCGCGTGGAGGCGTTGATCTTCCCTGCAAACGCTCTGTCGATATAGAGCTTGACATCGATCATGTCTTTTTCCGGAAGATAGTCGTACGCGACCACCTCTCCCGCTTTGAGTTTTCTATATAGAACCGGTGCACCTTCGTTCAGTGCATCCAACTCTTTCATCAGAACATGGAAAAAGGTGCCTCCCGATACGAGGTAACGCGCCTTTTCATACGCTGCGAAATCTTCGTAGAGCACGAAACTGCTCTTGCTTCCACCGCTCACGCCTACGGGGGTTTCGAGTACGATGCCTCCTTTTACCATAGTTTCGAACGATCCACTGTCGAAACGGATGCGGTGCATCGAAACATCGAGCTCGACCCCGCTTCGCACATAGAACATCGAAGAGTCGTTGACAAAATCGGCATATTTCGGTGCGATGACGGCATCGATCTCGACACGCTCGCTCTTTTTTCCGAATCGAACCGACTCGATTTTGCCAATTGCGATATTGCGATAGAAGACCGTCGTCCCCGCTCTGACAGATTCTGCCCGTTTGGCCAGGAGCCGGATGTGCCTGCCTTTCAACGGCATCGGTTCATCGTGCAGAATGAAGCGGGAAGCGACAGGTGCACCTATCTTTGCGGTATCGAATGTAATATAGGGGCCGCTGGCGATGGCACTCAGCCCTTTGATCCCGTCGAAACCGATCTTTGGACGGACGATTCTGAACCATGCCGCCTCGTTGGCCAGAAGTCGGAACGATTGGTCGAGCCTGATCGTAAAAAGCGTCTTCTCTTTTTGGGCATCGTATCGTACATCGAGAATTTCACCCACTTCGAACCCTCGGTAGTAGATATGCGAGAGTTCCGGATCGATATTGTAGGCTTCATCGGCCGTGAGCGTGATGAGATCTTCCTCCATTCTCGAAGCAAGCCGTGAGTCGTAGAGCCTGAAAGATGCCTCGGAGGTGGCGGGTTTCGCTTTGTCGGGCGAACTGAACGCGATGCCGCCCGCGAGCAAAGAGGCGATCGAGTCGAAACGGACCTTCACGCCCGAAAGGGAAGCTTTGACATCGATGCCGCTCACCTTCCAGAAACGGCTCTTCTGTTTGACCAGGCTTCTATACTGATCTTCGATAAAGAGGGTATAAACCACATCGCCGCCAACCAGCCGTTTGTCGATGACTTTGCCGACGACAAAATGGTTGAAAAGAACCGGTGCGTTGATACTGACACTCCCTTTTTCGGCTCTCAATGTCAGATAGAACCCCTTGTCGTATCGTTTCGGAGGATATTTCGTATCACCTTCGAAACGATAGGCTTTCGGCAATCTCAAAATCTTCTCTTTGCTTACGGCCGCGGGATAAAGGTCGACATAGACACCGCTTATGATCGTATCCAGCCCAGAAATTTCGGTCATGGAAACATGGGGCTCGACTTTTATGAAATGTGTTCCCTTGCGTGCGACCAAGGCGACCGCATCCGGATCGACCGTTATCGTCACGTCCACTTTGAAAAGATCGTTCCTATCGACCGTGACACCGGAAACACGGCCTATTTTGATCCCTTTGTAAAGAAGCGGGGTCTTGTCGACTTCCAGACCGTTGCCATTTTCGAAGACCACGACGACATCGGTACCCATTTCGGCATAGTGCTTGTAGATCAGCCATGCCGTCATGCCGAGTGCCACAAGAGGAATCAGCCATACCAGCCAGAGGGTTCCCCTCCCCTTTTGAACCGCATGGGGAATCTCGTGTTTCGTATCGTTCATCGATGCGCCCTCACTTTCATGTTTGATTTTGCGTATCGAACATCAGACGTGTGTCGAAACTCTCCGTCGCCAGCATCGTCATGATGACGACCATCGCAAACGCGATTGCCGCCGGTCCGGTGACGATGGTCGCCAACCCTTTGAACTGCACCAGCCCGACCATCAGTGCTACCACGAAGATATCGAGCATCGACCATTTTCCGATAAAGTGTATGACCCGGTAGAGCCTGAGGCCAAAACGTGCCCGTTCGTGCCATTTGAAATGTACGATCAGCAGAAGATAGATCAGGACCGTCACCTTGAATACAGGGACGAAGACACTCGCGACGAAAATCACCAGTGCGATCCCGTAAGAGCCGCTTTGAAAAAAGTAGATGATTCCATCCATGATCGTAGCCGGATCTTTTCCGACAAACGAAATGACGATCATCATCGGCAACAGATTCGCCGGAACGAGAAAAATCATCGAAGCGATGGAAAAACTCCAGCTCAATGCGATGGCATGCGGCCTTCGCTGATGCAGAGCACTGCCGCACCGTCCACATGTTCTACAAGAGAGCGGATGGAGCTTTCGGCAATGCAGACAGAGAACCTTTCCGGCTTCGATATCAGTCAGCCAGCGCATCGTCATCCCATATATCGTCGGGATTGAACCAGACGGTCGTAATGTAGAACGTGATGAAGAAGAAGACAAAGATGAAAAGTCCGAACCCGACATGAAGCGTCGCCATCTTGTGAAGCTTTACGATCGCCACGATGATACTGATCAGATATACCTCAACCATGCCCCACCTTCTTGCTGTCTCGTAAATCCTGTAATAGAGTGCCACTCTTTGTGGCTTGTAGCCCATTTTCAGTGGAACGAGAATCATGAGAAGCAGGGCCATCATCCCCATCGGTATCGCAAAAGCCGTGAGCATGGTAAAGATGGCGATCATCGTATAGCCGTCTTGGTAGAGTTGCCAAAGAACTTCGACCAGTGTGGCGGAAGATTCTACCCCCATGATGTTGAGCGACAAGATAGGCAGGAATGTGAGAGGAATGGCCAGCAACAGCGTCGTGAAAGCCATTACGATGATATGGGAGAAGGGTTGCCCTCGCCTGTGAAGGAGCATTTTACAGCGAGGACAGTGGTAATGTGAAAAATCGAGACGTTGTGGAATATCGATGACAATACCACACTCCGGACATGCCGTCTTTTTCATTCGTGATCGACCAATCTTATTGAAGTTGGATAAATTATACTCCATATCAATGAATTTCAACAAATTTCCTCATTTAGAGCGTTTCAAAAACAGCTCTAATCCAATCTTCGGTAGAATACTTTTTATGAGAGATGAAACATACGTTCGTATCAAAATGGAGAGAAATCGGGCTATACTCTTTTTTTCGGGCCGCTGGCAAATCGATTTTCTCGACAGAATCGAAGCTCAGCTCCATCGACTGGAACCGAAACTCGAAGGAGTGGAGTCGATCGTCCTGGACCTTGGCGGCATCGAATCGATCGATACGGGTTCCATGGTTTTTTTCATCTCGGCCCGGGAACGGTTGAAGCGCGGAAGGAAGCTCTTCGTTCGTCATGTCCCTGCGGAGTTTTGCAGGATGTTCCGGCTCGTTAAACGTTTTACGCACCCCGTCGCTCTCCCGTATGTACGCCCTTATGAAAAAGTGCTCAACCTCATTGCGGACATCGGCAAATCGAGTGCCGATATGTTGCAGGATTTTCTGCTCTTTCTCAATTTTCTCGGACAATCGACGGTCGCGGCATTCCACATGACGATGCATCCTTCCACTTTTCGGTTCAAAGAGACGGCAACCAATATCTACAAAGCCGGCACCACCGCCCTGCCCATCATCGCCCTCAGCATTTTTCTCGTCGGTATCGTCATCGCCTTCCAAAGCGCGGTTCAGTTACAGAAATACGGGGCCAATATCTTTATCGTCGAGATGATCGGTATCTCGATTCCGAGGGAACTCGCGCCGCTCATTACCGCCATCATCGTTGCAGGGCGCAGCGGCTCCTCTTACACGGCACAGATCGGTGTCATGAAAATCACCGAAGAGATCGATGCGATGAAGACGATGGGTTTCGAAATTTTCCGTTTTGTCGTGCTTCCGCGGATGATCGCGATGATGATCGCCCTGCCGCTTCTTATCTTTTTCGCCGATATCGTCGGTATCTACGGCGGCCTTCTCGTCGCGAAGGTCCAGCTCGACATCACGCCTGCACAGTTTCTCGAACGTCTCCATGAAGAGGTGGATGTCCGACACTATCTCGTCGGCCTCTTCAAAGGGCCCTTCTTCGCTTTCATCATCGCGGCTATCGGGTGTTTCAGAGGGTTCCAGGTCTCAGGCAACACAGAGAGTATCGGCCGCTACACGACGATCAGCGTCGTCAATTCCATCTTCCTCGTCATCGCGATGGATGCCATCTTTTCGGTCATCTTTACGGAGCTCGACATATGACGCTTCTATGTCGCAAAAAAAATCTGTCGATAAAGGCCATAATGGTTTCTCTCGCCAAAGTCGAAGCTTCAGTGAAAGGGATCTCTTTTGGAACTTCAACTCGAGGGGGAGGAGTGATGTCATGAAACGTGAAATCATCGTTATGCGCGGTATCGAAACACGTTTCGGCACCAAAGTGGTGCACGAGGATGTCAATCTGACGATTTACGAGGGAGAGATCTACGGCCTTCTGGGAGGAAGCGGCTCGGGCAAAACGACCCTTCTTCGCGAAATGATCATGCTTCTACGCCCTTCCAAAGGATTCGTGAAGGTCCTCGGATACGATCTGTCCCGGATCACGCGCGCAGAAGCGCAAAAGCTGCGCAGCGAATGGGGTGTCCTTTTCCAGTTCGGCGCACTCTTCACATCGCTTACGGTGGCCGAAAACATCGCGGTCTGGCTCAGAGAGTACACCGATCTTTCCGAGGATACGATCCGAAAGATCATCCTTTCGAAACTCGACATGGTAGGCCTTTCACCGGATGTCGGAAAACTCTATCCCAGTGAATTGAGCGGTGGTATGATCAAACGTGCCGCCTTGGCACGTGCCCTGGTGATGGACCCCAAGCTTCTCTTTCTCGATGAGCCCACATCGGGCCTCGATCCGGTCAGTGCCGAAGCTTTCGACGACCTCGTGACCGATTTGAGAGAACTGCTCGGTCTTACCATCGTCATGGTCACCCACGATATCGATACGATTTTCAATGTGGTCGACCGTATGGCGATCCTCGGTGACAGACATGTGGTCGCCGAAGGCTCCCTGAAAGAGATCCTGCAAACCGATCACCCTTTCATTCGCCAGTTTTTCGGTGGAAACCGTGCAAAAGCGCGTATCAAAGTTATGGAGATGGAGGCATAATGGAAAGCAAAACCAACTATATCGCTGTAGGTCTCTTCATACTTCTTCTCGGGGCTGGCGCCATCGCCTTCGCTCTCTGGATGGGAAACTACAACAGCAAAAAAGAGTTTGTCTACTACTATACATACATGAAAGAGTCGGTTGCAGGCCTGCCGCCTGATGGCTCGGTCAAATATATGGGGGTCGATATCGGGAAAGTCAAAGAGATTCATGTCGATCCCAAAGATCCGACGCGCATTCGGCTGCTCCTGCGGATTCCAAAAGATTTTCCGATCCGGGAAGGGATGTACACAACACTCAAATTCACGGGAATTACTGGTATCGCCTACATCGAAATCATTGGAGGGGAGAAAGGCGCACCCATCATCAAAGCCAAAAGAGGAGAGATACCCGTCATCCCATCGAAACCGTCGACCCTGGCACAGCTTGGAACATCCGTGACCGACATCGCCGAGCAGATTACCAAGGCGCTCGACAGACTCAGCCGGGCCTTCAGCGAGGAGAATATGCATCACATCAACAACACCCTCACCAACATCGACACCTCTTCGGAAACACTCACACATATTCTGAGCCCCTCCAACGCTAAAAAGATCGAGAAGCTGCTCGCCAATCTCGAAAATGCATCCGAAAAGATCGGCAAGCTCTACGAAACGGTCGATCTGATCCGTTCGACGACGAAAGGGCTCGGAGAAGAAGGCAATGCGACACTGCTTGCGATCCGGGAGAGTGCCGAATCGTTCAAATCGCTCAACCTGACGCTGAAGCGACGGCTCGAGGAGGGAGATCTCAATGTCCGGCATCTGCTGCAGCAGACACTTGCACAGAGCAATGCACTGATGCGTGCGACACAATCGTTGATCTACCAGCTGCAAGAAGATGCGGAAGCGTTGAAAAACAGTCCCAGAGACCTCTTTTTCAAAGAGGCCGAACCGCTGCTCGGACCGGGCGAAAAGGAGATAAGATGAAGTGGAGTATCGTTCTTGCCTCACTGCTGCTGCTTGGCGGATGTTCCATCAAAAGGGTTCCTTCCCCTATGACCTATACACTGAATCAGGAGACGCCTGCTCTCACGAGATTACGGCTCGAAAACCCCAGATTCGATACGATTCGGCTGGCATTCAACCATTCGACCAAACTATCCGAAAGTTCGACACTCTATTATCGAAAAGCGGGTTATTTGCATCAACCGTACGCCTACAGCCGATGGTACGACAGTGTCGATTCGATGCTCGAAAACAAACTTCTTTATGCGTTGCGTCAAAGCAATATAGCCAGAACCGTCCTGCCTGCCGCAACCCATGCGGATACGGAGATGGTTCTGGAGATCTCTCTTATCAATTTCGTTCACGATTTTTCCAAAGGCACACCATCCAAAGGCGTCGTCCGAATGATCGCCACATTGATTGAAAACAGAAACGGGAAAACAGTCGCTTCCGAAACGTTCGAAGCGGCCGTACCAGCCCTCTCCGAAGATGCCAAAGGGGGTGTCGCCGCACTCAACCGTGCGACGGACGAAGTGGTTGTTTCTCTTATAATGTGGCTCGAAGCAGACTGATCAGAGATAGAATTTTTTGACAAAAGCATCATCGATGTCGATGATACCCCGTGCCTTTAGATCTTCCAAAACTTTCGGATCGCAAAATACGTCGCCGGGCCACTCTCTGGTGTAGCCGTCACGTTCATTTTTGTTGGTCGCATCGAGCATGATGACCGGTTCTTTACGGACATCACGCAGGGCATCGATATTGTTGGCAACCCGCCAGACGAGCATATAGGGGTTGTCGATATCGTTGCACGCTGCATCGACGACGACGACAAGCTTGAGATGGGTATGAAGCGCTTTGAGATCGTCGAAAAGTTCCTGAACGCTGCGCTCTTTTTCATATGCAACGACACAGACGGGGGTTTTCGTATGGACGAAGTACTGTTTCACCCCTCTCACGTTTTTGTCTATCGTCTGCATGGCATTCAGCAGTTTCGCATCGTCGATCGGCTCTTTCACACCGTCCGCCACCTCGCCGCCTGTGCAATCGAGGCCAAGTTTTCCGCCCACAAGTGTCTCGGGGCTGGAATGGTCGAGCGCATCGACGATCCCTTCCGTGATCAACATGTTCTTCGCATCGACGCGATTGAGAATGTGCTCGGTGATCTTCTCGTATTCGGTCAGGTTCGGCGCATCTTTTCCGACGAAGATGGCATGCTTTACGAAACTCATCTGCCCTACGCCCCAAAAAGCATGCATGAACTGTTTCGCATGTCCTTTGTAATGCGTCTCCATCTTCGCCAGGATCAGGTTGTGGAAGACTCCGTTTTCGGGCATATGATAGTCGATGAGATCGGGGGCCGTGGTTTTGAGCAGCGGCAGGAAGATACGTTCCGTTCCCCATCCCATATATTTATCCTCGAGAGGAGGTTTACCGACAACGGTCGCCTGATAGACTGGATTCTCCTTCATCGTGATCGCCGTCACTTCCATCACGGGGTACGGCTCTTTGAGCGTATAGTAGCCGGTATGGTCACCGAACGGCCCTTCGATCTCCAGTTTGTTCGGATCGACGACACCCTCGATCACGATATCGGCATCCTCCGGGATCCAGATATCGTTGGTGATCGATTTGACCAGCCGCGCCGGTTCGTTGCGGACAAAGCCGTATAGAAGCATCTCGAAGATGCCGTAAGGCAGTGGTGCCTGTCCGCACCAGATGTAGAGCGGGTCACCGCCGATCGCGACGGAAACGGGCATCATCTTGCCGGCATCCCTGTACTGGTCGAAAAAGTGGCTGGCATCTTTGTGGATCTGCCAGTGCATCCCGAGACGGTTTTTGTCGTACTGCTGCAAGCGGTACATTCCCAAATTCTGCATTTTGCCGTCGATCGATCGTGTATAGACCTGCCCCATCGTGATGAACGGTCCCCCGTCTTCACTCCATGTCTTGAGGATCGGAAGTTCATCCAGATCGACTTGTGACGCGGTTTTGATGATCTGCTGGCAGAGCCCTTTTTGCTTTTGACGCTTCGGAAAGACATTTTTCAGGGCAAAGAGTTTCGGTACGAGCGAAAGCTTCTCCATCAGCCCCTGCGGCGGCTTCATATGCATCAGCGCTTCGATCTCTTCGGCAATCTCATCGGGATGGCGTCCGAAAATCTTCTCCGTCACTTCGAAGTCGGCGAACATATTCATCACCACAGGCATCTCGTATTCGATCCCTTTTTCACGATTGACCGGTTTTTTGAAAAGCAGCACCTTGGAATCGCGCTTTTTCACTTCGACATACGCCACGTGCGCCATTTCGAGATTGACATCGCAGGGCTCCTCGATGACCCGAAGGTCCCCATCCTTTTCCAACCGTTCCAACCATTCCTGCATTGTCGCCATTTAAAACCTTTCGCACCGCTCCTCTTTGAACGCCATCGATTCGGCACGGGCCAAAAGCTCTTTTGCACCCTGGGCAACCATATCGTCCGCGAGTTCCCTACCGAGATTTTCGGCCTTCTCTTTCGGTGCTTCGATCCGCTCCTGCAGGATTTCGGTTCCGTCCGGCAATCCCACCATCGCACGCACCAGCACACGCTCTTCATAGACCTTCGCATTGACGGCGATCGGCACCTGGCAGCTCCCCTCCAGACGAGCCACGAAATCGCGTTCGATCTTTGCGGCCAAAGCGGAATCCGGATCGTTGAGCGTTTCGGCGATCTTCGCGACCTCCGGGTCGTCGACGATCTCGATACCGAGCGACGCCTGCCCGGATGGCGGGATCATCACCTCGTCGCTGATCGGATCGTGAAACGGCACACTCTCGAGCAGTCCAAGGCGTTTCATTCCGACGTATGCCAGAATGATCGCGTCATACTCGCCGTCGGCCAATTTGCGTAGACGCGTATTGACATTGCCACGCAGATTTTTGATCGTCAGGTCCGGACGGATGGCACGCAGCTGCATCTGTCGGCGAAGGCTTGTCGTACCGACGACGGCACCTTCGGGTAGCGCTTCGATATTTTCATATTTATGGGAAAGGAAAACGTCACGAATGTCGTCACGCTTCGTGATGGCTGCCAGCCGAAGCCCTTCGGGCAGTTCCGTCGGGACATCTTTGAGACTGTGTACCGCCAGATGGGCGTCACCGGCGAGCATCACCTCTTCTATCTCTTTGGTGAAGAGCCCCTTGCCGCCGATAAGTGCGAGCGGTTTGTCCAAAATTTTGTCACCCGTTGCGGTTATTACCGAAAACTCGATGGTCATATCCGGAAAACGCTTTTCGAGTTCTCCTTTGACATATTCCGCCTGCCACATCGCAAGCTGACTTCCGCGGGTCGCTATGATCAGTTTATCCATGTTCTATTTCTTTTCGATGAATTTTTTGTATTTCTCACGGGTAATATCTTTTTTACCGTCGACGAAGATGGTCGGCGTACCGGTAACGAGAAGTTTTCGTGCCGTTATACGGTCTTTCCCGAGCTTTTTATCGATCCACGGCTGATGAATCTGTTTCGGCGACAATCTATAACCCGTCTTTTCCGCCACGATTTCCAATATTTTCTCTTCATCTTCGATATGGGGATCGATATCGATCCGATACATCTTGTCGATGATTTCGTTTTTCCCATCTTTTTGGGCCACTTCCATCACACGGACCAGCGTAGCGGATGCGGGATGAATCGCCTGAAGAGGCAAGTGGTAGTAATAAAGTGCCATCCGTTCGGGATTCTCCTTGACCGCTTTTAGAAGTTCGGGCACATACATTCGACAGAAAGGACAAAGCGGATCGGAAAAGAGAATCAGTTTGTGAGGTGCATCGGGGCTGCCGTAAAGCAGATGGGATGGGTCGTAGATATCCTTCGGTAGTTTCGGCTGTATCATGGAGCGCACATCCCGTCCCGTTTTTCGGTCGACCAGTTCGGATGTGATCAGGTTTTTGCTCACGAAAAGAATATCTTCGAAATGAATACGCCGCGTCTCTTTGCCCCGCGTCAGATTGATATCGAGCCCGATCACGTAGGCCGACCACCCTTTGATACCGGGGATAGGGAGTTTCTCCTCCACCGTCGCACTGTTGATTTTCACCTGCGGATTTCTGCTCAGTTTCTTTTTGACATAATCGATCACATCACTCTCGCCGCCGGCAAATACCAGACTACTTGCGATCATCATGATGCTCAATGATTTCAACATCGATGACATCACACTCTCCTTCTTCTTGAAATGGTTTGGTTTGGACATTGCTCTTCATTCTCTCTTTTTTGACAAGTTTGGCCGCGAGCAGGTTGGTAAAGACCCCGAACTGCAGAAGGATGCCGATAATATCGGTCAAAAAACCGGGAACGATTAGAAGCAGCGCTCCGATAAGCGCAGCCATATTCTGTTTCTGAAAAGTTTCGGGACCGATATCGCCTTCCGCCATCGCCCGCATATTTTCGAAAAAAGTATAACGGAAGTTGGTTAACAGAAGCAAACCGGCAACGGCGCTGCCGATCACTTCTACAAAAGTCCAGAAAGGGCCGAGGGCCGAAGATATCTCGACCGAAACGAAAATTTCGAGAAAAAGGTAGACGAGGAAATAGATCATTTCACTTTTTCCGCGATTTTCCCGACGACATGGTCGAGCGCAACAACCTCTTTTTGCAACGACGTACGCTCGATCAGTTCCACCTGGCCATCGGAGAGCTTTTTCCCGACCACGACGGCATAGGGAAAGCCGATCAGTTCGAAATCTTTCATCTTGAAACCAAAGCGTTCGGCCCGGTCGTCGAGAAGCACGTCGATACCCTTTTCCTTCAACGCTTTATAGATCTTTTCGCCCGCTTCTCTTTGTGCATCGTCCTTGACGTTTCCGACGACGACCACCACCTCGAACGGTGCGACGGAGAGAGGCCAGATCGACCCTTTTTCGTCGTGGTGCTGTTCGATGACAGCCGCGAGAAGCCGGCTGACGCCGATACCGTATGTCCCCATCACAAAGGGTCTGCTCTTGCCGTTTTGGTCAAGAAACTCCGCTTTGAGAGGTTCGGAGTAGCGGGTCCCGAGCTGGAAGATATGCCCCACTTCGATCCCTTTCGTATAGGTGAGCCTGCCGCCACACTTCGTACACACATCACCCTCCTGTGTCTGCGCGAGATCGGCGAACTTAAGCTCTTTCAGCACACCGAGATCGGCACCCACGATATGGTAATCTTTTTCATTTGCACCGCAAATCATGTTTTTGGCACCTTCGAGTCCTGTGTCGAAAACCATCGTCAGGTTCGGATGGGCGCGCTCTTCGTGAAACGGCGGAGCGCCTTCGACCACGCCTGCGTTGCGTATCAGCTCGATCGGCCCCATGAATCCGGGTACCAGGCCGGCCGCTTCGAGCTCCTCTTCCGTCACGTCGGCAAGTTCGTTCGCACCGACACTGTTCGCGGCCTTGACCTCCTGCAGTTCGTCGCTTCCGCGCAGGAAGAAGAGGACGATTTCACTTTTCCCCTCGTCGTAGAGCGCTTTTTTCGCGACCGTTTTGACCAGGTAGTAGGGGTCGACATAGAAAAACTTGGCGAGATCCTCGATCGTTTTGACATCCGGCGTATGGAAACGGTTCAGATCGGCTTCAGGTGCCTCGGCCGGCGCTGTGGGTTGTTTGCGCTTCGCCGCTTCGATATTGGCCGCATAGTCACACCCTTCGCAGACGACGATCGTATCTTCTCCGCTGTCGGCAAGAACCATGAACTCTTTGCTTCCCTCGCCCCCTATGGCACCGCTGTCGGCTTCGACGACACGGAAGTCGAGTCCCATCCGGGTGAAGATTTTCCGATAGGTCGCTTCCATCAGCTCGAACTCACGCACCATGTCCTCTCTGTCGGCATGGAAACTGTAGCCATCCTTCATGATGAATTCGCGTCCACGCATCAGCCCGAAGCGTGGCCTCGCCTCGTCGCGGAATTTGAGATTGATCTGATAGAGATTCATCGGAAGCTGCTTGTAACTGTTGATAAACTGTTTCGCCAGCTCCACCATCATCTCTTCATGGGTCGGACCGAGAACGAATTCGTTGCCTTTCCGGTCTTCGAAACGCAAAAGCTCCGAACCATATTTCTCATAACGTCCGCTCCTCTTCCAAAGCTCCGCAGGGGTGACGAACCCGAGCTGCACCTCCTGGCATCCGACATTGTCGAGCTCCTCTTTGATGATAGCACGTACCTTGTCGAGCACTTTTTTCCCAAGAGGAAGAAAGTCGTAAATGCCGCTGGCCACCTGATAGATGAAACCACCGCGTACCAGATAGATGTGGCTCGGCAAAACCGCATCTTTGGGCGCCTCTTTGAGTGTCGGGATCAAGAGTTTGGAAAACCTCATCGTACATCGTCCTTCGCATTGATTGAAACGCTCCGAAGGCAAAGCCTACGAAGCTGCGTTAACACTGCGTTCGCTTCAGCAGCGGGCTCACGCGCAGCCAAGCCGCACTTCTTTGTTTCGCTCATCGTACATCGTCCTTCATAATAAATTCACACTTGTATTTGTCCATCATCTTCACGTCGGTTTCGGTTTTGAAGATATACTTCATCGCTTCGATAATCGTATCGGCGCGCGGCTGTTCCGCCACTTCGCGAAGCTGCTTGGTAGGGGTATGCAGAAATTTGTTGAACGCGTTATGCACGAGCTTCTCGACATTTTTCTGCGTCTGAGGCGGGATGAACCCCTTCTTCACCGCCCGCTCAATCTCCGCCATCGCCGCTCTTTTTGCCTGTTCACGGATATCTTTGATCAAGGGGTCGATCATCAGCGACTGCAGCCATTTGAAAAACTCCATCGTGAAGCGGCCGACGATCTCGTAGGCTTTCCGTGCATGCTCCTGACGCAAAGCGAGGTTGTTGTTGACCGTCTCCTGCAAATCGTCGACGGCGTAAATATGGACGCGGCTGTCGCTGATGACGTCGATATCCCGTGGAACGGCCAGATCGAACCAGTGGCGCTCGAACGTCGTCTCCTCGACCATTTCGTCGGTGATGATGGGCTCCGTGGCCGCCGTCGCGGTAAAGAGAAGACGGTATCGGTTTACAAACTCCGTCAGTGCCTCGAACGGTTCCACATCGATCCTGCCGCCGACCTCTTCGGCGATCTTTTTCGCTTTTTCAGCCGTCCGGTTGAAGAGGATGACATTGCAGCCATTCGCGACGAGATGCTTCGTAACGATTTCGCTCATCTCCCCCGCGCCGACGACGAGACCCGTAAAACCTCCGAGATTGCCCCCCATGACATGCTTTGCCTGAGCCACGGCTGCCCCCGCGACAGAGACCGGGCTTTTGGAGATATCGGTGGAGTTTCGCACTTCGGCCGCGCACTTGAAAGCGAAATGGATAAGACGCGAAAGTTTCTGGGCACAAAAACCGTTTTCATAGGCGAACCGGAACGCATCTTTGAGCTGCCCCGCGATCTGCGTTTCACCAACGACCAGACTGTCGAGCGACGCGGCGACGGCGAAGACGTGGTGAACCGCCCCCTCGTCCTCGTAGACATCCGCACGCCCCTCGAGCTCCTCCACACTCAAACCGCTGTGGCGATGGAGCGTCATGAAAATCGAACCGAGTGCCATCGAGGGATTGGAGGTACTGACGATAAACTCCACACGATTGCAGGTCGACAGAAGGATCGCTTCGTTCACCCCATGGGTCTGAAGCACCTCTTCGAGCGCTCTTTTTTTCGCCTCCTCGTCGGAAAAAGCGAGTTTTTCGCGTACAACGATATCGGTGTTCTTGTGCGAGAAACTGACCACGAGATACTGCATCAGAAATCCCTCTCGATCATCGCTTCGACGATCTCGGCGAGCGCCTCTTCGTTTTCACCGCGCATCAGTGCAACGGCCTCTTCACCAAGCTCTCTGGCATGAAAATAGGCCTTTCTCAACGCACCCGTCTCCTCCATCATCGTGCGGATCCAGTTTTTCCGCTCTTCATCGAGCGTTCTGCCATGAAACGAAACGAGCTTCTCTTTGCCCGTCTCGTCGAGCGCTTCGTAGAGGTAGATATACGGCAGTGTCGTTTTCCCCTCTTCCAGATCGTGCATCGCCGGTTTTCCCAGCTGTTCGGAACTTTGTGTAATGTCGAGGATATCGTCGATGATCTGAAAAGCGATACCGAGATTGCGGCCGTAAACGGCATAGATCTTCTCGTCTTTTCCAGCCAGAAGCGCCGCGGATGCCGCCGTCGCTTCGATGAGTGCCGCCGTCTTTTGATAGATCATCCGCATATAGGCGTCGAGATCTGGGTTGAACCTGTCGGAGAGCCTTACATCCATCAATTCGCCGATACTCAATTGCGTGACGGCCCCCGCCACGATTTTGGCGATTTTTTCGTCGAAACCGACAAGCTCTTCGAACCCTTTGGAGTAGAGAATATCCCCCATCATTACCGCCTGCTTGCTCCCCTCGGTAGCATTGAGCGATGCGACACCCCGGCGCGTCTGTGCATCGTCGATCACATCGTCGTGCAGAAGGCTTGCCGCATGGATCATTTCGATCACCGCTGCGAGTCTGACCGCTTCGGGGACTGCATGTGCAACTTTCAATACAAGCTTCGCCCGCAGACGCTTGCCGTGCGGAAGCGATGCAAAAAGTTTGACGATCTCTTCGTTTTCAAGTTCTCCGATAAAGCGGCGCATCTGCCGTTCGACCTGTTCAAGCATTGCCTCTATTTCCCTCGCTCATACAAAATTTCACTCTTGCCGTAACTCTTGATCAAAAGATCGAAATAGGCCTCTTTTCTCTTTGCGTCGTACGCTTTGAATACCAAAAGCGCATAGGGGTTCTCCCCCTCCTTCGGCGACGCATCGTTCGGCTTTGAAAAAAGATCGATCCTGAAGCTGTCGAGCCGATATTTCGCGTACAAAAGCGGCTGGAAACGGCGGGAATCGTAAGCCACGTGCATCACGAGGCCCCCGTTTTGGTAAAGGGTCCAGCGAAAAGCGAGCGTATGCTCCTTCTCTTCCTCATAGACCGCAACCTTCTGGATCTGGTCTTTTTTCAAAACGAACGTTTCGAAATGGTCCCACCCTTCCTTCGTGCCCCCGAAGAGGAGCAAAGGAGAGAGCAGAAGTATCGAAAAGAGCGTTCTATTCATTCTGTGTCAGAATGTTCGCCGTCAATTCGATATATTTACTTGTTTTACACTCATCCAGTTCGGCCGACTGCGAAAAGGTACGTGTCTGGATCTCGCGTTCCATCGCCTCTTCGCCCATCTGCTCTTCGAGCATCATCTCCAAAAGACACATCCGCTCCACCATACGGTCGAGTTCGAGTTCTACCAGATTGCGGTTGGCATTGTAGACAATATCGAAAAACTTCTTTTTCGGCGAACCACCTGAAAAAATATCCTCTTCATCTTCAAACAACATCGTCGTTTCCCCCTATATACAGAATTCAGAATTAAAAATGCCTATTATACCACCGTTTTCTTAGAACTGACGTTACACTGCCATCCGTCAAACGAGAACGCATTGGATGCCATCTTTGAACGGAGAAAAAGTGAGTCACTTGGCGCCGCCACCCTTTTCAATCTCTTCCAGGGGCTTCGGCTCGTCGATATAATATCCCTGGATAATGTCGACACCAAGACGCTCCACCGTCTCGTAGATCATCTCGTTGCTGATGAACTCGGCCACGGTTTTGACCCCGAGTTTTTTCGCGAACAAGACGATCGTTTCGACGACGACCTGTATATTCTTGTCGGTATGAATATTTTTGATGAGCGAACCGTCGATCTTGATATAGTCCACTTTCAGTTTTACCAGATAGGCGAAATTGGAGTATCCCGTACCGAAATCGTCGATGGCGATTTGACACCCCATCTCTTTCATCGCCTCTACAAACGTCTCAACTTCGGGATAAAGCTCGATATTTTCACTCTCCAGAAGTTCGAAAACGATGCGGTTGGTTACATGATAGTGTTCGATTCTCTCTTTGATAAACGCCACCGTCTCTTCGTTCAGGATATCTTCGACGGAGAGGTTGATCGAAAAAGTCACATCCTTTTTATCGGCGAAGAAGGCGCAACTCTCTTCGACGATCCGCCGCGTCATCGCCGGGTAGTGATGGGTCTTTTGCGCAAGTGAAAGAAAAAACGAAGGCGGAACGACCGTGCCGTCCTCCGTGACGAGGCGCATCAACATCTCATACCCTTTGATCCTCTTTTTTCCGAGATCGTAGAGCGGCTGCGCATAGGGGTGGATACGCCCCTCGGCCAATGCTCTTTTAATCTCGCTCACCCAGTGGATATTCTCGCGGAAATTCTTCTCCATATTCCACTCCGAAGAGAAGATCATCAACGGTTTCCGCGCTTTTTTCGCCATTTTGTAGGCCATGTCCGCCTGTACGATCGTGGGAGGAAACTCTATCGTCGCCCCGATCGTGACGCGCAGGTCGATCAGTGTATCTTCGTAGAAGTATCTCTCCATTTCGATCGAATCCCTGACCTCTTTGATGAACTGCATCGCATCGCCGGCCGTGAACGCCTCTTTTTTAAGGACGACATACTCATCCGCCGATGTACGATAGACTTTGTCGAAATCCAGCTTCTCCAATTTCCGGGCGAACTGTTTCAAAACCTGGTCCCCCGCATCGTTACCGTAAAGATCGTTGATCTCCGTGAAATCGTCAATATTCACGATCGCCAGCAGTGCGGTATCGACCTGCAAAAGATCGTCCATCAGCGCCTTGCGGTTGGGAAGATCCGTCAGTGCATCGGTATAGAGCTGTTTCCAGAGCTCCGCCGTTTTCTCCTCGACTTTTTCATAGAGGATCTGGTTCATATTCCTCTGAAGATCCGTATAGGCACGGATATTCTTCTGCATCTTTTCGATCGCTTTTTCGATCTGCCTTATCTCACGTTCCCGGCTCTTCTCCCTAAAGACAACCGGATGTTTCACGTCGTAATTCGCCAGCGACGTGGCAAGCTTTTTAAGCGGTTTGAGACGTTTTCTGATCAGATAGACGAGCCCGAAATACATAAGCGCGAGCAGGGAGAGAAAAAGAAGAAGCATGCGGGTCAGTTCACGGGACATCTGCTGATAATGGAGGCTCGAATAGTAGAGTTCGAGCATCGCCATTCTCTCTTTGCCGTCCGGAGCGAAAACGGGGACCTCGACACGGAAAATCTCTCCGCTGGCATTCTCCTCTTCCGTTTTCACCGAATGGATCACTTTTCCGTTTCGTTTGAGAAAAACCGAGACGATATCTTTTTGCGTCATGATCTGATTCAGCGTCTCTTCGAGCCTGTCCTCCATTCCGAGATAAAGGTTCAAGCCGATCTGAGGGGCGAACATCTTCGCGATCAGCTCCGCTTTCTCTTTCTCGATGTCGAACAGAATCTTTTTACCGATATTTCCAAGGACAAAAAAGATGGAAAGGAGGGCGATGATGCCTCCGACCACGACATAGAGTGTGAGTGTCGATGTCAGCGATCTGTCAATTCGTTTGAACATCCATGAACCTTGCAATACTGTAGAGTGTCGAACTGAATCTCGGCCCTTTTTTCAGTGCGTCGCGATTGAGATAGATGACGGTGGAACGCTCGATCGTCAGGGCCAGAAGCGCCCCCGATTCCAAGTCGTTGAAATCATAGACAAAAACGGGGATTTTTTTCGAACTCCCTATCTCGACCGCATGTTTGAGTGATGTATCGTCCGCTTTCAGGAGATAGAGCGCATCGGTTCTATCCAGACGATCCAACGCTTCGTAAGAGGCCATTCTCACGACAAAACGGTACTCACCGATTCTGTGGTCGTGATAATGCTCTATCTTCCGAACGATTTTACGTGCCACAGCTTCATCTTCAGGCATATAGACGATGGTCAGAACCAAAGGCTTCTCTTTCTCTTTATTGTGAAGAAGCCCTTCTTGCAACATCAGAAGTTTTGGATAGATCCTGCTTTGGGCATCGATCAATAGGTCGTTGTAATCGTATCCCCACAGCGTCTGGATGAGAAGCAGGATAAACATAGAACGCCGCATCAAAAGCCCTTCGTCAAAGTGACAATGATTTTGCGACCTTCTTGAATAAAATCTTCATCGTAATTATAGGGAGGGGAAGGATACTTCACGGTCGCATCGAAAAGATTCTTCACAGACAACCGGAGTGTGAGATCGTTGGCATGAGCGTACCCGAATGTCATGTCGAGCGTCGCATAGGAATCAAGCTTCTCTCTGTAGTCGTACGTCGTGCGCTCCTTGCTGCCCACATATTTTCCAATCAGCGAAAAGTCGAAGGATTTATCGAACTGATGGATGTAATACCCTTTTGCCATATGCCTGGCACTATCGGACAGTGGATGGGATCCATTCTCTTTACCGTAAACGTAGGAGTAGTTGGCGTAAAGCGTATCGTGGAGTCCCAACGGTGCTCTGAACTCGAATTCGAACCCGTAAATATTGGTTTCGGAGCTGTTTAGATATATGTTGTCGTCATTGACATTGTCGATTTGATCACTGTTTTGCAGATAGAAAAGATTCAGTTGCAAAAAAGCGTCGACGCTGAATTTATGGATATAGGCGAGTTCGAAGGCGTTCACCACTTCCGGGTCGAGGTCGGGGTTTCCGATGCGGGCATGGTTGTTGATGGTGAAAAGTTCCTGCCAGGAAGGGGAGCGGCTCGAACGGCTGTAGATCGCTTTGTAGATATTTTTTCCATCCTGCTGATAGACAGCTGAAACCCGGGGATTGATCTCTGTCGAGATATCGGAAACTTTTTCGATGTTCAGACCGATCTGAAAAGACAAGGCATCGTCGTACTGGATCCTGTCCTGAAAGAAGAGGCGATAGGTATGCTGGCTCGAATTTGGTTCGATAAATGGTCGCGATTCCGAATAGTCGACAATCCCCGTTCCCGTCGATCTGTCTGTCGTTTTCGTGACGACTTTGTAGATCTCCGAATAATCGACATAGTACCCCATATTCAACCGGTGCCCCTCCAGCCCATCATATTCGGCATAAGCGGTTTGATAGAATTTTCTTATTTTCGCGACATGCTCTCCATAGAAACCGTTCTCGTATTCTATGCCGCCGGCGACGAAACCGGGAGGAATCAGTCTCGAAGAACTTTTGAATGCACTATCTTTCCAACCTGCTTTGACAAAAGCCCGCCACTCGTCCCAAAAGGGGTGATAGGAGATTTCGGCATAAGACAGAGGGAATTTGGCATGGTCATCTTTCGGCGGAAGCGCACCGTTGATCCCATAGGCACTGCCGCGCTCGTTGTAAAGCGTTCGGGCACGCAGTGTCACATCTTCGTAGTCGAGCTGTATGCCCAGTGAATAGTTTCTCATCCATAGTGGTGCCTCCCCGCGTTTGGAGAGTGCGGCATTGAGAGGGTCATGGGAGAGTGCATCGGGGCCTGCGGGAAGCATTTTGTCATCTTTTTGATAATAAAAATCGGTAAATAGATTGAACGATTCGCCTTTGTACGCTTTTGTAAATCCACCCATCACGTAGCCATAACCGCCGGCTTTCGCAACCACTCTGTCGGATGACGTTTCATCGTCGGTGGAATGCTCGGCATAGGTGATGACACGTATCGACCCGGCATAGGCGTTGTAACCGTCGCTGACGCTTCCCGGGCCGCGTGTCACTTCGATCCGCTTGATCATCTCGATCGGCATCGAAAGAAACGAACCGTAACTGTCGAAAAGTATATCGTTGACTTCGACACCGTCGACGAAAAGTTTGCTCTGGCCATAGGCATAAGGGTTGGATCCTCTGAAAACCGCGCGCTTGTTGTCCAAGTTGTCGGTGGCCATGTCGACACCCGGAACCAACTCCAGCGCTTCCTGAAGATTTGAAACACCGATTTTTTCGAGATCTTTGCCTGAAAACACCGTCACGATATAGGGCTGATACGACTCGTTCATTTTGACCGATTCGGCAAGCATCCCGACTCTCTTCATATCCTTTATGAGTTCCTGTGCCAAACCAGGAAGATCTTCGGAAGCCAAAAGCGGAAAACCCGCTAGAAGTACGGAAAGTATCACCCTTTTCACAATGTTGCCATCCCTTCACAAAGATCTCTGTTCGCTTCTCTCAACTGATCGGTCGACAGGAGTACGGGAAAGCGTTCTTTGCCGGCATAAAAAGCACTTTCCCCGATTATTTCATAGGGGAATCTATAGCGCTGCAGAAGGCGATAGAAGCGATCCTCCAACGACCCCATCGTATATTTCAGCCCAAGCTCCTTCATTTTATGACATAACATGATTTTAAACCTGGTAAAAATTTCCCTGCTCGCTTTCAAATTTCGACAATCGGGGCGAATGAATATACGTGAAATCTCTCCGAGATTCTGCGGATCGAGATCGAACGGGCTCAAATCGACATCCAGTGCATTCTGTGTAGGGTATCCGACGGGAGAGTGGTGGATAAGCCGAACGCACGAAGCAACCGCTCCTTTTTCGTCGAATGCAGCGAAATGGACGGCATAGGGGTCATATTCATCATTTTCGATCCCTTCAGGATAATCGTCCTTTTTATAGACGTTCAACTCTTCGCACGCGATGAAATATCTGAAACGGTATATTTTTTCCAAAAGTTTTTCATCGTGTACTTCAACAAACTGAAACATTCTCCCCTCTTCCGATTTATTTGATTTATTATCCCAAAAAACAGCTTAGTTTCGTTCATTTAAATCGACAAATAAACAATATTTTTTAACTTATGTGGACTTGACTCGATAAAGTATGGAAAACATGACCGGAACATAATAGAGATTCAGTATCGTCGCCCAGATCAGGCCGAAACCGAGCGTCACCGCCATCGGCTGAAGAATCAAGGCCTGGCCGGAAGCGAAAAACATCAGCGATGAAAGGCCCAGAACCGTCGTCAACGACGTTAGAAGAATCGGACGAAGCCGAAGTTTTGCACGCTCCAGAAGTTCATCGAGATTTCGCGTATGTTTGATGAAATCGATCATGATCAACCCATCGTTGACGACAACGCCTGAAAGCCCCACGATTCCGATGAGACTCGGCATCGTCAGGTTGATTCCCATCACCATATGCCCGACCAGTACCCCGAGAATGGAGAGCGGAATGGTCGAAAGGGTAATGAGTGGCAGTGTCACCGAATCGAACATCCAGACCAGTGCTACGAAAATCAGGAAAATCGCGATGATCGCCGACTGGATGATCTCCCGCTTGACGGTTCTGTTCTCTTTCTCTTCGCCTTTGATATCGACGGATATCCCCTCTTTTTCGAGCGCTCCAAAAACCGGCGCGAGCCGATCCATCACTTCGCCTGAAGTGATCAACTTTTTGTTCAAAGAGGCGTAAACCGTACTGACGCGTCTGCCGTCGACCTTGAAAATTTTCGCGAAACTCTTTCTGCGTTCGATCTCGACGATATCGGCCAGTTTCACCCACACCGGTTTCCCGGGAACCTGAAGTTCGAACCGTTCGAACCGCTCCAGACTCTCTTTGTCGATATCCTGCAACCTTATACGCACAAGCCCCTCGTCGTTGAACATCTTGCCGTACTCCCCTTCGAGGAAAAAGGGCTGCAGCGCCTGTGTCAGCGCCCCTTCCGTGAACCCGAGCCGCTGGCCGTAACGGTTGATGCGCAATTTCAGCTCGTCTTCCCCCGGCTTGGCGTCATCGGTGATATTTTCGACCCCTTCGATCTTTGCAAGTGCGGCTTCGACCTCTTTTAGTGCATTCGTCACCTTCTCTTGCGGACCGCCCAACGAGAGCTCGATATCGCTCTTGACGATTCCCGCCTGCGGAACGATGACATTGAGCTCTTTGAAAAGCGGCCCGTAGGCATCGCGTTTCCTCCTCAACGGTTCGACAAGTTTCTGGATCTGTGCCGCCACCTCCTGCGCCGAGCGGCGACGCATCATGTCACTGTCGTCATACTCCGGACTCAAATAGGGATTGAGATATTTGTCGAAGAAGTTTTGTGGAACCGGTTCGTGGAGATTGACGAAAACATGAAAGAGGTTGTCGGCGTGTTCGCCTTTGTTGTTGCTGTCGAGCTTGAGACCTATCACCGCCGTGATCGACGAGACATCCTCTTTGGAAAGGTTCTCGAACAGTACCTTTTCGAGCCGGGAAACAATCTTTTCGTTGTCTTCCAGGTCATTGTTGATATCGACTTCACCGTTGACATAGATCTGCGTCGTATCGAACTCCGGAAAGAGCTGAAAACGGCTCTGTTTCGCCAATATCCACGTCGCGAACACGATTGCACCGACCATCAGGGGGAGCGTAACATATTTGTGACGGATCAGCGGCCGGAGGATGGTTCGGTAAATTCGGTAGTTATTCTCCCAGAAGCGCTGCGTAAACCCCATCTCTTTGGTAGGTTTGAGCATATCTTTCGCATGCAGAGGAAGAAAATAGAACGCCTCGAAAAGCGAACTGAGCAGCAGAATCGTGATCATCACCGGCAGTACCTTGATGAACTCCCCCAGTTTGCCACTGAGCATCAGAAGCGGCAGGAAAGCGAAGACCGTCGTCATCGTCGCCGTCAATACGGCCGGAAACATCTCCACCGATCCTTTGATCGCAGCCTTTTTAGGCTCCATTCCCTCCTCGATATAGCGGTAGATGTTCTCCGCCACGACGATCGCTTCGTCCACCAGCATCCCCAGCGCGATCAACGCGCCGAGCAACGTCAGCATATTGAGGCTGTACCCCAGAATCTCCGAGGCCACGAGCCCGATCATGAAACTGACCGGAATACCGATCGCCACGACGAGTGCGATACGGGCATTGACGAAGAGCAGCATCGACAGAAAGACGAGCCCCAGCCCGAAGATGATGTTCGAAACGACGGTATTGAGACGGTTTTTGATCCAAACCGAGGTATCGGTATAGACATCGAACGTAAATTCGGGATACCTCTCCTCGTACGCTCGCAGAAGCCGTCGTATCTCTTTGGAGAGGGCGATCGCATTCCCCTCTTCCGATTTACTTACCGAAATGGAGACATTCTTGATCCCGTTGAAGTGAGAAATCTCCGTCGGCTCACTCAGCTGAAATTTCACCTCGGCGATATCTTTGAGTAAGATCGTTTTCCCGTCGATATGCAGCAATGTCTCTTCGAGTGCTTTGGCCTCTTTCTCCCCGTTGATCGTGCTGATAAAGAGATGGTTACCCCGCTGTTTGACGGCACCGATCGGAAAGATCGAAGCGATCTGCGAAAGTGTATTGACGACAGAACGCTTCGACAGGCCCAGCGCATCCACCTTTTCACTGTCGATAAAGATGTCGAGCTCGTCGTCGGCATCGCCGTAGATGACGATATCGCTCAGATCTTTGAAATTGGACAAATCGCTCTTGATCGCATCGGCGACTCTAAGAAGCTCTTTTTTCGGCTTTTGTGCCGCCACGGCGATGATGACGAGCGGAAAGTTCCGCTTGGCGATCTTCGCGATCGGCTCATCCATATCGGAAGGGAGGTCGCGCCGGATATTGGAGAGGATATCTTTGGCATCGTTTAGCGTCAGGTCGGGATCGTTCCCGGGCTTGATGTCGGCACCGATCGAAAAAGAGCCGTTTTTTATAACCGACTCGATCGTATCGATTTCACTCAGGTTTTTCAGGCCGTCTTCGATCGTGTGGACCGCCATCTTGTCCAGTAGGTCGGCGCTCGCCCCCGTATAGTGTCCCGTGATCGTCACCCGGTCGAGATTGCCCGGCGGAAAGATCTCTTTGGGAATGTTGATGTAGGCGAAAATGGAGAGGACAAAGAGAAAGATCAGGAAAATGTGGTTGAGAATCGGCTTTTCGATCGCGAATCGTATAAATTTTTCAATCATGGGTCAGAAACTTTAAAAGAGGGTATCGAGAATCTGGTTTTTCACCTTCAGCCCTTCGACTTTTCGGCTGAGAAGTTTGTTCTCTTCAAGAAGCGCCCCGTACTCCGTCTCGAGACGGTCGATGGCACGGCTTTGATAGTAGATCGAATTTCTCAAATAGATCTTCGGCAGTAAAAGGAGGAGTGCGATGAAAATAGAGATGATGACCAAGAGTAAAAACTGCCAGTCCGCCGTGCCGTCGTAAACGGTCTCGTCTATACTATCGGCAAGCTGCTGTTTCTCTTTAATCCTTTCACTCACGACATCTCTCCGAAAAATTGAAAACAGCGCAGTTTCGCACTTCTGCTTCTGGGATTTTCCCTGACTTCATCGGCTGAAGCGACAAAAGGCTTTCGGCTGAGCGCTCTGCCCAGGGCATGGTCGTTACCACACGTGCATCGAAACGCTTCCGGCGGACAGATGCAAGAGGTGCTCCACGCTTTGAAACGCTGTTTGACGAGCCTGTCTTCGAGCGAATGAAAAGTGATGAGCCCGACGACGGCCCCACGGGGCGGTTGCGCCTCCAGCGCATCCAAAAGCCTGACGATTTCGCCAAGTTCGTCGTTCACTTCGATGCGGATCGCCTGAAAGAGTGCCGTTGCGGGATTGTTTTTTCCCCGTTTCGGAATGACGCGTCCTAAAATCTCCGAGAGTTCGATACCGCTTTCGATCGGCTTTTTCGCCCGTGCATCGACGATGGCTTTCGCCGCCTTGCGCCAGGCCCTTTCCTCCCCAAACTCCCTGAAAATGCGCTCCAACTCATGCTGAGGATAGGTGTTGACCACATCGTATGCATTCAACTCCCCTTCCGGATTCATCCGCATATCGAGGTTTTCGGAGAGAAAACTGAATCCCCGCTCCTTTTTGTCCAGCTGCAGCGACGAGACGCCGAAGTCCGCGAGAATTCCGCAAACCGGAAGGTTCAACAACTGCGGCAGCAGGTCGGAAAATCTCCCCCGCCGCGCTTCGAACCGCTCTGCGAACCGTGCCAGACGCTTCGAGGCGAATGCGATCGCCTCGGGGTCCTGATCTATTCCGATCAGGCGGATATCGGGGAACTTTTTCAAAATCGCCTCGCTGTGGCCCCCGTATCCAAGCGTACAGTCGATGAAAACACCCTCTTTCGGCATCGCCTCGAAACAGTCGAGAACTTCATGCAAAAGTACGGGAATATGTGGGGTTTTTTCGTTCATTTCACCTCGGAGTTTTTGATGAATTATATCCTATTTAGAGCATCTGTTTGAGCGTCTTGGCATTCTGTACCGCAAACCCGCCGAAGTCGTTGTTAAAATAGACGAAAATATCTTTCAGCGTGCGTGAAGCCTCTTTCAGCCTCTCGGCCCACATCGACAACGTCGCATCGTCGTAGCTGCCCCCGTATCGCCCAGTCGGGCCGTGAAAACGGATATAGCCGAAATCGGCTGTCATCTCGAAGGGGGTCTCTCTCTTTCCGAAATCGTTGATACAGAGTGCCACGTTGTAGCTTTTTAGCAGATTGAAAACATCGTCCGTCAGCCAGCTTGCGTGACGAAACTCGACGGTATAGCGGTATCCGGAAGGCAGAATCTCAAGAAAATCCCGCAGCAGCGGAAGATCGAGATGCAAGGAAGGAGGCAGCTGAAAGAGGATCGAAGCGAGTTTGGGTTTGAGCGGTTTGACGAGATGAAGATAGCGGTAGAGCTCCTCTTTGACATCCGAAAGCTTTCGGTAATGGGTGATCCCGCGGTAGGCTTTCAGAGAAAAAAGAAACGCTTCCGGCGACATCTGCGCCCAATGCTCGGTTGTTTTGAGGCGCGGAAGATGGTAGAACGTGCTGTTGAGCTCAACCGTATCGAAATGCTTCATGTAAAACTCGAAAAAATGGCTCTTCGCAAGGCTCTCGGGATAGAAAAGACCACGCCAGTGTTCATAGTAGAACCCTGACGTTCCGACATGGATACTCATAGCGATTTCACCGCGTCATATGTTGTCTGGATCATATGGCGCATTTCTTCATATGAAATAATATAAGGAGGCATGAAGTAGAGCACGTTGCCCAGAGGACGAACGAATACGCCATGCTTCAGGCAATAATCGAAAATTTTCAGGTTGACCCGCTCCTGCGGTGGATACCCTTTCAGCTCCACGGCCGCGATCATGCCGGTCTGACGTACCTCTTCGACGTTGTCGAGTGCTTCAAACGGCTTCAGAAACTCCGCCATCCACTGCGCTTTCTCACGGTTTTGCCCGATCACGTTTTCGTTTTCGAAAATATCCAACACGGCGTTTGCACAGGCGCATCCGAGCGGATTGCCCGTATAGCTATGCGAATGGAGAAAGGCTTTGTACTCGAGATAATCACAATAGAAAGCGCCGTAGATCTCGTCGGACGTGAGTACGACGGCAAGCGGCATATAACCACCGGTCAACCCTTTCGACAGGCACATGAAATCGGGCGTTATTCCGGCCTGCTCACAGGCGAACATCGTACCGGTCCGGCCGAAACCGACGGCGATCTCGTCGGCGATAAAATGGATGCCATGACGTTCACAGAGCGTCTTTGCCAGCCGAAGATAAACGGGATGGTACATATGCATGTTTCCGGCACACTGCACCAGCGGTTCGAGGATCATCGCAGAAATCTCGCTCCCTCTCTCACGCAGAAGCGTTTCGAGCGCATCCGCCGCTTTGTGTGCAGCCGCTTCGCTCCTGTCTTCGGGTACCGGGGTCTGGATGGAACGGATCAGAATGGGTTCGTACGTCTTTTTGTAGAGTTCCACGTCTCCGACCGAAAGTGCTCCGATCGTCTCGCCATGGTAACTGTTGCTTAACGAGAGAAACAGTGGACGCGTCTCGCCGTTGTTGAGATGGGCGTGATAACTCATTTTCAACGCCACTTCGACCGCACTCGAACCGTTGTCGGCGAAAAAGAGTCTGTTCAGCGTACCCGGCGCGATTGCACAGAGCCTTTCGGCAAGCCTCACGGCTGGTTCATGGGTGAACCCTGCCAAAAGTACATGCTCAAGTGTCCGGGCCTGTTCGGACAGTTTTCCGGAAATGTATGGGTTGGCATGCCCGAAAAGATTGACCCACCAGCTGCTGATGCCGTCGATGTATCGATTCCCTTCGAAATCTTCGAGCCACACGCCTTGGGCTGATTTAACGGGAACGACGGGAAGGGTCTCGTGATCTTTCATCTGTGTGCATGGGTGCCAGATATGTGCCAGGTCCCGTGCCGTCATCTCACTGTTTTTCATTCTCTTTCCTTATAAAATTGTCAATAGATGTCAACTTTTCTGACACTTTGTAAATAATCGTGAAAATATCGGTAAATTCGGCTCTAACGCACCAAATTTAAACCGGAATTAATTTCGAATTCAATAAAATCATTAAAGCAATTATAGCGCATCTGCATGCGTAACTCTCTTTAGCAAGGCCTTTCATGATCAGCTGGATGCAAAAACACAGAAAATATCTTGTCATAACGATTTGGATCAGCACCATCGCATTCGTAGGTGCCGGTTTCGTCGGATGGGGAACCTACCAGTACGGCGGCAAGAGCAACAATGTCGCGAAAGTCGGCGACGTACCTGTCACGATGCAGGAGTTTCAGACGGCCTATGGGAATGTCTATCAACAGTACAACCAGGCGATGGGTGGCAAACTCGACGAAGCAACGGCCAAAAAGATGGGACTTCAGAAGCAGGTTCTTCAATCGCTCATCTATCAGGCGCTGCTCAAGAATTTCGCCAAAGAGCACAATATCGTCGTCAGCGACGAAGAGGTACAGCAGGCGATTCTCAATATCCCGGCTTTTCAGAAAAACGGCAGATTCGACAAATCGACCTATATCGCCGTTCTGCAAAGCATGCGCATGAAACCCAAGACTTTCGAGGCAAACCTCAAAAACGAAATTTTGCTGAACAAGACGCTTTCGCTCCTCAATCCCGGCATGGCACCGCTGGAGCTCGAAGCATTCGGATCCGCCATCTTCATGGCGGACAGATTGCGCTACAAAGTCTTCAGCGCCGAAGAGATCCAGGTCAGTTTCAGTGACGATGAATTGAAGCGCTACTGGGAAGAGCACAAGTCGGACTATATGACACCCAAACGTTACAAACTGGCAATTCTTTGGATTACTCCTTCGACTGAGCTTCCCGAAGAGCCTGCGATCGAAAGTTTCTACAAGGAGCACCGTACCGACTTCACCGACAGTGAAGGAAAGATACTCCCACTTGAAAAAGTGCGTGAAGAGGTTGTAGAGAAACTCCGCCTCAAAACTTCTAAGAAAGCTGCGCAGCTGGCGTATATCGACCTGAAAAAGGGTAAAAAAGCGGCAGAAGAGGAGAAAACGGTCGATGCCGGCGACACGATTTTTCCTGCCGAGGTATGGGAAGAGATCGAAGGGGCGCTACCTGGCACCGTCTTGAAACCCAAAATCGTAGGAGGGCGTTACGCCGTCATCAAAGTCATCGAAACGATTCTTCCACAACCCAAATCTTTCGAAAAGGCCTACGACGATGTCAAAGTGGACTATCTGTCAAAAAAACGGTTGGAACTTTTGCAAAAGATGGCGGAAAAAGCGAGTGCACAGCTTGATGATGCGCAACTTTCCGACTATGTGACGCGTGACAGTGTTGACAAGCTTCCACCGCTTACAAAGGAGGAGGCTGCGGCATTCCTTCAGAAGCTCTTCTCGACAAACAGACCAAATGGAGCGATACTGCTTGACAACAAAGCTGTCAGTTACTCAATAGTGGAACAGAAGTTGCTTAATTCTGACAAGCTGGAACAGCATAAAACGTTCATCGAAGAGAATGCGAAAAAGATGAAGTCGAATCTGCTGCAAAGCAACCTGATCGATCGCCTGCAGCAGAAATATACGATTGAAATATATCTAAAGGAAACCGAGTGAGCAGACCACTCCTTGCCATTGACATCGGATCGAGCAAAATCAGTGTCGTTATCGCGGAACAGAAAAACGATACGATTCATGTCATAGGTTCGGGTGTCGCGAAATCTCAGGGCGTTCGCAAAGGTACCATCACCAACATCGAGCTCACATCCCGTTCGATCCGTCAGGCACTCGGCGACGCCAAACGGGTCGCCGGCACCGTCGCCTCGAAAGCGATCATCTCCATCTCGGGCGCCTATACACGTTCGATCAACAGTTCCGGGATCGTCAACATCCCGCAACAGGAGATCGGGATCAAAGAGATCAACCGTGTCATGCAGACGGCACTCTACAACGCCAACATTCCCAACGAGTACGAGGTGCTGCATGTTCTTCCCTACAACTTCAAAGTGGACGAGCAGGAGTTCATAGAAGACCCGTTCGGGATGAATGCAAGCCGCCTCGAGGTTGACACCCACATTATCACGACACAGAAATCGAACCTGAGCAATCTCAAAAAATCGGTCAAGTCAGCGGGAATCGATATCGAAAATGTTGTCCTTTCGGGTTACGCCTCTGCGATCTCCGTGCTCAACGAAGATGAAAAAGAGCTCGGTGTCTGTGTTATCGATATGGGCGGCTCCACCTGCGAAATGGTGATACACTCTGGAAACTCGATCCGATTCAACTCTTTTCTGGCCGTCGGTTCGAACCACATCACCAACGACCTTTCGATGGCGCTGCATACACCGCTCAATGTCGCCGAAAAGATAAAGCTCGAATATGGGTCGTTGAAAACGCCATCCAACGAGCTGATCGAGATCCCCGTCATCGGAGACGAGAACGAAAACCACGAAATCTCTCTTGAAATAGTCTACAACGTCATTCAGGCACGCGTGCAGGAGACACTGATGATTCTGGCCAAAGAGCTGGAAAAGAGCAATCTGAAAGAGCAGATCGGTGCTGGGATCGTGCTGACAGGTGGCATGACCAAACTCGAAGGAATCAGGGAATTGGCAATGGCGATCTTCGACAATATGCCGGTGCGTATCGCCAGGCCACGCCACGTAGAAGGCGATTTCGAACCGCTCGACGATCCGGCTTTCGCAACGGTTATGGGCCTTTTGGAGTACGGAGCCGGTGCCTATACACAGTATGAAATCGACTCGAACCGGAAAATGCTTCATAAAAAAGAACCTGTTACATCCGACGAGGGAGATATGCACGACATTTCGCTGACCTCGAAGGATAAAGAGCCCCTCGACCAGAACCTGAAAAACGGCGATATCAAGCAGACGCTGGCCCAGGTCGCCCAGGAAGAGAACAGAGAGAGCATAGGACAAAAGATAAAGAAACTGTGGCACTGGATGACACAGATATTTTAAAAATTATTTCGTGAGAGGAGTGAAGAGTGAGCAACAGATTTTCAATTGAAGAGTCCCCTACCATTACCGGTGCAAAAATCAAAGCCATCGGTGTCGGAGGTGGCGGCGGAAACATGATCAACCATATGATTCATCAGGGAATCGGCGGAATCGATCTTATCGTCGCGAATACCGATGCACAGGCACTCGAAACCTCCAAAGCGCCCTACAAAATACAGCTTGGAGAAAAATTGACGAAAGGTCTCGGCGCCGGGATGAAGCCGGAGATCGGCCAGGAGTCGGCACTCGAGAGTTTCGAAACGATCAAAGAGGTACTTTCGGGTGCCGATATCGTCTTTGTCTCTTCCGGGCTCGGCGGGGGTACCGGTACCGGTGCAGCCCCCATTATCGCTCAGGCGGCCAAAGAGGCGGGAGCATTGACGGTGGCCGTCGTGACCAAACCATTTCGTTTTGAAGGCCGAAAGCGGATGAAACTGGCGGAAAGCGGCCTCGAACAGCTGAAAAAAGAGAGCGATTCCATCATTGTCATCCCCAATGAGAAGCTTCTGAGCATCGTCGACAAAAACCTCGGCATCAAAGAGAGCTTCAAAATGGTCGACAACATTCTCGCCCGTGCCGTCAGCGGCATCAGCAACGTCATTCTCTCACGTGGCGAACACGATATCAACCTCGACTTCGCCGATGTCAATACCGTCATGAGCCATCGCGGCCTGGCACTGATGGGTGTAGGAGAAGCGACCGGGCCGAGCGCAGCATACGAAGCGATCAAGAATGCGATCGAATCTCCGCTGCTCGACAACATGGACATCAAAGGGGCGATGGGCGTCCTCGTCCACTTCCATATCCATCCGGACTATCCTATCCTCGAGATCAGCGAAGCGATGGGGATCGTCGAAGACAATGCGGATGAAGACGCTCATGTCATCTTCGGTACCACAACCGACGAGAACATGTCACCGGATGAAGTGAAGATCACGATCGTCGCGACTGGCTTCGAAAGTGCTGAAAATTTCCAGAACGATGAAGAGAAGAAAGAGACGAAAAAACAACAGATCACACTGATGCAGCCGGAAAACAGCGAGCCCTCCATTCCCGCCAGCACGCCCCGCGTCAAAGTCGTCGGCGGGTACGACAATGAAGAGATCCTCGATATCCCGACCTGGATGCGAAACCAGATGGATTAAAGCCAGGCGGCTCACTCTCTCACACTGCGACCAACTCCACTTTGGTGGTGGAGCTGATCGTGGCTAAACCGCCCTCTCACCTCTCCTGAAACTGAATGGGACCTTCACTTTTACCATCCAGAAACTGTCTTACATAGGGGTTCGTCGTATGTTTGAAATGTTCGGCATCCCCCGTTTCGATAATCTTCCCGTCATAAAGCATCGCAAACCAGTCGCCCGCTTTGAAACTCTCTTTTATATCGTGTGAAATCAAAATGGATGTAACGCCGAGCGTCTTTTTAAGATGGACGATCATCTGGGAAATGAGGTCACTTGTAATAGGGTCGAGCCCGCTTGTCGGTTCATCATAGAGAATAATTTCCGGATTGAGTGCGATGGTGCGTGCCAGACCGACACGTTTGCGCATTCCACCGCTCAGTTCGTCGGGGAAGAGTTCGAGAACCTCTTTGGGTTTGAGTGCAACCATCTCCAGGCGCTCGATGACCCGTTCTCGTATCTCCTCTTCGCTCATATCGGTATGCTCGCGAAGCGGAAAGGCGACATTCTCGTAAACATTCATGCTGTCAAAGAGTGCCCCGCTTTGAAAGAGGAATCCGACTTTCTTCCGGATACGGCGAATCTGCTCCTCGTCGGCATGGCTTATCTCCTCGCCTTCGATCCATATCTCACCCTCGTCAGGCTTCAAAAGCCCTACGATATGTTTGATAATCGTCGACTTTCCTCCACCGGAAAGTCCGAGTATCACCGTCGTTTTCCCCTTCGGGATGGTCAAGTCGACCCCTTTGAGAACCTCTTTGGGACCGAACCGTTTCTTCAAACCTTTGATCTCGATCATTCTATGTCACACCTTCGTGTCAGACGATCTTTCTGTAAAGATACCGCCCCAGTAATAGCGCCAATGCTACCACAAAGATCTTGAAATCCCACTCAGACATCATATGGGCTTTCTGGAAAAGTTCGTTCTCCAGGATCGATTCCCCCTGCTTTTGGAACTCGACGATCTGAGGCGTATAGTAGAAGGTAAACATAAAACCTGTCCAGACTGTGACGAAAGCACTGTAGAATGTGATCTGATCGCGGTAAAAACGCAAAAAGTGATACCCCTCCACAACGAGAATCGCGATACAGGTGGCATTGACGAGCCAGTTGCTCTTCAGGAATATCTTCGTCATGATGATCCCCTCCTGATAATGGGTGAGAACGCCACCTCCGAGAAGATCATCGGCATGAAAAATGACGGGAGCCGCAAAAACTCCGGCGCAGAGCCCCACCCCGAGCGTCATTCCCAGAAGCATCAGATAGGGAATCCAAAGTTTTTTCGGCATGGATAGCTCGATAGATGATTTCGGCGGCTGTTGTCTCTGACCTGGTTGCATAACTACTCCATTTTTTGTAAAAAGTTTATATCAGTCCATCATACGTATAGAAAGCGAAGCGTTTTGGGGACACTACTCGCCACTCATACGCACGTAGAATCCACGATCGAGTCCGGCGAGATCCCGGTAAAACTTCGGTTCCGGCAGGTGCTGTTCTGCACAGAACTCTACGATAGGATGACGTTGATCGTACCCCATTTCACAAACGAGATGCGGCACGTTTCGCGTTTTCGCCGTCAAGATGATACGTTGTAGCAGCTCGTCACCGCAGACTCCGCCAATCAACGCATTTTCCGGTTCATAGCGAAGTGAATGGGGAAGCATATACCTTTCGCCGATATAGGGCGGATTGGAGACGATCATCTCCGGCACCGTCTCGATGCCCTCGAGCAGATCGGCCTGCCGCAGTTCGATACGATCTTCCAGCCCGTAACGAACCACATTCTTCCTGGCATAGGCGAGCGCTTTTTCGGAGATATCGGTCGCGACGATCCGAAGCTCCGGAAACATTTTTGCCAGCATAATACTCACGGCACCGCTTCCGACACCGATTTCACAGATATTCGTCAAACGATACTTCCCGACGATCTTCGCCGCCATATCGACCAGCAGTTCCGTTTCCGGACGTGCGATCAACACGCCCGGCCCCACTTCGAGCTGCAGGTCATAAAAAGAGACTCTGCCCGTGATATATTCGATCGGTTCGCTTTTGCACCGGCGCTCGACCAGCGCGAAGTAACCCTTCGGGTCTTCCATCTTCCGGTCACTGTGCATATGAAGCCACACACGCTCTCTGCCCAGATGCTCCGACATCAATATTTCGGCTTCGAGCCTCGGTCTATCTGCAACGGAAGCAAGCGTTACAGCGCCTTCACGCAGCGCCTCCTCGATTGTCATACGCTGCACTCGCCTTTGAGCGCTTCATCCTCTTTTTCGTCATAGACACTTTTGTCGCCCAACGCCTTGAGCCGTTCGATCACCGGAGGATGGGAGTGGTAGAAAAAGATCGTCAGTTTGTGCGCTTTCGGGAAACTCTTGTTCTCGTCGACCAGTTTTTTCAGTGCGGAGACGAGATCGCCGCTGTTGCCGTGGATCTGCGTAGCGTACCTGTCCGCCTCATACTCGTTGTGCCGGCTCACAAAACTCATGATCGGCATAAAGATAAACATAAATACAGAAATCAGCAGCATAAAGAGTACCATGATCATCGCAGGGGTCTCTCTGACACCCAGTTCCATAAAGAGGCTTGTTGGCATATGGCCGAAAATATAAAATCCCACAAAAAGAATGCCGCCGAGCATCGCGATGTTTTTGTATATATCGTGATGCTTAAAATGGCCCAGTTCATGTCCCAACACCGCCAACAGCTCGTTGTCGTTCAGCTTGTCGAGAAGGGTATCGAAAAGAACGACCCGTTTGCTCTTTCCAAGCCCCCCGAAATAGGCGTTGAGCCTGGCGTCACGCTTGCTGGCATCGACGACATAGACCCCTTCGCTCTCGAATCCGCTCTTTTCAAGCAGTTGTCTGATCTTCTCGTTCAGCTCCTCGTCTTCGAGCGGTGTAAACTTGTTGAAAATCGGTGCGATGACCGTCGGGTAGAGAAGGTTCAACAAAACGATAACGGCAAAGACCAGAAGGAAGCTGAAGAACCACCACATCGGTACGTTTATAATGATCCATGCGATGGCGGCACTGAGCAGTGACGCAAAAACGAGTGTCAGGAGACTGCCTTTCATCTGGTCCTTTATAAAGAGTTCCGGCGAGGAGTGGTTGAACTTGAACCGTTCGTCGATAACGAAAGTTTTATAGATCGAAAACGGAAGCTCCACGATGTAGTTGACGATCAGAAACAGGTCGACCGCGATGACGGCCTGCAAAATGGGGTCCATGTTCCATGTCATCGTATCGAGCCAGCGGATACCCCATGAAAGCCAGAAAACGAAAAGAGCGTACTCCACCAACGTTTCCACGATCTTGAGACGCTCGTTGGAGATAAGATAGCGCGCCGACTTGATCCAGCTGCTCGGCTTCATCAGTACGGGCGGCATATCTTTCGCCCTCGCGACATAACCGATCTGCATCACACTTATATAGACTTTGATCAATACATACAAAAAGAAAATTATGGAGAGTGCTTCGACCATACGAGAGTCCTTCATTTACTGCCTGTAGAGTCTGTCAGGGTCAGTGAATTATTCAAATTAGGTGGATTATAGCCAAGATAGGTTAAAATCCAATTCCTAAATATCAATCTAAATAGAGTATGTAAGAAAAGGAACCTATGGCGCTAGTAGACCTCCTCGACGTCGACAAACAGTTCGAATCGCAAATCATTTTCGAAGGGATCAATTTCCATATCGATGCCTATGAACGCATCGTGATCGTCGGCCGTAACGGCAGCGGCAAATCGACACTGATGAAGATCGTCAGCGGCGAAATAGAACCGGACGCCGGGAAACGGATTGTAAGACAGGGTATCAAGATCGAAATGCTCGAGCAGCAGCCGGTCTTCGATGCGGGCCTGACCGTACGCGACGCCATCGAACGGGAGCTCACAGAGATTCAGGAAGCCAAAAGCAGATACGAAGATATCTCCGCCCGGCTGGCCGAAGATTTCGAGAACAGGACACTGCTCGAAGAGCATGCGAAACTGACGGCGTTTCTCGACTTTCACAATGCATGGAACCTCGACGACAAAATAGAGCGGATTCTCAAAGAGTTCGACCTCAAAGCTTATGAGGAGCGCCCCGTCAATCTGCTTAGCGGAGGCGAACAGCGGCGTGTGGCGCTTGCGTCACTGCTCCTGAAAAAGCCCGATATCCTCCTGCTGGACGAACCGACCAACCACCTCGATGTCTACATGGTCGAATTTCTCGAAGAGCTGCTGCTCAAAGAGAAGTTCACACTTCTACTCATCTCGCACGATCGTTACTTCATCGACCGTATCGCCACCCGCACCGTCGAGATCGACGACCACAAACTGCGCAGTTTCAAGGGGGGATACGAGAGCTATCTTCAGCAAAAAGAGGCACTGCTCCACGCGATGCACAAAGAGCACGAGACGCTGCTGAAGCTGCTCAAGTCGGAAGAGGAGTGGCTACGCCGCGGTGTGAAAGCGCGTCTCAAACGCAACGAAGGGCGGAAGAAACGGGTGCTCGAGATGCGTGAACAGGCGAAGAAAAACCCTTCTGTCATCCGCAAGATCAAACTCGAACTCGAACGGGAAAAACACCATTTCAACAGAGAGGAGAGCGTCAGCCGAAAAAAGGTTCTCTTCGAGATCGAACATCTCGAAAAACGCCTCGGCGACAAACTGCTGATCCACAACTTCTCCAACCGCATCCTCCAAAAAGACCGCATCGCCGTCGTCGGAAAGAACGGAAGCGGAAAATCGACGCTTCTAAAACTTCTTCTTGGACGCGAAAAACCGGATGCCGGTGTCATTAAACGGGGCGATTTCACGATCGGCTACTTCGACCAGCACCGTGAAATGCTCGACGACGACAAAAACCTCATCGAAACCTTCTGCCCCTTCGGCGGAGACCGTGTCGATGTGCAGGGAAAGAACATGCACGTCTACGGCTATCTCAAAAACTTCCTCTTCCCCAAAGAGTATCTCGACAAGAAAATCGGGGTCCTTAGCGGCGGGGAGAAGAACCGTGTCGCACTGGCACTTCTATTTACCAAAAAAGTGGACTGCCTCATCCTCGACGAACCGACCAACGACCTCGATATCCCGACCATCAATATCCTCGAAGAGTACCTTCTCAATTTCCCGGGCGCACTCATCTTCGTCAGCCACGACCGCTACTTCGTCGACAAGATCGCCAAGAAACTTTTCATCTTCAAAGGACACGGTATCGTCGAAGAGAGCTACCAGCCCTACTCCGAATTCCTCGCCATCGAAAAGGAGCTGAACAGCCTCGCACAGTTCGAGCATGAGATCGAGATGGAAAAAGAGAAACCGAAAGCCGAGCCGGTGAAGAAGAGAAAAAAGAAACTCAGCTACAACGAACAGCGTGAACTGGAATCGTTGCCCGAAGAGATCGACGCGCTCGAAAACCGTATCGCTGAGCTGAACGAATGCCTCGCCAACCCCGACTGCTACCAGGAAAAAGGTATTCAGAACCTAACGGATGAGCTGGACGGGCTGGAGATCGAATACAATCTAAAGGCGGACAGGTATCTGGAACTTTTGGAGTTGCAGGAGGAGTTGGAAGGGTGATGTTGTATTTTGCAAAAAGGAAAGTTCGATGAATTTAGAAACGGTCGAAAATTTGATCCACCACGAGCCGGGTGTGTTGCTCTACTTCTGGGGCGAACACTGCAACGTCTGCCACGCCCTGCAGCCCAAGCTCTTCGAGGCGTTCGACCAGAACTTTCCGAAAATCGAAAAGATCGCCATCGACGTGGGCGAGCACGCCGACATCGCGGCCCATTTCGGTGTTTTTTCGATCCCGACAGCCATCGTTTTTCTCGGTGGCAAGGAGTTCGCGAGGGTAAGCCGGAACGTCAGTATTCCCGCACTGGTAGAACGGATAGAGCGCCCATATTCCATCCTTCTTTCATGAAAATTTCAACTCAATGGGAATTTCGGATCCATCTCTTTTCGAACGTTTCGACAGGAAGCGGTTTCGAAAAGTAGAAACCCTGGACAGCGTCACACCCTACCGATCGCAGAAGCCGTACCTGCGCTTCCGTCTCGACCCCTTCCGCAACGATCTCCAGGCCCAGCGTATGCCCCATGGCGATGATCGTCTCGACGATCGCCTTGTCGTTGGGATTTTTCGTAATATCCTGTACGAAACTTCTGTCGATCTTCAGCTTGTCCACTTCCAGCATCTTCAGGTGACTCAGCGAAGAGTATCCCGTCCCGAAATCGTCGATCGAAAGTTTGAAGCCAAGTGACTTGAGGGCTTTGATCAGCAGATGGGCGTGCCTCTCGTCTTCTATCAGAATATCTTCCGTCAGCTCCAGCTCTATGAGGCGGCAAAGTTCGCCATATCGGCGATGCAGCGACTCCATATCGGCAAGGAACCGCTGGTGATGGAAGAGTGCGCTCGATACATTGACGGAGAGGATGGAGGAGAAACCGTACGCCTTTTTCCACCCCTCCAACAGCTCGAAAACACTCTCGATGATGAACGAATCGATTTTGTACAAAATTCCGAGCTCTCTTGCCAAAGGGAGAAAGCGGTCCGGAGCCATCATCCCCTTTTTGGTATGTTTCCAGCGTACCAGTGTTTCCACGCCACAGAGATTTCCGCTCTCTAAATCGATCTGGGGTTGCAGATAGGCTGTCAACTCCCGTTTCTCTATCGCTTTGAAAAGTTCGTTCTCCATCTGGATGTTGTCGAGCATGATATCGCTGTTGTGGGCGAAAAAAGCGAACCGGTTCTTTCCACTTCTCTTGGCTTCGTAAAGTGCTATGTCGGCGGCTTTCTGAAGCGTATCGATATCTTTTCCATGTTCCGGGAAAAGCGAAACGCCTATACTGAAAGAGATATGCAGGAAAATACCTTCGATATCGAAGGAGTCGGTCACCGATTTTTGAATACGTCCTATCAAGGTTCCTATCTCTGCGGTATCGAAATAGTCTTCGACGATGATGGCGAACTCATCCCCTCCGATACGGGCGAAGAGGTCTGTTTTGCGAAGGACGCCCTCGACACGGTTCGCGATCATATCGAGGAGCCTGTCACCGGCTTTGTGCCCCAGGGAATCGTTGATGCGTTTGAAGTTGTCGATATCGAAAAGGATGAGTGCAACTTTGTGGTTGCGGCGCTCTCCCAGTGCGACAGCTCGCTTGAACTCATCGAGGAAAACACGACGGTTATAGAGCCCCGTCAGAGGATCGTAGTTCGCGAGCTTCTCCAGCTGCCGTTTGGCGAGAACCGTTTCGGTCTCGTCTATCAACGTACCGATGATGGCCCTGTCGCCACCATAATAAAAAGCGCTACCATAAACCTTGATATATTTGACCTCACCTTTTTTTGTCAATCCACGAAAAGAGTACTCGACACTGTCTTCGTGCCCCTCGATCCGTTTTCTGATGTTTTCGGATGCGATGCCCCTGTCATCCGGATGTGTCAGATCGAGATTGCTCTTTCCAATGAGTTCCGGCCTTTCGTAACCGAATATTTCGGCAAGCCGCTCGTTGACATAGCTGAACGTGCCGTTTTGGATGATGTAGATGCCCACGACGGCATGCTCTACGAGAGCGCGGAACTTTTCGTCCGAATCGAGCAGGCCGTCGGCGATGGAGCGGTGAATCACGATCTTTTCCATAAACTCTTTCTGTTGTACTTTATTTGAAAAACAATAAACCTATATCGTCGCTTCCATAAAAAATGTTATACCGAATTGAAAAAAACGGTCGACCATACCTCTACCGAATCTCCTCGCAAATAGTCAAAAATAAGATTAATCTATATTTATAAGGGTATTCAAAAGATAATAGGAATAAACTATTCTTATCTTTAGAGCACTTCTGAAAATCCTGCAAGGCTATGGAGCGACGAAGAAGACACCATCTTTTCAGGATTTTCAGAAGTGCTCTTTAAAAAGGATCTCTTATGAAAAAAATAGTCTTGGCACTCGGTCTCGGATTAGCAGTGTTGGTTGCCGGTCAGGCTCAAAAACCTTTGGCCCCCGAACAGAAGGCTCTGAAAAATACGATGCAGACCATGTCAAAAGGGCTGATGCGTATCCAAAAAGCGATACTCTACAACGACAAACAGGAGCTTTTGGCTGGCGTAAGAATGCTGAAGACCGTACAGCCCGGTTTCCTGACAGAGCATGGCGAAGCCCTCAAAAAGTATATGCCGGAGAACCCGAAATTCGCTGTAAGCCTTGCAAAAAAGAGCGAACAAAATATCGAACGCTACGTGCGGATGATGCGAAGCGATATCTTTTCCAAACACGACTACAGCAAAATCTCTGCAGGCTACACGCACATCATGCAAGAGTGCGTCGGATGCCATCAGAAACTACGGCAATGGAAGTGGGAACGATAGTTTCGTTCTCTACTGCCTCTCATCGCATGACTCCCCGCCCGGCCAGATAACCGCTGGCCCAGGCGAAGTGGAGGTTATACCCTCCCCGCTTTCCGACGATGTCGAGCACCTCTCCGGCAAAATAGAGCCCCGGAACCCGCTTCGACGCCATCGTTTTCGGATCGACCTCCGCCGTATCGACACCCCCTCCGGCAACTTCGGCATGTCTGTACCCATGTGTTTCGGTCACGTCGAAACGCCAGTCGAGAATTCTCGTCGCGATACTCCTGATACACTTCGCCCCCGCGTCGGCTGCCGGCATCCTCCCTTCCAATTTCAAAGATGCCAGCAATGCCGCTGCCGTCTTGTGGGGCAAAACACTTTCCAAAAGAGCTTCCAGGGTCAAAAACGGTACCCGTTTCGCCAACCGCTGCAGATAGGAGATCAGGCGCTGGCGATCGAATGCCGGCAGAAGATTGAGCCCCACGCTCACGCGATGCCCTTGCAACAGCGCCGGCGATGCGAAGGATGAGATATCGAGCACGGCGAACCCGGAGATGCCGTAGCGGGTAAAGAGCAGGTCACCCCCGACCGCCACCTCTCTTTTCCCATCGACATAGAGTGTCACTTCCGCATCCCGCTTCACGCCGCTCATCCGTTCATGCCATTTTCCCGACAGATGGAGTCCTACCAGAGATGGATAGGCGGGAACGATCGTGTGGCCGAACGATTCGGCAATCTGCCAGCCGCTCATACTGCCCCCAAGCTGCGGGGCCGCAGGCGATCCGGTACAAACAAGAACTCTGTCGTACTCCTCCTTGCCTATATCGGAAAAAATCAGAAATTTCCCCGAAATCCGTTCTACCGACGTGACGGTACGCTGTGTCAGCATATTGACACCCAAGTGAGCGGCGTAACGCCTCAAAGCCAACTGAACCGACCGTGCTTCGTTGCTCAACGGATAGACCCTTCCGTCGGGTTTTATATCGAGCGGAAGCCCGATCGACTCGCAGAAGCGTTCGAAAGCTCCAAAGTCGAACTGTTTGAGTGCAAAGTCGACAAACGAAGGGTGTTTCCCGAAATAGTCTTTCGAAGATAGTGAGGTATTGGAGATATTGCATCGGCCGTTGCCAGAAGCAAGAATCTTTTTGCCGACATCACGATTCTGCTCGTACAGATCGACACTCGTTCCTGCTTCGGCAGCGGTCACGGCCGCCATGAGACCGGCGGCACCGCCGCCGACGATTGCAACACGCATCAGATAAACTTGAGAATCTCTTCCTCGATCTGCTCTTTGTCGATGACCGTGTCGTGGATGATCGGCTTTTCGAAGAGTTCCGAGATCATCTTCGGAACCGGTACGTTGTAATGTTCGCTCACCCACTGCAGTGCATCGAGGTCACGCTTGGCTTTATGGCCGAGCGCTTCACAGACGGTTGGGCTGAACTTCGTCCACTCCGCCGTCGAGTAGATGATGGTCTTGAGGCTCTTTCTGCGCAGGTTTTCGTACGCTTTCAAACAGGTCGCCGTATGCGGGTCCATGATGTACCCTTTCTTCGCATAGGAAGCGATCACCGCCTTGCCCTCTTCATCGCTGCAGAAATCCGCATCGAAATCTTCGCGAAGCATCTCCAACTCTTCCGGACTCAGGATATATTTGCCCTTTTCGTTCAGATCGTCCATCAGCTGTTTTGTCCGCTCCGGCCCGAATTTGTCGAAAAGGACACGTTCGACATTGGAAGATTTGAGAATGTCCATCGCCGGAGAAGTGGTCTGGACGAGTGACTTGCAGGTCAGATCGTACTCTCCTTTGGTGATCAAATCGGTCAATATGTTGTTGATATTGGAAGAGATCAGAATCTTTTCGATCGGCAATCCCATCTTTTTGGCATAGTAGCCACCCAAAGCGTTGCCGAAGTTGCCGCTCGGTACGACCAGATAGACCGCCTCGCCCATCGAGACCTCACTGCGATTCACGAGCTGTAGATAGCTGTGAATGTGGTAGATGACCTGAAAGATGATACGTCCGAAGTTAACCGAATTGGCCGCCGAGAGCTGGGTGTGACTCTCCCGCAGTTTGGCCTTGAAACTTTCGCTTGCAAGAAGGTTTTTCAGTGCCGTCTGGGCATCGTCGAAGTTGCCGTGGATTCCGATAACCTTCTCGTTCTTGGCCTCTTCGGTCACCATCTGCAGACGCTGGACATCGCTCGTTCCACCGTCGGGGTAGAGACACGCCACCTTTACGCTCGGTGCATCCTTGAATGTCTCCAGCGTCGCAGGACCCGTATCTCCGCTGGTCGCCGCCATGATAAGGTACTTTTCGCCGCGTTTTTCGGCCAGTTTGGAAAGGATGTAGCCAAATGGCTGCAGCGCCATATCCTTAAAAGCACGCGTAGGGCCGTGCCAAAGCTCGCTGACGAAGGCATCCTCTTCGATTTTTACGAGAGGTACGGGATCTTCGGGGTCGTCGAATGCATCGTAGCGATCGAGCGCCGCATTCAGATCCGCTTCGTCGATATCGACATCGAACTTTTCGAAAAGTGCCTTGCAAAGATCCTTGTAATGGCTCTGCGTATGGGCATCGAGAAAGTCGAAATCGAGTGACGGCAGTTTTTTTGGGACATAGAGTCCGCCGAAACTCGCACTCGGGCTCAAAATCGCCTGACTGAAAGTCACCTCCGAAGGCTTGCTCCCGTCGTTGCCACGTGTCTCTATAAAGGTCATTGAATATCCTGAATTTTTGATGAAAGTATACCATTTTTCACCGCTTCTTCTCGCTTTTCTCTTTACCTTCGCTCTTTTGGTAGTGGTAGAGCATTCTCTCCAAGTGGAAAGCGATACGCTCGAGCCAGTTCAGCTGGTCGAGATGGCGGCCTCCTTCATCGGTGCCGATCGTTTTCCCTGCAATGGCAGCGATAATTTCAGGACGAAGCACTTCCACCTGCCGGGTCAGAACTTCAAGCATTTCGGATGCTGTCCGATAGGCATCCGCCCATTCATGGCGGCGGATGTCGGCTTCGATTCGGGAAATCTTTTCCCGCAACGCTTCTCTAAGTCTGTCGATGGCGTACTCTCCCGAGCGTATAAAATCGGTATCGGGTTCGCAAAGCTCGAAAAGCGTCTCGAGATGGTCGAGCGTATGGATGAGTTCAAGAAGAGAGATCCATGCCGGATGCTCCTGCTTTTCGAGATGCAGATCGTCGATATAGTCGTACATCGCCTCGATGGCGAGATCGATCTCGGAGAGTTTGCGTACGGAAGGGCTCAAACGGGGATCCAGCCGAATCTTCAAACAGTGAAGAAGCTGGGAAATCTCGTCCGCCATCGTCTCTTTCAATGCATCGAGTGCCAGAGCCGGCTGCTTCAGCAGCCCCTTGTCGAGTCTACGCAGGTAGACCGGAAGCCGTTCCGGAATCAGACGTTCCATCAAACGGGCGAAATGGCGAGTAAAGGGAAGGATGGCGGCGACGCCAACGACATTGAAAAACGTATGAAACGCGACCAGTGCGATTTCGGCATCGTTTTCGACAAATCCTGGCGCCAGCCCATTGGCGATACGGATGTATGGCGTCAACAGCAGCAGTGCCAGCAAACCCGTAAAAACGTTGTAGATCAGATGAGAAAAGCCTGTCCTGCGAGCCTGGACCGAACTTCCTATCGAAGCGATGACTGCCGTGACCGCCGTGGCGACATCCATCCCGATCACCAGTACCGCCGCCTGTTCGAACGAAACGAGCCCCGTATAGAGCGCCGTCAGCGTGGCGGCGACACCGGCACTCGACGACTGGGTAACGAGTGTGAAGAGGATACCGAGGCCGAGTAGTTTCAGGCGGCCGGACCAGCTATCTCCCGGAAGATCGGTGAAATTCAGGATATCCTGAAAGCCGCTCATCCCCTCCTGTATGAAAACCAGCCCGACGAATATGAGTCCGAAACCGGCTATCGCATAACCGGCACGGGCCATCTTTCTGCGTCCAAAAAGGTTCATCAACGTACCGACCAGGATCAACGGCATGACAAGAATCGAAAGATGAAGCTTGAAACCGAAGAGGGCGACGATCCATCCCGTGATCGTCGTACCGACGTTCGCGCCGAAAACGATGCCGAGCGCCTGGGGAAATTCCATGAGGCCCGCCGCGACAAACCCCACGGCCGCAACCGTCGTGGCGCTCGAAGATTGTAAAATGGCCGTGCTCAGTGCGCCTGTAATCGCACCACTTAGCGGACTTTTCGTAAAACGAACCAAAAGGGCGTGAATCATCCCACCGGCGAGAGACTTCAGCCCATCGGTCATGATGATCATGCCCAGAAGGAAGATCCCCAGGCCACCTCCCATTTTCAGCAGGCCGATCAGGATCTGCATGGAATCCATTACGATGTCACTTCTTCCTCGACTGTTTTTTCAGAAGACTCTCCATCCAATCCAGATAGTCGGAACTTCCCTCCTCTATTTCGATCGAAACGATCTCCGGTACTTCGTAACTATGAACCTTTCTGACCGCTTTCTCCAGATCTTTCAGAAGAGATTTTTTGCTCTTTATGATCAAAAGCACCTCGTTGGAGATTTCGACCTTCCCTTCCCACCCATACACGGAACGGATCTTCGGAACGATGTTCACACAGGCAGCCAACGCCTTTTTCACCAGATGGATCGCAATCTTTTCCGCTTCGCTTTTGGAAGAGGCGGTCACCAGTACCATCCGGTATTTACTCATACTTCGCTCCCACCACCGGCGCGTCGTAATCTTCCGGTTCATCGCTATAGACACAGACATCGTGGGCTTCCACAAGACCGTTTTCATCGAGGCATTGGGTCTGGAAAAACTCCCGAATCGCGTTGCGGTTGCAATGCGCCTCGAACGCCGTCCGATCGGCCCAGATCTCGTTGAAAACGATCGAAAAGTCGTCACTGCAACCCGCGCAGGGATTTTCGATGCGTCTCGTCACGATATACTGAAGGCAGCCATCCTCTCGCAACGTATCGGGCTCAAGGGCTTTGAGCACCTCGAAGAGTTCTCTCTCTTTTCCCGTTTTCGCCCGAAACCGTGCGATGCAGTAGATCTTTTTCGACATCATGACTCCTTTAAAAACTACCCACTACTCACTACCCACTACCCACTAAGCCTGCAAAGCGGGCGTATCATTCTCTACTTTCAGTGGACGATCTGCGTACCGATCCCTTCGCTCGTGAAGATCTCGAGAAGAATCGAATGCTCGATACGTCCATCGATGATGTGCGCTTTCTGAACGCCGCCGTTGATCGCTTCGAGACACGCATCGACCTTGGGTACCATCCCGCCACTGATGACGCCTTCGTTTTTGAGCAGATTGATCTTTTCGGTCCCAAGTGTCCCGATAAGTTTCCCCTCGCTATCCAAAACGCCCGGAGTATCGGTCAAAAAGACCACTTTGCTCGCTTTCAGCGCCACGGCGACCTTGCTCGCCGCCAGATCGGCGTTGATGTTGAAACCTGGTTCGCCCGGGTCTTTGCTGGCCGCGATCGGTGCGATGACGGGGATGAAATCTTCGTTCATAAGGTTCTGCACCACTTCGGCATGGATCTCTTCGATGACACCCGTATAACCCCATTTGCTGCGATCTTTCGCACGCGCCTGGATAAAATGGGCATCTTTACCGCTGATGCCGATCGCTTTGGAGCCCTGATCGTTGAGCGAAGAGACGATCTCTTTGTTCACCTCGCCGCTGAGCACCATCTCGACGATGCGCATCGCCTCCTTCGTTGTCACCCGCTGCCCCTCGACAAACGCTGTCTCGATCCCGAGATCGGCCAAAAGCTGCGTAATCTTCGGTCCGCCTCCATGCACGATGACCGGACGGATGCCCACGAGGTGCATCAGCACGATATCCTGGGCGAACTTCTCTTTCAGCGCCGGCGACGTCTGTGCCGCACCGCCATACTTGATAACGATGGTCTGTCCCGCAAATTTCTTGATGAACGGTAGTGTATCGAGCAGTGTCTGAACGACTTGCATTTTCTTTTGCATCGGTATTCTCCAAATGGATCGTAGTGGATTGGAGTATATCAGGTCTGAAATAAAAAAACGATGAGTCTCTCAAAATCACCATAGAGATAGTCGTAACAGACAAAATGGATGAGAAAGCCGACGAAGAACGCTACATAGCCTGCAACGACGAATTTTTTCGCAAAAATCCCGACACGCTGCCTGTCGCCATAGGCGACGTAGAGTTTGTAGGTGATGAGATTCGCCAGGGCCGCGACGAGGCTTCCGAATCCACCGACATTCGTCCCCCATAGAAGTGCTTCCCATTCTCCCGTGAATCTGTTCAAAAGCAGAGTCGTCGGCACATTGCTGATGAATTGGCTCATCGACGCCGAAAGGATGAAAATGTGTCCCGGATGGTGGATCATCCCACCGATCATCTCCTTGATATTGGCCGTGAGCCCCAAAAACGCCAGAAAGGTTAGAAGCAGTCCATAGTCCACCTTCAAGCTGCGACGGTCGAAAAAAAGGACGAAAACGAGGGCCAGTACCGCCGTCCCCACTGGCAAAAGCCGCAGAACGCACAATACGACGATTCCCAGCAGCACCAGATAGCTCAGTGCCATCGGTTTTTCGACCGGCCGTTTCTTGCGTCGGAACGAAGTCTCCTTCGTCGCTTTCATGAAAAAGGAGACGACCAGGAAAAAGAGCAACATTCCGATGGAAAAGGGGGCGATCGTTTCGATGAACCTCAGGGTATCTACATCGTAGAAAGAGTAGATGAAAAGATTCTGCGGTGTTCCAAAAGGCGTCAGGGCGGCACCCACATGGGCGGTGAGCGCCACGAGAATGGCGAGGTTCTCCCTCTGGCGAACATTGAGAGAGAGAACGATCGGCAGCATCGTCACGAGGCTCACGTCGATCGTCACGACCATCGAGAGCAGAAACGTGATGATCACGAGTTTCGCCGGCAACAGCGCACCCCGTTCGAGAACCGTCGCGGTTTTGAGGAGGAGATTGCTGTTTTCGATGCCCTTGACCACGACGAAGAGTGCGAAGAGTAGAAAAATGGGCTCCACATCTTTGGGCGTATAGAGTGGAAAAGCACCACGATAGAAAGAGGTGGCCACCACCCCGACCAACGAGGCGAGCAGAAGCCACTCTCTGACGATGAAATCCTGTAACACCCGTCTCACGCTTTCACCTCTCTCGCTACGAGACATTTACCGCTTTTTTCGCCTCGTCACATACCTATATCTTATTCTCTCCATCCTGTTCATACATCGTCACGTTCCCATATTAAATCAATATAACTTATTATTTTATTAAATTTTACTGATCATAGTGCCGGCCGGACAAAACGGCTCGTTGTATTTGGAGAAGATATCGTTCGTCGATATCCAGTTTCAGTTTCAAAAGTGCCATATCGAATCCGAATTTTTCCAGTTTCACGGCATCTTTTTCGGTCGTGAGAATCTTTTCGACACCATGCTTTTTCATTGCCTCTTCGATCGCTTTGGCATCGAACCAGGCGTGGTCGGGAAGAATCAGGCGGCCTTTGACGAGACTCTTCGGCAAGAAAGGCTCGAGTCGATGTGGATTGGCGATGGCGGTCACGAGCAGCATCGGCTCGCTGCACCCTTCGCAAGTGACGACACGCTCGAAATCTTTTCCCTCGACCAGTACGAGGTCGGCGAACTTTCTCTCCGAAGGGAATTCACGAAACGGACCGGAAGGAAGCGGAAGGGGGTTGGGTATGTTCGCGGGATAAAGAAGTATTTCGAATTTTTCGATCGCAACTTTGCTGAAACCATCGTCAAGAAAAACTATCTTCGCACCCATCGTTTTGGCTTTTTCGACCGCTTCGATGCGATCTTCAGCGACGATGACGGTAGCCTTTGGAAGCGAGCGGGCAAGAAGCATCGCTTCATCGCCACTCGTTTCGATGTCGGCTTGGATCTTTCCCCACTCGCTCACGACGACAAGGCCGCGGCTTTTTCGTCCATAACCTCGCAGGATGACTGCCGGTTTTTCAAAATGTATGGCAAGCGCAATGGCCATAGGGGTTTTACCGCTGCCGCCAACGAGCAGATTGCCGATGCTGACGATGGGGATCCCGAAGTTTTTGCGTTTTGCCACCCTTCGGCGTATCCACATGGCAGAAGCGTAGAGGAGAGAGAACGGAAGCAATACAAACGCTACCGACCAGTGATACCACTTGGGCCGGTAGAAAAGATTTTCGAAAAAAGCGACGAAGCGGTGCATCAAATGTGTTCGGCGGCGACCTCTTTGACCATGTTACAGACATATTCGACGTCACTGTCGCTCATGTTGTGGTAGATCGGCAACGAAAGAACCTGCTGGTAGGTCTGGAGTGCCTGCTGGAAGTCGTTGACCCGCAGGCTGTATTTCTGTTTGTAGTAGCTCATCAGGTGAAGCGGAATGTAGTGCAGCCCGGTATGGATGCCACGCTCTTTGAGTGCGCGTGCGAAGCCGTCACGGTTCCGGTCGATGCGAATGATATAGAGCTGATAGATATGATCGCGCTTTTTGACGGGCAGCGTTACATGATTCACCCCTGCAAGCCGCTCGTCATACATCTTCGCGATCTCAAGACGCCGTGCGATCATCTTGTCCACGCGATTGTACTGGGCCAGTGCATAGGCTGCGTCGAGAACGCTGATGTCGTACTTACAGCCGATGTCGACGACATCGTACATATATTCGAGGTTGCCGTAACGGTCCCATCCACTCGACTGGATAGCATGGTTGCGCAACAGTACGGAACGCTCATAAAGGGTATCGTCTTCACACAGAAGCATTCCGGCATTGGCGACGGAGTGTTTCATATGGGGTGAAAAACTGAAACAGGTGATATCCGCACCCGTAGCACCGATCGGATCACCTTTGTAGGTGCCGCCAAGCGCGTCACTGGCATCTTCGACGATCTTGATGTTGAAACGGTTCGCGATATCGTAGAGCCGCTCGAGATCGGTCGGCTGGCCGCCGACATGGTTGATGATGGCACCTTTGAGTTTTTTCGACTTGTTCTCTTCGAGTATTTTTTCGAAAGCGTCCAAATCGATATTGAAATCTTCACTGTCGATATCGACGAATATCGGCTCGGCGTCGAAGTGACGCACCACTTCCGGAACGGAAGGAAAAGAGTTGACGGAGCAGATTATCTTGTCGCCGCGTTTGAGATCCATTGCACACATCGCCAAATGAAGTGCCGATGTTCCGCTGTTGGCCGAAACGGCATAGGTCGCTCCAGTCTTTTTCATGAACGCTTTTTCGAGATCTTCGATCTTCGAAGCACCTTGGAGATCAAGTACCTCTTCAATCTGCTGACGTTCTGCGTTGCTGATGTCCGGTTTGAAAAAAGGAATCTCACGTGCCATACAAAATGCTCCTGTGAAAATATATTGTGTTCATAATACTGATATTAGTATTAATCGCAGCTTTTATATATAGTTGAGCATTGTAAGGTCGACTTATTCACATTTTTTCGCACCCATTCGTTTCAGTTCGTCACATGCGAAACCGGCTGCGCGGCGCGCTTCGACATTGAGCTGAAAGTTCCGTTTCTCCATACCCGGATAGAAGCGCTCGATGATTTCGAAATAGACCCCGGGATCGAGATCGCGCTTGTCGCAGACATACCGGAACCATCTGTCCCCTTTGGTCACATGGTCGATCTCTTCCTCGAGAATAATCCCGAGCGCCTCCGATATCGCTTCGAGCATCGGTGTAGAGGGGTAGCTTTTCAGCTTCTGAATGATTTTCGGGTTCGCATCGAGGCCGTTGGCCTCCAGGTAGCGCGGTACCACGGCCATACGCTCCAGAATATCCCCTCCACTCTTTCGCCCTGCATCGAACAGCGAGGTATGGACCGGGTAGTCGCCGTAGCGAACCCCGATGCGCCGCATCAAAGCGTCGAGCATCCGAAAGTGTCGAACCTCGTCGTGTGCCACTTCGATCCAATCGGCATAGTACCCATGCGGCATATTTCGGAAACGGTAGGCCGAGTCGAGCGCCAGATCGATCGCACTGTACTCGATGTGTGCCACCGCATGCAGAAGCACACCCTGCCCCTCTTCGGTATCGAAATGTTTTCGTTTGGGTACGTCACGTGGACGGACAATCGTGACGATCTGTGCATAGGAGGGTCTTTCAGGACGCTCCACCGGCGAATCGTGATCGAACGTCAGCCTGTTTTGGCGTAAATTTGTGTACAATTGCTCAACCAGTTCCCCCTTTTTTGAGGGGTCACTTTCACACATAGCGCGTAAAGTTTCATCGAAAAATTCCATAAAGGGATTATACCATGCAGATACAGATGCAACCCATGGGCCCCTACCAGACCAACTGTTATATCGTCACGGTCGACGGGAAAGATTTTATCGTCGATCCGGGAGTCGATGCCACCGAATGGGTTTTGAAACATGTCAAAAACCCTGTCGCCATTCTCAACACCCACGGGCACTTCGACCATGTCTGGAGCAATCAGGAGATCAAAGAGAAGCTGGATATCCCGATTTTCTGCCCCGAAGGAGATCTTTTCATGCTGGAAAACGATCCCTTCGGCCAGGGGACGCCACCAAGCCATGCCGATGTCGCGGTCAAACCGGACGAAACTGTGAACATCGAACAGACTCCGATCAAATTCCAACACTTTCCCGGCCATACCCCAGGATGCAGCGCCCTCGAGATCGGCGACAACTGGTTTTGCGGAGATTTCCTTTTCAAAGGCTCCATCGGGCGCGTCGACTTCCCCTATTCAGACCCGAAAGCGATGAAGAGGAGTCTCGAAAAGGCGTTGGCCCATCCAAAAAACGCCACCCTCTATCCCGGCCACGGTCCAAGCACGACACTCGAAGCCGAAAAGCGGAACATTCCCTACTGGCTGCGGATGATCTGATACCGACCCCAGCTACTCCTCTTCCTCTTTGAGGAGTTTGAGTTTGAGGACATGGCGTTCGAGTACCACCGCCATAAACTCTCCTTCGAAGACTTTGATATCTTCGAAATAACCCACCACATGGATCTTTCTCTTTCTTGCCTCTTTATAGAGCTCTTTCGCATCGAAAACCACTTTGTCTCCCACCTTCACCGGTGAGAGAAAACGACACTCACTGCTGACCAGTACGACGTTGGGGTCGTTCACCGCAGCCATGGCGGCAAAATCGGCCGCGGCGAAAGTAAACCCTCCATGAACCAGGCCCATCTCGTCGACGACCATATCCCGCGTCGTTTCGAGCTCCACTTTCGCATATCCGTCATCCAGTTCCACCAAGACACCGCAAAGCGACTGATTGATACGCTGATGCGTTTTGAGTTCCACTTTCTCTCGCTCCGTTCCCGAATGTTCCGTCTGCAACGTATCTTCGTTTTCTCTCTCTTCTTCTGCCATCTTCTCCCCTATTTTCTGTAACATCTTACATAGACGCGTCTGGGTGCAGGATACCCTTCAATCGTCAAATCCGGGTTATCCGGATCGAGAAACTCTTCGAGGCTCTGCCCCTCCATCCACTCCGTTTTTCTCTGCTCTTCGGGTTCCGTCTTGACGATATCGAGTACTTCGAAACGCTCGAAGCCCGCCTTTTTACACCAATTTTCCAATGCGGGAACGGTCGGGACGAAGTGGACATTCGAAATTTTCGAATAGGTCGACTCCGGTACCAGGCACACGGGTTCCTCTCCTTCGATCATGAAGGTGTCGAGTATCAGCTCGCCACCCTTTTTGAGACTCCGTTTCAAAGATTTCAATGCCACGATCGGATCGCTCCTGTGATAAAGCACGCCAAGACAGAAGAGTGTATCGAACATATCGGCGAAACCCGCCATATGTTCAATGCCAAGCATCTCATAGCGCAGTCTGTCGCTTCGAACATATCGGTTGATCAGATCGAACTGGGATCGAAAAATCGGGGAAGGATCGACCCCCAGAACCAGTTTCGGGGAAAATTCGAGCATCCGAAACATATAGTAACCGTTGTTGCATCCGACGTCAGCGACCATTTTACCTTCGAGGTCCATATAAGGCCGCAGCAGATTGTACTTTCTGAAACTCTGCCACTCGCTGTCGATACGAATGCCAAAGAGATCGAAAGGGCCTTTCCGCCATGGCATCATCTTCTTCGCCACCTCGTAAATCACAGATCGCTGTTCCGGCGTAACCGAGTCCGATCGCAACCTGATCCAGTCCCCAAGTTCGACCTCGGCATCCTTTATTTGTGGAAGATCCTTCATCGCATCCCTGATCGGTGCGACATTCTTCCACCTCAGCCACGATTCACGTTCTTTGATGATTTCTTCGATTTTCATAAAGAGGATTATAGTTTAAATAAGATAAAATTCGGAAATCTTCGAAATTCTTTCTCTGGAGAAAATCAATGACATTGCAAAAGAGAGCGACCATCGTCAGTTCCTCGGTAGCCGTTACACTCGTCGTCATAAAACTGATCGTCGGAATCGTTAGCGGCTCGGTGGCCGTTCTTGCATCGGCTATCGACTCGGGTCTCGACCTTGCCGTCTCGCTGTTCAATCTATTTGCCGTCACGAACGCGGAAAAACCGGCGGATGAAAAGTTCAACTACGGCCGGGGGAAGATCGAAGCGATCGCCGCGGTCATCGAAGGTGTCATCATCACCCTTTCGGGATTTTTCATCTTCTATCAAGCGATCCAGAAGATTATGCATGCCGAGCCGGTCACCCATCTGGACATTTCAATCGGTGTTATGGTCGTCTCGCTCGTGATGACCGGTGCGTTGGTCATGTTCTTGAACCATGTGGCTCGCGTCACACAGAATATGGTCATTAAATCCGACGCGCTCCACTACAAAACGGACCTACTCAGCAACGGCGCCATTCTCGTCTCTCTCGTCGTCATCTACTTTACCGACTTCTACTTGATCGATGCCATCCTCGGTATTCTCATCGCCATCTATATCGTCTATTCGGCATTCGAACTGATTCAAGAAGGTGTCCTGGTGCTGCTGGATGTCTCGTTGGACGATGAGATCGTAGAAAAAATCAAAGAGGTGATCGAATCGGAACCGGGCGTCAACGACTACCACTGGCTTAGAACCCGAAAGGCGGGCAACGACTACTTTGTCGATGTCCACCTGGTCTTCACACCGGAGATGTCACTCCTCGAAGCGCACCGCATCGGCGACAGTGTCGAAGCCAAAATCAAGGAGATCGACCCGAAAGCCGACTGGCTTATCAATATCCATCTCGATCCCTACGACGACTCCGACGTCAACCTGGAAGAGAGTAAGAAGTTTGCGGGATAGGGCTACTGCTCACACTTATCGATGCCGAGCTTTTTGAGTACAATCTCAAAAAAGTCACCGCCGTCTTTGTCGTAATCGTCGTTGAACTCGATATAGAAAGCATCGGGACAGCTATCTTTCGTACAGCGGTTTTCAAAGACGACCGGATCGGCACCCGTCTCTCTTTTCGCCTCTTCGATCGCTTCGAGAATTTCATCTTTCAATTCCGGATGCTCTTTGAATACAAGCTGAAGCCCTTCATACCGCTCTTCACGTCTGAAGTAGGCTTTGATCTGGCCGCAACGATTTTCACTTTTTTTAGACATGTTAAAACAACTCCTATCTGGCGTAATTTATTGCACGGGTTTCACGGATAACGTTGACTTTGATCTCTCCCGGGTATTGTACACTCTTTTCGATCTCTTCGGAAATCTCTTTGCTCAGAAGTATCGCTTCGTCGTCGTTGATCAAAGTGGCGTTGACGATGACTCGCACCTCCCGTCCAGCGTTGATCGCATAGGCGTGGTGAACACCCGGTTTGGATGTGGCGATCTCCTCGATCGCTTTGACCCGTTTCAGGAAGCTCTCGAGAACTTCGCGCCGTGCACCCGGCCGAGCCGCAGAGAGCGTATCCGCGGCACAGACGGCGGCACACTCGATGGTCTCGGGTTCTTCATGGCCATGGTGGGCATAGATCGCATTGATGACGACTGGATGCTCTTTGTAACGGCGACACACCTCGGCTCCCAAATCGACATGGCTGCCCGCATACTCATGCGTCAACGCTTTGCCGATATCGTGCAGAATGCCGGCACGCTTGGCAAGGACCTCGTCACCGCCCATCTCGGCAGTCATAATACCTGCGAGATGCGCCACTTCGAGTGAATGGCCAAGTGCATTCTGCCCATAGCTTGCACGATAGCGCAGGCGTCCGATGAGTTTCATCAGCTCCGGATGCATTGGTGAAAGTCCGAGGTCTATCACGATTTGCTCACCCTCTTCCAGCACCTTTTGTTCGAACTCTTCGGTCACCTTCTCGTAGATCTCTTCGATGCGTGCCGGCTGAATACGGCCATCTTCGATAAGAAGTTCGATCGTACGCGTCGCGATGGCACGCCGGTAGAGGTTGAAACTGCTGAGAATGATCGCACCCGGTGTATCATCGATAATGATATCGACACCAAGCAGCATCTCGAGCGTTTTGATGTTTCGCCCCTCTTTCCCGATGATGCGCCCTTTGAGTTCGTCATCCGGAAGATGGACAACGTTGATGAGGCGCTCCGCGGCGAACTCACCCGCATAGCGTGTCGTCGCCTGTGCCAGAATATAGTTGGCCTTACGTTTCGCTTCGGTTTTCGCCTCCGTCTCGTATCTGCGGACAATATGGGCGATCTCGCCACGCGCATCCTCCTCCGCATGTTTGAGCACAAGCTCTCTCGCTTCCGCCTCCGTCAAACCCGAAGCACGCTCCAGGACCTTTACAGCCTCCCTGCGTTTGGCCTCATACTCATCTTTAAGCATCTCCAGCTGCTGCTGTGCCATTTTGATCGCAGCTTTTTCCGCCCTGACCGCTTCCCGCTCTTCAGCGACCTGTTCAAGCTCCTCTTCAAGCTTTTTCGCCAGTTGTTCTTCACGTTTTTCGAGCTGTGAAAGCCGATTGTTGAACTCGCTGTTGAGGCGCGCAAGTTCCTCTTCGTATTTCTGTTTCGCCGCGAGTTCCGCTTCCGTAACCCGCAGTTTCGCATTCTGCAGAACGACTTCCGCTTCATGCTCGATCGCTTTGGCCTTCGCTTTGGCCTGTTCGACATAGATATCGTATTTCGAAGCGTCGATTTTTTTGGTAATAAAAAATGCTGCAACACCGCTAACCGTGGCTGCCGCACCTCCTATGATAAGCTCTGTTAACATACTGTTTCCCTCGGACAATAATATCTTCGGGGGTTACATAGATATCGGCTTCGATATCGTAATCATCGGTGATGTGTCGTTTCGTATAACATTTCGCAAGCTGAACGAAAACCGTCAAAGGTTTCGTTTTCAGTGATGCAAAAAATCTGTCGTACATACCTTTTCCAAATCCTATGCGGCGGAGTCTTCCGTCAACCCCCACAACCGGAACGACCGCCATATCTATTTTTGACAGATGAAAGTGTGAATTCATTGGTTCATGGATACCGAAACGCTTTTTACGCAGCGGTAATCTATATTGTACCAATTTAAAACTTTTTCCTTCCATAAACGGCACATAAATTTTCATGCCCTTTCGAAAACGCCTGAAAAACGGTCTTACGTCAACTTCATGCCCCATCGGAAGATAGAGAAGAACCGACTTTGGATTATTCTTTTTAATAATATTTTCAAGACGTTTCAAAACGATCCTGTTCCGATACAGCCTACCACTTTTCTCTATCTTTTTCAAACGTTCGATACAGATTTCCCGAAAAATTTTCTTGTCCATTTTTAAGCCCCAATATCCTATAATAACCGCTATTTTAACCAAAAGGTATTTTATGAACTTGAAACATCTGACTTCGATCACTTTGATATTTATCGCCCTGTTTATGGCCGGCTGCGGGGAAAAAGAGAAAAAGGAGCAAACCGGTACACAGATAGAGGCTAAAGAGTCTCCGGTCTCTTTCACCCTGAAAGAGGATAATCGGACGATAAGCGCGAAGCTGGAGGATGGGGGATTCCTCTTCAGCGTCGAAGAACCTGTCGTCATGCTCGATTTTTTCGCCACTTGGTGCCCGCCATGCCGTGCCGAAATCCCACATCTGGCGAATCTGCAGAAAAAATATGCCGGTAAACTGAAAATTATCGGTGTTCTCGTCGAGAGCAAACACCCGGCTGAGCTGAAGCGGTTTGTCGAAGGACATGGTATCAACTACTTCGTCTCCAATGCCCCCGACAACATGTTGATCGCCGCCACCACCGCGGACATGCTCCACCAGCCCAAAAATTTCTCCATTCCCATGATGGTACTGTTCGTCAACGGCAAATATTTCCGCCACTACATCGGAATGGTCCCCGAAGAGATGCTTGAAAGCGACATCAAAGAGGCGCTCAAGGAGGTGAAATAGGATGTTCGGTTTTTTAAAAAAGGGGCTGAAAAAGACGGTTGAGGCGATTCAGTCCACGACCCCCGTCAAGCGCGAAAAAATCGGCCGCGACGAGCTCGAAGACCTGCTGCTCGAGGCCGATGTCAGCTACGATCTCGTCGAGAAGATCGTCGAATCGCTTCCCGAAACGGTCAAACGCATTCAGCTCTATAACACGCTCATCTCTCTTTTCATGTACAGTGCCGAAAAGATCGAACCGCACGGGGAAAAACCCTTCGTCGAACTGATCGTCGGTGTCAACGGTGCCGGAAAAACCACCACGATCGCCAAACTCGCCCAGCGATATAAAAGCGAAGGAAAAACCGTACTTCTCGGAGCCGCGGACACGTTCAGGGCCGCAGCGATCGAACAGCTCAAAACCTGGGCCGAAAAGATCGACGTTCCCATCGTCTACACCAAACAGGGGCACGACCCCTCCGCCGTCGCATACGATGCCATCAACTCCGCCAAAGCGAAACAGATCGACCATGTCATCATAGACACGGCAGGACGCCTGCATACCCAGACCAATCTGGCCGAAGAGCTCAAAAAGATCGTCCGCGTCTGTGGCAAGGCGATGGAGGGGGCTCCGCACCGAAAAATCCTGATCCTCGACGGTACGCAGGGCAACAGTGCCATCAACCAGGCCAAGGCGTTCAAGGAGATGATCGACATCGACGGTATCATCATCACCAAGCTCGACGGCACAGCCAAAGGAGGGGCACTCTTCAGTATCGCCGAAGAGCTGAAACTGCCCATCTATTATGTCGGTGTGGGCGAAAAAGCCGAAGACCTGATCCCTTTCGATCCCAAAGAGTTCGTCAACACGATTCTTGATGCCATCTTCATCGAAGAGGAGGAGAATGCCGTCCCATCCTCAGGAAAAACGCACCATGTCGATCTTCACAGCCTCACCGAAGCGCAGCGCGCCAGGCTCGAAGCGCTGCTCGACAAAGACGGGTACAACCTGCTCTCCAAACACTTCGTCAGCGAGCGAAGCAGTGGCGAAACCTACCGGCTCGGTATCAACGAAAATAGCGACCGCATCGAAGTGCTGAGGCCCGACGGTACTGTTCTGAAAGCCTACAAAGCGGAAGATCTCGAATCGAATGGCTAAAAAGAAACAGTCGATCTACGAGTGCCAGGCGTGCGGTATGCAGAGTGCCAGGTGGATGGGCAAATGTCCCAGCTGCGGCGCATGGGAGAGCTTCATCGAACTCTCCGCCGAACAGCAGAAGGTACTGAACGAAATCTCCAAAACGACGGCCGCACCCTCCAAAGCGCATCCGATTACCCAGATTCAGGAGGAGGAGGTTTCACGCTTCACGAGCGGTGACAGCGAACTCGACCTGGTACTCGGCGGCGGTATCGTCCCGGGATCGCTGGTGCTCATCGGCGGAAGCCCCGGGATCGGAAAGTCTACGTTGCTGCTCAAAATCGGCGGCAACCTTGCCCAACAGAGAAAAAAAGTGCTCTATGTCAGCGGCGAGGAATCGGGCGGGCAAATCAAGATGCGGGCCAACCGACTCGGCGCCAACCATGACGACCTCTATCTTCTGAGTGAAATCCGTCTCGAAGCGGTGATGGCCGAAGTCGCCGCAGCCGGCTACGACCTCATCATCATCGACTCCATCCAGACCCTCTACTCCGAAGCGGTCCCATCCGCACCCGGAAGCGTCACCCAGGTGCGCACCATCACTTTCGACCTGATGCGCCTGGCCAAAGAGAAGCAGATACCGATCTTCATCATCGGCCACATCACCAAAGAGGGGTCCATCGCCGGACCTCGCGTACTGGAACATATGGTCGATACAGTGCTCTATTTCGAAGGAGATTCCAGCAAAGAGATACGAATGCTGCGCGCGTTCAAAAACCGTTTCGGAAGCACCAGTGAAGTGGGAATCTTCGAAATGACACAAGAGGGGCTGGTGAGTGCCAAGAACATCGCCTCCAAATTCTTCAGCCGCGGCAAACCGCAGGCCGGGAGTGCCGTCACCGTCATCATGGAAGGAACCCGGCCGCTCGTCATCGAGGTACAGGCGCTCGTCGCCGACAGCGGCTACGGCAACCCCAAACGCTCCACGACCGGTTATGACGCCAGCCGCCTGACGATGCTTCTGGCACTGCTCGAGAAGAAACTCGAACTCCCTTTCAACCAGTACGACGTCTTCGTCAATATCGCCGGCGGTATCAAGATCAACGAACCCGCTGCCGACCTGGCTATCATCGCCGCCATCATCAGCAGCTTCAGAAACCGTCCATTGAGCGACGAGAGCGTTTTTATCGGCGAAGTGAGCCTCATCGGCGACATCCGCGAGGTCTTCCACCTCGAACAACGCCTCAGGGAAGCCAACACCCTCGGCTTCACCAAAGCCATCGTACCCAACAAACCGGCGTTCGAAACACCGATAAAATGCTACATCGCAGAAGAGGTCGCCAAAGTCGTAGAGTGGATGTAAGAGTCTCTACTTCAAATCAGGGATGCGGTACTCTCAACGTCGAGTTGAGAAGCCAACCGATGACGACCATGAACAATATAACCATTTGGCCGGGTAGAACGCCATAGGTGTAGCCGAGGTAGACGAGCCAGAGCAAGATGGCGCCCAGCGGTGTGGGTACGCCGACAAAAAACTTTCCGACTTCACCCGCTTCGGCATCGATATTGAACTGGATGAGACGCCTCAATCCGCTGATGACATAGTAAACGGTTGCAACCACGCCGATATTGAACCAAAATCCATCCAAATGCGTATATACGGCCTGAAAAATCAAAAAAACCGGAACCAATACAAAGGAGAGAAAATCGGCGAACGAATCGAGCTGTATGCCGAATTCGTTGGAAAGGTTGAATTTTCGTGCAATCTTACCGTCGAAAATGTCGAAAGCGCCACCGATCCAAGCAAAGACGATGGCATAGAAAAAGTTGTTCTGAGTGATGAAATAGGTCGCGACAAGACCGCATGTGATGTTGACCATTGTAAAGAGGTTGGCGAGATTGAAATGTGATTTTGGATTGAGAAGCGGATTCATCAGATTCCTTTTGATATAATCGGTCCCATATTTTACAAACATACAACTTTAAATTACGAAAGAAAGCTTCAAATGTCCGATATTCTTGACTCCATCACCGCCATCCACTCTCATGAAGAGCGGTATGAAAAACTCGAACTGTTCTACAAAGACGAGAATGAAAAACAGAAAATTTTGGACACCGTCGATCAGCTCTCATGGCGCCCCGAGTGCCAGATAGAGATATGCAGCGTCGAAGAGGGCGACGGCCGGGGGTTTGTCTCGATCGAGTTTCACGACGACTACGACAAAGAGGCGGGAGCCTTTTTCGATACACTTATACACAGGCTCGGCATCGACCGCTGTGAGTAAGATGCCTTTACCAGTCCAGCAGCAAAAAGAGCGACGATAGAAAATAGTTGGCGGCGAAGATCGTCACCGCCGAATAGACGACGGCGGACGTCGTCGCCTGCCCCACACCCCGTGCCCCACCTCTTGCGATATAACCCAGATAAGTTCCGATAGAGCTGATCAAAAATCCGAAAACGAACGCTTTCAACACACCCGTACCGATATCTGCGAAGACGAGATACTGCTGAATAGTGTTCTGATATGCCACCGGATTGACCCCCAGCGCCTCGGTGGAGATTAGATAGGCGCTGATATTTCCTACGAAATCGAATGTAATGACCAGTAAAGGCAGCGAGAGCGTCGTCGCGAGAATTCTGGGAATGATCAGGTACTTTTTCGAATCGACCGCAAGCGTTTCGATCGCGTCGATCTGTTCGGTCACCCGCATGGTGCCGAGTTCCGCAGCCATCGCACTGATCGCGCGCGAAATGAGCATCAGCGCGGCGAAGACCGGACCCAGCTCTCTTGAAATCGAGACGAAAATCGTGTAGCCCATGAAGTTCTCGGCACTGAAGCGGTGAAAACCGTGGTAGAGCTGGATCGCTTCTACCATTCCGGTAAAGAGCGCCGTCAGCAAAATGACACCCAGCGTCCCGATTCCTATACTCTCCATCTGCTGGAAAAACTCCCGTAGACGATAGGGCCGCTTGAAATAGAGAGGGATCAACCCAACCTGAAACTCGATAAAACGTCCGAAGTCGGCCATTCTGTTATAAAGATGAAGGACAGGCCTGCCGACCCATGCAAAAAAAATCTCTATCCAACTTATCGCCATTTAAAAATCTTTCGTTTTTTACCGCTATTTTATCCAAAAGGGAACCAATGGACGCTGAATCACGCATTTGCCGGGTATAATACTTAACTTCGATATCAAAAAGACGATACTACTTCAAGAAATGCGTAGAAAAAAAGGAGAACAATATGGCCGAAGAAGAGAAAGAAGAGTCCCAGGAGAGCGAAGGCTCGGAAACGCAGAAAAAAGGCGGCAGCAACATCGTCTTGATTCTTATCGTCGTTCTTCTGGTACTGGTTCTTGCCATAGGCGGTGTCGTGGCCTATCTGATGCTGTCGGGAGACGATGAAACCATCGACGATACGACCATCAAGCAGGAGAAGATCGAGAAGAAACGATCCAGACGAAACAATGAGGAGATGGGAGTCGGCCCGATGTATCCTCTCGACAAATTCACCGTCAACCTCATGAGCGAAAACGGCCGAAGGTATCTGGTGGTCAAAATGAATATGGAAGAGGACAGCGAAGAGTTGACACCGGAGCTCGATAAAAAGACACCCCTCATTCGCGATATCGTCATCTCCATACTTTCATCCAAAACGGTCGAGGAGATCACAACGGCAAAGGGAAAAGAGAAGCTGAAAGAGGAGATCCTCAATCAGATCAACAAGCATCTCGAGGATGGTGAAATACGCCACGTCTATTTCACGGAGTTCGTCATTCAATGATCGGTGTCGACATCGTAGTCATCGATCGCATCGAATCGTCATTGCAAAAGCACGGTGAGAAGTTTTTACGGCGCTATCTGCTCGAAGAGGAGATCTCACTCGTGAAGAGAGCCGAGACTGCTGCGGGATTCTGGGCGGCCAAAGAGGCGATCGCCAAAGCGCTTGGTACGGGTATCGGTTCGGAACTCGGCTTTCATGACATCAAAATAGAAAAAGATGAAAAAGGTGCACCCTTTTTCAGACTCCCTTCCGATCTCGTAAAACGTTACAAGATCGTTTCGACATCACTCTCCATCGCCCACGATGGCGGTTTTGCGATCGCGGTCGCGGCGATCGAGTCGTCACCCACCGCCGACAAAATGTAACAGTTCGATTTTATCCCCCTCCTTCGGGGCGAACGAAGGCCAATTATCTTTTTTGACGACCTCCATATTGACGGCGGCAGCCATCACTTTATCGGCGATGCCGAGTTTTTCGATAATTTCGGCAAGTGTCGTGCCCTCTTCGAACTGTTTCTCTTCTCCGTTGACTATGATTTTCATTTCATCTCCCCCTCTTTTGTCGTGTTCAACTCATCCGCATACTTCCCACACTCCCCATGCGTATAGGAGAGCAGATGATGGGCCATGGAAAAATTCCCCTTGACATAGGCCAGTTCACAGGCATTGATCCCGTTGGCATTTAAAAGATCCGGATCCGCACCGTGGTCGAGCAGAAAATCTACGATAGAAAAATCGTTGGTGTATGCCGCCTGCTGGAGCGGTGTGATGCCGGCATTGTTGGGAAGGTTGACATCGGCATCGTGCATGACGAGTGCCCTGACGATCTTCAACCGCCGCTGGCTTATCGCATACAGCAGCGGGGTGTATCCGTTGTTGTCCTGAATATCCACATCGGCACCGTTCTCGAGCAGATAGTCGACCATTTTCAGGTTCCGCGTTTTCACTGCGATGTGAAGCGGCGAAATTCCCGCTTTCGACTGGCAGTCGATGTCACAATCCTCTTTTGCCACAAGCCGTTCCGTGGAACCCATATCACTCTTGAAAACGGCTTCGTGCAGCGGCTTCCATCCGTTCGATTCATCGGCGACGAGCAAAGACGACAAAATTAATGTGGCGATAATTATTATTCTTTTCATGGCTCTATTTTAGCCGATATTCTTGTGAAATTCAACCAGTTTGAACCGCTCTCCCATCATCGCAGGATCGATTAAGGTTTTTATCTTGTTCAATTCACGAAGGTAGAGGGTCTGGCTGCCAAGCTTGGCGAGCTGTTCAAGCAAATCGGGAAGGCCATACTCCGTCAGCGCTCTAAGCTGGGTTTTGTAGGCATGGGTCATGAAACCGGCCGCTTCGAAAGCGTCTATGACATGTGCGAAGTTGACGTCGTAGGTTATATCGCTCTTCCCGAACAGCGCTTTGAGATCGAGCCCCTCTTCGAAAAGCGGGAAGACCTCATGCCCTTTGTAGATACGAATCGAAAAGTCGTTACGCACCTCTTTTTCACCATAATCGAAAGAGACGAAAACGATCTTTTCGGCCCCCCCGAAAAGTGAAGCCGCAAACGATTCATAGCCGCGGGCCACCTCCCCTTTCGTCTGGCCGTATCGTTCGGCAAGTGCGATGACCTGGCCATCATCCCCTTCGAAATGGATCGTATGTGTATCGTCTACCAGCGCTGTTTTCCCTTTATAAACGAGGTCACAGGGGAATGCGTCGAAAATCTCGTTGGCCACGACGAATGCCTCTTTGGCTCCAATGATGCTTGCATCGCAATAGTGCAAAAGCTCGACAGCATCGCCGAAACGGGTTTCAAAGTAGTCCAGCTGAACCTTTCGAAGGGAAAGGAATCGCTCGACAATGCCGAATTTCATCGTCTCGAGTAGTTCAGGTGCCTCCTGCGCGATCCACTCGATCATGTCGCCCAAAAGATAGCCCTGATGCGCACCGATCTCGACCAGATGAAGGTCTGGAGCAAGTTTGCCTGCCTTGACGAGCGAAATCATATAGTGGGCGATCGTCGCACCGAAAAATCGGCTTGTACTGACGGCCGTGTAGAAGTCCCCCTCTTTCCCGATCGCTTTGAAGGTGGCATAGTACCCTTCGGGCCCGTAAAGCCACTCGTTCATATACTCACTGAACGGCTTCATAGCTCTTCTCGTAAAGGTCAAGCAAGACCAGTTGTTTGTCGAGATCGAAAATTTTCTGATCGAGTTGGCGGATCATCCTGGAGTTTTCCATCGTCTGAAGGTCATACACCGTCATCTCCCCCGCATCGACCTGCTCTTTTGTACTCTCGACGAGTGAGGCATAGAGTTTTTCATCATCTTTTGCAAGGCCGATCATACGATCGATCACATCGAGACGTTTGAGTGCCGCGACATAGCTGTTGTCGGCTTCACGTCTCTTGTCCGAAAAACTGATCTTCGCGCGCAGATAATCGGCACGGGTGGACTGGATGGTATGGTAGGAAGTGACATCCAGCGGAATCGAGATTCTGAATCCATAGGAGTAGTATGGATCGAGGGCGTTGGGAAGCGAACCTCCGAATACCGACGTGTTTTCATAGGGTTTGACATAGTTTCCCTGCACGGATAGGGTCAGCATATATCGTGTCCATGTCATCGTATTGAAGTAATCTTTCTGGACAATCTCCTCTCTCACGCGTGCCAGATCGATATTGTTTTTCAGAAATGTCTCTTTATCCATCAGGCTGAAACGGGGAAGTTTGACTCTCTCGGGATCGAGATCGCTCAGGTTCTTGAACGTCATCTGCAGCTGTGCTCTACTATCTTGCAGCGTATAGAGCGTCATCGTATCCTGATTCTTTTTCAAAATCGCCTGATCCAGAAAACCGCTGTCGAGATCGCCGCTCAGAAACCGCTCTTTTTTCCGCTCGATATCGATACGGTCATTCTCGATCAGAAGTTTCTGCTTTTCGATCTGATAAGCGTTTTTTTTGAAATTGAACAGCGTCGCCACGACCTGCTTGATCAGTGTGCGTCTCTCCGCTTCGATGCTCAGGTCACCCACTTTTCGCGTCGCTCTTGCATACTTTACGGCATACCATATGCCTCCGCTTTTAAAAATGGGCTGGTCGACGCCGACCGAGAGTGACCGGTTGGTCTGAATACGATCGAACTGATCGGAGCGGCTATAGCCGTAGCTGACAGTGATCGGATTGATCCAGCTGTATTCGAGCTGTCCGCTGTCCGCACTGTTTTTTTCACGCTTCAGCTGAAGTGTCTTCTGCTTCAGGGTTGAAAGAAGCGCATCTGCCTCACCTGCATAAAGGAGTGAAGCAGTGAAGAGCGCTACAACCACTTTCGATGGTTTGAGAATCACTTCAAACAAGCGCGTCTCCACCCCATGTGCGCCTGCCGGTGAGGAGAATGGCGCATTGGTGCCATCCAAGTGGCTTCTTCGCTGGTTCAACATATATTTGGCCAGTAGGCTACAGCTTTGCCAGCGCAGATTCGAACCGTTCAAAGCCAAGTTCCATCTCCTCTTTTGTAATTGTCAGAACGGGCAGGAAGCGGACGGTATTTTTTCCGGCTTTCAGTACGACGACACGTGCATCGAATGCCGCCTTGATAATATCGCCGGCATCTTTGCCCTCTTTGACACGCAAACCGCGCATAAAACCGACCCCCACCTCTTTGTCGAAAAGCTCCGGATGTTTCGCCGCGACCCTTTTGAGCCTCTCTTCGAACAGTATCAGCATATGGTCGAGTTCACCGCTGTTTTTGTGCCCTTCCAGAATCTCGAGCACCTCGAGCGCTGCGCGGGTCGAGAGAAAGTTGCCGCCGAATGTACTGCCGTGGTCGCCCGCTTTGAGAATGCCTTTGTGTGTCGTCATGATCGCACCGATCGGTACGCCACCGCCAAGCCCTTTTGCCAGCGTAACGATATCGGGAGTTATTCCGTAGAGGTTGGAAGCCAGCACCTCGCCGGTACGGTAGATACCCGTCTGGACTTCATCGACGACGAGCAGGATATCGCGCTTTTTCAGTGTTTCAGCCAGTTTCTGCACCTCCGCTTTCTCCATTGGCTGAACACCACCTTCCCCCTGAACGAGTTCAATCATCACCGCGACGGTGTGATCGTCGATCAGATCGTAAATATGTTCGATATTTCGGGCATAGACGAATCCATCCGGAAAAGGGCCGAAGTAGGTATGCATCGCCTCCTGTCCCGTCGCCTTGAGTGCAGTGATGGTACGGCCGTGGAAAGAGTGCTCGAGCGTGATGATCTTGTAGCGCTTGACCTCCCCTTCCACTTCGCCGTAGCGCCGTGCGATTTTGATGGCCCCTTCGTTCGCTTCGGCCCCACTGTTGGCGAAAAATGTCTGCACATCGTAGCCGCTCAGTTCCGCGAGACGTTTCGCCAGCCTCGCCTGCGGCTCTATAAGGTAAAGGTTCGAGGTATGGATGAGTTTTTGTGCCTGATCGCAGATCGCCTTTGCCAAACGAGGATTGCCGTGTCCGACGCTGCAGACGGCGATACCGCTGCCAAAATCGACATAGTCTTTCCCCTCGGCATCGTAGAGCATCGAGTTTTCGCCCCTTACGAAGTGTACGTAATTTCTCGCATAGGTCGGCAGAACGTAGGTTTGATCCATCTCTTTCAAATTCATCATACTCTCTCCAATGTTATTTTCACTTCCTGATAGCAGGCGCTTTTGCCCATCAGACTCTTTGTCGGCGGGGTCAAGTAGTTGACGCCGGGAGTCCCGGCATAGATCAGCACCGAATCGCTTCGAATATCTTCGCTCACCCTGACAGGCAGCTCCACTTCTCCATGTTCCGAGAGAATGCGTACTTTTTCATCCTCTTTGAATCCATGCGAAGGGTGGAGCCATACATGGCTTTCGCGTCTGAATTGACTGTTCAGAGAATGGGGACTTTTTGGCGTCAGCAGCCAAAGGCCATCCTCTTCGTCGTCGAAATCGTCCTCGAACTCTTCGAGAAACTCGAAGTTGCCGCTGTCGGTGTCAAATTCCTCTTCATAAGGATGCTTATCGTACGCAGGCGACTTGAGCAGATCACCCTCTTCGATACACTGATCGAGCATCGATCGAATGTAAAAGCGCTCCTCTTTCAATCCCTCGAAGCCGAAACTCTCAAACAGAAATTTCGTCAGCTCGTATTCGCTGATGCCGTACTCCGCCGCTTTGATCTTCGGCATCGGCTGAACGTAGGGATGCGCATAACTGAGACGAAGATCCTCTTTCTCCAAAAAATCTTTTGCAGGCAGGACAATACGAGCCCGGGAACTCGTCTCGTTTTCATACAATCCGAAATAGATCAGATTTTCGACCCGTGCCATCTCCTCCTCGACCTTTTTCAGCCCCGGCATCTGCGCCATCGGATTGGCACCCTGCACCAATACCGTCTTGAACCGTCCGAAAGGGACGATGGGTTTTGCAACTTTCTTGGGCGAAACGTCAAAAGGTGATTCGAAACCGGCCATCGAATCGGAAAGAAAACTCACGCCGCATCCCGGTTTTCCGAAAAATCCAAGAACCGCAGCCAAACCGTCGATCGCATGCAGTACCTGATCGCCGATCGAGTATTTCTGCACACCGGTTCCGACAAGGAAAACGCACTTTTTGTTCTGCATCTGATAGAGCAAATCACCCAAATCGTCAAGGGCGATGTCGCACTTTTCCAAAGAGACACGGACCCGGAAGGTACGTAGGAAATCGTAATACCACTCCGCATCCTCGCATCGCTCTTCCATAAAGCGCTTGTCTTCCATATCCTCCATAAACATGAAACGCGAAAGCAGCACGGCGAGATAGAAATCGCTTCGTGGCCGGATCTGAAGATAGAGATCCGCCATTTTGGCTACCTTTGTCTTAACCGGATCGATGACGATCAGTGTTTTGTTTTTCAGAAGTTCCATCATATGCGGATCGGTTACCGAGACATTGCGTCCCCATACGATAATCGCATCGGCCTGCTCGATCGATTCGGGGGGCAATGCCAGTGAAACACCGCGCCCCGCTTCGATACCGGCCTGTCCCGCACCGTCACAGAGCGACCCTTCGGTCGTCCATCCACCGTAGGCCGCCGTGAAGTGTTCGGTAACAGACTGCATAAAACCGACATTGCCGCTACCGCGGTAGAGCAGAAAATCCTCTCCCGCCTCTCTGATCGCCTCGGCAACGGCTTCAAGCGCCTCTTCCATCGAAACCTCTTTACCGTCGATCCTTGGTGCAGTGATACGCCGAGCTTCTTTGATATGGCGATTCAGATGAGGACAGAGTGCACCACGTGTGAAAGGGTGTTGTGGCAATCCTGTCATTTTCAGACTTTCCGGATCCACCACCACCGCACAGGCATCGTAACAGTCGAGCGGACAGGCTGTGATTTTCATTTGATCTCCACTTTGATGAGTTTCGAAAAGAGTTTGCCGGGATGATCGAGGACAATCTCGGCACGATAGGCGGAGATATGCACATCGTCGGCCACCCGGATTATTTTGTCGAATGTAAGTTTTGTCGGTTTTCCATCCAGATAGATCCTCTTTTTTTGTACATCGGCAGCTTCGTCGGCATCGAGATAGAGTACGAGGCGCCCCTTGGAAAGATCCATCGCTTTGAGAAGAAGCGCACCGGGATTGACGAAATCGCCTTCTCGGACCGCCACTTTATAGATGTAAAGCCCCTTGGCCCGGACCGCTTTTTTTTCGATTCTGTCATCGAGCATCACCAGTTGATACTCGGTGTCGGCTATCTGTTTCTTCAGGGTTGCCATCTTCTCCTTCAGTGTCAGTATCTGATTTTTCGATGCCATCATCGTACTATAGATGCGGTCTTTTTCCGTTTTGGACTTGGTTTTGAGATCTTTGGTACGCAGATAGTAGTCGTAGTCTTTCTGATAGACCGCTTTTTGGTTCTCGAGCATCTCTTCGGTCAGCAGAAGGGTTTCTTTGAAAACATTCAGCGAAAGCGTCAGCGCTTTCCTTTGTGCTCTGTCAACACGGTCGTCGATTTGCACAATCACGTCGCCGCGGCCGTATGTCCCCTCGCTCGACTCGAGCGCTTTCAATATCTGTCCCGATGCCGCCGCTTTAATGACATATGTCTCAACCGGTTCGAGTTTGGCATAGTGAATCTGTGCCGCCAACAGTAAAGGCAAAAAAAGTAGGAAAAAGTTTCGCATCGTCACCCGTTTTTTGGTTTGATTTTACAACGAATCACTTAAGAACGTGCTTTCAATCGTAAAGAGATCTCTGATTAAAAGTCGTTTAAGTTGTGCAAAGAGAGTTTATACCCTTCTGTGATATAATTTTTCAAAATTTTAGAGGGAGACTTTCCATATGAAAAAACTACTATTTTGGCTCATATTACTGCTTGCTTTCAATGGTGAAACAGCATTTGCCGAATCGAAAGAGGTACTTGACGTCCAGATAAAAGAGACGATAAAAACTTTCGATAAAGAGGTGAACGGAGGGAGCGAATTTTTGAAAAAAGCCAAAGGCTACCTGGTTTTTCCGAATGTCTACAAGGCAGGTTTTGGTATCGGTGGCGAATATGGAGAAGGTGGACTTGTCATCGATGGCGAAATCGTCGGCTATTACAGTACCGCCGCGGCATCGCTCGGCTTCCAGCTCGGTGCACAGAAAAAATCGATCATTATCGTATTTTTGACACAAAAAGCACTGGATGATTTCAGAAAGAGCGAAGGATGGAAAATCGGTGTAGACGGATCGGTCGCCATTGCGAAATGGGGTGTCGGTGAGGATATCAACAGTATCGAATTCAATGAACCGGTGGTAGGCTTCGTTTTCGGGAACAAAGGTTTGATGTACAACCTGACGCTCGAAGGCTCGAAAATAACAAAAATCAAAAAATAGTTTCACCTTTCGATCAGCGCTGAAAACCTGTTTCACACCGAGTGCAGAACCAGTTCGGTGCATCGACACTTCTGCTGCTACCGCCTATTTTCAATTCACCGTTTCTCTCTTTTTCAAGAAGCGATTCCGTAATCTCGTGACTGTAACGGATAGGAATGACACGTTTATTGGTTCGGCAGTTTTTGCAGCGCGGACGAAAGGGAGTCCGCCGCATCTGCTTTCTGGAAGGAATAGCGAAAGGGTCGCCCATCGGTTATTTCAAAATGACACGTGCATTGATCGGTTGAACCGGACGGTTGTTCGCGTGATGCATGATTTTCGCAAACTTCTGCACTTGTGCTTTCGAAATCGTGACAGGTTGTTTGATGACGAGCCATCGTACACCTTCCGAGCAAGGAGGCGTCGTCAACGAACCGTTGAACCGATAATAGGCTTTGTCTTTTGGCAAGAGCTGCATGATTTCATCAGCACTCAAAGAGCAGTGTTTCTTTTCTCCCACTCTTTCTGGCAGCTTCGACCAAATCCTTTTCAAAACGGGATTTTCGGCCCCATAACTGAACATCAATGCGACAACTGCAAGATTGCCATGCTCGTCGGCATGGACGAAATGTGCTTCGAGAGGAAACGATTTCCCATCGATGCGGTTTTCACTGGGCGTGTGAAAGTGAAACTGTTTCAATTCAAATTTTATACCATCGAGCAAAATATAACTTCCATGGTTGATATCGACTTGCTCGGTATGGCCATTGTCGACAACATCGAGTGCAGCTGATCTATAATTGAATACAATATCCGGTAAATCTGTTTCAAAAGATTTCTCGACTACGATATCGATTGGAGACTGGTTCCTGCCTATCATACATATTTTGAAATCGTCAGATAGTTCACCCCAATATTCTGGACCACCATGGCCACTGTATCCCCAATGGATGGTATGCGATTCGGACATTGCGAATGTCGTGACAATAATACTTCCCAATAGAAGTGACATCATCTTTTTCATTTGAATCCTTTAAAATGATATAATAGAATATTGTAAAGCAATTATTATTAAACAAGCATTATTTATTCAATTTTACAGATGATAGAGATTAACGGAGAGAAAGGCACGGCGTAAGCCGGGTTATGTCAAGGATGCTTATTTATCTACGCTTCATGTTACCATGAAGCTCGAGCGAAGAGCGAAGATTGTGAAGCTTGTACCATGCTCTTCTTGCTGCGGGTTGGGTTTACATAGCCGCCAGGATTGCTCAAGGCGCTGGTGGGCTCTTACCCCACCGTTTCACCCTTACCATCCGAATAATACACCAAAGGAGCGAAGTCCCTTCGGCTGCGTTGACACCGTGTCCGCTTCGGCAGCGGGCCCGTGGCGCTGGCGCCACTTCGCCGAATGAATCCGGCGGGAGAAAAAAACTCCGTGTCAAACTCTCGAATGGCGGTTTACTTTCTGTTGCACTGTCCCTCACCTTACGGTGGCCGTCCGTTAGACGGAACCCTGCTTCACTGCAGCCCGGACTTTCCTCTTGGCAAAAGCCAAGCAAGCATCTGCCGTACCTTGATCGTATTATAACATATTTTTAAAATTTTCTTATGGGAAAGAAGAGAAGCCGGCCAAAAGCCGGCGAAGTGTATAAACCTGTATTATTTTGTGTGGTTAGCCATCGCTTCGAGTGCGTATTTCTCACCAAGCTCGAATGCTTTGCGGTTGAGCTCGACAAAACGCGGCGGTACCTTGCTGATCATCGTTTCATAAACGAGATCGCGGTCGACACATTTTGTGATCGTCACAGTGATCGCAAGTGCGACGACAGATTGTGTAACGACGTTTCCTACCTCTTCTTTCGCAATCGTGATGAGCGGAATCTCATAGATATCCCACTTTTTACGATCTTCATCCGTCGGAGTTACAAGATTGGGTTCGATGACGACCGGAGCGCCCGGGCGTACGCCGTCTTTGAACTGATTGTAACTAACTTGTGCGGTTGAAAGCATATAATCGATCTCTCCCTCGTTTGCATAGGGATAGAGAATCGGTTCATCCGAAAGAAGAATGTCGACTTTCGTCGGGCCGCCACGGACCTGGGATGTGTAAGTCGCTGCTTTGACACCGTAACCGCCATCTTTAATTTTAGCGGCTGCAAGAATTTCTCCGGCAAGCAGAACACCCTGCCCGCCGACACCTGTAAAACGTAACTGAATCATTGACATAGTTTAGTCCTTTGCCTAATTGATACCGGCTCTTTGTCCGGCCACTATGTATTTGAAGCCGGGGTGATCCCGGCGACTAAGGTTATTTACCGACTTTTCCAACTGTAGCATCTGCTATTTCGGGATGCAGTTTGGTAACGGTCGTCTTGTTTTGAGCCGCTTCGATAATCATGTCGTAAGCATCGCAATATTCAATCTGCGAATCGTCATGATGAAGAATACCTGTCGGGAACAATCCTTCACGTTCCTCTTCGCTCATCGCATCATACTTCTTTTTGCCGACCGTGATGCTATCGATCCAGTCGAGGTTGGCAAGGGCAGATTGCATCTTGTTTTTACGGCCCAGGTTGATATGACAGTTGCTGAAAACATCGAAGAAACTGAAACCTCTGTGTTGGAACCCTTTGACAAACATCTTCTCGAGTTTTTTCGGATCATTGACGGACTCTCTTGCGATAAACGTTGCGCCGGCCCCCTCGGCCAATCGGCATGCATCGAACGTCGGGTCGATATTGTCATACTGCATCGTTACCGCCCACATACCTTTCGGAGTTGTCGGAGAGACCTGAGAGTTGGTCAGGCCGTAGATGAAGTTGTTGATGAGAATGAAGTTCAGATCGATGTTACGTCGGCAACCATGGATCGTGTGGTTACCACCGATCGCCAGGCCATCGCCGTCTCCGGCAACAACGATGACGTGTTTGTCCGGATTTGCCAGCTTGATTCCCGTAGCATACGCGATGGTACGTCCGTGGGTCGTATGGACGGTATTACAGTCGATGTACGAGCTGAAACGTCCTGAACATCCGATTCCCGATACGACACAGACATCGTCCATGTCCCATCCACACTTTTCGATGGCACGGATAACCGCTTTGAGGATTACACCGTCACCGCATCCCCAACACCAGAGTGTCGGCATCTTGTCGGTTCGTAGATACTGATCGTAATTAAATGCCATATTGTCCCCCTACTTAAAAGCTTTCTTTGATTTTTTCGATGATCTCAGCCGGTGAAATCGGGCGTCCATTCGCTTTGTTGAGTTTGACGAATGGTTTCTTCATAACACGCTCGACTTCTGTTGCATATTGACCCATGTTGAGTTCCGGAACAAGAATCTTGTCGAATTTTTCGGCAAGCTCTTTCATTCTTTTTTCCGGGCTCGGCCAGATAGTGATCGGTCGGAACATACCGACTTTGATTCCTTCTGAACGCATACGTTTGATAGCTTCCTCGGCAGCCAGAGCGACTGAACCATAGCAAAAAATCATAATCTCCGCATCGTCGAGCATGTACTCTTCGTAGCTTTCGATCTCATCTTCGTGCGCTTCGATTTTTCTAAATAGACGCTCGATCAGATCCTGGCACATTTTGGCATCTTCCGTCGGGAAGCCTGTCGGTCCGTGGTGAAGACCGGTGATGTGGTAATGGTACCCTTTAAAGAACGGGTTGAGTACCGCAGGTTCGTCCGGTCCGACACCGTATGGTTTGTAATCTTTCGGATCGCCGGTAAACTCTTTACGTTTGACAATGCCCGCCTTGACCTCTTCTACATCCGGAAGAACCGCTTTACCGTGCATATGGCCGATCGTTTCGTCAAGAAGCACCATAACGGTCGTCATAAAACGCTCCGCCGTGTTGAAGGCTCGGACCGTTTCGGTGTAGCATTCATCGAGATTTTTCGGTGCAAATGCGATCATTTTCACGTCACCATGAGTCGGATTCCGCGCTTGGAGAACATCGCCCTGTTGAACACGAGTAGGAAGACCTGTGGAAGGACCGCCTCGCATAACGTTGGTAATTACCATCGGCGTTTCGGTAATAAACGCAAGCCCGATCTGCTCCGCTTTGAGACTGATACCAGGCCCCGATGTATTGGTCATCGCTTTTTTACCGCTCATCGAAGCACCAAGTGCAACGCAGATACCGGCAATTTCATCTTCCATCTGGATGAATTTGCCGCCATTTCGGGGAAGAAGAACACTCAATTCGTGTGCGACTTCACTTGAAGGGGTAATCGGATAGCCACCGAAAAATTCACATCCTGCATCGATCGCTGCCAGTGCAGCCAATTGGTTTCCGCTTGAAATTACTTCTCTTGCCATTCTCTCTCCTTATGCGCTCAGCGTCATATAGTTGTTTTTCTTGATCGCTTCCGCTCTCTCTTTTGCCGCATCTGTCAGTTTGGCGAACTTGTACTCGCTTCTGTCTGCCACATAAATCGCAAAATCGGGACAATCAAGTTCACAGTCGTTGCATCCGATGCAAAGTTCCGGTGCTTCGACGCTGATCATCGCGCCCAAAATGGAATGTGGGTCCGGTCTCATCGCGAGTACTCCTGCAGGGCATCGTGCCACACAGATATCACATGCTTTACAGCGGCTTGTATCGACCCATACCGGAGTGTTTTCCGGTGCTTTCATCAGACTCATCTCTTCTCCTTCGTTGGATTGAATTTTCCTATGGCGCACGAGACAAAACTTTTACCCTTCATCACGGCACCTTCAATGCTCGATATTTCATCGTCGATTAGAGGATAACCCAGCTTTCTTAAGGTCGAAATAAAAAACTCCTCATCCGACTCGCCCTTTATCTCGACTGTTACCTTTCGTGGCACTACACTGAGATCAACCTCGACGCTGTTACCAAAATGCTCAAAAAGTGCCTTTACGATCGTATTCACGCACCCTTCACAGCGGATATTGGCAACATCATAAGTTTTTTTCATAATTTATTTGCCCATGACCTCTTTGACCGCTTTACCTATATCTGCCGGAGATACGACGACTTTGACACCGGCTGCTTCGAGAGCCGCCATCTTTTCGGCCGCTGTGCCGCTTCCACCGGAGATAATCGCACCAGCATGCCCCATACGTTTACCCTTGGGTGCCGTTTGCCCAGCGATAAACGCGACAACCGGTTTGCTGATGTGTTCTTTGATAAACTCGGCCGCCTGAATCTCGAGATCTCCTCCGATCTCTCCAATCATAACGATCGCTTCGGTTTCCGGATCGGCTTCGAACATCGGAAGCAGCTGCTTGTAGCTCAGCCCGATGATCGGGTCGCCGCCGATACCCACGGCCGTTGTAATACCGAGACCCTCTTTGACGACTTGGTTGGACGCTTCGTAAGTCAAAGTCCCTGATTTGGAAATAAGACCGACAGGGCCTTTTTTGAAAATGAATCCCGGCATGATACCGATTTTGCACTCTTCCGCGGTGATGATACCCGGACAGTTCGGCCCGATTGTACTCATACCCTTCTTGGTCGCATACGCTTTGGCGAACATCATATCTTTGACCGGTGCGCCTTCCGTGATAATGACGGCGAGTTCAATGCCGGCATCGGCTGCTTCCATGACCGCATCGGCGACGAAAGCCGGCGGAACGAAGATCATGGAAACGGTTGCACCTGTCGTTTCGACAGCCTCTTTGACCGTATTGAAGACAGGCTGACCTAGATGCTCCTGACCTCCCTTGCCCGGCGTCACGCCGCCGACGATTTTCGTACCGTAATCGATGCACTGGGAAGCGTGGAAGGTACCCTCTTTACCGGTAAATCCCTGGACGATGACTTTTGTATCTTTGTTGACCAGAATACTCATAAATAAAATTCTCCTTTCTTTTCATTCGGTAACCCGACTTTTTGGATGCAAATATGCATACCAAAAACTCGTAAAAAGCTACGTATGTGAAACAGTTCACTTTCGACTGACGCTTTTTACCCTTTACTTTGCAGCTTCGACGGCTTTTTTCGCACCGTCCGCAAGATCTTCGGCTGCAATGATGTTTTTGATACCGGCATTTTTCAAAATCTCCGCTGCCTCTTCGGCATTGGTTCCGTCGAGTCGGACAATGACGGGAACGTTGACATCGGTGATTTTCGTCGCTTCGAGAATACCGTTGGCGACACGGTCACAACGTACGATCCCGCCGAAGATATTGACGAAGATCGCCCTGACATTCGGGTCTTTGAGAATAATTTCGAAACCTTTGGCTACCGTTTCGGGATTCGCCCCGCCACCCACGTCGAGGAAGTTGGCTGGCTCGCCGCCTTCGTGCTTGATAATATCCATTGTCGCCATCGCGAGCCCCGCACCGTTGACCATACATCCGACATTTCCGTCGAGTTTGATGTAACTGAGGCCGTGCTGTTTCGCTTCGACTTCGGTCGGCTCCTCTTCACTGAGGTCACGCATTTCATGAATGTCCGGATGGCGCCCGAGTGCATTGTCGTCGAAGCCCATCTTCGCGTCGAGTGCGATGAATTTTCCCTCACCCGTTTTGATCAGAGGGTTGATCTCGATCATCTCGGCATCTTTGTCCATGTAGACATTGTAGAGTGCCTGTGCGAACTTGATGAACGGCCCGATCTCTTCTTTCGCGAGGCCCAGGCCAAATGCCAGTTTTCGTCCGTGGAATCCCTGGAATCCGATGGCCGGGTCGATCTGGACTTTAACGATTTTCTCGGGCGACTTCGCAGCAACCTCTTCGATTTCCATTCCACCTTCGGTCGATGCCATCATGACCGGCATCTCCGCGGCACGGTCGAGGACCATACCGAGATAGAATTCGGCTTTGATGTCCGCACCCTCTTCGATATAGACCTTCTGAACCAATTTTCCTTCCGGCCCCGTCTGATGTGTCACAAGCGTCATACCGAGAATTTCGTCGGCCCAGTGGCGTACTTCATCCAGCGATTTCGCAAGCTTGACGCCACCGCCAAGCCCGCGTCCTCCGGCATGAATCTGCGCTTTTACGACCCAGAGATTTCCTCCAAGGTTTTTTGCGGCTTCTACCGCTTCATCGACAGTAAATGCCACCTGTCCTCGCGGAACGGGAACACCGTACTGACGAAAAATCTCTTTCGCTTGATATTCATGAATATTCATATCTCAACCCTTTCTATAAGATTTAGTCTTTTACTTCATACTGTTTCCGACCCTCTTCGTAAAGGTCGTTACCATATGCATCGTTGATTACCGTAACCGGGAAATTCTCCACTTTGAGCATACGGATCGCTTCGGGACCGAGCTCTTCGTATGCAATCACTTTCGCATCCTTGATCAATTTTCCAAGAAGTGCACCCGCACCGCCTGTCGCACCGAAATAGACGGCTTTGTACTCTTTGCAGGCATCTTTGACTTCCTGGTTGCGCTTCCCTTTTCCGATCATCCCTTTAAGGCCGTATTTGATAAGGGTGGGCGAGTAGCTATCCATCCGATAACTCGTGGTCGGTCCTGCACTTCCAATCGGATCGCCGGGTTTTGGCGGAGTTGGACCGACAAAATAGATAACAGCTCCCTGAAGTGGAAACGGCAGTTCCTCTTTATTTTCGATCAAATCGACAAGACGTTTGTGTGCGGCGTCTCTTGCCGTAAAAAGTGTACCTGAAAGATAGACGATATCCCCTGCTTTGAGGTTCATGATGTCTTCGTCCGTAAGGGGTGTCGTAAGATAGTGTACTTGACTCATTATCAATCCTTAAAGCGTAACATGGCTGTGTCTACTGCTGTGGCACTGTACATTGACACTCACCGGCAGACTCGCGATATGGCATGGGTTTTTTTCAACATGCACGGCGAGAACCGTTTCCGTACCACCCATACCCATCGCACCGATCCCAAGTTTGTTCAACTCGTAAAGCAACTCTTTTTCAAACTCTGCCACCTCGGGATCCGGATGCGGTTTTCCCGCTTCTCTGAAGAGTGCGAATTTACTTGAAATCGCCGCCTTTTCGAAGGTTCCTCCAATACCGACACCGACAATGATCGGGGGACATGGATTAGGTCCCGCTTCGGAAATAACGCTTTTGACAAAATCGATGACACCTTCCCGCCCCTGCGCCGGTGCCAATACACGGGCACGACTGACGTTCTCGCTTCCTCCGCCTTTGGCGGCATATTCGATTTCGATCGTATCACCCTCGACCAGGTCGATATGAATAACTGCAGGGAGGTTGTAGCCTATTTTGTCTTTCAGGTTCTCACGGGTGAAGCAGTCACAGGTCGAAGCACGGAGATACCCTTCGACATACCCCTGCTCGGTCCCTTCGTTGATAGCATCTTTCAAAAGTCCACCGGTTATCTTTACATCCTGCCCGATCTTGACGAAATAGACGGCAAGGCCGGTGTCCTGACAGAGCGGTCTTTTCTCTTCGCGTGCGATTTCGGCATTTTCGAGCAACTGTTCCAGCACTTTTTTCGCTACCGGACTCTTCTCTTTTTCATGCGCTTCTTTCAGCTTTTTAAGAGCATCTTCCGGCAGGTTCGTCGCTGTGTGGATAACCATGTTTTTGACGGCTTTTACAATATCTTCATAGGCAATCTCTCTCATGATCACTCCTCGAAAAAGTTGTTTTCGTTGAGAGTATCGATCAGTTTTTGAACGGACTCGACAGATTTTCTGAACATTTTGCGTTCACATGCATTGAGAGAAACGTTGATGATATCCTCGGCACCGTTTGCACCGATGCTGACCGGAACTCCGCTGACGACATCGCTGTAGCCGTACTCTCCGTCGAGATAGACGGCACACGGATAGATCTGTTTTGTATCTTTCAAAATCGCTTCGACCATGATCGTCGCGGATTTAGCAGGTGCATAATAGGCGGAACCTGTTTTTAGATAACTGACGATCTCCGCACCTCCATGTTTCGTTCTTTCGACGATTTCATCGATCTCTTCGTCTGTCAAAAGATCGTTAAGCGGAACACCTGCAACTGTAGAGTACCGTGGAAGCGGAACCATGTCATCACCATGCCCTCCCATGACAGATGCGCGGATTTGGCCCGCTCCATAGCCAAGTTTTTCCTGAATGAAGTAGGCCATTCGCGAACTGTCGAGGATACCGGCCATCCCAAGTACACGATTTCTCTCGAAACCGCTCTCCTTGAGTGCAACGTAGGTCATCGCATCCAACGGATTGGAGACCATGATGATAATGGCGTTTGGCGAATAGTTTTTGATATCACGAACGACTTCGCGTGTAATCAATGCATTTTTCAAAAGCAGGTCGTCACGGCTCATTCCCGGAAGGCGTGGGCTTCCTGCGGTCACGACGACAACATCGCAGTCGCTGAGCTGTTCAGGCTCTTCGGCCACGGAAACGATAGTATGGCTTCTTGCCGCAGCGGCCGCTTGACTCATATCCAGTGCTTTGCCCTTCGCGATATCGATTTTGTTATCTCGAAGTATGATTTCATGGCAAGATCCATTCATGGCAAGAATAAACGCGGCCGTCGAACCAACATTCCCAGCTCCAACGATTCCGACTCGTTTTCCTTTTCCCATTGGCAATCCTTTTTTTTAAATTTTTCCAGCCTGCCGATTTGGTGAGACTATAGAAGAGAATATACAAGTATAAAGTATATGTGAAGATAAACGAATAAAACTTCAAAGATTCAAAATTTTACCCACCTATCTTGTTTAGTTTTCCCACACCCTAAGGGTGCGGAAAAACGAATATTATGCGATGGAATCGATAATTTTGTTGAGAGTTTCGCTCGGGCGCATCGCTTTTTCGGCTTTGGCGTCATCCATATGATAGTACCCGCCGATATCCTGCGGTTTGCCTTCGGAAGCGAGAAGTTCGGAGACGATCTTCTCTTCGTTCGCTTTGAGCTGCTCGGCTACCGGTGCGAAGTGTGCCGCCAGGTGTGGTACTTTGTCCTGTTTGGCCAGCTCTTCGGCCCAGTATATCGCAAGATAGAAGTGGCTTCCACGGTTGTCGAGCTGACCCACTTTTCGAGACGGAGATTTTCCGTTACTGAGTAGTGTACTGACAGCGTTTCCAAGTGTTTCGGAAAGTACCGCGGCCATTTCGTTGTCGTACTTGCGCGACAGATGCGCAAGAGACTCGGCAAGTGCAAGGAATTCACCCAGTGAATCCCATCGCAGATGCCCCTCTTTAAGGAACTGTTGAACGTGTTTCGGTGCCGATCCACCCGCACCTGTTTCAAAGAGTCCGCCACCAGCGAGCAGAGGAACGATCGAAAGCATCTTCGCAGAGGTTCCGAGTTCGAGAATCGGGAAAAGATCTGTGAGATAATCACGAAATACGTTTCCGGTGACGGAAATCGTATCTTTGCCTTCACGGATTCGTTTGAGCGAGTAACGCATCGCATCGACCGGTTTCATAATCTCGATGGTTAGACCTTCGGTGTCGTGATCCTGGAGGTAGACTTTAACTTTTTTGATCAGTTCCGCATCGTGCGCACGGTCTTCGTCCAGCCAGAAAATCGCCGGAGATCCGCTGAGGCGTGCACGCTCGACCGCAAGGCGTACCCAGTCTTTGATCGGAAGATCTTTGGTCTGGCAGGCTCTCCAGATATCATCTTTTTCGACAACGTTTTCGGTCAGAACATTGCCTTCTGCGTCGACAACACGGATAACGCCGTTGCCCGGAGCCGTGAATGTTTTGTCGTGAGAACCGTACTCTTCCGCTTTCTGTGCCATCAGACCGACGTTGGATACGCTACCCATCGTCGTAACGTCGAATTTTCCGTTGGCTTTACAATCTTCGATAACTTCCTGATAAGCTTGTGCATAACAGCGATCCGGGATCATCGCGTTGGTATCGTACGTCAGACCGTCCGGCCCCCACATTTTCCCGCCGATACGGATCATCGCAGGCATGGAAGCATCGATGATAATGTCGTTTGGAACATGGAGGTTGGTAATACCGTTGTCGCTGTCGACCATCGCGAGCGGAGGATTTTTCTCGTAAACCGCTTCGATGTCTTTTTTAATCTCTTCCTGCTTCTCGGCAGGCAGTTTTGACATTTTTGCATAAACATCGCCAAGACCGTTGCGTACGTCGACACCAATCTCTTTGAATGTTTCACCATGTTTGTCGAAGACATCTTTGTAGTAGACAGTCACTGCATCACCGAACATGACCGGGTCTGAAACTTTCATCATCGTCGCTTTGAGGTGCAGTGAAAGCAGTACGCCTTCCTCTTTCGCCTTTTCCATCTGCTCTGCATAGAAATCGCGCAGCAGTTTACGGCTCATACGGGAAGAGTCGATCACTTCGCCGGCTTGAAGAGGCAGCTCCTCTTTGAGAACCTGTACATTGCCCTCGGAGTCGACGAATTCGATGCGTGCAACTGTCTCTTTTTCGACCGTGGCGGACTTTTCCGTACCATAAAAGTCGCCGTCTTCCATCCAGGAGACATGTGTTTTGGAGTCGCTGCTCCATTCGCCCATACTGTGCGGATTTTTGCGGGCAAACTCTTTAACCGCTTTGGCGGCGCGTCGGTCGGAGTTACCCTCGCGAAGAACCGGGTTGACAGCGGATCCAAGACATTTGGCATAGCGTGCTTTAATCTCTTCCTCTTCCGGAGTTTTCGCCTCTTCCGGGAAATCCGGCAAATCGAAGCCATGCTCCTGAAGCTCTTTGATCGCCGCTTTAAGCTGAGGAATAGATGCAGAAATATTCGGAAGTTTGATGATGTTCGCTTCCGGTTTTTTCACAAGTTCGCCGAGAGCAGCGAGGTTGTCCGGAATGCGCTGATCTTCACGCAATCTCTCGGGAAATTGAGAAATGATACGGCCTGCAAGTGAAATGTCACACTGCTCGACATCGACACCTGCCGATTTCAAAAAGTTCTTGACGATAGGAAAGAGCGAATAGGTCGCCAGAGCCGGCGCCTCATCGATCTTTGTCCAGATAATCTTTTGTTCTGCCATGAAGTTCTCCTGTGTTGATGGTTTTGATAATTAAATCATAACACCTGGAGAATTATTTTCTTCCTAAAGCTGTTCCATCCATTCGTCAAAACATTAAAGTGTTTCATTTGTTAACACTTTTTATCGCTCTGAGATGGGAACTGTAACGCTTCGTAAAGATATGCCTGCCGTTTTTGCCTTTGACAAAATATAGATAATCGGTACCGGCAGGTTTTATGGCGGCCCTCAATGCAGCGAGCGAGACACTGCCAACCGGATATGGTGGCAAACCACGGTATTTATAAGTATTGAAATGTGTCATATCGCCCATAATCCGACGTTTGGTGACTTTGGTATGAGAATACTTCCCATAGTTGAGCGTTCCATCCATCTGAAGAGGCATCTTTTTTCTCAAACGGTTGTAGATAACGGCGGAGACGAGCGGCATCTCCTTTTCATCGGCTGCCTCTTTTTGAATAATCGATGCAATCGTTACATATCGAAACCATTTTTTTTGATTGTAAATACCGAAAAATTTCTTCGCCAGAGTCTCGTGCCGTTTAAGTGAGCGATTCACCAGATAATAGATCAGATGCTCCTCACTGATGCCGATGGGAATATAATAGGTATCCGGCCAGATAACGCCATCTGGATAGGGAGCATACTTTCGATAGGCGGCATCGAGTTTTCTTTTATCGAGATGGAGCTTAGTCGAAAGCTCTGCAAGAAAAAGTTCCCGCGTCTCTCCGGGAATCAGTGTTATTTCTGTCATCGCCGCTTTTGCATGCGTAATTTTATAGAGAAGGTCGGCTTTGCTCAGGTGTTCCGTTCCAATATCGATCCACCCCTGCTGAGGGTATCCGAAAAACCGCAGGAGATACCGGTCGAGCCCGTTAAGGTCGAGCCCGTTTCGATGCAGATATGATATAATCGTTGCACCCGAGCCGGATGGAAGATAGAGAACCCGGCTGCTCCTAACCGGCTGAACAAGATAAAAACCGAGCGATAAAATGATAATAACAACGGCAAAAATTGTCCACTCCGCAATTTTAAAGATTTTACTTCTCATTGTGCTGTTGTCAATCACTCTCTTTTTCACCCTTACACACGGTATTACACTCCACAAAATCAGCCTGCCAGGCCTCGAAATTAATGAATTCTACATTAAACTCGATAAAAAACTCATCATTACAATCAATAAAATAAAAATCGAAAAATCGAAAAAATCATCCGGGGCCATACAGGAAATCGATAAAATTGCACAATGGCTCCAGTATCTTCCCCACTATTTCCATCAGGTTCAGATCGATGATCTGGCAGTCGGGAAACAGCATCTTCACCTACTCTATCTGAATGATATCTTTTATGTCGATACCGATATGCTGCAACTCGCATCCAAAATAACCTACCTGCCGGCAGAAAAGAGGATCGCTGCAAATGTCCATAAACTCTATATCAAAGCACCGAAACTTTCGCTTGCCGGAAATTTCATATACGATATACCGGAAAAAAGATGGAAGGGAGATGGAAAATACCATGCATTCGATATCGACGGCCGCTTTTCCCTCTCTCATATCAACAACGTCATACGATTCGAACTCGACTCCAAACCGGCAGCGTCCATCAAAGCACTGATCGACTATATTGCGCCTCCTGAGCCGATCAAAGTCTGGATCTATCCAAAGATTCCTGCAAAACGCTACATACTCCACTATCTGAAGGGAGAGATCACCCTGGAAAAAGATGGCTCCGTCGCTTTTGATCCGAAAAGATTGAAGGCTTCGGCAACGGCATATGATGCCAAAATATATTTTCATGCCGATGTACCTCCCGTCTCCACCAGACAGATCGATATTACGCTGAAAAACGACGTTCTCGCTTTCAAGTTGTACGACCCCCTCTACGAAGGGAAAAAACTAAATGGCAGCTACGTCAAAATTCGCGATCTCACAAACCGCCACGCCGAACTCGATGCCCATATCGTCGTCAAAGACAGAATCGACACATCCATCAAAACCATACTTTCCGCCTACGGTATCCAACTTCCCTTCGTTCAGACCGAGGGTAAAACCGATGCCGTGGTTGACCTGACTGTACAGTTGGTAACAGGCAAAGTGACACGGTATAGAGGGGTTTACAAGGCGAAATATGCCAAACTTCTCTTCGACAACGTCATTCCCCTTCCCGTCGAAAACCTGCATGTCATCTCACGTGACTCGACGATAACGATCAATCCCTGCCATGTAACGCTCGATCCCTATCTGGATGCGACACTGAGTGGAACGATCGATCTACGTGAGAAAAACGGAACCTTCACACCACTTATACACCGTCTACAATATCGGTACGCGACCCTCCCACTGCTTAAGATGAAAAACCGGCGTGTTCCCGTCACGATGCATTTCGACAAGAAGATCACCTTTGCACTTCCGGATCTCGAACTTTCCATTTCCTATATCCCCGGCGGAAGTGTCAAGATAACGGCATCGGATCTCAAACATCTAAAGCCCTATTTTCAAGGACCGCTTGTTTCGATAGAAGATGGCAGCTTCGAGGCGGCATTCTCTTCAAAAACATTCGAGACAAATGGTACGCTTGAATACGCCAACGATATTCTATCGTCCAAAGGCAGACCTATCGAAAAATTTGTCTTCGAAGCACATAGAAGCCCGGGCCAGATGACGCTTAGAATCAATCGAAATATTTTCATTACGGCCCAGCAGCAGAGGACATTTCTGAATATAAAAGCGGTGGATATCCATATCGCGAAACTGCTGGAAAAAATAGAACCTTATCTTTCCGACGATTCGAACGTCAGCCAAAAAGGCGAAAGCCATATGCTTCATATCGAAGGGCATGAGAGTACGCTCTTTTACAAATCTTTGAAGCTTCCGTGCAAGTTTTACAATGCACAGATAAAGCGCGGCCCTTTTTCCATCAAATTCGTCTCGAAACATGAAACGGGAGAGATTCGGGGTATTATCGAAAATGGCCATATCGATATCGGGGGAAAACATCTTCCCGACTACGTTATGCGGGGCCTGACGACGCTCGAACATCTTTACGGTGGCTATTTCGACTTCAACGCGATCGGAAAAATCGACGATTTCAACGGTACGATTCTCATGCAGGACACTCTCTGGGCGAAAAGTGCCGTTTATAACAACATGCTGGCAATGCTCAACACCATCCCCGCCGTTTTGACATTGAAGAACCCCGGCTTCAGTAAAAAAGGGTTCAAAATCAAACGGGGCGCCCTTCAATACCATTTCAAAAGCCCCATTCTCTTTTTCGACAATATTCTCCTACAAGGAGACAGTGCCCAAATTACAGGGAGAGGAAAAGTCGATTTCGAGTCTGACACCATCGCCATGAAGATGCAGATCCATTTTCTGGAGAGTCTCACCAATGTACTCAGCAAAATACCCGTCGCGGGTTACCTCATTTTCGGTAACGATGGCACGATAGCGATCACGCTCAATATCGACGGACCACTGCAGAACCCGAAGGTCCGGACAGAGACGGCGAAAGATATCATGAAAGCACCGCTCAATATTCTCGAACGGACCCTGACGCTACCCTTCAAACTTTTCCGCTGACGCTATTCGTTTCTGAGTACTTTCAGCGAATCGATTTGAGATGCTTTCTTCGCAGGATAGAAAGACGAAAGGAGTGTAATGATGAAAGCACCGACGATGATGCTGACGAAATCACTCCAGTCAAGATCGAGTGGAAGGCGGCTCGTGCCGTAGACATCTTCCGGAAGCGAGATGATGTCGAAATGTTTCAGAAGCTCCATACCGCCAAGCCCGAGCAGCGTTCCCACGACGACCCCTCCCACTCCTATTATCAGCCCGAGCCTGAAAAAGATCTGCAGGATCTCTTTTTTTGAGGCACCGAGTGAAAGCAGCAGGGCGACTTCGTTTCGGCGGTTCATCACCGTCATAAGAAGGGAGCTGACGATATTGAGCGAAGCGATGAGAATAATCAGCATCAGTACGATGAAAAGTGCACGTTTCTCCATCTGCATCGCTGCGAAAAAATTGCCGTTTTGCTGCCACCAACCAACAATGCCGACAGTCGAAGGAAGTTCCGAACGGATCAGGCCGATGTCATGCATCGGATTTTCGGATACGATATGTATACCGTCATATTGGCCGGGCTGACGTTTGAGGATCTTTTCCAAACTCCTGAAAGAGGTGTAGTAATAACTCTCATCATACGCATTGAGCCCCGAACGGAAAAGGCCTTCGACACGAAATCGTTTTGCAAGCGGCATCATGGAGAGTCCGGCGGGCTCCATCTTGGAAAAGAGGAACATGATTTTATCTCCGATATCGATGTTGAGCTCCCGTGCCAGAGGTTTTCCGATGATGACGCCATATTTGCCGAAAGATTTATTATACGCTTTTGCGAAAACTTCGTTCACCTCTTTCTCGCGTTCGGGATCGATACCGAACATCAGACCACCCTTGAGTGTCCCACCGTTTCGAACAAGTACCTGAGACTGCATATAGGGGCTGAATTTGAGATCGATGAATTTGTTCTCCAGTGTTTCGAGCAACTCGTCATCTATGGCACCCCGGACCTTGGGATAGATCGTCAAAGGATAGTTCATGACGAAAAGTCGCTTTTCAAACTCTTTTTCCATCCCGTTCATAATCGCCATCGCGATAATCAGAACCGTAACACCGATGGCAATACCGAGAAATGCAAGGATCGCAGAGAGAAAGATAAAGGGGTGTTCACGATCGAAGCGCAGATAGCGCCTGACCATCGTATTTACGAATTTCCGGTTCAACTACAAATGTCTCCTTTCTTCACGAACGAGTCCGCAAAGAAATTCCTCTCACTGAAGCTTCGCCTTTGGCGAGGTATTCTCTCGTAAATCTATTCATTGCCCGGCAAGCACGCCGCGTTTAGGACCGCTTTTTCCGCAGCATTGTTTGTATTTTTTGCCGCTTCCGCACGGGCAAGGATCGTTGCGAGCCGGCTTCTTCTTTGTCAGCGGTGCAAGATCTTCTTCTTTGTTTGTCGAGAAGTTTTCGAGCTCCGCTTCCATCTGACGGCGCATCTTCTCGATCGCCTCCTGCTCCTTCTCCAGTTCCTCTTCACTTTTGAAACGGATCAGATAGAGCGTCTTGAGTGTTTCGCGTTTGATCGATTCGACCAGTTCGGTAAAGAGGTTGTAACTCTCTTTTTTGTACTCGACGAGCGGATCTTTTTGGTTATAGCCGCGAAGGCCGATACCGGTTTTGAGGATATCCATCTGATAAAGATGTTCGCGCCACGCATTGTCGAGCACCTGCAGATAGAGAATGCGCTCGATCTCGTTGCGCTGTTCGGGATGAAGTGCACCCATCTTCGCCTCGTAGCGCTCTTTGAGCTGTCCAAGAAGATACTCGAAGAGTTCATGGTAATCCTTCTGCACCAACTCTTCGGCTTCGAACGCCTCACCCAGCTCTTCAAGCAGTTTCAGGCGTAGCTTTTCAAGATCGAAATCTTCCTGCGGCGCACCGTCGAAGATGCCGCACTCCATCATCAATGCCTGCAGATACTCCTCGCGGATTGCATCGATCTTGCCGGCAATATCATACTCGGGATTGAGAAGTTCATGACGGAAACGGTAGATGATCTTTCGCTGTTCGTTGGCCACATCGTCATACTCGAGCAGATGCTTACGCGACTCGAAGTGAAGGTTTTCGACCTTTTTCTGGGCTTTTTCTACCGCACGTGTCACCATCTTCGATTCGATATACTCGCCCTCTTCGACCCCCATACGCTCCATGATCGTCTTGATGCGTTCGCTGCCGAAAATACGCAGTAGATGATCCTCCAGGCTCAGATAGAACCGGCTCTCGCCCGGATCTCCCTGTCGGCCGGAGCGGCCGCGCAGCTGGTTGTCGATGCGGCGGCTTTCGTGCCGCTCGGTTCCGATGATATAAAGACCCCCAAGCGCCCGGACTTCATCGTCTATTTTGATGTCGACCCCGCGGCCCGCCATGTTGGTCGCAATCGTTACAGCGCCTTTCTTGCCGGCGTCTTTGATGATCTCCGCTTCGTGCTCATGATTTTTCGCATTCAGAACGTTATGCGGAATCTTCTCTTTTTTGAGCAGTGCGTGCAGTGCTTCCGACTTCTCGATCGAAGCAGTCCCGACCAGTATTGGCTGCCCTTTTTTGTTACGCTCTTTGATGTCACGTATCACCGCGTCGAATTTTTCTCGCTCGGTCTTGTAGATCAGGTCGGGCTGGTCCTTTCGGATAACCGGAACATTGGTCGGAATGGAGATGACGTCGAGATTGTATATCTCGGCAAATTCCGTCGCTTCGGTCTGCGCCGTACCTGTCATACCCGCAAGCTTTTCGTACATACGGAAGTAGTTCTGGAACGTGATATCGGCAAGCGTCTGCGACTCCTCCTTGATCTCGACACCCTCCTTCGCTTCGAGTGCCTGATGAAGCCCTTCGCTGAAACGCCGCCCCTCGCTCAGACGCCCCGTAAACTCGTCGACGATAACGATTTCACCGTCTTTGACGACATAGTCGACATCCCGTTCAAAAAGGTGGTGTGCTTTGAGTGCCTGGTCAAGATGGTGCGCAAGAACGGCATTCTCCATCGCATAGAGGTTGTCGACACCGAAAAGTTTCTCCGCCTTTTCAATCCCCTTTTCCGTCACCAGAATGACTCGGTTCTTTTCGTCGACGGTGAAATCTTCGTCCCGGACCATCTGACATGCCACTTTGTCGGCACGCGTATAGTTCTCGAGTTTGCTGCTGGTCGGCCCAGAGATGATAAGCGGTGTTCTCGCTTCGTCGATCAAGATAGAGTCGACTTCGTCGACGATGGCGTAGTAGTGGTCGCGCTGCACCATCTCGTCGAGCGAATATTTCATATTGTCGCGAAGATAGTCGAAACCGAATTCATTGTTGGTCCCGTAGGTAATATCGGCATCGTATTGCGCCTTGCGGGAAGCATCGTCGGGAATGTCGGCTGTAATCGTACCCACCGTGTACCCGAGAAATTCATAAATCTTCCCCATCTCGGTGGCATCACGTTTGGCAAGATAGTCGTTGACCGTAACGACATGCACACCGCGCCCCAGCATGGCATTGAGGACAACCGGAAGTGTCGCGACGAGCGTCTTTCCTTCACCTGTTTTCATTTCCGCAATTTTATTATCATGCAACACCATCCCACCGATCAGCTGAACATCGAAATGGCGCATGCCGAGCGTACGTTTGGATGCTTCACGCGTAATGGCGAAAGAGTCGAAAAGCACATCGTCCAGCGTCGCTTCACCGTTTTGAACCATCTGTTTGAGTGAATCGAAGGCGGTTTTCAACTCTTCGTCGCTCATCTTCTCATATTTTGGTTCCAGCACATTGATCTTTGCAACCTTTTTCTGATACTTTTTCAGCTCTCTGTCGTTGGCTGTTCCGACAATGGCACGAAAAACCGATTTAATCATATTCTATCAACCTTTTTGTGATCCTGATAACGGATAGAACGTACCATAATACTTTAATGAAACGTACTATCCGCTATATCTGTTTTAAGCGAATGATTTTATCACACTTTTACAAAGCTTTCTATAAAATCGATCTATGAAAAAAACAGCCCTGTACATACTTTTTACATCTTCCCTCTTCGCATCGCTTTCCATTCCAGGTCAGATTCGAGCTTCATTTCATCAGACGGTCGTCAACTCCGAAAACAACCAGACACTCGACTACCGCGGTTTGGTCTGGATGAGACTTCCAAACGAGGCCAAATGGATATACAAAGAACCGGTTGAAAAGATTATCTGTCTGACCCAAAATCGGGCATGGATTATCGAGCCTGAGCTCGAGCAGGCAACACTTTTTCAACTGGAGAAAGCGATTCCTTTGCTTAAGATTCTGAAAAAAGCCAAAAAAAGTGGCCCAAACAGATACAATGCGGAATATGAAGGGGTCGAATACAGAATCGTCACCAATAACAAGGGGCAATTGAAGCAGATCGAGTATACGGATGAAATGGGAAACCGTGTCACCCTCGCTTTCGAAAATGTCGAAACCGAACCGTTCGACGATTCGTTTCTAAAGTGTACGATTCCAGAGGAGTACGATCTTATCGACGGGCGTTATTGAGAATTTGCCTGATCTTTTCCAATGTACATGTTTCGATCTTGATATTTTGAAGATAAACAAAATCGACTTCAATGCCGTACTTTTTGTCGGCAAGATCGATAATCATCTTTTTAAACTGCTCTTTTCCCGAAGAGGTCACCAAAGTTTCCGCCCAAAAACTTCCAACAGCCGTCTGAACCACATCCATCAGCTGAATTTCGTTTTCTTCGATATCGCGTCCCTGTAGGACCAAAGAGATCTCGACATTGACCGGTGTACGCTCTTTTTTTAGAAGAAGTGTGGTTTCGATATGGTCGAAAGAGAGCATTCCAGCAAAAAGAGAGAGATTCAGAAGAAAAATGGCAAGTATGCTTTTAGGCATGGAGGCTCCAATGGAGAAGGACCGGGCTGCAAGCCCGGTCTGTAAAGATCTTAGCTGACCATATATTCGAGAGTTTCTTTATCGACGAGGTGGAAGTTGAGATATTTATAGACATCCTCCTCTTTGCCGGCAATTGCCTTGGGAACGATATCGAGATACTCTTCTTTGGTCGGGATTTTGCCCAAAAGTGCGCAGACCGCTGCAAGTTCGGCACTTCCGAGATAGACCTGTGCGCCTTTTCCCAGGCGGTTGTCGAAGTTTCGTGTCGATGTCGAAAAGACGATCGCATTGTCGTGAACACGTGCCTGGTTACCCATGCAGAGTGAACATCCGGGGATTTCGGTGCGTGCACCCGCCTGGCCATAGATGGCGTAGTATCCCTCTTCGATGAGTTCCTTCTCATCCATTTTCGTGGGCGGTACGACCCACAGGCGTGTCGGAACCTGCCCTTTGCCCTTGAGCACCTCGCCCAAAGCGCGGAAGACGCCGATGTTGGTCATACAAGAGCCCACGAAGACTTCATCGATCTTTTTCGGACGTTTGGGATCCGCCAACACTTCGCTCAGAGTAGCTACATCGTCGGGATCGTTGGGGCAAGCGACAATCGGCTCTTTGATTTCGTTCAAATCTATCTCGATGACCGCGGCGTACTCCGCGTTCTCGTCCGCTTCCATCAGAGTCGGATTTTCGAGCCATTTTTTCATGTTGTCGATTCGACGCTGTATCGTACGCTTGTCTTCGTATCCATTGTCGATCATCGCTTCGAGCAGCTTGATGTTCGAATTGATGTACTCGATAACCGGCTCTTTGTCGAGTTTGACGGTACATGCCGCCGCACTTCGTTCCGCGGAAGCGTCGGAGAGTTCGAACGCCTGCTCACACTTGAGGAACGGAAGCCCTTCTATCTCGAGAACGCGGCCGGCGAAGATGTTTTTCTTCCCTTTCTTCTCGACGGTCAGAAGTCCTTCTTTGATCGCATAATAGGGAATCGCGTTGACGAGGTCACGCAGCGTGATACCGGGCTGCAACTCCCCTTTGAAACGAACCAGAACCGACTCCGGCATATTCAGAGGCATCGTACCGGTAACCGCCGCGAACGCGACGAGGCCGGAACCCGCCGGGAAGCTGATGCCGATAGGAAAACGAGTGTGACTGTCGCCACCCGTCCCGACTGTATCGGGTAGGACCATGCGGTTGAGCCAGCTATGGATAATACCGTCACCCGGGCGAAGAATCACGCCGCCGCGGCTCGTCCAGAAAGGGGGAAGCGTATGCTGAAGCTTGACGTCCGCCGGTTTCGGATAGGCTGCCGTATGACAGAACGACTGCATGACGAGGTCGGCACCGAAACTCAGTGCCGCAAGCTCTTTGATTTCGTCGCGCGTCATCGGGCCCGTCGTATCCTGACTGCCCACTGTGGAGACTTCGGGCTCGACATACATCCCCGGACGAACCCCTTCCATACCACACGCTTTTCCAACCATTTTCTGTGCGAGCGTATAGCCCACACCCTCTTTGCCTTCCGGCTGTTCCGGGCGTGCGAAGATATTCTCTTCGCCCATGCCGAGCGCTTCGCGCGCTTTGCGTGTCAGATTGCGGCCGATGATGAGCGGAATCCGTCCACCGGCGCGGTATTCGTCCGGAAGCGTGTTGGGCTTGAGTTTGAATTCGCTGACCACTTCACCGTCTTTGAGAATTTTGCCTTCGTATGGCTTGATGGTGATGACATCGCCCGTTTCGAGCTTGTCGACCGGTGCTTCGATCGGAAGCGCTCCGGAGTCTTCCGCCGTGTTGAAGAAGATCGGTGCGATGATACTCCCGATAATGACACCGCCGGTACGCTTGTTCGGAACGCCCGGAATATCTTCGCCAAGGTGCCACTGAACGGAGTTGATACCCGATTTACGTGAAGAACCCGTACCGACGACGTCACCGACATAGGCGACCGGATGGCCCTTCTCTTTCAGTTTTTTGATCGTTCCGATAGGGTCTTCCATCTTCGCGACGAGCATACTGTTGGCGTGAAGCGGGATATCGCTTCGCGTGAAGGCTTCACTGGCCGGAGAGAGGTCGTCTGTGTTGGTTTCGCCGGGAACTTTGAAGACCGTGACGGTAATCTCTTCCGGAAGTTCGGGACGGTTCAGGAACCACTCGGCGTTCGCCCAGCTTTCGAGAACCTCTTTGGCATATTTGTTGCCGTTGTCGGCGAGCTCTTTGACATCGTTGAACGCGTCGTAGACCAGCATCGTATGCTTCAGCTGGTTGGCCGCTTCCTGTGCGATTTCGGCATCTTCGTGAGAGAGTGCGTCGACCAGGGGTTTGACGTTGAAACCGCCCAGCATCATGCCGAGCATTTTGACGGCACGGAGTGGAGAGATGGCCGCCGTCTTCGCATGGCCCTGGACGATATCGTTCAAGAAAGCCGCTTTGACGTAGGCAGCATCGTCGACGCCCGGCGGTACCCTGTTTTCAAGAAGGTCCAGAAGCTTCTCCTCTTCGACGATCGGAATCTCCTTGAGCAGTTCGATTACCTGCGCCGTCTGCTCTGCAGTGAGCGGAAGCGGAGGAACACCCAGCGCTTCGCGCTCTTTGACATGCTTTTCATAATCGGCCATAAAACCCATTATTTCTCCTTCGTATGGTTTGGTTTCAGTCATTTTATCAAAGAGTCGTAATTTTTTTTATACCATGTAACTTTATGTAACACATAATTTTTCGAATGTGTTGAATGGTAACGCCTAACGAATCTCGTGACCATATAAAATCCAAAATTAACTCTATTTGTTCAAAGCAAACATATGTTAGGCTTGAAGCAAAAAGGAAAAAGCATGAGAAACCTTGTCGTCTGTGCCGATGGCACATGGAATACACCCGAACAAAAAGAGCATGACATTCCGGTACCCACAAATGTCGTCAGAATCTTCAATTCCATAGCCAAAAGCGACAAAAACGGTATCGAACAACTGCGCTACTATCACCCCGGTGTCGGAACCGATGGCACGTGGTGGGAGAAAATGGCCGGTGGTGCGGTCGGTGTGGGACTCGGAAAAAACATCAAAAGTGCCTACAAATGGCTCTGTGTCCATTACGAACCGGGGGACAGAATTTTTCTCTTCGGATTCAGCCGAGGTGCCTACACGGTAAGAAGCCTTGCAGGCATGATCGCCGCATGCGGGCTGCTCGACCTGACGGATCTTCCGGATGAAACGTTGTGGGAACGGGTGCAAAAAGCATACGAAGAAGGCTACAGAAAAAGGAAGAAGCGTTCGGAGTGGTCCTCCGGATGGAACTTCCACAAGAATGAAAAAGAGAAAAAAGCCATTCCCATCCATTTTCTGGGAGTTTGGGATACGGTAGGAGCACTCGGTATTCCCAACAACATGGCCATTCTCAATCTGCTCGATTCGGTCAAAAAATACAATTTCCACGATACGAAACTCGGCGCCCATGTTCTGCACGGCCGCCACGCCGTCGCGATCGACGAACAACGCGCCAGCTTCTCGCCGACTTGCTGGAACAATATATCGGAACACAACGATGCCAAAGAGTTGTGGTTCCCGGGGGTACACGCCAATGTCGGAGGTGGATATGTCGATACGGGTCTTTCGGATATCGCCCTCCAGTGGATGATAGAAGAGGCGCGAGAAGCGGGCATCAATTTCAAAAAAGAGATGGTGAAACAGATCAAACCCGACATTCACGGAATTCTCTACGATTCACAGACGGGGATTTTCAAGCATATGCGCTCCATGCCAAGAAGCATGCCGCCCATCGTTCCCAAAAGTCTCAAAAAGAGCCTTCACCCTTCCGCGATCGCTCGACAATCCAACCCTCCAATCGATCAGACCGGTTACCATGAAACACGGTTTTTGAAAAAGGGAGAAAGTATCGAAATCCCTGTTTACGCCCTCGATCCATGGAACGAAACCGGTATCTATCTCGAGGCGAAGATAACGTACAAATTCGAGGCCTCGGGACAATGGATGGACCGAAATATAAAATGCGGGCCGGAAGGAGCCGATGACGGCCATTTTTATATCGAAGAGATTTTCCATATGGCAGGAACGTTATGGGGAAAGATCGAAGAACTCTATAAAAAGGTGACCAAAAACGAAGCGGCCGACTTTATCGGAAGCAGACGGGAAGAGAAGATCCCATGGTTCGCACTTGTGGGATCGATCGCCAACGGCGGCAATCCGAAAAAAGACGGGACACTGGGACGGCACGAAACTTTTAAAATCGGCAAAAAGTGCAAACATACGCCGAAAAAAGGAGGCTACCTCTTCACCTACGCCAACGATGCCTGGAACTTTTACGGCAACAACAGAGGAAGCGTGCGCTTAAAAATAACCTGTCTCGGCTAGCCGCCGATAATCTCCCTGTTCCCCTTGGCGTTCGGGGCGGAGATGATGCCCATACTCTCGAGCTGCTCGACGATACGGGCTGCCCGGTTGTACCCTATCTGAAGTCGGCGCTGAAGATAACTGATACTCGTCTTTTTGTCATTCAGTACGATCTGCTTCGCCTCTTCGAAAAGCGGGTCGATATCGTCTACGGTACCACTGCTTCCTCCCATACCTCCTTCGGTATCGCTCTCCTGCAGGAAATGCTCGTCATACTCGACAGGACGTTGTGCCTTGAGATACTCGACGATCTTCTCTATCTCCTCTTCGCTGCTCCAGGGTGCATGGAGCCGAATAAGCCCCCCTCCGCCAGGAGGCGTGAAGAGCATGTCGCCGCGCCCGAGCAGCGATTCGGCCCCCAGTGAATCGAGAATCACTTTCGAATCGATCTTCTGCCCGACTTTGTAGCTGATACGCGACGGAAGGTTGGCTTTGATGAGCCCCGTGACGACATCGACACTCGGACGCTGTGTCGCGACGATAAGATGGATACCACTTGCTCGCGCCATTTGAGCAAGCCTTGCGATCGAAAACTCGACATCTTTTCCACCTGTCATCATCAAATCGGCCAATTCGTCGATCACGACGACGATATATGGCAGTTGTTCGCGCTTCTCTTTTTTTGCTTTTTCATTGTAGGTCTCGATGTTTTTGGTGCGTGTTTGACTCATCATCTGATAACGCCGTTCCATCTCTCCAACCATATTCGAAAGAGCGGTAATCGCTTTTTTCGGCTGGGTGATGACAGGCGTCAGCAGATGGGGAATGTCGTTGTAAACCGAAAATTCGAGCATTTTCGGATCGATCATCATAAGGCGCAACTGGTCGGGAGAGTTTCTGTAAAGAAGACTCAGAATCATCGCGTTGATCCCGACACTCTTTCCGCTGCCGGTGGTCCCCGCAATGAGAAGGTGGGGAAGTTTCTTCAAATCCGTCACAAAAGGTTTTCCGACGATATCCTTGCCAAGGGCGATTGTCAATGGCGATTTCGATTTTTTAAAGATGCTGTCTTCAAGAATCTCCCGCAGATAGATCGTCTCGACCTCTTTGTTCGGAATCTCGATGCCCACCACATCTTTCCCGGGTACTGGCGCCTGAATGCGGATCGTCTGGGCACGCAGTGCCATCGCCAGGTCATCTTGAAGGTTCAGAATCTTGGAAACTTTTACATGGGCTGCAGGTTTGAACTCGAATGTTGTGACCACCGGCCCCGCATAGGTACGGACCACATCCCCTTCGATCTTGAATTTCGCCAATTTTTCCAGAAGATCGCTGATTTTTGCGTCGATTTCCGCTTCATTGACTTCACGGGTGCGCCTGGGCGGTTTTTGGAGAAAATCGAGTTTCGGGAGCTTGAAGTTTTTCGGTTTCTCCTGCTCTCCGATATCGATTTGAGCCAACAGTTTTTTATTCTCTTCGATCTCCTGAACAATCTCGATGGGAGCGTGTTCCGTTCTGGACGGGGCAGTTTGCGGTTGTGAAGTTTTCTCTTCGTTGTCCGCTTCCTTCAGTTCCGTATCCGAAAGGGAACGGCCATCCTGCGACAAACTTTCCCGTTCGGGCACGATACCCTCCGGCTCCCTTTCCATTCTCCCGGACGCATGCCCTTCGTCTTCACTTTTTTCTTTCTCTGGTGCAGAACGGTTTCGTGAAGGTTTGGCGATTTCGACGGCAGGGGCCGAATCATCATCCTGTATCATGGCCTTGATATCCGAAATTCTCCAGTGAATCTTCTCACCCCAAAGAATGACCCCTGAGAGTGTCACCGTCATAAGCCAGAAAAGCCAAACGCCTGCATCTCCGATAAACGGATGCAAGAATCCAACGATACTTCCTCCGATCCAACCATCCATAGGGGAGTTGACCAAAAGTGCCTGCAGAATGAGCAAAGAGAAAAGAAACAGAAGCCATGCCGAAAAACTCTCGATTTCGAAATCTTCGAATCGCTTCAATCTGTAGAGGCGATAAAGCGGATAGAGCATGAAGATAAAATCGACATACCCGAGATAACCAAAAAGCTTCAGATTATGCGTACCGATATAAGTACCGAGTGAGCCGACCATCCCGCTTTGCGGCAGGAATGTCGCGATGGCCCCGTAAATGAAGAAGATTGCGATTGTCAGTAAAAAAGCCGTTTTAAAAATGGTCGTTTCCTTCTGCATAGAGAATATTGTGCAACTCTGCGAATTTAAGAGAGTGATTATATCCCATCCTCCAATTCCTATGCAAGACAGTTAAAGATAATTAACCAGTGAAATATTCTGGATTTTGGCGATCGATGCCAACATCGCCTGGAAATTGAGACTGAGTTGGTTCAGTTTCATCGTCGCTTCGCCGATATCGGTATCGAGAACTTCCGAACGTAGTGTCTGTATATTGATTTTGAGTGTTTCGCTCCGTTCGACGGAATATTTGAGACTGTTGGACATCGCCCCGATCTTGGTGTGCTCTTTGCTCACATGTTCCATCACATGATCGATACGCGCCAATGCATTTTCTATGCCGGGATTTCTGGGATTGATTAGATTCTCCCCATCCGGATACAACAAGCCGTTTTCGACCGCTTCGATCGCCTCGTCAAGTGCAGCGAAAAGATCGTGTTTGGGGTCGTCGATCGTCAAGGCGTCATTGGTATTGAAAAGCAGATCCGGAGGTGTCGAATCGGAATAGAGAGCGAACGCCGTGACAGTATCGCTTCCGTTGAGATTTTCGACTACGATTCTGCCTTGATCATCCAGCACCGCTCTTGCATCCGGACTGTTGATCGTTGCATCGATCGTATCGAGCAAATTCTGAATCGTCGTCGTATCGTGGATATCGATCGTGGTTGGAGTGCCATTGAGTTCGAGGGTCACCGACTTTCCCTCCAGGGAGGTCGCGGTTGAAAGATCCGCCAAAAGCGTATTGGTTTTCGCATACTCACCTTTTTTTGCATCCGTTCCGTTGGTTGCATCCTGCACGAGCGTAAGCGGCATATTCGCACGAAATCTTGAAGTGTCTATCTTTGCAAAAAGGGCTCGATCATAGACATCGGCCCCTACATTTTCACTTTTGATAAATTCGATCCTCTTTGTGGGGTTCGAAGGATCGGTGTTGCTTCGCGCAAACAGATGAAAATCGAGCAGGCTGCTTCCTTGGAACTTGTCTGTAACATTGATATAGCCGTTTACCAGTCCGACATTCACCAAATCGCTGCCATATTCATTGGCAACGGCATCCATGATATCTTTAACGGTTTTCTGCGAAGAGAGTGTGACGGTGTCGGAAAAAACCGCCCCGTCACTTTTGCGCCCATGGATGATAAAATCATAATCGTCCGTGTTGCCTGTCAACGCTTCGATCGTAGTATCCAATGTCACCGGTTCTTGTGAATCAAACCGTGCCAAAGGAATATTTGTCGTGACTTTTCTGCTGACATTGCCATCTTCTCCCAGAAAAAGCTCCTCTCCCGGAATATTATAGGGAACTTCAACTTCGGCACCCACCACCGCTTTGATAGAGTCTCCATTGCCGTAATAGTTTCCCTTTTCATCGAGCGGCTTGACATCGAGCGCACTGCCTGAAAAGAGATAGCGTCCATTGATCGAACTGTTTCCCAGATTGACCAAATGCTCCTTCAGAGATTTCAGCTCGTTGCTGATGGCATAGTAGTTACTGTCGGCATTGGAACTGTTGGCGGCCTGAATCAGCAATGTTTTGAAACGTGTCAAAGCATCGGTAAACTGAAACATGACACTGTCGGTGTTGTTGGCGAAATTCTGCGCATCGGTCGCGACATCGACAGCCTGTGTCAGCGTATGCTCTTCATAATCGAGTCTCAACGTATCGGTAAAGACCGACGGATCTTCATAGCCATACTTTATCTTCATCCCCGAAGAGATCTGCTGGTTGAGTCTGTTGAGCTGCTCTTTGATATTCTGCTGGTCTGAAACAAATGTATTGAAAAAATTGTTCTGGGTAATACGCATCATGACCTTTCCATGTTATTCAAAACTGTACCATACATTGCAAGCAAATTGAGTTCCTCTTTAAATTATTGTAAACAATATCGGTAATAGCGGGATTTCGTTAAGTTTTTTTATAACTTTTCTTGCATTTTGAAATAAAACATAGTACAATGAACACGTAAATCTCATATAAGGATAGCTCTATGAAAAAAGCTGAATTTGTACAAGCAGTCGCCGAAAAAGCGGGATTGTCCAAAAAAGATACCGAAGCGGTACTCAACGCTGCACTCGAAACTATCACGGAAGCGCTTGCAGAAGGTAAAAGTGTGAGTTTCATCGGATTCGGTACATTTACGACCGCCGAGCGTGCGGCACGCAAAGCGAAAGTCCCGGGTACAGACCGCATCGTGGAAGTTCCTGCAACACGCGCTGTCAAATTCAAAGTCGGCAAGCAACTCAAAGAGGCTGTCGCAAAATAGCTTCAGAATCGAGATGCCGATTATTTTTTAATCGGCATTTAAGCTCTGTCTCACTAAAATTCCGCCAGTGATACAAAAAGGTGCCAGAAGCCGGGGTGGTGAAACTGGTAGACACGCCAGACTCAAAATCTGGTGGGCATTAGCCCGTGCCGGTTCGAGTCCGGCCCTCGGTACCATTCTGTTATCTGCAACATTTCGAAGCGGGAGTAGCTCAGTGGTAGAGCACAACCTTGCCAAGGTTGGGGTCGCGGGTTCGACCCCCGTCTCCCGCTCCATTCTCTTTTTTTCTTTTTTCCTATTTTTCGTTATCCCTCTTCATTCAGAAACACCAAAGCTTGAAAAACATTATCTCATACACTCAAACTGTATCACGCTTCAGGCGCTCGGAATCGGCGACGACCCCGGATGTCTCATCGAACTACCGAAAACACGCTACAAATGGCGTGTTCCCGCCTTCAAACTCAAAGCTGCCCTCGCAGAAAAAGGGATCGACGATATCGAAATCACTTCGAGTATGATCACATTCGAACGGCATCTTGGAAAAAGCTATCCAGCGCTTCAGAAAATCGTTGAAAAACGCTATCTTGACGCCTATCCCACCCTTCGAATCCACTCGCTCATCATCAAACCCACAAGTATGAAAATCGACGATTTCACACTCTCTCCTTCCTGCGACATCTCTCTTCCGAAACGGGCATTGCGAAAGAAAAAAGGAACCTTCGTCGTCAAATGCGGAAAATCCCGCCACTTTTTCCAATATAGTCTTGACGGCGTAATCGGTGTCTATAAAGCCAATCATCAAATAAAAAAAGATAAAATAATCGATTCATCGGATGTGACTGTGACGCAGGTGCCTTTTGAAAAGTTCTACGCTCCGCCTGTTACCCATATCGGTACGGGTGAGATGATCGCCAGACAGCATATTCCCAAAGGGAAAGTGATTATCGAGTCGATGGTTGCGGAAGTTCCGGCCGTTTTCAAACATCAGCGCGTACGCTGTTTCTACAAAGAGGGGGCGGTGCGTATCGAATTCGAGGGAACTGCCATGCAAAACGGCTCAATCGGAGAGACGATCTTGATCAAGAAATCGGACGGCAAAGCGCTTCGCGGCAAAGTGATAGAGAAAAAAACTGTGGAGATTCAATGAGAGTGGTGACAGCCATAACCGGTGCCAGCAGTGTGCAGATCGGACTGAAAATGATCGAAAAGTTTCCCTCCGATGTCACGCCCTATCTCATCATCTCCGACAATGCTGAAGAGGTGATCAAGCACGAATCGGTCCGGTTCTACCGCAACAGCGACATCGCCGCACCGATCGCTTCAGGATCTTTTCCGAGCGAGGCGATGATCATAGCCCCCTGCAGCATGAACACTCTCGCCAAGATCGCCTGCGGTATCGCCGACAATCTCGTCACCCGTACGGCGGCCGTGATGATCAAAGAGAACCGTCCGCTTCTTCTAGCACCCCGCGAAATACCGCTGAGTGCCATCGCACTGGAGAATATGTTGAAGCTTTCACGCCTTGGGGTCATCATCGCCCCGCCGATCATGGGGTACTACAGCGACCACGAAACGGTCGACGAGATGGAAAACTTCATCATCGGCAAATGGTTCGACCTGCTGGGCATCAACCACAATCTCTACAAACGCTGGAAAATCGAGGAAGCATGAAACGCGTTATTTACCCCGGGACTTTCGACCCCATAACCAACGGCCATATGGATATCATCATCCGTGCGACGCACCTTTTCGACGAAATCATCGTCGCCGTCGCCAAATCGAGTGAAAAAGGTCCGATGTTTTCACACGCTCAGCGCATCGCGATGGCGAAAGCGGCCTGCAAGTCGCTCGACAACGTCAAGGTGGAAGGGTTTTCGAACCTACTGGTCGACTTCTGCCGCCAGATGGAATCCACTATCATCATTCGCGGCCTGCGTGCCGTAAGCGATTTCGAGTATGAACTCCAGATGGGATACGCAAACGCATCGCTCGCGCCGGAGATCGAAACGGTCTATCTGATGCCGAGTCTCGAGAACGCCTTCATCAGTTCGTCGGTCGTCCGCTCCATCCTGAAACACGACGCTTCCTGTGCCCATCTGCTCCCACCGCAGGTCAACGCGATAATCGAAACGTCGATCAAATGCAAAGAGTAGTTCCATGTATATAGCCTTCGAGGGAATCGACACCGTCGGGAAAAGCACCCAGATCGAACGTCTTGCGAAACACTTTCCCGACGTGCTCGTCACCAGAGAACCAGGTGGAACCGAACTCGGGAAAAAGATCCGGACGATTCTGCTGGAAGAGGGAAACATCTCGGCCAGGAGCGAAATCCTTCTCTTCCTCGCCGACAGGGCCGAACATACCGAAACGCTCATCCGTCCCAATCTTGAGCGAATGATCTTCAGCGACCGATCGTTTCTTTCCGGTATCGCCTACGCCCATGTCCACGAGGGAGTCGCCGTCGACATCCTTCTGCAGCTCAACCGGTTCGCCACCGACAACCTCTTTCCGGACCGCATCATCCTCTTCACGATCGATGAAGGGAGCCTCCGGAGCCGCCTCGGCGGCAAAACGGGCGATGCCATCGAAATGCGTGGAATCCGCTACATGATGGAGGTACAAAAAACGATGGAAGAGCTCGTCGACCTTCTCGGTATCGAGTATATTCTCGTCGACGCCACGGCCCCTGTGGACACCATCACCCGACAACTTATCGACTATATCAATCAAGGATAGCCAGACATGATTCAAGCGCTTCGCGGAATGAAAGATATCTTACCTTCGGATAATGAACGGTTCATTTACATTATCGAAACGGCGAGCCGTATCGCCAAGCGGTATGGATACGACTACATCGAGACGCCGCTGTTGGAAGAGACGTCGCTTTTCAAAAGAAGCGTCGGTGAGAGCAGCGACATCGTCGGAAAAGAGATGTACCAGTTCATCGACAAAGGCGGGCATGACGTCTGCTTGCGCCCAGAAGGGACGGCCGGCGTCGTCCGCGCCTTCATCCAGAACAAACTGGACAAAAAAGGGGGCATCCACCGTTTCTACTACCACGGCCCGATGTTCCGCTACGAACGGCCCCAAAAAGGGAGACTGCGAGAATTTCACCAGTTCGGCTGCGAAAGTTTCGGCGAACCGAGTGTCTTTGAGGATTTCACGATGATCTTGATGATCAAAGATATCTTCGACACTCTCGGCATCGGTTATACGATCAAGATCAACTCCCTCGGCTGCCCCGAGTGTATGCCGGGCTACAGGGAAAAACTGATCGAACATCTACACGATATCCGAGACGGTCTGTGCGAAGACTGCCAGCGGCGAATCGAGACCAATCCGATCCGTGTGCTCGACTGCAAAGTCGACAGCTGCCAGGCCCTTTTGAAAGTGTCGCCGGTCATCGTAGAGAACCTCTGCGAATCGTGCGACAGCGACTTCAACACGCTGATCGGGCTGATGAAATCGCACAAACTCCCCTTCGAGCTCGACCCCAAACTGGTCCGCGGACTCGACTACTATACGCGAACCGCATTCGAGTTTGTCAGCAGCGAAATCGGTGCACAGAGCGCCATCGCCGGCGGCGGCCGCTATAATCGTCTCGTCGAATTCCTGGGTGGCAAGCCGACACCGGCCGTCGGCTTCGCACTGGGAATCGAGCGCATCATGGAGCTCGTCGAAATGCCGGAAAAAGGTCGCCAAGGCCTCTATCTCGGCTTCATGGAACCCGAAGCGATCGGAACCATCCTCGAACTGGCACACAGAAAACGCCAAAGCGAAACGGTCCATACCGAGTACGGCAAAAAGTCGCTTAAAGCGCATCTCAAAGCTGCCGATAGACTTGGTGCGAAACGGATTGGCATCATCGGAGAGGATGAAATGAAAGCGGGTGAAATATGGATCAAAGACCTCGAAACGAAAGAGGAGAAACGTATTGCCATCGACCAATTTGACTGATCCCAGACGCAGCTACGGCATCCACCTATGGGGTGAAGAGAATTTCATCGTCGAAGAGGGTGTGATCAAGGTGAACCATGGCCGAAAACCCTCTTTGGTCGAGCTGACCAGAACGATGCGCGAAGAGGGATACAAAGGTCCTCTCTTTTTCCGGTTCCCCCACCTTGCCGCCCAGAATGTACGAATGCTCTTCGACCATTTCGAGCGGGCCAAGCGCGAGTTCGCCTACCAAGGAAAATTCAAAGCGGTGTTTCCACTGAAGGTCAACCAGTTTCCGGGATTTGTCATACCGCTGATGGAGGCAACTTCGGATCTTGAGTACGGTCTCGAAGCAGGCAGCAAGGCCGAGCTGATTCTCGCGATGACCTACACCAATCTCGGAAAACCGATCACCGTCAACGGCTTCAAGGACCGGGAGATGATCAGTATAGGTTTTCTCGCCGCCAAGATGGGCCATAACATCACCCTTACGATCGAAGGAATCAACGAGCTCGAACTGATTATCAAAGAGGCCAAACGGCTTGGATCTCCAATGCCGAAAATCGGCCTTCGTATCCGACTCCATACGGGAGGTATCGGCATCTGGGCCAAAAGTGGCGGATACGGCTCTAAATTCGGCCTCACCTCCACCGAACTGCTCGAAGCGATGGAGTTGCTCAAAAAGCACGGGCTGACCGAACGTCTCTCGATGATCCATTTCCATATCGGATCACAGATGAATCATATCTCTCCGCTTAAAAAAGCGATTCGCGAGGCGGGCAACATCTATGCGGAACTCAGAAAGATGGGAGCGGACAATCTCCATGCCATCAATATCGGTGGAGGGCTTGCCGTCGAGTACAGCCAACAGGAGGGGCGGTCATCCAGAAACTATACCATCGAAGAGTTCACCAACGACGTCGTCTTTCTACTCAAAGAGATCGCCGATGCCAAAGGGGTACGGGAACCGACAATCTTTACCGAATCGGGACGCTACGTCGCCGCCAATCATGCCGTACTCGTCGCTCCGGTACTGGAACTCTTCAGCCAGGAGTACAGTGAGAAAACGCTGCATCTGAAAGAGAAGAACCCCCCTTTGGTCCAGGAGCTTTACGACCTCTACCGCTCCATTTCGACGAAAAACGCACGGGAGTATCTCCATGACGCACTCGACCATATGGAATCTCTGCTCACGCTATTCGATCTGGGCTACATCGACCTGACCGATCGTGCCAACACCGAGACACTTGTCCACCTCATCATCAAAAAGGCGCTGGGGCTTTTGCGCAGCAAACCCTCCCAGGAGATCAAAGCGATCCTCGACCGGGTGCAGGAGCGCTACCTCGTCAACTTCTCGCTCTTCCAGTCGCTTCCTGACTACTGGGGGCTCGGTCAGAACTTCCCCGTCATGCCTCTCGACCGGCTCGACCAGGCACCGACACGCTCCGCCAGTCTTTGGGACATCACCTGCGACAGTGACGGCGAGATCGCTTTCAATATCGACAATCCCCTCTACCTCCATGACGTCGATGTCGAAACAGAGGAGTATTTTCTCGGCTTTTTCAAAGTGGGCGCTTACCAGGAAATTCTCGGTATGCGCCATAACCTCTTCACCCACCCGACCGAAGCGACGATCATTTTCGATGCGGAAGGCGACTATACGATCGAAAATATCATCGAAGCGCAGAATATTCTCGATGTGCTTGACGATATCGACTATGATACCCGGGAGATAGAGCGTCGTATCCGTCAGATGATTGAAGAGGCGGAAGCACTCGATGACGATGAACGAAAAGAGATACTTGGAGAACTTTACCTATACTTAAGTGAAAATGGTTATCTTAGAACCATCAACTTTTCGGAAGGAGCATAACGGTGCCTTCTCTCTTTCGACTCATCATCGAAGATATCAACAGCGTCTACCAGCGTGATCCGGCAATACACTCCCGTGTCGAGATTATGTTCAACTATCCGGGTGTTTGGGCGATCGCGAATTACCGCATCGCAAACTGGTTGCACAAAAAAGGAATGCGCCTGATCGCACGGATCTGGATGGGAATCTCCCAGCTCTTTACCAATATCGACATCCACCCGGCCGCGACGATCGGAAGGCGCGTCTTTATCGACCACGGTATCGGTGTCGTGGTCGGTGAAACGACGATTGTCGGTGACGATGTCACGATCTATCAGGGTGTCACGCTCGGTGGTGTTTCACTTGATCCCGGGAAACGCCATCCGACGATCGAAAGTGGTGTCGTAATCGGTGCGGGCGCCAAAGTTCTCGGGAACATCACAATCGGTTACAACAGTAAAATCGGTGCCAACTCGGTCGTCGTCAAATCTGTTCCACCCGAATCGACCGCCATCGGCATTCCCGCCCGAGTCGTAACCAAAGGACGTGATAAAAGTCCGCTCAGCCACAACAAACTGCCCGATATCGACAAGGAACTCTTCGAATATCTCCTCAAACGTGTCGCCGTTATCGAACATATTCTCGCTCCCGAACACAAAGAACTTCTCGAAGAGGATAAAAAACTCGACGAAATCTACGAAGCTTTTTTGAAATCGATGAAACAATAGCTTCTAATAGAGCACTTTATCTGGGTTCTCGTACCATCGCTTGAAAAGCCTTTGACACGTCGCATCAGGACGATGTTCAAAAAGCACCGGATCGCTTCGTTTGCCGAGTATAATCTCGGTAATGAACGCATCGTCAAACCCGATCGCCGCCGCGTCCGCTTTCGTATTGCAATAGACCACCTTTTCGATATGAGCCCAATGGATTGCAGCAAAACACATGGGACACGGCTCACCCGTAACGAAAAGCACACACCCTTCGAGATGGAAAGCGTTCAATATTCGTGACGCCCGGCGAATGGCAATGATCTCCGCATGTGCCGTCGGATCGTTGGTTTTGACCACTTCGTTATGGCCTTTTGCCACCACCTCGCCATCTTTTACAATGACGGCACCGAACGGCCCGCCCTCACCCGCTTCGATCCCTCTTTTGGCCTCTTCGATCGCCATTTTCATAAATTTATCCATCACTTATTATAGCAATTAAACCAAAATTGGATAAAATGAAAAGAAAAAAGGTAATGCATGCTCTCTGACAGAATACAAGTCCTCTCCGAATCTTTGACGATGGCGATAACGGCATTGGCCCAGCAGCTTAAACGCGAAGGGAAAGATGTCTTGGGATTTTCTGCCGGTGAACCCGATTTCGATACTCCACAGGTTATCAAGGATGCGGCAATCAAAGCGATCGAGGAGGGCTTTACAAAATATACCGCCGTCGACGGTATCCCCGAACTCAAAGAGGCGATCATAGAAAAACTGAAACGTGACAACGGCCTCGAGTATGGTATGGACCAGGTCATCGCGAGCAATGGAGCGAAGCAATCGCTCTTCAACCTTTTCCAAGCGACGATCAACCCGGGAGACGAGGTGATCATTCCCGCCCCTTACTGGGTCACCTATCCGGAACTCGTCAAATACAGTGGCGGAATTCCTGTCGTTATCGAAACGAGTGACGAAACCGCATTCAAAATCACTCCCAAGCAGCTCAAAACGGCGATCACACCCAAAACGAAGATGCTGATCCTCACATCTCCGTCGAACCCGACCGGTGCCGTCTACACCAAAGAGGAGCTGGAATCGATTGCCGAAGTACTCAAAGGGACCGATATCCTGGTCGCCAGTGACGAAATGTACGAAAAACTTGTCTACGGCGATACGAAATTCGTCGCCACCGCGTCGATCAGCGACGACATGTTCAACCGTACGGTGACCATCAACGGACTGAGTAAATCGGTCGCGATGACAGGATGGCGTTTCGGCTACTGCGCCGCTGCGGACAAAACGCTTGTCAAAGCGATGAAAAAACTCCAGAGCCAAAGTACATCCAATATCAATTCTATCACCCAGATCGCTGCCATCAAAGGACTTGACGGAAGTGCCGATGCCGATATCGAGATGATGAGACAGGCGTTCGAGGCACGTTGTGAAGAAGCAACACGGCTCTTCAACGCGATCGAAGGCCTCTCCGTCGTCCAACCGAAAGGGGCTTTCTATCTTTTCGTCAATCACAAAGCGGTCGAACCGGACTCCATGAAATTTGCAAAAGCGATGTTGGAAAATGCGGGCATCGCCGTCGTACCAGGAGCGGGTTTCGGCAGTGAAGGCTATTTCCGCTTCAGTTTCGCAACCGATATCGAAACGATCCGGAAAGGAATCGACCGTATCAAAGCGTTTGTGGAATCATACGAAAGTTGATGCCAAAGAACGGAACAGGAAGGGCTCTTCCCTGCCTGAACCGGGTATATGTGTAACAACAAAAGAGAGAAAAAATGGATTCATTCTATATAGCGAGACAACCGGTCATAGACCGTAAAAACAGAATTTTTGCCTATGAAATTCTGTTTCGCGGCAACAGACCGGAAGATGATGTAGACCAGGGAACCGTGATGAGCGCGACCACCATCAACAACCTGATCAATGTGATCGGTGTCGAAAACGTCATCGGACTCAATTACGGCATCATCAAAATAACACCACTCTTTTTGGAAAGAACGCTGATAGAGGCACTTCCAAAAGAGCATCTCATTTTTGCCGTTTTCGAAGAAGACCTTCGCGACCCCGCTTTTTTGGAAAGTCTGAAAAAATATAAAAAGCTCGGATACACGTTCGCTCTCAATGATCTGCACAATCCCCAGACGCTGGAAGAACCTTATCTTCTGGAACTTTTCTCCTATATCAAACTCGACCATGAAGCACTCGATGAAGATCGCATCAAAACGATTATCGGAAATGCGCACAAACATGGTATCAAAACGATATGCTCAAAAATCGGAACACGAAAAGATCAACAGAAACTGGCGTCGTTCGGTAGTGACTATTTTCAGGGATTCTTTTTCAGCGAACCCGAAATCATGGAGGAGTATCCTATCCGTGCAGAGACCGGTTCCATCCTGCTGCTTTGGAACCTTATCCGCAACGATGCTTCAACCGACGAACTCGTCGAAGCGTTCGAGCGCGAGCACACGATTACACTGCAGCTTTTGCGATTCATCAACTCACCCTTCTTTTCTCTTCGACAGACCGTTACCTCCGTCAGACATCTCATAACGCTGCTTGGACGCAACCAGCTCTCCCAGTGGCTGCTTGTCATGCTCTTCGCCAAAGAGAGCCAGAAAGAGAACGGCAACCACCCGCTAGTCCTGATGGTGATCAACCGTACCGAACTCATGACAGGCCTCCTGAAACTCATTCATCCAGATGCCGAAAAATCAAAACTGGAGACTGCCTATCTCGTGGGAATGCTCTCCTTGATCCACCTCATCTTCCATCGGCCGCCACGTGAAATCCTTCACCATCTGCATGTCTCCAAGGAGATCGAAGAGGCACTCTTCGAAGGCAAAAACGTTTATGGAGAACTCCTCAATATGGTACGTGTCATCGAAAACAACGATATTACGAAATTGGACAGACTCGTCAAAAAACACAATCTCTCACCCAAAGCGATCAACCAGCTTTCCATCGAAGCGATGAAAAAGGTCAACGCTTTCGACGAAGCGCTGAGAACGATGACGAAGTAGAGAAATTCTCTCTCCATCATGCACGCGGACAAACCGCGCGCAACGTGCTGCTCTTTCTTTAAATCGATGTACGCACATTTCTGGTCGCCGTGACCATATTTTGCAGGCTTGGTTTTACCTCTTCCCAGCGGCGTGTTTTCAAACCGCAGTCAGGATTGATCCAGAGCTGTCGGGCGGGAAGCACTTCGAGCAGTGAGTGAATCTGCTTCTCGATCTCTTCAACACTTGGAACACGCGGTGAATGGATGTCATAAACACCTGGCCCTACCTCTTTCTTGTAGCCGTGCTCTTTGAAGACTTTGAGCAGGATGTTGCCGCTTCGTGCCGTCTCGATCGAGATAACGTCGGCATCCATCGCTTCGATCGTGTCGATAATATCGTTGAAGTCGCTGTAGCACATGTGGGTATGGATCTGTGTGTCGATCTCGGCAACGTTGGTGCTGATCCAGAAGCTCTCGAGCGCGAACTTCTCATAGGCCGGGCGATTGATGTGTCGCAGCGGGTATCCCTCTTTAAATGCCGCTTCATCGACCTGGATCATCTTGATGCCCGCTTTTTGCAGGTCGTCGACTTCGTCACGAATGGCCAATGCGATCTGGTAACAGGTTTCAGCACGCGGCTGGTCGTCACGTACGAAAGACCAGTTGAGGATCGTCACCGGACCTGTCAACATCCCTTTCATCGGACGATCGGTCAGGCTCTGCGCGAAAGTGCTCCAGAACACCGTTATCGGCTCCGGGCGGCTGACATCACCGTAAATGATCGGCGGTTTGACACAGCGGCTTCCGTAGCTTTGGACCCATCCGTTTTGGCTGAACGCCACACCTTTGAGCTGTTCTCCGAAATATTCGACCATGTCGTTACGTTCGAACTCACCGTGAACCAGAATGTCGAGACCGATACTCTCCTGAAACTCGACGCACTCCTTGATAAACCCTTTCATCTTCTCAACATAGGTTGCTTCATCGATGGCGCTATTTTTAAAGTCACGGCGCACGGAACGAACTTCCGGCGTTTGAGGGAAACTTCCGATCGTCGTGGTCGCAAGCGGCGGATAGTTGAATGTTTCATGCTGCACCTTGATGCGCTCTTCATACGCCACACGCTGTTTTTTCAATTCGTCGATGGGTTTCATACGGCTTTGAACCGCTTCGTCATGGATCATTGACGAACTCTTGCGGCTGGCATTCGCTTCGCGGTTTTGCGCGAACTTCAGTGCTTCATCGCTATTCAGTGCCTCGGCACCTTCGAAGAAGAGTTTCGTAATGAGATGCAACTCATCCAATTTTTCAACACCGTATGCCAGCCAGGATTTGATCTGTGCATCCAGTTTTTCTTCGTACTTGAGCGTGTAAGGCACATGCAGAAGCGAGCAAGAGGTCGAAACGACAATCCGCTCTTTTGAAACGGTTTGAGCGATTTCATTCAAGAAAGCGACCTTCTTCTCGATATCGCTGATCCAGATGTTTCTTCCGTCAACGACACCGGCAATCAATCTCTTGCCGCTTTCAGCGATTTGATCCAGAACTTCAAAGTTGTCTGTGCCATGCACGAAATCGAGTCCAATCCCTTTGATCGGCGTCTGCAGCAGCTGCGCCACCGCCTCTTTGGCGTGGTCGAAATAGGTCACGACATAGAGTTCGAGATTGTCGGCTGCGTTCGCAAGTTTTATATAGGCATCTTTAACCAGAAGTAGAAGTTCAGTCGCTTTGTCGGTTACGAGGATCGGTTCGTCGATCTGAATCCTCATATGATCGTCAAGTTTCGCTAGCTCTTCGAAAAGTGCGGTATACGCCGGAAGAATTTCGTTATAAAGCCCGATTGCATCCAGGTCGTTACTATCGACACGTTTGGCATTTCCAAGGAACGTCAACGGTCCGATAATATTGATCTTCGGTGTGAAACCTTCCACCTTGGCTGCCTGAAATTCGGAAATGATTTTGGAGATATCGATACTGTAGTCCATACCACTGCGAAGCTCCGGTACGATGTAGTGGTAGTTGGTGTTGAACCACTTCGTCATCTCCATCGCCGTATGCTCTTTGTCACCACGGGCCATCGCAAAATAGCGTGCCGTTTTGTCACCGATATCTTTGAAACGGTCCGGTGTTAGGCCAAGCATCTCGATCATATCGAGTGTCTGGTCATAAAGAGAAAAATCGTTGATACCGATCGCTTCAATTCCGGCAACTTTTTGATAGTTCCAGTGGCGACTTTTCAGCATGTCGGAAACTTCGATCACTTCGTCGAAAGATGTTTCGCCTTTCCAATATTTTTCGAGTACTTTTTTGAGCTCTCGCTGCTCGCCGATACGCGCAAATCCTGTTACCCAGTTTTTTACAGACATAGTTATCCCTTTGATAAATTCATTCTTTTAACATTGGATTTTCCCACAGAGAAAATCCCCAATGACTAATGACCAATAACAAATGACAAAGGGTATGGAGGAGCCAGTCCCGTTTTCGTTTTGCGGCAGCGGCAAAGTCTGCGCCCAAACAGATTGCTAAGATGCAGAAGAAGCCAGGCAAGACGCCTGAAATAACAGTTGCAGTGACAGGGTTTTGAGCGGTCCTGTTTGACCGTTTCGGTGCACAAACAGGAGGATGACACTTCGGGCGGGTCGTCCTCCTGCATATCATTCAAAACGTTGTAGACTACGGCAGCGGAGACAAAGGCATTCTCTCTTGCATGCAACTTCACCGTACTGTTCAGCGCCTGAATCGCCGCAAGGGTAAAGTAGCGTCCTTTAAATCCGCGTGCCGTTCTCATCATCAATATTTCGCGCTGATACCTACATAGATAGATCGGCCGGCCGTACCGTAACCGTCAACTTCCTGGTAGAAGCGGTCGAAGAGATTGCGCACTTCGATTTCACCCGTAAAGCCCTTGGCGAAGTTGTGGCGAAGTGCAACATTCGTCACGTTGTACTTACCGGTCTGAACCGGATTGAATGCACTGTCATAGCGTTCACCGACATAATACCCATTTATATCAATAGAATGCGCATCGGTCGGATACCACGTCAATGCATAACTGAACGAATCTTTTGCACGTCGATAGAGATCGTTGCCCTCGTTGTCTTCGGCTTTGAGCAGATGGGTATATCCGAGATTGACAGAAAGCAGATCGAAAAACCCTTGCGAATAGTTCGCCTCGATTCCCTCGAATTTAGACGTGCCATCCGCGTTGAAATAGTACCCTGTGTAAGTACTATAATCGTAATAAAAGTCGATCAGATCCTCCACCGATTGGCGGAAATAACAGATTTTTATCCCTTTGTAACCGATACTCAGATCATATCCTCTACTCTTTTCGGGCTTTAGGTTTCGGTTGCCATAAAAACTGTAGAGCTGATAGAGTGACGGAGCGTTGTACCCCGTTCCATAGTTACCACTTATGTACAAATCGGTGCTTATATACTGCTTCAATCCTATTTTATATGTCAGTTTGTTGTCGAAAGCACTGTAGTTATCGTAGCGCACGGTTTCCGACAGAATGGTTTCGCTGTCGAAGAAACGGTTGTAATTGGTAGCAAAAAGGTATCGATTGTCATACTTCTTTCCAAGATCGATGCCTGCCGAATCACCTTGATGGAATTTTTGATATCCGATGCCACCTTGCACGAAGTCATCTTTCGTATAATCGAACCGATCGCTCAGTCCAAACTCTTTCGTATGCCCGCTATAACCACCATACTGACTGCGGTTGAATGTCGAAACATTGTAAAATATCCTAGCCTTGTTTCGCTCGTCCGTGCGTTGGTAATTGATATTGAAATAGCGGTTTTTTATGTCGTTGACATACGATGTGGGCCCGTATCCGAAGGGATCGTCCAGATCTTCCGCATCCACACCGCCGGCTGCATCGAAATGGACCGTCGCATTCAAAATCGTCGCCGATGCTTCGAGGCGGTCGTGTGACGAAAGATCGTAACCCGTTTTCAGGCTGTACGTCGTATTTTTGTAAGGATCCTCTTCCCAACCCAAGTCATCTCCGCGCTTTCCATAATCGGGAGAACTTCTGCCCGGTTCTGCAGCGGAAAAACCGTCCGTATCAAAATGGTCGAGTGAAAAGAAAAAATCAAATGCCCCGATTTTGTTTCCAAATGCAAGACTCAGCTGTTTGGTATTGTACGCACCACCCTTCAAGGCGAATGAAATCGTCTTTTTCTTGGGATATTTGGTGATGATATTGATCACACCCGCACTGGCATCCGCACCCCATATACCGCTTTGGGATCCCTTGATCACTTCGATACGTTCGACATTGTCGAGAAGATAGTGTTCAAACTGCGCACCATTGAGTCCGGTGACATCGTTGGCGCGTATGCCATCGATCAAAACGAGCGTGTTGTTGGAGTTCATTCCTCGAAGATAAAGGGAAGTGGGTTGGCCAAAGCCGCCGTTGGAAGTGAAAGAGATCCCAGGAACCGATGCGAGCGCATCTTTGAGCGTTTGATAGCCACGCTCCTGAATTTCGTCTGCGGTAATGACCGTTACATCTTCGGTAACGTCATCTTCCTCTTGTTCCGTATTCGCGGCAGATACGATAATTTTCTCAAGCTGAATCGCCTGGGTATTTTGCGCATGCAGGTGTACGCAACTGACTGTCGCGGCGATGGCAGCAAGAGAAAAGTATCTGCCTTTGAAACCTTTGGCAAATTTCATTGCGGTCCTTTTGATGATTTTAAAACCGCAATTGTACCAAAAGTGCGGTTAGAACTCTTTTTTGGCTTCCTGAAGCGCTTCGATCACTTCATCGAGATTGTCGAGAGGAATGTGAACCTTCCAGTCCGGCTCTTCACTCGTTTTCGAAAGCCAAATTCCGAGACTGATGACCGGCGAACTCTTTTCGCCATACGGCTCTTTGACTGTCGCGACCGTTATTGCACCGTCTTTTGTACTCGCCAGCGGAATCTCTTTGATTAGTCTTGCTTCTTTCACCCTCTTCTCCTTGGATTTGATGATTTATTGTATCACGTTTTTTTTTCGAGAAGTCTTGAAAGCGTGGCATTGAGTTTGAGCCACTTTTTATGCTCCATCAGAGGGAAACCGGCATAGACTTTTCCGCCGGCTATCGACTTGGTCACACCCCCTCTTGCGGCGATCGTGGCAAAGGGGCCGATCTCCAGATGGCCCGCTGTACCGCTTTGACCTCCCATCACGACGTTCCGTCCCAGCTTCGTCGAACCGGAAAGTCCTACCTGGCCCGTAATGAGACAATATTCGCCGATTTCGCAGTTGTGCGCTACATGCACAAGGTTGTCGATCTTCGTACCCTCTTTGATCAAGGTCGATTCGAGCGCCCCCCTGTCGATGGCACAGTTGGCACCGATTTCCACATCGTCTTCGATCACGACATTGCCGAGCTGATAGAGTTTGACATGTTTGCCCGCTTTGGTGTGGGCGAAGCCGTATCCGTCGCTTCCTATGACGGTTCCGGCATGAACGATACATCGCTTTCCGATTTTGCACTGATGATAGATCGTCACATTGGGATAGATCAGCGTATCGTCACCGATTTCCACATCGTCACCGACATAGGCACCAGGCATGATCGTCACACGGTCGCCGATAACGACATCTTTTCCGAATGCCACATTTTCCCCGATGATGCACGCTTCTCCGATTTTCGGCTCGGCACCCTCCTCTTTCATCGGCTTCGGCGCAAAAAAACGGCTCGCCATCGCCAACTTGAGATAGGGTTCTTCATCGATCAGTGCAATGGTGCCTTCCGGTACTTTCGAAGCATGCTTGGAAGAGATCAGGACGGCTGCTGCATTGGTGGTTGCAAGGTCTTTGAGATACTTTGGGTTGTCGAGAAAGCTGATCTGCGAGGGCGTCGCACCGCTTAACGTTCCGATACCGGAAATTTCACGATCCTCACCCGAAAACTCTATTTCGAGTTCACGGGCAAGCTCGCTCAGTCTCATTCACGCTCCATCGCAACGACGCCGCCTCTGACGATCTCTACGGGATGAAACCGCTGCGCCGCTTCGATAAAGTGTTTGACACGCTTGGGTTCGTCGGCGATCATCGTGATGATGTGCTGGCTGCTGACATTCACGATGCCGCCGTTATAGGCTTCGCAAAGCGCCTGAATGTTTGCCAGCGACTCGTTGATCGGAAACTTCATCAGCACCATCTCTTTTTCGACCATCTCTTCGTGCTCGATCACTTTGAAGGTGGGAATCAGCTTGTGAAGCTGCTTGATAATCTGTTCGATGACCCGGACATTCCCCTTCGTCTCGATCGTCAGCCGCGACATATTGCTGTCGGGAATCGGCGCGACGGTCAACGCTTCGATGTTGTAGCCGCGGGCGGCGAAAAGACCTGTGATGCGGGCGAGGACACTGTGCTCGTTTTGAACGATTACGGAAATTACTCTTCTTTCGACTTTCATCATCAATCCTTATATTCCAGCATCATATTGTAAAGCGTTCCGCCGCTCGGAACCATCGGAAGTACGTTTTCGTCACGATCGACGATAACATCGATCATCGCTACGACGCCTTTGTCTACCGCATCTTTCAACGCCTCGTCGAACTCCTCTTTCGTTTCGACGCGGTAGCCGATACCGCCGCAAGCTTCGGCCAGACGGACGAAGTCGGGCTGGAAACTGAGATCGGTCTCGGCATAACGCTTGTCGTAGAAGAAAGTTTGCCACTGGCGCACCATCCCCAGATAGTGGTTGTTCAGGATAATGTTGATGACCGGCAGACGGCTCTCAACCGCCGTGACAAGCTCCTGGATATTCATCAAAATCGAGCCGTCGCCCGTGAAATTGACACTGATCATATCGGGTCGTGCACGCTTGACACCCATCGCCGCCGGAAAACCGAATCCCATCGTTCCCAGCCCTCCGCTCGTGATGAACTGGCGAGGGAAACTAAAAGGATAGAACTGTGCCGTCCACATCTGATGCTGGCCGACATCGGTAGAGATGACCGCTTTGTCGCCAAGAAGCTGCCCAACACGCTCGATCACCCACTGTGGTTTCAGTACCTTGTCGCTGTCTTCATAGGTCAACGGATGAATCTCGTTGTAACGCTTCAAAATCTCCCGCCACGCCTGATACTTGTCCGGATCGACGCACTCTTTGACCTTTGGAATCATCACGTCGAGTACCTCTTTGAGGTCGCCGACGATCGGGTAGTCGACATCGACAAGCTTGCCGATACTGCTCGGGTCGATATCGACATGGATAATCTTCGCATGCTTCCCGAACTCGCTCAGCTTACCGGTAACACGGTCGTCAAAACGCGGCCCGAGGGCGATCATCAGGTCCGCTTCGCTCATCGCCATATTGGCCTGGTAACTGCCGTGCATCCCGACCATACCCAGCAGAAGCGGATCGTCATGATCCAAAACGCCGCGTGCCATCAGGGTTTCGACAGCCGGAATCTGCGTCGCCGCGACAAACTCTCGCACCAGGTCGGCACTGCCGGAGTGAATGATGCCGCCACCCAGATAGAAGACCGGGCGCTTGGCATTGCAGATCGCTTCCGCCGCCTTTTTGATCTGTCGGACATTGCCTTTGGTTGTCGGTTTGTAGGTCGGTATCTCGACATGGGTCGGATACTCGAACTTCGCCAGTTCCGCCGTGACATCTTTGGGAATATCGACATGAACCGGTCCCGGACGTCCGCTGTTGGCGAGATAGAACGCCTCTTTCAGAATGTGTGGAAGCTCCTTGGCGCTTCGTACGAGATAGTTGTGTTTCGTACAAGAGCGGCTGATACCCGTCGCATCGATCTCCTGAAACGCATCGGTTCCGATCAGCGTGATCGGGACCTGACCGCTGATGACGACAAGGGGAATGGAATCCATATAGGCCGTTGCGAGGCCCGTCACCGCATTGGTGAACCCGGGGCCGCTGGTGACGAATGCCACACCGACCTTGCCGGTTGCCCTGGCGTAGCCTTCCGCTGCATGGACTGCCGCCTGCTCATGGCGTGTCAATATGTGTTTGAAGTCGTTTTGTTTGTAGAGTTCGTCGTAGACGTTCATGATGGCGCCGCCGGGGTAGCCGAATACCGTATCGACCCCCTCAAGCTTCATCGCTTCGATCACCATCTGTGCACCGGTCATCTCCATGGCCGTATCTCCTAAGCTTAGAAATTTGCCGATTATATCTTAAAATATGTTAATCAAATATTTCGTGGATGTTTAATTGCCTGCATTCAGCGATCGCGACGCCCTCGCGCAATCCGTCGTCGATGACAACCGCTTCATCGAAACCGAGAATTTCGTAAAGGTGGTCGAAAATCAGAATGCCGGCGGCGATCAGATCTTCCCTGCCGACGCCGACGAGCATCTGCCGCGCTTTCTCGTCCAAAGCGAGCAGTCTGCAAAGCTGGGTCTTCAACTCTTCGCGCAGAAGCCTGGCCCCGTTGATTCTCTTCGGATCGTAGGTGGCGTAGTCCATGCCTAGTTTCATCGCAGCGACCGTCGTCGGGGTACCTGCGGTCGGTACGAAACGTTTCGGGTGGTAGCCCGAAGCTTTCGCACGGGCGGCATGTTCAGCCATCGGTTCCATCAGCGCAGGCAGTGCGGCTTCTATCGCTTCGAGAGAGTCGTATGCCTGTGCCACAGTCACGATACCGACGGGAAAACTCTCGATCGAAACCTTCCCTGCCTGATAAAAGACGATCTCCGTCGAACCCCCACCGATATCGACCATAACGAAGGCGTCACTCTCAAAACCACTCTTTTCGAGTCTGCTTTTGACGGCGAGAAGCGTATATTTCGCCTCCTCTTCGCCCGAAATGACACGAAACGAGATACCGGTGCGTCGGGCGATAGCGGCAATGACATCATCGGCATTGGAGGCTTTGCGTATCGCTTCGGTCGTCACGGCTACCACCTTTTGCGAAAAATCGAGTCTCATCTTCGCCTCTTCTGCCGCCGAGACGATTCTCTCGAGAGCCGCATCTGAAATTTCTCCCGTTTCGTGAAGCCGATCGGCCGTTTTGACGATCTTTTCGTACATCCTGACAGGCTCGAGAGTCTCACACGCCATCTCCACCGCCCGGAATGTATTGGAACCGAGATCGATCGCGATCATACGATACTTTCAGGCAGGTTTTTCGGGTTGATCGTACCGACGTCCTTCGGTTCCACAGCACTCTCGAACATCTCTTTGAGGCCATGTTCCGCCAGCCACGATGCCATTTCATCATCCATTCCGAACAGGTCGATATATCGGTTGATTGCTTCCTCGAGTGCGGTATCGGAAGAGCGCGCCAATGCGTCGATTTTCTCGATGTACGCCTGTTTGAAAAGCGCGATGATTTTGAAGCGTTTCTGAGGGAAATTCATAAAAGGCTGAAAAAGCTTTTTCAATGCACCTGCATCCCCTTTAGAGGCACTTACTTCGGCACGCTCGACCACTTTCCGCCATGCCTCTTCTAGATTTCTGACGATCTTCGTCTCCTCCAGACAAGGGTGCTGCTCCAGCATGCGGTAGATCGCTTCATAATTCTTCTCCGCAAAATAACGCATGGCGGATGCATAGAGATTGGCCTGCTCCTGCAGCTTGACGGCGAGTTCCTTGTAACCTGGAAACTCCATTAGTCTCGAAGCAAGACGCGCCGTTTCGGCATAGTTTCCCGCTTCGAGTTCCATCTGGGCCTTTTGGATAATCGCATCGGCAAGCTTCTCGATCTTCTTGTACTCTTCAAGCTCCATGATGGCAGGATGACGTTTTGCGAGTTCCATTGCGGCCTTGTAATCTTTTTTCGCGACAAGCTTCATAAAGAGTTTATAAATCTCTTTTTCATTCAAAAGGGCCTGAATCAGCACACTTTTACTGGAAATGCCGCGAAAAGGCTTGACGAGTTCACGAACCTTCTCCTCTCCGCCGTTTTGAAGGATGATCTTTTTCGCCATGGAAAAGATCTTTTCCCACTCTTTCTCCATCATCGCATAATAGCGGCTCTGTTTGAGCATCGGGTGTTGTGCCGCCAGTGAGTAGGCAAGCGGATATTTTCTGTTCAGAACGGCTGTTTTGAATCGCTCGAACGCACCATAATCGTTGATGAGCTGCTGCATGAGAAGCCGTTTCGAACTCTCCACGGCAAACGGTTCGAGCACCTTTTTCGCCGCTTCTTTCTCTCCCTTTTCCAAAAGACGCACCGCCTCTTCGAATGCTTCCTCCCACAAAGCTTCGAGCTTGACGTAGGCATCGCTGTAACGCAAAAGCGGATTCTCTTCCGCCAGCCTGTAGGCATCGGCAAGATCGGCACTTTCGATAGCCTCTTCCATCATGCCGCTCTCTTTGAGCGGTGCATTGAAAGTCACTTCCCCTGTCTCGAGGCCTACGACAAGGTGGTTGCCGCCTTCGACATAGCAGAGTTTTCTAACCGGTTTCATATAGTGAAGATAGCGCAATGCCACCAGCTCGTAACTGTTCAGATCGTAAAGGGAGACGATACCGCTTCTATCTGCGGCGAAAAGGAATCGGTCGTCAGGTGTTGTGACAAGTGAGGTGACACCATCGAACATCTTTTTGAGGCGTTTCAGAACTTTCGATTCGAAATAGTCCCATACGACGATTTCGCCCTCTTTATCCGCAGCGACAAGACGGTGCCGGTCTATGAATCGCAGCACCGTTATGGCACTGTTGTGGCCGATGAGCCTGAACCACTGCGAAAGCGAGGAGATATTGGTGACCAGTATGCGTTTGTCAAAGCTCCCCGTCGCGATCCACTGACCGTTAGGACTGAAATCGATGGCGGTAACGAAGTCGGCATGATGGGGGAGCGACGCTACCATCCGCCCTGTCGAAAGGCTCCACAGAAACGTTTTGCCATCCTGCCCGCCTGTTGCCAGGTAGTTGTTTTTGTCATCGATTTTGAGGCTCTCCACGGCTCCTTCATGGCGTTTGAACCGGTACAGAAGCTGCTTTTTCATTCCATTGAATACCGCGACACCCTCTTTGTTGACGGTAAACGCAACATATTTTCCGTCAGCGGAGATATCAGCCCCCTGCAAGAGCTTCTCACTCTGGGGAAGCGAAGTTTTGAACCCGTCTTGCAATCTAATGGGATCGAGGCTGAAAAAACGGACCGTGTTCCCACTGTCGACAATCGCCACACGATGGCCGTTCAGTGCTTTGATCGCCGTTACAGGGTATTGGAACTGCAGTCGTTTTTCAATAATCATGCAGCCTCTTTAATGTTCCTCTTCAAATCGGAAACCGTGTTCGAGAAGCGCTTTTTTGATCTCTTCCTGATGCGTTTTGCCTTTGGTCTCGAGCCCTATCGAGACATAGGCGTCACCGAATTTCAGGTCGAGCGAAGTGCGGTCATACCCGATGTGGACAATATTCGCCTGAGCATCTTTCAAAATTTCGGTCAGATGCATCAGGCTGCCCGGCTTGTCCACGAGCGTGACGACAAGTTTCATCTTTCTGTAAGATTTCAAGAGCCCTTTTTCGATAATGACCGAAAGCATCGTGACATCGATATTGCCGCCGCTGAGAATCGAGACGACCTTGGCACCTTTAGGCAGACCGAGTTTGTCGTGAATGAGAGCAGCGACCCCGACAGCACCGGCCCCTTCGACGACGAGCTTCTGCTTTTCGAGGAGGTACAAAATGGCGTTGGCGATCTCCTCGTCGTCGACAAGCAGCATATCGTCGACATAACGGAGGATATATTCCAGCGTCGTCGGCGACGTATCGCGTACGGCGATTCCGTCGGCGATGGTCCGGACGCTTGTCGTATCGATCGGCTTTTTGGCATCGAACGAGAGTTTCATCGCAGGGGCACCCGCAGCTGCCACGCCAATCACCTTTGTCGCGGGCGAAATCGCCTTGACCGCCACCGCGATTCCGCTGATAAGCCCGCCGCCGCCGACGGGGACCAGAATGGCATCGGGCCTTTCGCACTTGTCGAAAATCTCCAAAGCGATCGTCCCCTGACCCGCAATCACCTGTTCATCGGCGAAAGGATGCACGAATACGCGCCCCTTCTCTTTCGCGAACTTCACCGCATAGGCATAGGCTTCGTCGTAATTGCTCCCCGAAAGCACCACTTCGGCACCGTACGATTTGACGCCGTCCACTTTCGTCAACGGCGTCGTTTCGGGCATCACGATCGTGGCGGGAATACCGAACTGTTTCGCCGCCAGCGCAACACCTTGTGCATGGTTGCCGGCACTCGCGGCCACCACCCCTTTCTTGCGCTCTTCATCGCCCAAAGAGGCGATTTTGTTGAAAGCTCCGCGAATCTTGAACGAGCCGGTCGTCTGAAGATTCTCTTTTTTGAGATAGACTTCGTAACCACTCGCTTCGGAGAGTTTCGGAGCATAGGAAAAGGGTGTCTTTACGGCGACTTTGAGCACGCGTTCGTGTGCCGCCTTGATATCCTCGAGCCGAATCATGCGAAGTTTCTGTGATCGACCATCGCACAGCGGCTCTGCACCACTTTCATACCCGCTTTTTTGGCCGCTTCGGCCGCTTCGTTGTTGACGATGCCGGCTTGCAGCCAGACCACCTTCACATCTCCGCGACGTTTGCACGCCTCGACGATAGGAGCGACCGCCGCCGGTTTTCTGAAGATGTCGACCATATCGACGTTTCCTGGAATCTCCGCCAACGAACGGTAGACCTTCTCTCCCAGAATTTCATCCTCTTTCGGGTAGACAGGAATGATTTTGTAACCCACACTCTGCAGATATTTGGCCACGCGGTGGCTGTCTTTCAAAGGATCGGGAGAAAGGCCGATCACGGCGATCGTTTTAACTTCCGTAAAAATCTCTCTAATCTCATCGGGATTTGCATTGATGGTTGGAAATTCGCACTCCATGGCATACCTTTTTCAATATTTTTATTCGAGGGAAGTATAGCAAAAGAGGACTTAGCTTTCAGTGTGACAGGATGCGAGCGAGATATCGACTTTCCGGCGACAGTTTGGGCAAAAGCGGTACCCTTTGTTGTCGGTATCGGCGAGCGAGTTGGAAAAGTGCATGACACAGTGCGGATCGGGACAGTGTTCGAGCCCGAGTGTATGGCCGATTTCGTGAACCGATTCGGTGACGATTCGGCGGAACAGTAGCCGTTTATCTTCCGCCATATCGTAAAAACGATTGGAAAGCCTTGCGGTCGAGATGACAGCACAGTGGTAAAAAGCCGATGCAAGACCGAAAACGAAATTGAGTCGGTCTTCGTAGATATCCGCTTCGGTTATTCCAAGAACGATCTGCATCGGGTTCTCTTTTCGCAGACACGCCGTACGAAGAAGGTCGAAGGCCCGATATTGCGCTCTATTCATGTCGTAACTTTCCAAAGAAAGCGGCTCGGGTGAAGACCAGAAACTCTCCAGGGAAAAGATCTCGGTCAGTTTCCGTCTCAATGCTTCCGCATAAAACCGTTCTCCTTCGAAAAACGGGACAAGCAGAATCGAGCAAGCACGCATCAGTACCCCATCAGGTCCAGAAAATTGTAGACGCTGAATGCCGCCAGCCATGCCAGGACGTTCGGATAGACGAGGTAGAACCCTCGCCATGCCCACTGCGGTACTTCGGCCCAGAATGTACTCATCGCCGCAATGCACGGCGAATAGATCATGATGATCACGATAAGGGCGATCGCCGCTTTGAAGGAGACATTTTCCCGAAGTCTCTGGATCAAAGTATTGCTGCGTTCGTCGGCATCCCCCACCGCATAAAGCGTCGCCAGTGTCGAAACGACGACCTCTTTGGCCGCGAGGCCAGCCACGACGGCCACCGACATACGCCAGTCGAATCCGATCGGTGCGAAGATCGGTTCGATCGTCTTTCCAATCTCTCCAAGGTAACTCGCCTCGAGTTCTTTGGAGACCATTTCGTTCAGAAGTTCCTCTTTTTTGCTTTTATCCTGTACCGCCTCTATCTTCTGCGTATAACTCTGTTCTATCGCCGTATCGTGCGGATAGGAGCTGAGAAACCAGATGATCATGGAAGCCCCCGCGATGAAGGTGCCCGCTTTCTTCAAGAAAAGCTTCGCTTTGATCCAAAGCTCCATGCCCAGCGCCTTCATCGAAGGGAAACGGTAAGGCGGCATCTCCATAACGAAGGGCTCGGGCTCTCCCTTGAAAAGGACCGTACGCAGAATCTTCGCGACGATCAACCCCAGTATCGCACCGCTGATGTAGATAATGAAAAGAATGTTCCCGGCATGCGAAGCCGGGAAAAAAGCACCGATGAGAAGGACATAGACCGGGAGCCGTGCCGAACAGCTCATGAAGCCGAGTACCAGCATCGTGATGATGCGGTCCGTCGGATTCTTGAGGGTTCGTGCCGCCATATAGGCGGGAACGGTACACCCGAAACCGCTGACCAGCGGAATGAACGCCTTTCCCTGAAGGCCGAACTTTTTCATGAACCCATCGAGCAAAAAAGCGGTTCGTGCCATATAGCCGGTCTGTTCCAGCAGGTTGATCCCCATAAAGAGGATCAGAATATTGGGAAGAAACATGATGATCGACCCGACAGCCGGTATCACCCCGTCGGCAAGCACCGACTGGATCGCCCCTTCAGGCAACACCGCTTTGACGAGATTGGAGATTTCGGTAAACGCCGCATCGATCCAGTCCATCGGGATCGAACCGATCTCGAAGGTGAGCTGGAAAAGAAGCCACATGAAGAAAAGAAAGATCGGCAAGCCGAAAATCGGATGGATCAGAAGTTTATCGAGGCGGTCGGTCAGCGTGACTTTTTTCGGTGGGCTTTTAAGCGCTTCCATCACAAGCGCTTTCGAGAGGGCATACCGCTCATCACTCAAAATATCGCTCGTACTCTCCTCATCGAACTCGAGCTCCAGTTCCCGGTAGATTTTTCCGAGCAGTTCGTGAAGTTCGATGAAAATCGGAAGGTCGTGAATGATTTTATAGATATCCTCATCGCGATCGAGAAGACGTATGGCGATGAAACGCGCATAGTCTGCATCTTTGAAATGGGGGGACTTATGAAGGATTTTGACGATCTTTTCGATCTGCTCTTCGATCCGCTCGTCATAGTAGAGCTTGTTTTTCGGCTTCGGCTCTTCATAGGTTGCGATGACCTGGTCGATAATCTGATCGACCCCTCGCTGCTCCTTCGCCGATGTCAAAATGACGGGAATACCGAGCAGCTCTTCGAGTTTCTCTTTATCGACCTTTCCACCCTGCTTTTCAACTTCATCGATCATGTTGACGACCAAAATCATCTTCTTCTGCATATCCATCAGCTGCATCGTGAAGATGAGATTTCGCGAGAGGGTATTGGCATCGACGACGTTGACGATCAGGTCGTAATCCTCTTCGAAGAGAAATTTTTTGGCCACATGCTCTTCCGGGGTGTAGGCGTTCAGCGAATAGATGCCGGGCAGGTCGACGATCTCGATCTCATACCCCTCTTTTTCGATGAAAACCTCTTTCTTTTCGACTGTGACCCCCGAAAAGTTTCCGACATGCAGGCGCGCACCTGTCATCGAGTTGATGATGGAAGATTTTCCGACATTGGGCTGGCCGGCCAACGCTACTTTGATCGTTTTCACTGCTTACATTCCTTCGGTTCGATATAGACCGAGGCGGCCTCCTCTTCGCGCAGAGCGATCTTCGTTCCGTCGCTTTCGACTTCCCATGTCTGCTTGGCGAGGGTATGGTCGAGCACTTTCAATTCACTCCCTTTCGCAAGCCCCAGTGAGAAGAGCCGCCCTTTGATAGGCTCCTTGGCTCTGATGCGGACAATCGTCCCTTCGCATCCTATCGGACATTCGGTTATCGGTTTCATCCTCTTATCCTGCTTCCGTCAATTTTTTGCCAAATTATAGAGCAAAAGCATTTCAAAGTCAATTGTGTTGATAATCATTTTCAATCTTCCGAAAAATGGTTCTACGGCGGTTATGGTACAATTGCCCAAATTTTCCGAGGAGAACGCATGAAAAAAAGACTTTTTTTTCTTCTTTTCCTGATTTCTGCAACCTTGCTTTTCGCAGAAGATATGGAGTATCAAGACGATGTCGATGCGAAAGAGGCCATTGAACTGATCCAAAAAGAGGGAGCCGTCGTCATCGATGTACGCGACCCGGTCGAATTTCTCTATGCCGGACATGCAGTCGGCTCCATCAACATTCCCGTCTTTTTCGTACGTATCGATCTTCCGCCGCTCGATACACGTCTCAAAGTCGCAGAAGTCGAGACGAAAAAGAAGAAAGCGGTCCATGTCAAAAAGACCTACCGTCCAATGATGGATGAGAACAGGAAGTTTGTCGAAGAGGTCATAAAACTGACCAAAGGCAATACCGAGAAACCGCTGATCATCCTCTGCAGAAGCGGTGAACGCTCCGTTTATGCCGCCAACAAACTAGCAAAAAACGGCTTTGAAAATGTCTACAACCTCGAAGGCGGATTCGTTTTCGACTGGAAAGCGGAAGGTCTTCCGGCCGGCGGGGAATAGTCCGAATCGGAAAAGATCACATCTTCGTCAGCACCACTCCGGCTTCCATATGCGATGTGTAGGGAAACTGGTCGAAGAGTGCCGCATCCTCTACACGGTGTGTTCTGCACAACTCTTCGAGATCGCGGGCGAGCGTCTGGGGATTGCATGAAATGTAGACGATCGTATCGAATTTCGCGATCAGCTTTCTGGTTCCCTCGTCAAGCCCGGCTCTCGGCGGATCGACGAGCATCGTACCGATATCGAACGCGTCGAGATCGACCTCTTTTAAACGAGTGAAGGTCCGTTTCCCCTCCAAAGCCTCGGTAAACTCTTCGCTGCTCATCCGAACGAACGTGATATTCTCCACCCCGTTGAGCCTGCAGTTTTCCAGCGCGGCGTGAATCGAGCGTTTGGAGATTTCGGTCGCGATCACGTGCGCAAAAAGTGTCGAAAGCGGAATCGTGAAGTTGCCCGCCCCGGCATAGAGCTCGCAAAAATCTCCTCTACCATACCTTCGTGCCTGTGCCATCGCCCATCCGATCATCTTTTCGTTGACCTTCGGATTGGGCTGAGTAAAACTCTGTTCATAATGGCGGTATCGGTAAGTTTTTCCCTCGATACAGAGCGTTTCGGTCACAAACTCTTCACTCAGCACAATTTTCTGTTTGCGGCTTCGTCCTATGATTTTGGCCGAAAGCTCCTCTTCCAGATACCTCGCCTTTTCGATCCACGCCTCATCGAGCTTTCGATGATAGAGCATCGTCACGAGAACTTCATCGGTCGTCGTGGAGAGAAACTCCACCCCGAAAAGCCGGTTTTCAAGCGTCTCATCGCCATTGACGAGGTCGAGCAGCCGCCACATCCTCTTTTCGATCGGTTTCGCCACCATCGGGCACTCACCGAGTGTGACGAACGACTTTTTGTCAAGATGGCGCATCGCATAGTGGCAGCCCTCTTCATCATGGTATATCTTATACTCCGCACGTGCACGATAATGGGCATCTTCGGAAGCGAAAGGCGTCGTTTCACCGCGATAAAAGGGCTCCAGAAGTTTTGCAAGCTCCTCTTTTTTCTTTTTCAGCTGATCCTCGTAAGGCATCGTGTAGAGCGAACAGCTTCCACACGCACCGAAATGTTTACACGTCATTTGAAACTCTCCACAAGATTTCCCACCAAAAGGTGCCATCCGTCGACCAGAACGAATATGAGGATTTTGAACGGCAATGAAATCATGACCGGTGGCAGCATCATCATACCCATACTCATCAACACCGAACTGACGACCATATCGATGACGAGAAAGGGCAAAAAGATCAAAAAGCCTATCTCGAATGCCGTTTTGAGCTCACTGATCATAAAAGCCGGCAGCAGTACCGGCAGCGTCACATCGGCTTCGGTCTGCGGGTTGGGCAGATGCCGGATACGGTAAAAAAGGGCGAGGTCGGATTCACGCGTATTGCGAAGCATAAAGCTTTTGAACGGTTTGACCGTTTCGTCAAACGCCACTTCATATCCGATCTTTTTGTCCATATAGGGTTTGATCCCTTTTTCATACGCCTCTTTGCCCATCGGCTCCATAATGAAGAGCGTCAACACAAGTGCCAAAGAGACCAGCAACTGTGTCGGTGGTGTCTGCTGCGTTCCAAGGGCCTGCCGAAGGAAGGCGAAGACGACGATCAGCCGTATGAAACTCGTCATAACGAGTATCAGCGACGGTGCAAGGACCAGCAGTGTCAGAACGATGACGATATTCAGGGTATTGACCAGATCTTTCGGTTCGGCGGGCGCACTCAGCGAAAGGTTCACTGTCGGAATATCCAGGGCGGCCAATGCCGGTATCGCCAGGAGAAGCGGAATCAGTAGAAAAAGTTTTCGCATCACTGTCCGGCTGCCGGAAGATTGCTATCGAGAATGCTTTTTCTCGTCTTCCCTTCGGCCTCCGGCTCGTTGGAGAAGAAGTAGAGGTCGACGCGACGGTTCTTGGCCCGCCCTTCCGGTGTCGCATTGGTCGCAATCGGTTTGAACTCCGCATTGCCGCAAGCCGAAAGCCGCTTGGGGCCCACACCGTCTTTTATCAGCTCTTTGACGACCGAGACGGCACGAGCGGCCGAGAGCTCCCAGTTGTCACGATAGGGACTGTTGGGGCCGGGAGGGATGTTGTCGGTATGGCCGCGTACATTGACCTGCACCGTGTTGGGCAGTTTGTCGATAATCATCGCGATGCGTTTGAGAAACAGCAGTGCATCCATATTGTCTATCTTCGCCTCACCCGGCTTGAAAAGCAGTTCGGCAGGCAAACGGAGGAGGAATCCCTTTTCGGACTCCTCCATCGTCACAGGCGTGGCCCCCTGGCTCATCGCGATTTCGTTGATCTCGTTTTTCAAAGAGAGCATCTGCATCCACATTTTGCTAATCTGTTCCGCCATCTGAGACTGTGCCTGCTGCGACGTCTGAATCTCGGTCGGCGACGTAGCGGCTGCACCGCCGCCCGTTCCACTCTCCATACGCCGCTCTTCGAGTTCGGAGCGTTCGCCCCCTTCGAGAACACTGAGTGCCCCTGCAAGCGATCCGATCGCCTCTTCGAGTTTTTTCGCGTCCATCGTCGACATCGACAACAGCAATACGAAGAAGCACAACAGTAGGCTCATCAAGTCTCCAAATGCCGCCAGCCATCCCGGCATACATTTCGGGCACTCAGGGCACTTCTTTTTCGCCATTTACTTCGGCCTACTCAAACTGGCTCACCCGTTCGTTCGGCGGCAGGAAGGACAAAAGTTTCGCTTCGAGCGTTCGAGGGTTGTCTCCCGCCTGAATCGACATGATCCCTTCGAGGATAATCGTCTTGACAAGGTTTTCATCGGCATCACGGATATTGAGGATATTGGCGATCGGCGTACCGAAGATGTTTCCGATCATCGCACCGTACATCGTCGTCAAAAGCGCAACCGCCATCGAAGGACCGATGGCGCTCGGGTCCGACATATTCAGAAGCATCGCGACCAGGCCGATCAGTGTACCGATCATCCCCATCGCACCGGCAAGTCCCGCCCACTGGTCGAAAATCGCGGCATTGGCCTTGTGGCGTTCACTGGTCTGCTCCATCTCGATTTCGAGAAGCTCCCGGATGGTATCCGGTTCGTTGCCGTCGACCGCCATCGAAAGCCCTTTTTTCAGAAAGTCGTTCTCTTCGTTGTTGGCTGCCGCTTCCAGTGACAAAATACCGTCACGCCGTGCCTGTGTGGAGTACTCGACAAGCTTTTTGATCAGTTCGGGAACATTTTCCTGCGGCGGTTTGATGGCGATCATGAAGATTTTGACGAAATTCTTCATCTGCTCCATCTTGAACGCCACGAGCAACGCCCCGATCGAGCCGCCGATAACGATCAAAACGGAGGGAATATCGATATACGCACCGATACCGACCCCCATGGCCATCGCACCAAACAGCAGGCCAAGAATCAACACCAAACCGATGACACTACCTAAGTCCATCGACACTCCTGCATTTTTTGAAAATAAAATTTCTTCGCTATTTCACGAAATTAACATCGGCAATTTGAAAATAAAGATAAACGATCATCAATGTAACGCCAAAATTTGGAACATTTTAATCTTAATTGCGTTAAAATCACCTAAAATACACCCTTCAGAGGAATCGACCCATGTCTTTATCTGTCATCATTCTCGCTGCCGGACAGGGCACACGAATGAAATCGAAACTCCCAAAAGTCCTGCATCCCATAAGCGGCCTTCCGATGCTTCACTATACCGTCAAAGCCGCCCAGGTCATCAGTGACGACGTCACGCTTGTGCTCTACCATCAGGCAGAGCGCATCAAAGAGGAGATCGACGCATCTTTCGACAACATCAAATTCAAAATACAAGATCATGCGAACTACCCCGGTACCGGCGGTGCCGTCATGAATATCGAAACGCTCCACGATCGCATCCTCGTCCTCAACGGCGACATGCCCCTCGTTACCCAGGAGGCACTCGAACCGCTTATCCGCTGCGATGCCGATATCGTCATGAGTGTCTTCGATCTCGAGGACCCTTCCGGTTACGGCCGTGTCGTCGTCGAAAACGGTGAAGTACAGGGAATCGTGGAGGAGAAAGATTGTACCGAAGAGCAAAAACGCATCAAAACGGTCAATGCCGGCGTCTATATCTTCAAAAAAGAGGTACTCGACCGCTATTTGCCACTTCTTTCCAACGACAATGCGCAGGCGGAATACTACTTGACCGACATTATCAAGATGGCCCACGACGAAGGGCTGCATATCAAGCCGGTATGGGTCGAAGAGGAGGCATTCAAAGGCGTCAACAGCCGATACGACCTCGCCCATGCCGAAGAAATCATGCAAAACAGGATCAAGGAGAAGTGGATGCGTGCCGGTGTCACGATGCATCTGCCTTCGACGATCTACATCGATTCTCGGGCCGTTTTCCACGGCGACTGCACGCTCGACAACGGCGTGACGATTCACGGTGAGACGGTCATCACCGAGAGTCATATAAAATCGCACAGCGTCATCGAGGATGCCGACATCAGACACTCGAGCTGCGGCCCAATGGCGAGGGTACGCCCCGGCAGCATTCTGGAGGAGACCCACATCGGCAACTTCGTCGAAGTCAAAAAATCACACCTCAAAGGAGTCAAAGCCGGCCATCTAAGCTACCTCGGAGACGCCGAAATCGACGAAGGGACCAATGTGGGTGCAGGAACCATCACCTGCAATTACGACGGTGTGAGAAAGTACAAGACCAAAATCGGGAAGAATGTCTTCATCGGCTCCGACACCCAGCTCGTCGCACCGGTGACGATCGAAGACAATGTCATGATCGCCGCCGGAACGACGGTCACGAAAGATGTTAACGAGGGGGCACTCGCCATCTCCCGCACACCACAGAAGATCGTCGAACACTTCTTCCACCGCTTCTTCAAAACAGGGAAATAGATGATTGAGCAAATCAGACTCGACGGCAAGAAGGTTCTCATCGGTGTCACCGGCAGCATCGCCGCTTACAAGGCGTGTGAACTGGTACGGCTCTACGTCAAAGCGGGGGCACAGGTGCGCGTCGTCATGACCGAAGCGGCAAAACGGTTCGTCTCACCGCTGACCTTCGAAGCGCTGAGCTCCGATACCGTCTTGCACGAGAAGACCGAAACATGGAGCGGCGGCCTGAACCATATCGACATCGGCGAGTGGGCCGACCTTTTCGTCATCGCCCCTGCGACCGCAAACACGATCAACAAACTCGGCAACGGCATCGCCGACAACCTGCTGCTCCAGACCGCCCTCGCCTTTGGGAAAACGATGCTGCTCTGTCCGGCCGCCAACACCCGGATGATCGAAAACCCTGTCACCACCGCAAGTATGAAGCTGCTCAAACTTCACCGTATCGAAGTGGTCGAACCGCAGACGAAACTACTGGCATGCAACACGGTCGGGAACGGAGCGATGGCCGAACCCGAAACGATCTTCGCGACGTCGCTGAAACATCTTTTCGAAGAGGAGTATTGGAAAAACCGCCGTGTCGTCGTCACCGGCGGCGGAACGATCGAGAAGATCGACGATGTCCGCTACCTCTCCAACTTCTCCTCCGGAAAGATGGCCGAAGCATTGGTGACGGCGCTATATGCAAGAGGGGCCGATGTCTGCTACGTTACGACACGTGCACCGCAGAGTATTCCGCCTGTGCATGTCATCAAGGTCGAAAGTGCCGAAGAGATGCTGGCATTTACGAAAGATGCGCTGCGCGTCGCGAAAAAGGGTGTGCTTACCAAACCGTCGTTCCACTCCGAAACAGGCCGGCCCGAGCTGATCCAGAAGACGCCGTGGCTCTTCATGGCGGCCGCGGTGAGCGACTATCGTCCTGCCTATCCCCAAAGCGGCAAGCTGAAAAAAGATTCACTGGGTGAAACGTGGAGACTCGAGCTCGTCAAAAACCCGGACATTCTTGCAACCCTCGACAAAACCGGCATCAAAACGGTCGCCTTCAAAGCGGAGATGAATGCCGAAACGGCACTTGAAAACGCACAAAAGGCATTGAGAGAGAAAGGAGTCGACGCCGTCGCGCTCAACATCCTCGAAAACAGCCGCAGCTTCGGAAGCGATACCAACACCGTGACACTTGTCACCGAAGAGAGAATCGTCGAAATCCCGCAGGCTGCAAAGATCGATATCGCCATGACGATGCTGGAGAACCTCAAAACACTATGATCTACGGCCTCACGCCCGTTCAGGCGGCCCAGAAAATAGTGGGGAATCTTGCCAAAATCGAAGTCAACGCCCTCCTGCAGCTCGGTATCGAAGTCCTGAAAAGGCAGAACGACGGTACGTTCCTCATCAAAATGGGACAACACACCTTCACGACCAAAAGCGAAACGGCGCTCGAACCGGGTCGGGAGTATTGGGTCGAAATGCAGCAGAGCAAAGAGGGCATCGTCCATCTCAAACGGCCGATGCCCAAACCGCTGCTTTTCAAAGCAGTGAACCATACGGCATTCGAACCCGGATTCCTCGAACGGTTAGCCCGGGAAGAAGATCCCGCATCCGCCCTGAAAGAGCAGTTGCTTCAAGCCCTCGCGGCTGCTCCGAGCAAAGAGCAGTTCCAGACGCTCACACAGCTGCTTCTTTCGCTTCATCAGGGCATTCTCTCCATTCCTCTTCGCAAAAGCGGGAAAAAGATGCTCCTGCAGATGCGCAAGCGTGGACAAAACGGGAGTTTAAACCAAAAAAGTGTAGAATTTTATGCAGCGATGAACAATATCGGTCCGCTGAGTGGAACCATTGTTCAAAGAGGTCATCAAAAGGACCTTAGACTCGAACTTCACTATCCAAAAAGCGTTCGGCTTCTGAAAGAGCGAAGTGCCTTTTTGAAAGGATTCGAAAACGTCGATATCGGGCTCGCACCGGCACCCGTGAAGCCTTTTTGGGAAACAGAGCAGCCGGGCCTCCTGGATATCAAAGGATAATTATGAGCAATATCGCCAGACATATCGCCATCATTATGGACGGTAACGGCCGCTGGGCAAGCGAACGCGGGCTCAAGCGGGTCAAAGGGCATGAACGCGGTGCCGAAACCGTCAGAACCATCACGACCTACGCCTCCAACCATCCCGAAATCGAGGTGCTCACCCTCTACGCATTCAGCACCGAAAACTGGAAACGTCCCAAGATGGAGGTGGAGTTTCTCATGCGCCTTCTAAACAACTACCTCAAAAACGAACTGCCCACCTACATCAAACACCAGATCCGTTTCGAGACGATCGGCGATCTCTCACGCTTCTCTCCGACATTGCAAATGCAGATCGCCAAGATGAAAGAGGAGACCAGACATTTCAAAAAACTTACCCAGGTGCTGGCACTCAACTACGGTTCCCAGGATGAGATCGCAAGAGCCGCGAAAGAGCTGTGCGAAGCGGAAAAAGAGATCACGGTCGAATCGCTGGAGAGTGCGATCGAAAGTTCAAAGTCCGGGCCGGTCGACATTCTCATCCGAACAGGGGGTGAACAGCGCCTCTCCAACTTTCTACTCTGGCAGTCGGCCTATGCCGAACTCTTTTTTACCCAGACCCTCTGGCCCGACTTCGCTCCCGAAGAGCTGGAGACGATCATCGAAAACTTCAAGAAGCGCCACAGGCGCTTCGGGGGCATCTGATGGAGCTTCTCTTCGCCCTCTTTCTCGGACTTGCCATCGGGTCGTTTCTGAATGTCCTGATCGTCCGTATCCCCAAAGGGGAGAACATCGCCTTTCCTCCATCCCACTGTCCGAAATGCGACAATGCACTTAAATGGTGGCACAACATCCCTCTGCTTTCGTGGATATTCCTGCAGGGAAAGTGTGCCTACTGCAAAAGCCCCATCAGCAGACTCTATCCGGTCGTCGAACTGTTGACGGGCCTGGTTTTCATGACACTGGCGATGAAACTTGGAGTTGGCGTGGAGTGGTTCGTCACAGGGCTCATCTTCTCTCTTCTGCTCGCCCTTTCCATCATCGACTTCAAATATTACGCCGTGCCCGATTCACTCAATTTCACGGCACTGGCACTGGCGCTGCTAATGCCCATCTTCACCTTCGGAGGGGATTGGATGACGGATGGCGTAAAAGATTTTTCGCTCTATCAGGATGCCCTGCTGGAGAGCTTTAAAAACGCCGCCATCATGGGAAGCTCTTTTTTTCTGCTCGGACTCGCCGTGAAATTTCTGATCAAAAAAGATGCCCTCGGCGAAGCCGACATCATCATCGCCGCGACGATGGGTGCGCTGCTGGGGTTTCCACTCGTTCTCATCGCCATCTACGTTTCGGCGTTGCTGGCGATCGTACCGGCACTCTTCGCCCGCGGGCATATGGTGCCGTTCGTTCCCTTCCTGGCACTTGGCACATGGATCGTTTATATCTTTTCCGATACATTTTTGAAATGGTGGAATATGCTCTATGCCTAAGACCTCGTCCTATCTTTTAAGAAGCTTCAGCGGACTCTTTTTCTCGATCTTTCTGCCGATCATCGTCATCGGATCGCTCATTCTCTTCGTACGGATCGCGAAACTGACCGAAGTGACACAGATGAGTGCGGGCGAGATGCTTCTGATGTACGGCTATTCGATGCCGACCATTCTCTTTTATACGCTGCCTGTCACCTTTTTCGCCGCTCTCGTTTTGACACTTGCCAAACTCTCCAACGAGTTCGAGAATGTCGTCCTCTTTTCCTTTGGCATCTCTCCCCACAGACTGGTACGCTTTTTCTATCCGGTCGTCGCGCTCATCGTGGCACTGCTTCTAATGCTCTCTTTGGCACTGATCCCGATCACGAAACAGTTGACGAAATCGTTCATCAGCTACAAAAGTATGCATGCCGTTTTGAATATCGAAGCGAGTCAGTTCGGACAGAAGTTCGGCGACTGGCTCGTCTTTCTGGAATCGAAAGAGAAAAGGAGCAATACGCTTCACAATATCGTACTTTACAACGCCTCGAATCCGTTGGAAGAGCAGATACTTATCGCGAAAACGGGAAGTTTCTTCAACGAAAACGGCACGCTCGGCCTGATGCTCAATAACGGCCAGGCCTACCGCATCAAAAACGATACGGTCGATCAGGTCAACTATAGCGTGATGAAAATTTACGATACTCACGAGTACAAACCCTTCAGCTACCAGAATCTCAAAGAGTACTGGTTGCTCGCATTCAAGGACAGAAAACGGCTCAAAGATCTGGTGATCTTTATCGCCATCAGCTTCTTTCCACTGGTCACCCTCTATTACGCCTTCGCCTACGGCGTCATCCATCCAAGATATCAGAAAAACTATGGATACCTTACGATTCTTCTGGCAACGGCACTCTACTACGGCATCGTTTCCGCCATCGCGAAGAATTCGGTAACCGGTGCGTTCGGCTTCGCCCTGCTCTTCATGCTGACAGGGGTCATCCTTTTCTACATACGGGTTCAAAAGAGGTTCTAAAAGATGCGGGTTAAAGCGGTCATCGCCTATGACGGGGCGGCTTTCTACGGATTTCAGGCACAAACGACGACACCCAAGACTGTCTCCGGCGCGCTGAGCAGAGCGGCTGCTAAACTCGGTATCCACGCCCCCATTGTCGGAAGCGGCCGAACCGACCGGGGGGTCCATGCGACCGGACAGGTAATCCACTTCGACCTACCTTCTCACTGGCACAACGACTTGGGAAAACTCAAAACCTTCTACAACCGCCTTTTGTCCCCCCATATCCAGATCAAAACCATCACCCCCGTCGACGATACGTTTCATGCCCGGTTCGATGCCAAACGGCGTATCTACCGCTATCTCTTCAAGTCGACACCGCCGACACCGTTTGAGAATCTCTATGCCTGCCACCTGCACCACAGCGATCCTGAAAAACTTCGTATCGCCCTCGAACGCTTTGAAGGTACCCACGACTTTTACTATTTTCATAAAAAAGGGAGCGATCCTGGATCGACCGTCCGAACCATCATTCGTACCGATGTCAAAGCCTTTCGCCGCTACATCGTGCTCTATATCGAAGCCAACGGCTTTCTGCGCTCGCAGGTCAGAATGATCGTCGGCGCGGCCACAGCCGTCATGCATGGCACGTTGACACTCGAGCAGATCGATGAACAGTTGGCGAAAAAAGCGATCCATACCACGATGTTGGCCCCTCCGCAGGGACTCTACCTGGCACGGGTCATCTACTAAACCAACGCAAGCCTACGATCTTCAATCCGAAACAAGGATAAATGGAACCTGTTTCGGATCGAGCCATTGGACCAACTCGACCATCCGATCGCGCTTCATCGCCACACAGCCGGCCGTCGGTTTGTCACCGCTGGCGATATGCAGAAAAATGCATGACCCCCTGCCGGGTCGGCGCGCTTGGTTATAGCCGACCGTCACCACCACTTCGTAAAGCGCATCGTCTCGTCTCATCCACTCGAAACTCCGATAATCTTTTTTGACATTCGATGCCTCGACAATGCGGTTGTAGTACCTCGAACGGCTGTCATCCACGCAGATCGTATCATTCGTCGAAAGGAAAAAAGGCATGGCGGTTTGAATATCGTGGTAACCGTAGACATCCTCGAGCCCGTAATATCCGGCAGGGGTTTTTCCATCCCCTTCTCTCTCTTTGCCGATGCCGTTGCGCCCTATTGAAACAGGCCAAGCATCTCCGACTCGATGCCACACGCCATGCACTTTTTCAAAGCGTGCCAACCGTGCGTGGTACCCTCTGACATCAAACACTTTCACCAACTGCTTCGTTTCGGAAGGAAGCGCTTCGAAATCATCCTTTCCAAAACCAAAAACTGCTAAAATACTCCACACAAGGAGTATCATTGCAGGAAAGTTACGGCGTCTATTCACTTTTGCCTCCGCTCATTGCGATCGTTCTGGCCATTATATCAAGAAACGTCATCGTCTCGCTCCTCATCGGTGTGGTGAGCGGCTACTTCATCATGGAACAGAGCATCGTCGGGGCGCTACTCGAAAGTTCGAAAGGGATCGTGTCGCTTTTCGAAAAGGGGTGGGTCGTCAAGACACTCGTTTTCGCCATCTTCGTCGGATCCATCATAGAACTGATCCAGCGAAGCGGCGGCGTCGACGGCTTCGTCCACTTTCTGCAAAAAAAGAAAAAGCTCGTCACCAACAAGAAAGAGGCGGAGCTGCTCGCTTTTTTCATCGGCCTGGCCATCTTTATCGAATCCTCGATCACTTCACTCATCGCCGGCGCCGTCAGCCGGCCCCTGACCGACAAGAACGGCACATCACGCGAAAAACTGGCCTACATCTGCGACTCAACCGCCGCACCGGTCTGTACGATGTTCCCTCTCAACGCATGGGGCGCTTTGCTGCTGGGGCTCATCGGATCGCAAGTGGAAGCGGGAGTCATCACCGGCGAGCCGATCCGATTGCTCGGGAGTGCGCTGGTTTTCAACTTCTACGCACTTTTTTCGATTCTGCTGGTGCTCTATACGATTCTCGCCGGTATCGATTTTCCGGCTTATACGAAAGTGGAAACGCCTCATTTGGAGTTTTCCGAAAAAGAGGGTGACATCTTCGCGCTGATCGTACCGATCGCCTCTTTGCTGATTCTCGTTTTCGTTTTCCTTTTTATCACGGGAGGCGGCGACATGCTGAAAGGAGATGGCTCCACCTCGGTCTTTGCCGCCGTACTGGGGTCCATCGTCATTTCATCGCTCTACTATCTTGTCAAAAAGAGCATGCCGGCCGAAGAGATTCTTCCCGCCATCTGGCGCGGTGCAAAAACGATGGTCCCGATCGCGGCGATTCTGATCTTCGCATTCGCCATCGGCGATGTTACGGTAAAGATGGGCACAGGCATCTATATGGCCCATTTTGCCAATGCCATTCTCCATCCGGCACTTCTGCCGGCCGGCATTTTCCTGCTTTCAGCCATCATCGCCTTTTCGACCGGTACGAGCTGGGGAACCTTCTCCATCATGATGCCGATCGCCATCACAATCGCCACGAACACGGCTACCGGTACCGAAACCCTCTTGCCGCTCGTCATCGCAGCCGTCATCTCGGGCGGCGTCTTCGGCGACCACGCTTCACCCATTTCGGATACCACCATCATCTCGGCGATGGCGGCCGGATGCGACCTCATCGCCCATGTCAAGACCCAGCTGCCCTGGGCGCTGCTGGCGGCATTTTTGTCGATTCTCTTCTTTCTTCTTTTCGGCTATCTGGCACTATAGGTGATCGACGAACCACTCTTTCGCCAGTTCGGCGACCGTTTCGAGCGTTCCGGGCTCTTCGAACAGATGGGTCGCACCCGGAACGATCTTCATCGCTTTTTCGCACCGCAGTGCGTCGTAAGCCGCTTCGTTGAGCTCGATAACGCCGAAATCGTTGCCCCCGACGATCAGCAGTGTCGGTGCCGTGACACGTTCGAGCACATCGGCCGCGAGGTCCGGCCGCCCCCCACGCGAAACGATCGCTCCGATTGGCCGTTTCGCAAGAACACTCGCTTTCAGTGCCGAAGCTGAACCGGTGCTGGCACCGAAATATCCCACTTTCATCTCCTTCAGAAGCGGTTGTGACCCAACCCATTCGGTCGCCAACAACAGCCGCGATGCAAGAAGATCGATGTCGAAAACGTTACGACGGTCCATCGCCTCCTCTTCCATCAACAGATCGAACAGAAGCGTCGCGATACCCGCTTCATGCAGTACACTCGCTACATAGTTGTTGCGCCGGCTCAAGCGGCTGCTCCCGCTTCCATGTGCGAAGATGACGATCGAAGTCGCCTCTTCCGGAATGGCCAACAGCCCGGGCAGAACCACCTCTTCGGAGGCGATAACCACGCCCGCTTGCAGGGCCATGAATCGATCGACCGTCATGGTTTATCCTTTCAAAAATGCCGCACTCATGTAACCCACCACCTGTGACGTGTCGCCGCTGGCGTCCGCACTGGTGCGATAGTCGAGCAACATTGGCTCGAGCCCAAGGTTACGCGCCGCGATCAATATCGCTTCGACACCGATTTTTCCACACGCTTCACACCCTCGATGCAATCCTGCCGGATCGAGCTTGCTCACCGCATCGAGACAGATACTGTCGAGCCGTTTCGCCTTCTCGATATCGTAGTAGTGGCTAAGGTCCGTACTGATGACGACACCCGTCTGTGGATCGCTCAAAAGCCACTCGATGACGGGGGCGAGGTTTGTCGGGTTTTCATCGCCATAGACCAGTTCGACGACGCGTGCATCGGGCAGATAGGTCTTGATGAATGGCATCTGCACTTCGGTACTGTGCTCGTGGTGTGCCTCTGGAACGAAACCGAGACCGAACTTCTGAATCAATTCTGTCGCCAGGTTCCTGTCGATCGGCAGATCGCCCAACGGTGTCTCGAATAGATCGTATTCACTGACACTGGTGCCCTGCAGGTAGACCCGATGGCTCGGCCCGATCACGACAACACGTTTGACACCACTGTTGCCCAACAGCCGGTGGGCGATGTTGGCCGTAAAGCCCGAATAGACATACCCTGCGTGCGGTACGATCACCGCCTGCGTCGCCGTCTGCAAAAGCTTCGGATCGCGAACGCTCTCCTCCAGCACCTTGTTGAAATGGTCGATCATCATTTTGATCTCTTCGGGTGATGCCGGGTAAAACTGTCCAGCCACCGCCGCTTCTCTGATTCGCATTTTATTTTCCTCCTTCGTCATTTCCAGATTCCCTCGATCGCCCGGTTACACTTCGGACAGTGCCCGTCGATCAGTCTGTTCACCGTTACATTATACCCCGTCCGGTCGATCAACAGTTCGCCGCAGTCGGGACAGTGTGTATCGCCATGCACGGGAACGTTACCGAGATAGACATAGTGAAGTCCCGCCTTCTTCGCGATCGATTTGGCCCGCATCAACGTGTCGACACCGGTCCATTTGTGGTCTTGCATCTTGTAATCGGGATGAAACGCGCTCAAGTGCCAAGGTACATGGCGCCCAAGGTCGTTCGCGATGAACTCGGCCATCTCGGTCAAGTCTTCGTCACTGTCGTTTTCTCCCTCTATCAGCAGTGTCGTCACCTCGACCCAGATCCCCCCGTCCACCATCATGCGAAGGGTATCCTTGACCGCTTCGAGACCGCCTTTGAGCACTTTTTTGTAGTACCCTTCGTCCCAGCTTTTGAGGTCGATGTTCGCCGCATCGAGCCAACTCGGCATATCTTTGACGATCTCCGGACTCTCGAAGCCGTTGCTGACGAAAATGTTCTTCAGCCCACGCGCTTTGGCGATCACGCCGATATCTTTGGCATACGGATAGAAGATGGTCGGCTCGTTGTAGGTATAGGCGATCGACTTCGCACCGTACTCTTCGGCCAGATCGACCATTTTTTCCGGACTGACATAGACCTCTTCGTTGACCTTCGTCTCCTGCGAAATCTGCCAATTTTGACAGAAGGGACACTTGAAGTTACACCCTACGGTGCCGAACGAAAGCGCCGTCGTGCCCGGCAGCATATGGTAGATCGGTTTCTTCTCGACCGGATCGACGTTGAGTGCGCTCGGATGGCCGTAGACCAGCGTCTTCAGCTCACCGCCGACGTTTTTGTTGACCCCGCAGATACCGACCTGCCCCTCTTTCATCTTGCAATAGTGCCGACAGAGCAGACAAACGATTCGGTTCTTTTCAGGTTCGGTTTTGTAATATCGCATTTTAGCCTCCTTTTATGAGGCAACTTTATGATCATAGCCTCAATCTGTAGCTATTTTAACTTTTTTTAAGCTTTTTGTCAAGAAATTTTTAAGGTTCAAAAACTAAAATGGCGTTATGACAAACACGACCGAAGCAGTGAAAAAAATAGTTCGAGATGCAGATGCCATCCTCGTCACGGCCGGGGCGGGAATGGGCGTCGATTCTGGCCTGCCGGATTTCAGAGGAAACGAAGGGTTTTGGAATGCCTACCCCGTCGCCAAAAAACTGGGGCTCGGTTTTGTCGAACTCGCCAATCCGCAGTGGTTCGAATCCGACCCCGCGCTCGCCTGGGCTTTCTATGGACATCGCCTTCACCTCTATCGCGATACCTTTCCACACGCAGGCTTCTCATTGCTGCTCGATCTGGCGAAAAAGAAAGAGGAGTATTTCGTTTTCACCTCCAATGTCGACGGCCAATTTCAAAAAGCGGGTTTCGATGAAGAGAAGATCGTCGAATGCCACGGGAGTATCCACCACCTTCAGTGCACACAGTGCAATGCCGGTATCTGGCGGGCAGACAACGTGACGCTCGATATCGATATGGAAAATTTCAAAGCGGCCGACTGGCCCCATTGCTTTCAATGTGGAGCCACGGCACGCCCCAACATCCTGATGTTCGGCGACTGGGGATGGGACGGAAGTCGCACACAAGGCCAGGAAGAGCGGTTCGACGACTTTTTGAAACGCATCATCGTCAAAAAACTGAAACTCGTCATCATTGAAATCGGGGCCGGTACCGCCGTTCCGACGGTTCGGCTGACCGGCGAGGAAATCGCCCGGAAACTCGATGGGAGACTCATCCGCATCAATCCCCGCGAATCCGGGATCGATCCCCCTTTTGGCTATGGCTTGCCGGCAGGTGGGCTGGAAGGGATTCGAGCACTCCTCACATAGTTGTCACGAAGGCGGCAAGGTGGCGTCGATCGTCGCCGTTTCCATTCGAAAAAGTTTACGCACATTTGAAAGTAATGTCGAAAAGAAGCACATGATCTTCGGTGCGTACTTCGAGTGACCCATCCATTTCTTCGGCGGAGAGGCGGACCAGTGTCATCCCGAGGCCACTGCCTTTTTTCAAAGATCGCAAATCCACCTTTTCTTGCCCTACCTGCCGATAAAAAAGTTGGCAGCGGCCCTCTTTCTCGACAAGCGTTATTTCGACTTCCGGTTGGCCACTCTGCACCCCATGGGCATGTTTCAATGTATTTGTATAGAGTTCATTCAATATCATACCGAGCTTGAGCATTGTCTCCAGAGGAAGAGAAATCCCGTCCGCACGGATTTTCGTACTTATGGTTCGTCCGTACGATTTCTGGATAAGATCGATCAGATTTTCGATATAGCCAGCCGCCTCGACACTTTCAAGATCCGCCGCTTTGTAGAGCGCTTCGTGCACCATCGCCATCGTTTGGATACGTAACTTGTTCTTCGTCAGGATCTCCTCGATAGAATCGGCCCGTCCCCTTCGCAGACGGAGTATCTGCAATCCGAGCATCGAAGCGATCTTGTTGAGATTGTTTTTGATGCGATGATGGATCTCTTTGATCAAAAGTTCTTTCTGCTTGTTGGCGTGTTCGAGTCTTTTATAGGTCACTTCCGTGGAGATGTGGTACAAAAAAGCGATAAGGATGACAACCAACGTCGTCGAAACCATATTCATGAGCGGTACAAGATGAAAAACGGGATTGTCGGCATTCTCGTTATAGTTGTAAAGCGCAAACGCGATCCAGAAAACGTAGTGCCCGAGCGTAAGCCAGAGCGCTGTACGCAAAGTGAAAAAGAAGAAAAATCCAAAGATCGAAAAGAAGGGATAGATTGTCACGAAATCGTAAAAATGGCCACCGAACATCGCGGAAACACTTTCGAACTCGATCAAAATCAGAAAAAGCAGAGCAAAAAGAGGTGTATTGTACGAGTAACGGTATAAAGTGAGCAACAGTGCCATAATAACGGCCAGGGAGAGTTTGGTGTAAAAGATATCGGCATAGCCGACATAAAGCGCCACCACTGCAAAAATGGCAAACAGCACGATCGTCGCGACAAAAAGCCCTGTCAGCATGATCATCTTATGATCTCTGCTTTCAAGAATGGTTTTAATGAGATTTTCAATCATGAAATATATTATAGCGTTCGAATGTTGCAAAATCGTTGCAACGTTCATAGCGCCTCGTAAGCATCGTTGAAAATAATGAATGTTAGAATAATTTCATGAAAAAGAAAAGCATTTTTATCGTGGAAGACGATCTCGTATCCGCCCAGTATCTCAAAGAGGTTCTGGAAGTCGAAGGCTTCGATGTGGTCGGTATCGCCGACAGTGGGGAGGCTGCGATTTCACATCTCAAAGGGTGTCGAGCGGATATCGTTTTGATGGATATCATTCTGAAAGGATCGATGACCGGATCGGAAGCTGCTCTTTTCCTCAAACAGATGTATCCGGAGTGTAAAATCATTTTTCTGACCGCCTATGCCGATCAGGAGATGATCGACTACGCCGTCGATGCCAAGGCGTTTGCCTACCTGATGAAACCCTATCGGGAAAAAGAGATCATCGCCACGATCAAAACGGCATTGGCGAGAGAGAGCGAAGAGACAACAGAGCACTCGCTGACCATTCCTCTCAAAAACGGTTTTTCGTTCAACAAAGAGAAGCATCGACTCGAAAAGGATGGCAAAGAGATTCCACTCTCGGAAAAAAAACTGAAACTCATCGAAATTCTGGCGGCCAACAAGAACAGCATCGTCTCAAACGAGCAACTGAGCATGCATATCTGGAGCGAACCGAAAAGCAACAGCACACTTCGCTCACTCATCAACCGCTTCCGTACCGCCGTCGGCGACGATATCATTACCAATGTCAATGGTGTCGGATACGCCGTTATCTCCTGAACTTCATGAAATCGCCGAAATCATAACACGATGCGTTCTACATCGCCGTAAAGGCTCTTCCCTTCATACGGTGAATTTTCGAAACGCCCACAGCACTCTTTATCCGGATCGAAAAGAATCAGGTCGGCATCGTATCCCACTGCTATTTTCCCTTTGTAACGATCGATCCCAACCGTCTCGGCCGGCCTGCAAGCCGTAAGTTTCGAGAGTTCCGGCAAGTCGATCATTCCCTCTTTCACCAGGAACGTATAGCAAAGCGGCAAGAAAGCGTTCAATCCGTCGATACCGTACTCCGCTTCCGAAAACACGGCATCTTTCGCACTGCCCGATACCGGCGTATGAAGTGCCGTCAGCATCGAGACGACACCGGATTTGAGGCGCTCGATCATCGCTCGGCGTGAAACCTCATCCCTAAGCGGAGGCCATATTTTTCCTGCGGTATTGTAGTTGTCGCAGAGAGTATCGGTCAAAAGAAGATGATGAAGCGGTACCTGCGCATGCAGATGAGGATTGGCACTGCAAATCTCCAATGTCTGCGGTGTCGAAGCGGCCAGAATCACGACATCGACACCGTAATAGGATGCCAGTTCGCCGATACGGGCCACCTGTGACGATTCGGCAACGGCCGGCACGCCCCCAAGGCCGAGCCGGCTCGAAACTTCACCCTCATGCATGACACCGTCACCCTGAAGCGCCGGATCGTTGGCATGGCAGAAGAGCTTGATCCCATGCATCACGGCATATTCCATCAGACGGCGGATAAGATTTCCATCGATACTGCTGTCAAACTCGATCCCGACCGCTCCCTCTTTAAGCAAAATCGACGCATCGCTCAATTTTTCCTCATCCGTGACACCCGAAAGGAGCGTCAGAATCTTCGTATCACGGCAGAGTTCCGCCTGCGACTTGGCGAATTCCAGCGTAATTTCATTGTCGATGCGCGGCGTACAGAGTGAAGAGATCACGACGGTTCCAAATCCGTTGACGTAGGCATTGGCCGAGAGTTTTTCGAGCGTTCCGCCCCGCAATCTACCATCCATGACGCCGACACCGATATCGATCATCGCCGGCATCAGATAGCGGCCGCCGGCATCCAAAGATTCACCGCCTAAAAGGCCCTCTCCCATCTGCGCAATCTTTCCATTCTCTATCCGGACATCGATCGCTTCGACCCTTTCGGGGGTTACGACCTTCGCATTTGTAATGACCATGTCATTCCTTCAAGCTATTTTGATAAAATTATAGGATATACGAGTTGAAAGAGAGGGAAAATGGGAAAGTTTCTATGGTTTTTTCTGCCGTTTGCACTTCTGGCACAGAGCGAAGGCGAAACGATCTATATGACAAAGGGATGCTACGGCTGCCACGGCGTCAAGGGTGAGGGGATCGGAAACTACCCGAAACTGGCCGGCAAACCTGAAGCTTTTCTCATCGACAGACTCCACAAACTCAAAGAGGGGATCGGCCACACAAGCAAACGTGACATCATGATTCCCTTCGCCAAAGCGCTCAGTGAAAAAGAGATCCGATCAGTCAGCGGCTATCTCGGCCGAATCGATCCCTCCCGCGATCGGAAAGAAGATGTGGCAGACGAATATCTTGGGGGATTCGGTTCCTGATGCTTTTCTTTAGACACCTCTAAAGAGCCCCTCTAAACTTCTTCAGCTCCTCTTTCATCCGCTCCAAAAAAGCATCCGCTTTTGCGGCACCGACGATGGGACGCGACCTCTTTTTTCCATTTTCATCCACGATGTAAAAGGTCGGAGTACCGTAAGGTTTGAGATAATCCGGCAACGGATCGGACTTCAGGTCGAGTTCGACGGGTACAAAGTTCTCGTTTAGAAAATCGGCGACTTCTGGCTTCGTGAAGACCTGGCTTTTCATGAACATACAGTAGTTGCAATTTTCCTGGCTTATCATGACGAAAACCGGTTTGCCGCTCTCTTTCGACTCCATCAAAGCGTCCTGATAATCCATCGCCCACTCGACTTCCCCAAAAAGAGCCACGATGGCCAAAAGAAGTGTCAAAAGTATCTTTTTCATCCCTTTTTCCCCTCAACGATCGCTACAAACTCATCCGGAGATTTATAGCCGGAGATCCGTTTCGATTTTATCTCTTCTCCTTTTTCGAAAAAGAGAATGGCTGGCGGGCCGAAAACACCGAAATGTTTCATCAGCTTTTTCTGTTCGGGCGAATTTTGTGTGACATCGACCTGATAGAGATTGTACCCACGCAATGCCCCGATCACACGCGGATCTTTGAAGGTACTCTCTTCGAGCTCCTTGCAGCTGACGCACCAATCCGCTCTGAAATCGACCATCACGGGTTTGTCACCCGATTCGATTTTGGCAAGGAGATCATCCAGTGACGATACGGGTTGAAACGGCAGGGAACGTTCGGAAACCGAAGTTCCTGAGGAGCGTTCTTTGACGACTTTCAGCGGATCGATCGGGCTGGAGGCACCTGTAAAGGTGCCGAAAAGAAGAAAGAGCCCGTAGACCAACATGAGAAATCCGAGCCCTTTGAAGAGTGCGTTCCAGCTTCGCTTCTCCCCGAGCGGCTCGAGTGCACCCATATAGATGGCACTGACGATAAAGAGTGCGGCCCAAAGTCCCATCACTATCGTATCGGGGAGGATTCTTGAAAGCATCCAGATCGCCACACCGAGCATGACGACACCGAAGACTTTGCTCACCGCCATCATCCAGCCACCGGGTTTTGGCATAAACTTACCTGCACCCGTCCCGATCAACAGCAGTGGCAAGCCCATACCCAGACTCATGACGAAAAGTGCAGCGCCGCCCAGCAGCGCATCTCCCGTCTGCCCGATATAGATGAGCGCACCGGCAAGCGGCGGTGCGACACAGGGGCCCACGATAAGCGCCGAAAGGAATCCCATGACGGCGACTCCGGCAAGGCCACCCTTTTTACCCGCTTCATCGCTCGTTCTGCTCAGCTTGCTCTGAATCGTTGCCGGCAGCTGAAGTTCGTAAAAGCCGAACATCGAAAAGGCAAGTGCGACGAACAAAAGCGCAAAGATGGAAATGACCCAGGGATTCTGAAGTGCCGCCTGGATGTTGGCACCGAAAAGCCCAGCAAGTACACCCGCAATCGTATAGGTCAGCGCCATCGAAAGCACATAGATCAAAGAGAGTGCAAATCCACGTTTCGCCGTCATCCCTTCACCCTGAGCCACGATGATGGACGAAAGAATCGGAATCATCGGAAAGACACACGGCGTAAGTGCCAACAGCAGGCCAAATCCGAAAAAAGTAAACAGTACGATGCCGAAACTTTTGGTTTTGAGCGTCGAAGCGATCGACTCCTCTTCGGAAAGCCCACCACCTTCGTTGGATGTCGAATGTTGGATGTCGGACGTCGCATTGGATTGTGCCGATGCGACGGTTTGGAGCGAGAAGGGGTAGCGTTTGGTGACCGGTGGATAACAAACACCCCTATCCGAACATCCCTGATACTCGAGGATGAATGTCACCTCTTTGCTTTTCGGATCTTTCAAAACGAGCGGGATCGTCACTTCAAACTGTTTGGCATAGACCTCATCGCCGAACTCATCCTTTTCGGACGGCGGGAGCGTGTAGCTGCCGAGCGCGGCCTTGTTGGACGGTTCGACCGAAAATTTGAGCGCATTTTTCGTTAAATGAATATGGTCCGCGATCTCGATTTTGACATGAAAGGCATCCTCCTTCATCGTGACGGAGGGTTTGAACGCCTCATCCACACTCAGGAATTCAGCAAAAAGGCTCAGCGCAAAGAAGAGCAACACGATACTTTTTTTCATCAACATCCTCTCCAATCGAAATTATCCTATTAAACCATACTTTATGTAACAAAAGTGTAAATTTATCGCCGTACACCCGCATATCAACGCTATTTTCGGTGCACCGCCCCCAACGAAACCCGAAGAGAGCGTCGGATGGATCTACCCGCAGTTCATCCCGTCGCAGCTTCGAACGACACCCATGTCGCTTCCGTTGTTGCGCAGAAACTTTCCGAGTGTCTCGAAATTCCGCTTGAAATAGCCGGAATCGATCACTTTTTTGGCTTCCGCATCGACCTCATGAACCTTTTTGAGCTTGGCGGCACGATATTCGAACATCTCTTCCCACTCGTCGCTCGTCAGCATCGCGGCACCCTTGAAACCGGAACCGTGGCACTGTTTACAGAGCTTTTTATACGTCACCATTCCCTTTGCCGAGTAGGCATGGAGCCCAAGCGCCCCCACCATACAGCATATCATCGTCATCAGAAATTTTTTCATCATTTCATCCCTTCTCTCCCAGTCCAAATACGTTCGACAACGTATTGATATAGTTGAAGTAGCCGGTTATGGCTACCGCCTCGATGATCTCCGTATCGGTGTATCCTTGTGCTTTGATCGCATCGATATCCGCTTTGGTCATTTTATAGTTCTCCTTTTTCGAGGCGCGGATACAAAAACGCAGCAGCTCCTTTTCACTCTCCGGCACATCCATCGTGTCGATACCTTGAAGAACTTTTTCGACCTGCTCTTCCGTCATTCCAAGCATTTTAGCGATGTTTTTATGTACATCGATACACATCTTGCAACCATTCTCCTTGGAGATGAGCAACGCGATCGCCTCTTTCGTGCGGTAAGGAAGTTCCGTCTCTTTCAACAGATAGTTCTGCACCATCTCATCCGTCGCGAAGTAGATATCTTTTCGCACCGCCAGAAGCTTGAAAATCTCTCCGAGTGTTCCCGTCTTCTCCAGAATCGGTCGCGCACGCTCCTGAATTTCCGGATCCATCTCTTCGAATTCCGGTAGGTCGATATAGGCCATCGTTTCTCCTTTTTTTATTATAAAGATTGTTTGTGGAACGGTTGTGCAATCAGCACGTCGAAAGCTCCGCTTTCGCCATTTCGCTCAGGTAGGGCGAAAAGAGCCCGAGAATGCGGCCCGTCACCATTCGAACCTCCACTTCACCGACATCATTGCCCAGACTCATCAGATAGGGTGTCCAAAACTGACTGTAGAGCATGATCGTATCGGCCAGCTGTTCGATGGCATCATCATACGGCAACAGCAAGTACCCATTTTCCCGTAGATGCTCGACCAGTGTCAGAAGCTTCGCATGCTGCATCCTGTTGTCCCGTGCCACCGCTTCGAAAAGCTCCGGGTCGCGTTGCATCAGGAAAATGAGCTCACGTCGAAAAAAGCGGTATTCCCACCAGACATCCGCCACGAAAGTACAATAGCGCTTCATCTCGCACATCGACTCGGGCAGCGCTTTGGCTTCGAAGCCGATCTTCTCTGTCATCTCACGATAAAGCGCACGGATGATCGCCTCTTTGTTGCGAAAATGGTAATAGAGGTTTCCCGGACTGATGCCAGCCGCTTTGGCGATATGATTGGTCGTCGCACGCTGTGTATCTTCTTCATTAAAGAGCTTCAGCGCCGCTTCCAGAACCTTCTCCCACGTATCTTTGCGTTCCATCTCTTCCCTTTAGTGCAATTGCTCTACGATTCTATAATAATCTTTTTTTATTTGTCAAGAGTAATTGCTCTAATTTTAATCGAACCGATTACTTTGCCAAACATGAAACTTTTTATAAAATAGTCGCTACCATCCTGGTAAAACCCACAAAGGTAACATGATGCCCAACCGACTCGACCATGAAGACTCCCCCTATCTGCAGCAACACGCCAACAACCCCGTAGACTGGTACCCATGGTGCGACGAAGCCTTCGAAAAAGCCAAACGCGAAAACAAGCCGATCTTCCTCTCCATAGGATACAGCAGCTGTCACTGGTGCCACGTGATGGAGCACGAAGTTTTCGAAAACGAAAAAATCGCCGACTACCTCAACCGCCACTTTGTCTCGATCAAGGTCGATCGCGAAGAGCGGCCCGACATCGACAAGCACTTCCAGGCCGTGCATCAGTTGCTCAATCAGCGCCCCGGCGGATGGCCCGCATCGATTTTTCTGACCCCTGACCTCAAACCCTTTTTCGCCGGCACCTACATTCCCCCCGAACGCAAATACAACATGATGGGCTTTTTGGAGCTGATCACGGTAATACACGAAAAGTGGAGCGAAGCGCCGGAGAGCATCGTCAAAAACGCAGACGAGATCCAGCGCTACCTCGAGCCCAAAGAGGGTCCCATCAAAGCGACGAAACTCGACCTCTCCCTTATCGACAGGACAATCGAACAGGCGAACGACAGCTTCGACCCCGTCTGGGGCGGCTTCTCCAAGGCCCCGAAGTTCCCGCATACCTCGACGATCGACCTGCTCTTCGACCTCCATCGGCTGAGCGGCAAAAACGAACCGCTCGAAATGGCGACGCACACCCTGAAAAACATGGCAAAAGGGGGCATCTACGACCTGGTCGACGGCGGTTTCTGCCGCTACAGCACCGACGATATGTGGCTGGTGCCGCACTTCGAAAAGATGACCTACGACAACGGACTTCTGTGCGAAAGCTACCTGCGCGCCTACCAAACCACAAAGGATCCTTTCTATCTGAATATGGCCGAAGACATCATCGATTTCATGAAAGAGAAGATGATGGAAAACAGCCTCTTCTACTCCGCCAGCGACGCGGATACGGAAGGAGAAGAGGGAAAATATTTCATCTACACGTATGACGAAATAGTGCATGCGCTGAGAGAGAACGGCTTCGACGAGCCGGAAGCCATGGCAATCTGCAAAGCACTCTCGATTACGCCGCAGGGAAACTTCGAAGGCAAGAATATCATCCGAAACGAGAGACTTGCCGACTACCCGTGGTGGCCGAAAGTGCGACGCATCCTGCGAATCCTGCGTGCGCCCCGCACCTACCCCTTCATCGACAAAAAGGTGATCACCTCATGGAACGCGATGATGATCAAATCGCTCTTCATCGCCGCCGACATCGACGACCGACACCTGGGCGATGCCATAGGCAGCATGAACGCACTGCTGGAACTGATGCAAAAAGGCGATACCCTCTACCACAGCGTCCTGATCCATAAAACCCCGACGATCGAAGCCTTTCTGGAAGATTACGCCTACCTCTGCGACGCCCTGCTGCAGGCCTACCACACGACACTCGACGAAACATGGCTGCTCAAAGCTCAAAAACTGGCCGAGCATGCAGTCGACCGCTTTTACGAAAACGGCGAATGGTACTTCAGCCGCAACGAGTTCCCGACCGTCGCCGATATCTCCGACACCAGCTACCCCAGCAGCGCCGCGGTAATGACGAAGGTACTGCTCACCCTTGGCAGCCTGCTCGAACCCCGCTACCGTGAGATCGCCTTCAAAACGATGGAATACAACTCCATCAAGATCGTCAAATACCCGCTCTGGCACGCCACCTTCGTGACGGCCGCGCTGCGTTATATCAAGGAAGATATCGTCGTAAAATCGCTACCCAACCGCCTTATGGATGCCAAAACGGCGCTGCAGGATATCTCCTACCCCTACATCCTTTTGAAACCGGAGATAGAACCCGACTATATGGTCTGCAACCAGCATAGCTGCTTTGCCAACTGCAAAAGTATGGAAGAGTTGAAAGAGGCGTTGAAGAGATTTTGATCGATAGAAGGAGGCCATAGAGTCGATACCGCGTTTTTCAGAGCGAACGCACGAAACTGTAAAGCCTCTTGGAATCGTACTCCCTGACATACCCTCCGTCGATCAACGCTATGTCGATTCCCGTATTTTCCAGAAGCTCCCTCTTCAGGCTCTCCGGCAAATCGGAGGGTAGAGGTTTCGATGTCAGAATGATGAAGTCGTCTCCTTGGATACGGAATATTTTCCTATCTTTAAGCGATGATTTGAGTCTGTCGGCGATTGTTTTCAGCAGAGTGTTCCCTTCGCTCCAGCTTTTTTCACGGTTGTACTGGGTAAATGCCTTGAGTGTCAATGCGTAGATTTTCGTCTTTTTTGGAACGAGTGTGCTCGAAAGAAGAATGGTAAATTCGAGATAGTTTTGATTGAAAAGATCGGTAAGAGGATCTTTGAAAAAGTAGGCGAAGCGTGCCTCCTCGAGTTGTGTGGAGGGAAGCTGGGAAATCTCTTCATGGATCTTTGTATCTTTGAGGATATCGACAGCGATCCGGCAAAGCTCGGGGTCAAACCATGTCCCGGCGAGTTTTTCAAGCTCTTCCAATGCCTCCTCTTTGCTTTTTTTGGGTTTGTAGATGCGGTTCGTCGTCATCGCGTCGAACGTATCGGCGATACTGAGAATCTGTGCCAGACGCGGGATCTCCCCTCCTTTGAGCCCCTCCGGGTACCCACTGCCATCATACCGTTCGTGATGGTACCTGATGATCTGCGCCTCCTCTTTGAAGAAAGCGAGCCGAGACAAAATTTTGTACCCTGTCTCCGGATGCTGTTTGATGATTTCAAACTCTACGGATGTCAAAGGACCCGGTTTGAGCAAAATCGAGTCGGGGGTCTCTATCTTCCCAATATCGTGTACTTTGGAGGCCTCAAGAAGCTGCTTTGTCTCCTCTTCGCTGCAGCCGCACGCTCGGGCGATCAAAACGGCATACTCTCCGACCCTGTTTGAGTGGCCCGCCGTGTAAGGGTCTCTGGCTTCGATCACATCGTTCAGCACCAAAACCGTCTGTTCGAAGTTTTCTATCCTCTCATGAAGCAGCCTTTCTCTCTCCTCATGCAGTCTCTGAGCATGCAGCATCATCCCCACGTCGCCCGCCATCTCTTCAAGAAGTTGCTGTTCTTTGTCGGAAAAACCCGCAGGATTGCTGGTATACACGGTAATGACACCGACCGGTTCGCCCTGCAAATGGTAGCGGATCGGCGTAGCCATACAGTAGGTAAATCCCGCCCGGCGGGCTCTATCTCTCCAGGGTCTGAAGTTCGGATCGTTCTGGGTATCCTGGATGACCGTCCTGTTTTGCAGGTAGGATTGGCCCGAAGGCCCTTTCGCAAAATCGGACGAGGGATCGGTCGTCGTGAAAAATGTCTCGTCCAGATAGCCGCTCGAATCATTCGAGTGGTATTTCAGATAGAGGGCATGCCCGCTCTTTTGGGCACACCCGATCCATACAAGCGAATAGAAGCGGTTTTCGACCAGTTCATCGCACACTTTCTGCAATTTTGCATCGATGGATAACGGCTCGATAAGAACCTGATTGACCTCTTTGACCGTATTGACGACCCGCCGAAGGTATTCGCTCTGCAACAAATGATTTTCGGCCTCCTCTTTCGCAATCTTGTATGCCTCTGTCTTTCGTCTCACTTCACGCCTGAAAAGCCAAATCGCCGTGATGGATGCAAGCAGCAGAACCAGCAAAGCGACGATGATTTTGAAAACGTAGGGGGAAATTTGCTGCAGTGAACCTCGCGCCAGATAGCTGTTCACGACAGTATGATAGACGGTGTTTTGGTCCTGTTTCAGCCGGTGCAGATGGTTTTGTAACGTCTTCGCGAGAAGGGGGTTGTTTTTCGCAATGGCATAGGTGGCGCCGATGGGGTTGAAATAAAGCGAGGAGGATCGGACGTCGGAATAGTTTTTGCCAAGCCGCAAAAAGAGAAAACGGTTCGCGATGCCGACATCGGCCTCTCTGTTTTGCAAAGCCCTGAACACCTTTTCGTAGGAGTGGAAATATTTCGTCCGGTACGATATACCGAACCGCCGCATTAGCCGCATGAAAGCGCTCGCATGTACGTCGTCCTTGAGCATCGCGACACATTTGTCGGAAAGAGAGAGAAAGGTGTCTGGGACGAAATCGGATGTGCCGTAGACAACACCCCAGTTCGAGATGACGATTTCATTGGGAAAAATGGCATATTTTTCACGCTCTTTCGTCTTGACGACGGGACCGAGCAGATCGATTTTCTCTTCGGAAAGAAGTTTCAAACATCCGTCGAATTCACATGGAACGTAGCTGACGCTCCACCCTTCTTCTTCAGCAACGGATTGGAGCAGATCGACAAATATCCCTTTTGGATGGTCCGCCGTTCCAAAAGAGAGTGGAGGATTTTGATAGAGCCCCATTCGCAGATTTTGTGATGACTTCTCCTGGGCTGGAAGCGGAAACAACACCGCATTCATCATCAAAAAAACGCATAATCGAAGCAGATGTTTCATAATGAATTATACCACATCGAACATCTTCCGCCACACTCGCAACTTCTCTTCAAAGGGCATCGCGGCATAGGCTGGCGATGGAGAGGGAAGCAGATATTGCGGCAATGGATTGTCAGGGAAAAAGCGCTTGAAAAGTGTCTGCGCCTTCCGTCCCGTGAAAAAAATCATTTTGATATTGGGATAGTCACGCAAAAGCATGTCGATATCGTTGGGTTTGCACGCTTTGAGATTGCTATCGGCAGAATTGGTTCGTTCACACCCTTTGATGACATCCCACAACGCGATGTGGTTCTTTTTTAAAAGTTTAAGACGCGCCTCGGTCGTATCCGCAGGCATACCGTAAATTTTTGAAAGGATGGGCCAAAACTGGTTCCTCGGATGGGCATAATAAAAGTTGTTTTCGAATGATTTGAGGCTTGGGAACGATCCGAGTATGAGGATTTTGGAGTTTTCGTCGACAATAGGGTCGAACGGATGGGAGGCGGGCGATGGACCCGCCTCTTTCAAAGGTGTCGTATTATTCGACTTCGGCATCGATGACGTCGTCGTCTCCGCCTTTTTTCGCACCACCTTCAGCGCCGCCTGCAGCCTGCTCACCGCCCTGCTCTTTCTTGTACATCGCTTCGGCGAGTTTGTGGCTCACTTCGGTCAGCGCTTTGACCTTCTCTTCGATCTGCTCTTTGGTCGCATTTTCATCTTTGAGCGTCTCTTTGAGCGCGTCGAGTGCAGCCTGAACTTTCTCTTTTTCACCCGCTTCAAGACCATCGCCTACTTCGCCCAGGCTCTTTTCGGTCTGATAGACCAGTGCGTCTGCCTGGTTTTTGGTCTCGATCAGCTCTTTGCGCTTACGGTCTTCCTCTTTGTGCGCTTCGGCGTCGCGAACCATCTTTTCGATCTCCTCTTCGCTGAGCCCTGAAGATCCTGTGATCTTGATCTCCTGAGACTTGCCGGTCGCTTTGTCTTTCGCACTAACCGTCAAAATACCGTTCGCGTCGATATCGAAAGTCACCTCGATTTGAGGAACACCGCGCGGAGCCGGCGGAATGCCTGTCAGCTCGAACTGTCCGAGCGACTTGTTATCCTTGGCCATTTCGCGCTCACCCTGTACGACATGGATCGTAACGGCCGGCTGATTGTCTTCGGCTGTCGAGAAGACCTGAGACTTCTTCACAGGAATGGTCGTACCCTTCTCGATGATCTTGGTGGTCACGCCGCCGAGTGTCTCGATCCCGAGGCTGAGCGGTGTGACGTCGAGCAGGAGTACATCTTTGACGTCACCTTTGAGGATTCCGCCCTGAATCGCCGCACCGATCGCAACGACTTCGTCAGGGTTGACCGATTTGTTCAACTCTTTTCCGAAGAAGTTTTTGACCTTCTCCTGAACCAGCGGAATACGTGTCGATCCACCGACCATGACGATCTCTTTGATCTCGTTTTTGGTCAGGCCTGCGTCTTTGAGAACCTCTTCGATTTTTGTGATCGTCTCATCGATCAGATCCATAATGAGACTCTCGAACTTCGCACGTGTGACCTTCATCACAAGGTGCTTCGGCCCGCTTGCATCCGCCGTGATGAACGGCAGGTTGATTTCAGTTTCTTGCGCAGTCGAAAGCTCTTTTTTGGCATTTTCAGCCGCCTCTTTCAAACGCTGAAGCGCCATGACGTCGGCTTTGAGATCAATGCCGTTCTCTTTCTTGAACTCATCGGCAACATAATCGATGAGTCGGTTGTCGAAGTCGTCACCACCGAGGAATGCGTCACCGCCGGTCGCGAGTACTTCGACGACATTGTCACCGGTCTCGAGGACAGTGACGTCAAACGTACCGCCACCGAGGTCGTAAACGCAGATCTTCTCCGCTTCTTTTTTGTCCAGACCATACGCCAGTGCCGCAGCGGTCGGCTCGTTGATGATACGAAGGACGTTCAGTCCTGCGATCGTACCCGCCTCTTTGGTCGCTTTACGCTGCGCGTCGTTGAAGTAGGCCGGTACAGTAATGACCGCTTCGGTCACCTCTTCACCCAGATAAGCTTCCGCATCCTCTTTCAGCTTCATCAAGATTTTCGCAGAGATTTCTTGCGGCGTATAGGTTTTGCCATCGACTTCGATCGCACATGCGCCGTTTTTGTCGACAACATGGTATGGCAGGCGTTTCTTCGCTTCCGCCGCCTTCTCTTCGTTACACATCAATCCCATAATACGTTTGACGGAATAGATGGTCCGCTCGGGATTGGTCACCATCTGGCGTTTCGCCGGGTCACCGACGAGAATCTCGCCCTTGTCGGTAAACGCGACGACGGACGGCGTCGTATTTTTCCCCTCTTTGTTGGCGATGATCTTTCCTTCACCGCCTTCGTATACTGCCATCGCAGAGTTGGTTGTTCCCAGGTCGATTCCTAGCACTTTTCCCATTTACATCTCCTTCTATTTGATTGAAACACTATCCACGCCAGGCTCGAAGTGCCTTGACTTTCAAGTGCTTTATTTATTTCTTTGAGTCTATTATACTCAACTTTAAATCACTCTTCTGCAACCTAAGTCGCAAAACCCTCTATTTCGCCACGCTCACCATCGCAGGCCGCAGCAACCTATCTTTATACATGTACCCTTTTTGCAGTACCTGGACGATCTGACCACTTTTATGCTTGTCGCTTTCCACCTGCATTACCGCATCGTGGAAGTTGGGATCAAACCCTTCAACGATATCCACAACTTTGATATGGTGTTTTTCAAACGTCTTGACAAACTGATCGAGTGTCAGCTGCACCCCTTCACGCAATTTCGCAAGATGTTCGTCGCCACCCTCATCGGGTGTCGGGATAGATGCAAGTGCAAGTTCCAGCGAATCCATCACCGGAAGCAGATCGCGTGCGAACTGCTCCTGGGCATAGGCGACACTTTTCTCTTTCTCGCGTTCCATTCTCTTTTTAATATTTTCGAACTCAGCGTGCATGCGAAGATATTTGTCTTCACACGCCTGAAGCTCCTCTTTGCACTTTTTCAGTTCACTCTCCTCTTCCGAAATTTCGGATGGATTCTCTCCTTCCTCACCCGAAACTTCTTCCTTCTCTTTCATCTCTTCTTGCTCTTCCAGTTTTATCTCATCTTCTCTTCTTCGCTCATTCCCTGCCATCATGCCTCCTTGAATATCTTGGTAAAATCGTGGTCGATCGCACCGATGCAAAGCATTTTCGTCGGACGATTCTCGATGACCGCTTCGGTTTTCAGCGCCATGAAGCCCTTGGGTAGCAACGGATCGAAGTGCAGCCCCGCCGACAGCTCTTCCACCGCATCACCTTCCAGGAAATGGCGCATATATCGCTTGCCCCAGGCACTTTCACGTCCTGCGACCCGAATGATCGCTTCCGGATTGATCGCCGTGATCTCTTCATCGTTTTTTGCCCGCATCTTATGATAGAGTGACATCATGCCTACATCTCTCGCAATCTGCTTGACCTCATCGAGTTCATACCCGATCAGATCGTTTAAAAACGTCTCCACCTGATTTTGGTACCGAATGACATATTCATCCGCATCGAATACCAGAATCAGGTATCGTTCGCCGACACGTTCGACGATACGGAGTCTGTTCTCTTTCAACGGTTTGAGCAGTACGAACAACTCTTCATCTTCGCTGATACGTGCCAATTCATCCATTGCATGACAGATCACTTCCAAATCGCGCAGATGCTTGCGCCAATACATTTTCATGGTCTGTTCGGTCGGAATCCTGCCGCTGCTTTTGTGCAGCTGTGCCAGCTCCCCGCGTTCGACCATTTTGTTGAAATAGTAACGGATCGTCGCCGGTGCGATCTCGAACGGAAGTTTCTCTTTCAACATGGCCGAACCGATCGGTTCGTGTGTCTTCAGAAAGGTTCTGACTACCGTTTCGAGTATCTCTTCATATTTCTTTTTCATTTCAACATCTTAGCACTTATTTTCTGAAATGCCAAGAGGATTATACAACATTGAGTGTATAGTTGTCAAGTATATTCAACTGAATTACATAAGTACTTCACTGCTTTCAATACATATCATACACTTTCCGCTCGTTCCAGTCTCCCACTGTATCCGGATTTTTCGGATCTTGATTTCGGCTTTGATGGACACATGTATTACACTACAGCGTTTTTATCGATAGGAAACGATGGGAGGGTTTTTCTCTTTACGAAAAGAGTGGTAGATGGGAAATTCAGTGTACGCCATTTTCCCATTCGATGGATATCGGCAGTATGATACGAGACCACGATCATTGAAAAATATCATATCACACGCGATGTCCGATAGAACAATGCCGAGATTTATGTAGATTTATGTTTAAAAATTCGTAAAGAGTTTTTCTGGGGATGAAGAAAAGACGGGGAGTGAACGACGACAACCAAAAGACGATCGTCTATTGGTTGTCGTCTATTGGCTAACTATTTGTCTCGAATGCCGAGTGCGGAAATCAGCTTCGTATAACTTTCGTAATTCTTTCTTTTCAGATAGCGAAGAAGTCGTTTGCGCTGTCCGACGAGTTTCAAAAGTCCAAGACGTGAAGAGTGGTCTTTTTTGTTCTCTTTGAGGTGGTCCGTCAGATATTTGATGCGCTCTGTCAAAAGTGCGACCTGTACTTCCGGAGAACCTGTATCGCCCTCACCGCGTCCGAATTGTTTGATGATTTCAAGCTTTTTAGCCGAATCCAAAGCCATTGCTGACCTCCTGATTGGTTTGATTTTCTTCTATGGTTTTCATAAAAGATTCGCAATTATACTTAAAAAAGCAAAGATTTACATTAAATAGATTAAAATGAGGCTCATATATACATAGGGGGGACTATGTTATTAACAAGAGCAAGCGAATATGCACTGTTGTCACTGGCGCTTATCGGCGAAAGCGGTGAGCCAAAAGATGTCGACACCCTTTCAAAACAGCTCGATATATCGAAAAGTTTTCTGGCGAAGATTTTGCAAAATCTTGCCAAAAGAGGTATCCTGATCTCGTATAAAGGTGCCAAAGGCGGCTTCGCACTCAACAAAAGATTCGACGAAATCTCCATTATGGAGGTCATCGAAGCGGCCGAAGGGAAATCGCCCTCGGTTTTCGAGTGTTCACCCGCCCGGGAGTGCTGTCCGAGTGACCGTGCCGGCTCATGCATCATCTGGCCCTTTTTGAACCGTCTTCAAAACAAGATCGACGGTTTCTTGGAAAACCTGACGCTCAAAGACATTCTGGACACATGAGGCTCTGTTAATTGGCAAAAGCGACACGCTCACGACTCTTCAAACGTGCCATACCGTTTCTAAATACCATCGCAAGTGCCAAAGATTTGACGATCGTCATGATGATCGTCGCCATCATGGGGATCATCATCGTCCCGCTGCCGAGCCCGGTTCTCGATTTTTTCCTGACGGTCTCCATCGCACTCTCGGTGCTGATGATCCTCATCTCCGTTTTCATCGAAAAACCGACCGACTTCACGACCTTTCCGACGATGATCCTACTCATCACGCTCTACCGCCTCTCGCTCAACATCGCGACGACACGTATGATCCTCTCCAAAGGGCACGAAGGGCCCGATGCGGTCAGCGACATCATCACGAGTTTCGGCGATTTCGTCGTCGGGGGCAACTACGTCATCGGAATCATCGTCTTTTCGATCATCGTCATCATCAACTTCATCGTCGTCACCAAAGGTGCGACACGCGTCGCGGAAGTGGCCGCACGCTTCACCCTCGATGCGATGCCGGGAAAACAGATGGCGATAGACGCCGATCTCAATGCCGGACTCATCGACGAAAACGAAGCCAAAAAACGGCGTGCCGAGATTTTACAGGAAGCGAGTTTCTACGGGGCGATGGACGGTTCGAGCAAATTCGTCAAGGGTGACGCCGTCGCCGGAATCATCATCACCATCATCAATATCATCGGCGGGTTTCTCATCGGGATGTTCCAGCACGACATGGCGCTCGCCGACGCCGCACAGACCTTCACGCTCCTCACCATCGGCGACGGTCTCGTATCGCAGATCCCTGCTCTCATTCTCTCCACCGCCACTGGTATCATCATCACCCGTGCCAGCAAGGATGAGGAGAAGAACTTCGCCGAAGGGGCGATCAACCAGCTGATCAAAGAGTTCAAAACCCTCTTTATCGTAGGGTTCATCCTCCTGATGTTCGCCCTGGTTCCGGGACTTCCGACTCTGCCGCTCACATTTGTCGGTCTGCTTTTCCTGGGATTGGGATACCTCATCCGCAAACAGGGAATCGAAGAGTCTCTTCTCTCTGTGGCGGGTGAAATTCCGCCGACAGAAGGGGAAGAGACAGAAAACGTTCCAGGCGCTAGAAAAATACCCACCAAAGAGGAGGAGGAAGCGGCGCTCGAAGATATCCTCAAAGTGGAGATGCTCGAACTCGACCTCGGCTATCAGCTCATCAAACTGGCCGATACCAGTCGCGGAGGCGACCTTCTCGAACGTATCCGAAGCATGCGCCGAAAAATCGCAGCCGATTTCGGTTTTCTGATGCCGCAGGTACGTATACGCGACAATCTCCAGCTGCCACCCAACGTCTACCGCATTCTGCTCAAAGGGGTCGAGATCGGCAGCGGTGAAGTCTACGCCGACAAATTTCTGGCGATGAACAGCGGCATGGCGACCGAAGAGATCGAAGGTATCCACACCAAAGAGCCCGCTTTCGGACTCGACGCCATTTGGATCGATGCGGATAAAAAAGAGGAAGCGATCATCAAAGGGTACACCGTCATCGATCCGGCCACCGTCATCTCCACACATATGAGCGAACTGGTCAAGAAACACGCCGAAGAGCTGTTGACGCGCCAGGAAGTACAGGCGCTTCTCGAGAAGGTCAAAAAAGATTATCCTGTCGTTGTCGACGACGCGCTGAAAGTCGCTACGCTCGGTCTCATCCAACGGGTCCTCAAACAGCTGCTGCACGAACAGGTGCCGATCAGGGATATGGTGACCATTTTGGAGACGATCGCCGATGTCGCCGAGTATACAAAAAATGTCGACATTATCGTAGAACAGGTCCGTGCCCGCCTGTCGAGAGTCATCACGAGCCTCTACAAAGATCAAGATGGTACGATAAAGCTGCTGACACTCAACGCCCCGACCGAGCAGAAGCTTCTCGACCATCTCAAAGAGAGCGAAGGGGGGCGCCAGCTGCTGCTCAATGTCGGTCAAATCAACAAGGTTGTCGAAACCCTTAGCGAAGAGGCGCAGAAGGTACTCCAAAAGGGTATCGCACCTGTCATCCTCATCGTCGACCCGATGCTCAGAAAACCGCTCGCCGAAATCTTCGAACGCTTCGGCCTCGAGATCGTCGTTCTCAGCCACGCCGAAATCGACCCGAACGCGACGTTCGAAGTTCTCGGAAGCGTGGAGATCGATATTTAGTGATGAGCAGTGAACAGTTTTTGTGAATCGATGCCTGAGGCATCGAACAATTATGACAGATAAAATGGAGCGATGCGACCTCCTGAACTTCTCATTGCTCATTAAAATATTAAAAGGATACCATTTTGAAAAGACCCGATTCCGTCTACCATCTCTCACACACCGACCTCGACGGCTACGCATGCCAGTTTCTCACCGCACACTGTTTCGAAAACGTCAAGTTTCAAAACAGCAACTATGGCGACGAGATCACCAAGCGTCTCAAAATTTTCTTCGATCAGATGCTTCTCGATCCGGCCAAGACGATCTTGCTGCTCATCACCGACTTGAATCTGACGGTGCAGCAGTGTGAATTTATCGAAAAACAGATCGACAAACTTCAAAACTTCAAAAGCGGCATGACCCTGCAGGTTCAGCTGCTCGACCATCACGGCAGCGGAAAAGATGCGGCCGAAAAGTATGCATGGTACTATCTCGACACTACCCGAAGCGCTACGAAGATCACTTACGACTGGCTCGTCGAAACGATGAAGTGCGAGGCCGTCAAACCCTACAAAGATCTTGTCGACGCGATAAACGCGATCGACATCTGGCTCACGGAGGAAGAGGGGTTCGAGTTCGGCAAAGTGTTGATGGGCGCCATCGCCTCGTCTCGGGAAGTGGGACGGGCCCTCTTCGACGACAAGGACCGCGAACACAAGTTTCACCTGATCAAATCGGCCCATGAAATCATCGATGAAGAGAACGCCCACATCAGACTCGACAACGAGATGCACGCCATCAAGAAAGCCTTTTTCGCCCGCAACCGGGACGACAATACCCTCGACAACCTCGTTGCAGACTACCTGACCGATCTGCTCACGGCGAAAAAAGAGGAGCTCAAGATACGCTACAAAGACAAAACGGGCGTTTTGACTTTCGGCATTCCCAACATCTCCGTCATCGGCAACGCTTTTCTGGTCGCAAATCCGGATATCGACTTCATCCTAAACATTTCCCCGAATGGGTCGATAAGTTTACGAAGCAACAACAAAGCCGACGTCAGCGAAATCGCGGCGACGCTTGCCGGTGGCGGCGGGCATCCCAACGCGAGCGGCGGACGCATAGGCAATTTTAAAGAGGCTTACAGTTATACGGATGTAAAATCGTTCGTCGAATCGTTGATCGACGAAAAAACGAAATAGCCACTGCCCTTAAACCAAACAGAACAGGAGTCATTATGAGAAGGCCTGCCCCGACGGGAACGGAAAGGTTTTTAAAAGAAGAAGATTTTATCGTCTCGAAAACCGACCTTAAAGGCCGTATCACTTACGGCAACAAAATGTTTATCAAAATTTCGGGCTACGCGGAGAGTGAACTGCTCGGAGCGCCCCACTCGATTCTACGCCATCCGGATATGCCGAAAATCGTCTTCAAGCTTCTTTGGGAGCGTATACAGAACAAGCAGGAGATCTTCGCCTATGTCAAAAATCTCTGCAAAGACGGCGGTTTCTACTGGGTCATCGCCAACGTGACCGCGACGATCGCACCCGACGGATCGATCCGCGACTACCATTCGGTAAGAAGAAAACCGAGCGACAAAGCGATGGAGGTGATACCGCAGCTCTATTCCAAACTGCTTGCGGCCGAAAGAAGCGGTGGCGTGGAAGCCTCCGGGCGTATACTCAACGACATTTTGAATGAAAAAGGAGTCACCTATGACGAGTTTGTCCTCGGCCTTCAGCAATAGGCAAAGCCTCGTTTTCCTGATCGCGGCATTGGGTGCCGCTGCCTACCTGCTGGCTACGGGCGGCTACATCGCCGGCGGCATCGTTCTCTTTCTCGCGATTATCGGCCTCTTCGTCCCTGCGGGTGGTGAAACGGCGTGCGAAAAGATCTTCAACGACCCACTCATCCGCCAGGTGCGCGACGTGCTCATCAAAGCGGGTCGCGGCGAACTCTCCGAGCGTATCACGCACATTCCCGAAGAGCATGTCCTCCAGGGAGTCGCATGGGGTATCAACGACATGCTCGACCAGACCGAGCAGATGATGCGTGACATCCGCGCCTCCATCGACGCCGCCAACGAAGGGAAATCTTTCCGTATCATTCCCCAACAGGGCTACAAGGGCGACTTCAAAGCCGCCGTACCGGAACTCAACCAGGCCATCGCCTCGATCGCCGACTCCTACAAGACCAAAATGCGTGGCGAACTGGCCAAAATGTTCGAAAAAACGACCGGCGGTGTCGGTGCTGGCTTGAAAATCATCCAGGAAGATATCAACCGAAATTCGAACATCATCGAAAAGATCGCGGAAAACACGGAGACGACGGCACAGGATGCCATCGAAAGCGAGCGGACCGTCAATGCGATCATCAGCAACCTCGACCAGCTTATCCAGCTCATCTCCCATACCAACGAAGCGATCGTTTCGCTCAACGAGCGAACCAACGAGATCTCCGCCGTCGTCAACCTCATCAAAGATATCGCCGACCAGACGAACCTTCTCGCCCTCAATGCCGCAATAGAAGCCGCACGGGCAGGCGAACACGGCAGGGGGTTCGCCGTCGTTGCGGACGAGGTGAGAAAACTCGCCGAACGAACCCAGAAGGCGACACAGGAGATCGCCATTACGATCCAGACACTCCAGCAGGAGGCCAACGACATTCAGGGCAACTCGGAAGAGATCACGGAAATCGCCACCAATTCGCAAGAAGATGTCAACCGCTTCGAAGAGACGTTGCGACGTTTCGCACAAATGGCTGATCTCTCGGCGAAACAGGCGAAATATATCCACAACTCCCTCTTCGGAACACTCGCGAAAGTCGATCACATCATCTTCAAATCGCTCGCCTATACGACGGTCCTGAACGAAGATGCCGAAAAAGCGCAACTCTTCAGCGACCATCGCCACTGCCGTTTCGGCGAGTGGTACTACGAAGGCAAAGGGAAAGAGCTTTTCGGCCACACCAAAGCTTTCAAAGCGATCGAAACCCCGCATGCCACGGTTCACGAAATGGTTCTCAAGACGATTCCCTGCGCGGAGACGAAAACCTGCCTGACACCCGCCAGACGGCCGATGGTCGTAGAAAACTTTTCGAAAATGGAAGAGGCGAGCAACAGACTCTTTTCTCTTATCAGAGAGATGGTCGAAGAAGCCAATCCCGACGCCAAACTCGAAACCGTACGCTGATTTTTCAGCGGACGGCAGATATATCGCTACCTGAATGCCGCCATCGTCACGAAATTCCCCCACTGAAAGATCGTATCGACCGTTTTGAAGCCGCACGCTTTCATCATCGCACCGTTCTCTTCGATCGTATAGGGGATCAGAACATTTTCGAGCGCTTCTCGCTTGCGCATGATCTCCGTCTCGCTGTACCCCTGCCCTTTTTTGTAATCGTAATAGATATCGATGATCTGCTTGTTCAGCCACTTGCTCTGCATCAAAACTTTCTCGCTGCAGATAAAGAGACCTCCATCTTTCAAGGATTGGTAGATTTTGGCTACGACACTGTTTCGAACGAGGGGACGAATGAACTGAAGGGTATAATTGGCGATAACGATATCGGAACCACCGAAATCGTAACGCATCAGGTCGGCACAAACGAACGATACCGGCACTTCCAGTGCCTGAGCCTTTTTCTGCGCCAGCTCCACCATCGCCGGGGCATTGTCGACACCGATGAATTCCGCCTCGACTTCGCACCGGCTGGCGAGTTCGATCAACAGAGCACCCGTCGAAGACCCCAGGTCGACGATACGCATCCCCGGTTTGATGCGCCGCAGCAGAAGTGCGACGATCAGCTCGAGGTTGTGCCGGTAAAAGGGGACCGAACGCTCTATCATGTCGTCGAAAACCGCCGCCACCCTTTCATCGAACTCGAACTGTTTCTCGATCGGAACTTCGAAAAGTCTATCTTTTTTCACGGATTGCCTCGATATCTTTTTCGATCTGTCGTTTCAAGGCTGCAAGGGTATCGAACTTTCTGTTTTCCCGCAGACGGTGAAACCATTTGATGGAGATTTTCTCTTTCACTTCACCGATTTCGTGATCGATCAGGTGCGTCTCGAGAGCGAACGATCCATCCGTCGTTTCACGATGGCCGACAAATGTCACGGAAGGGTAGCACGTCGAACCGATGCAGGTCTGCGTTTCGTATACGCCTGCTTTCGGGAGCAAAAACCTGCTGGTTTCGAGGTTGATCGTAGGTACCAGTTTCTCTTTTCCGATCCCCTGTCCGGCAACTGCCTCGCCCCATATTTCATACGGGTGGCCGAGCATGGCGTTGGCGGTTTCGATTTCACCCTTTTCGATATGGAGGCGGATAAAACGCGAATGCACCGGGGCTTCCTTCAGCTTCACCTCCGGCACGGCGATCACTTCCCCGTCAAAAAGCCTCTCGAGCATTGCCACATTTCCGCTCCGTCCCGCACCGAAAAGAAAATCCTCCCCGACGACGATGCGGCGAAGTGACGGAAAATCGAACCGGAGTTTTTCGAGAAAAACCTCCGGACTCATATCGCGGATTCGGTCGAAATCGTAGAAAAAAACCGGCAGATCCGTAAAGCGGGCCCGATAGATATGCGGTGTCAGTGTCGCGCGGTAGTGTTCGATGACGACGATGCCGCCCTCTGTTCCGGCCTGTTCGAAAAGAGCCTGATGTCCCAGATGCATCCCGTCGAAATTACCGATGGCGACCGCCTCAACGGTTGATGAAACAGTAAAACCACTCATGGTTCCCCTCCTTACCAGGCAGCGACGAGACCTCTTTGACCATCAGCCGCCACCCGAGCTCGCCCGTAGCGCGTTCGAATCTACGCTGTGCCTCGCGAATTGCCTTTTCGTCGGTCACGACGCCGTGGCGGTCCCGCTTCGTCTCACGGCCTACTTCGAACTGCGGTTTGAAAAGAACGAGAATCACACCCGCCGCGAGCCGGTCGATATCGTTCAGGATGTTGTGCAGGCTGATAAAGGAGACGTCGCATGTCACCAAATCGAACGGCTCGGCTCCCTTGAAACCGCGAATGTCGGTCGACTCGACACTGACGACCCTCGGATCGTTTCTCAGGCTTTCATGCAGCTGTGACGTTCCGACATCGAGCGCCGTCACGCTCGAAGCCCCGCGCTCGAGCAGTATCTGCGTAAATCCACCCGTACTCGCACCGATATCGAGGCACCGTTTTCCTTCGACGGCAATGGGATGAATGTCCAAAAATCCCTTCAGTTTGCGTGCCGCACGGCTGACAAAGCGTGTCTCTCCGTAAATTTCGATTTCGGCATTCTCTTTCGGTTTGAATGAGGGTTTCTCGACCACTTTCCCATCGACGGCGACACACCCCTCTCGGATCAGCTCCTGTGCCTTGGTACGGCTGCCGACGAGCCCACGCTCTACCAAAAGCGTATCAAGCCTCACCTACCAGCTCCCACATCTCATCTTCGCTCATGAGCTTTACACCGAGCTGTTTCGCTTTATCGTACTTGCTCCCCGGATCTTCGCCATAGATGACGATGTCGGTTTTTTTGGAGACCGTGTTGGTCACCTTGGCCCCCAAATGTTCGAGCATCGCCTTGATCTCGCCACGCGACTTTTTCATCGTCCCGGTAAGAACCACCGTCTTTTTGGTGAACGGTGATTCGACAATCTCCTCTTTCTCCGGTGCTTTGGGGCGTATGATATTCAAAAGCCGTCCCACTTTGTCACGGTTGACCCGCATGAACTCGAGATAACTCTCTGCCATCTCCTCACCGAATCCTTCGATCGCCAACAGCTGCTCTTTGGTCAGCTCCATGAAGTCGAGTCCGTAGGCCTGGCAGATCTTCTTGCTCGCCACTTCGCCGATATGTTCGATCCCGAGACCGTTGATGAAGCGCCAGCACTGCGCCCCTTTGGACTTTTCGATCGCATCCAGAAGATTCTTCGCTCTCTTCTCTTTGAATCCTTCGAGTTTCAGCAGATCCTCCATCTTGAGATGGTAGATATCCTCGAGCTCTTTGACGAGCCCTGCCTCGTAAAGCTGTTCGACGATCTTCTCGCCAAGGCCGTCGATGTTCATGCACTGTTTTGAGGAAAAATAGATGATGGAGTTGACCACCCGCGCCGGGCAGTTGATGTTTTGGCACTTGATGAGCTTGCCCTCGTCGAGCAGTTCGCTGCCGCAGACCGGGCAATGCGTCGGACGCTCGATTTTCTTCTCTTTGCCCGTCCGGTACTGCGTCAGCACCTTGATGATCTTTGGAATCACGTCGCCGCTTCGTATCAGTGTCACCATGTCCCCAATACGAACATCCATCTTCTCGATATAGTCGAAGTTGTTGAGGGTCGCACGCTCGACGACGACCCCTTCAACCTCCACAGGCTCGAGTACCGCCACCGGCGTGATAACCCCAGTGCGTCCAACCTGCAGCACGACATCCTTGATACGCGTCTGCTTCTCGACAGCCGGAAATTTGTAGGCAACCATCCAGCGCGGGTACTTGACCGTATAGCCGAGTGCCTTCTGCGCGGCGATACGGTCAATTTTGACGACCATACCGTCGAGCATCACATCGAAGCCGTCACGCATCGTTTTAAGCTCGTCGTAGATCGCCTCGATCTCCTCGACCGTTGTGCAGACTCGGCGGATCGGCGGCTTTCTGAAGCCGAGGTTGTAGATGTAGTCCATCACTTCGCTCAAGAATTCATAGGAGAGGTTGTGCACCCCAACACCCCAGGGTTGAAAGATGAGATTACGCTTGGCCGTGATACGCGGATCGAGTTGCCGCAGGCTTCCGGCTGCGGCATTTCGCGGGTTGGCGAAAAGCGCTTCACCTTTGCTCTGCCGCTCCCTGTTGATCCGCTCGAACTCCTGCTTCGTCATCAGCACCTCGCCACGGATTTCGATGAGATCCTTATGGTCGATCTCCAGACGGATCGACTGGATGGTCCGGGCGTTGTTGGTGACATCTTCGCCCTCCACACCGTCGCCACGGGTGATCGCCTGCTTCAAAAGGCCGTTTTCATAGATCAGGTTGAGGCTCGCCCCGTCGAATTTGGGCTCGACATAATAGCGCTCACCGGGGAAGTTCTTCTGAATGCGTGCCATCCACGCCTCGAACTCCTTGGCGTCGAAGACATCTTCCATGCTCCACATGCGGCTCAGGTGCTTCGCTTTTTTAAACCCTTCCTTCAACGGTGCGCCGACACGCTGTGTAGGAGAGGTCGGGTCGATATCTTCGGGATGCTCTTTTTCATACTGTTCGACTTCGCGGTAGAGCTTGTCGTAAACTTCGTCGGTGACCAGCGGATTGTCTTCGACATAGTAGGCATAGGCCCACTTCTTCAATGTCTCGACCGCTTTTTTGTACTCTTCTCTTGTCATATCTTCTCACCCTCTTGCGGTTCGGGAAGTCGAGGGGATGGCGTCATCCGCTTCTGCATCTGTTCGATCGATTTTTGAAGCCTCCGCTGGAGCTCTTCGATCGTCTCTTCGAACGTTTTTTCGAACTCCATAAGATTTTTTTGAAGCTCTTTTTGAAGCGTTTCGTAATGTTCGAGCCCTTTGTCGATCGCCTTTTCCAACATGATGGAGGTACAGACGGCGACACCTTTGTGCAGAGCGTCTTCGTAGTTTTCCATCGTCACGATTTCGTCGACGAGCCATCGGCCCTCGATCTTGAGCAGTTCCGTATCCATGGTCGTGTTGCACTCTTTGGACGCCACACTTTCGACCGGAAGCGTGAAAACGAGCGTTGTCGGCACGAATGCCCGCCCATTGACGATCCGTGCCTCTCTTGTCACGACCCGTTTGAGTTTGACCTTTCCCAATGCTCGTTCTTCGATTTTTCCGCGAACCGTATAGGCCTTCGCAGCCTGCAGATCGTCATGGACGATCGCACCCCAGAAATGCTGCGCCACGCTGTGGGGAGGCATCTCTTTCGGTTTTGCGGCACATCCGCCGAGCAAAAACAGCGCCGCTGCAACCAAAGCCGTCAATTTTTTCATAGTATCTCTCCCTCTTCGATCGCTTCGAAAACCCGTATCGCCTGGCGGTGCTCCTTTACATCGTGGCACCGCACGATCGACGCCCCCCGCCGGATCGATTCCAGGTGAATCGCCAGTGTTCCGGGCAAACGCTCTTCCACCGGGGCCGGATCGATTTTGTGAATCATCGATTTGCGGCTCGCACCGATCAGCACTTCACATCCAAAGTGCGTAAAGTGCTTCATATGTTTGAGCAGCATCAGGTTGTGTTCGAGCGTTTTGCCGAAGCCGATCCCCACATCGAGGATGATCTCTTCGCGCCCCAGACCGATCTTCTCCGCCCGTTCGATCCGCTCCATAAAGAAACGGTCGACATCGAGAACGACATGATCGTAGTGCGGATTCTTCTGCATCGTCTGCGGCGTGCCCTGCATATGCATGACGATATACGCCGCACCATACGACTTTGCCAGTACACCGAGACGCTCGTCCCGCAATCCGGTGATGTCGTTGACGATGGAAAAACCGTTTTCCAGCGCGTAGGCGACCACTTCGGGCGTGTAGGAGTCGATGCTGAAACGGGCACGCTCGAACAGCTTTTCACGTCGGATCGTATCGACAATCGGGACGAGACGCTTCAGCTCCTCATCCGCACCGACAGGCTCGCTTCCAGGACGCGAGGAGACGCCCCCTACATCGATGATGTCGGCACCCTCTTCGATCATCTTCCATATCGCTTCGACCGCCGTACGCTCTTTGTAGCGGCTACCAGGGTAGAAGCTGTCGTCATTGGCATTGACGACCCCCATAATTTTGGTCATGTGCCGCGATTCGTGCAGAAAACTTTCGAGTTCTTTCGCCAACTTTTTGAGACCGAACGGCTGCGCCTTCTCTTTGCGGACAAGATACCCGAGCTGCCGGGGCGTTCCCATCAAAACGGCATCGTAATGTGTTTGGCTGCAGGTGACGACACCTGTGGGAACCGCAAGTTCCGCACCCAATGCCAGGGCATCCTGCTTCAGGATGTTCGCGGCACCGACAGGCATATCTTTGATGACAAAAAGCAGTGTCTCCATCTTTTTGGACATGATCGCCACTCCGCTCTTGTCGCATTCGAGCTGCTTCAAAAGCTTCTTTTTCTCCAAAGGCGTGTCGATTCTGTAAATCTTCACCGTTTTCTCTCCAACAGTTTCAGAGCCAGACGTGTCAGGACGAAGTTGGGCGGAGACCCCATATCCAAAAGGCGCAGACTCTGGGCGAACGTTTCGAGCATCGCATCGTCCAGGCGGTAGCGGCCGCTGTTCATCGCCTCTTTGCCCAGTGCTTCCGCAAGCATGGCACCCTTTTTCGCGTCGATTCGACGGTTGGACTGCAAAAATGCGAAGAGTCTCGCCAGATCGAGCCGCTCGAGATCGAGTCCGATCTCGACGCTCTCTTTCGCGCTGCCCCTATCGTCGATCGGAAGACGGGAGCGGATCGTCGTCAGAAGGCCGGACTTGGTCGGTGTCATCAGAATGAAATGGATTTTGGAGGGAGGTTCCTCGAGGATTTTGAGCAGTTTGTTCTGCGCGATCGGCGTGAACCGTTTCGCACTCAATACAATAACCTTCTCCCTGTCACTTGTCAGATAGGCCTTTTCCACCGCCTCTTTCGCATGTTCGACGAGAAAGTCCTCCGTATCGATGCGATGAAAAATGGCGTCGTCAAACTCTTTTTTGAGTGTTTCGAAGGTTTCGTCGAAGCGGTCGGTCAGAATGATTTTGGAGCTTAAAAGCGCCATCTCATCCACCCAGATCGACTTCGGCGAACAGTGCCGCGCTCAGCGTCTTGTCGAAGAGCCGAAAAAGCTGCAGAAGCTTGATGTCGATCAGTTCGTCATGGGAACGAAGCGTAAAGCTGTTGGTTACCTCTTCGTCCATCACCCAAAGAAGCGACTCGTCGTTTCGGAGCGCGATGCGGGCTTTCGGGTGGTCCGCCGTGCCGATATACCAGAAAAAAAAGCCTTGGGGATAGCTGAGGCTCAGCATATCGAAAAGCAGGTCGATATCCTGGTCATTCTTGATCGTGTCGGCAAACGGGTAGAGCGCGTCGAACGAGAAAAAAGGAAGCAGCGGACGGTTCACCCCCGGGCGGTTGACGCGGCGAACGATGTACTCTTCGAACCAGCGGTTCTGCCCATCGGTGATGATGATGACGCTCTGCCCTTCGAGAATTTTGGCGATGGCGTTACCGACGATCGGCGACCATTCGTAGCGCCGCTCCTCGAGCCAGCTCATCATCGTATCGTCGCTGCGGATCGCCTCGAGCGTCCAGGATAGCAGATCTTTCAAAAGAGACCTTTTGAAAGATCTGCAAGATGGATGATGAATGATGGATGGTGAATCGAATCATCGACCCCTCTTCGGTCCCAATGACCTTGCATTCTTCTCACCCTCCAACCTTCCTACTTGTCGAGTTCATACGCTTCATGCAATGCGCGGACCGCCAGTTCGGCGTACTTCTCGTCGATGACCATCGAGACTTTGATCTCGCTGGTACTGATCATTTCGATATTGATGTTCTCTTTCGCCATCGTACTGAAGGCTTTGGCTGCGACGCCGCTGTGGCTCTTCATACCGACGCCGACGATCGAGACTTTGGCGACATCCTCTTTGTATTCGATCTCGCCGATGCTCTCCTTGAAGCGTTCCATGACGGTTTTGACGCGCTCGATTTCACTCTGCGGAACCGTGAAATCGATCTCTGTCTTGCCGTCGGCGCCAATTGTCTGGACGATCATGTCGACGTTGATCGACTCGTCGGCGAGGGCATTGAAAATTTCAGAAGCGATACCGGGACGGTCTTCGACCCCTTTGAGGCTGACGCGTGACTGGTTTTTGTCGAGTGCGATACCGCTTACGAGTGGTTTTTCCATAATATTCTCTTCCTTTGTGATCAATGTTCCGGGATTGTCGTTGAAACTGCTTCGGGTCACGAGGTTGACCCCCATCTTCTTGGCCAGCTCGACGGAGCGGTTCTGAAGCACTTTGGCACCGAGCGACGCCAGCTCCAGCATCTCGTCGTAGCTGATCATATCCATCTTCTTCGCTTTGGGTTCGATGCGCGGATCGGTCGTATAGACACCGTCGACATCGGTGTAGATCTCACACAGGTCCGCCCCCATCGCGCCGGCGATCGCCACGGCCGTCAGGTCGCTGCCGCCACGGCCGAGCGTCGTGACGCGGCCGTCGGGATTGATCCCCTGAAATCCTGCGACGACAACGATCTTTCCGGCTTTGACGGCATCTCCCATCGGTATGGGGTCGATGTGGTCGATACGTGCAGATGTATGTCTCTTGTCGGTAAATATACCCGCTTGACGGCCTGTCATCGCCGTCGCGGGATACCCCATCTCGTTGAGCGCGATGCTCAGCAGTGCGCTCGTGACGCGTTCTCCGGAACTGAGCAGCAGGTCCATCGCCTCGCGCTCCGGTGTTTTCGAAAAGTAGTGGGCATACTCGATCAGTTTGTTGGTCTCGCCACTCATCGCCGAGACGACGACGATCACGTCGTGTCCCTCGTCCCTGGTCTTCGCGACGCGTTTCGCGACATTGGCGATACGATCAAGATCACCGACGCTGGTTCCGCCGAACTTTTGTACGATTAGCATTACAGGTAACCCTTCTTTCTGAAATAGTCAAGCACCCGTTTGTAGACCGGACGCTTAAAGTAGGTGATATAGTCGAAAATTTTGTTGTACGGCACAAACGTATAGTGGGAAAATTCCGGCTCCTCCGTATCGAGGTTGATCTTCGCCCCCGGTTTGAGTCGAACCAGAAAATATTTCTGCCGCTGACCGTCGAACGGATACATCTTTTTCGCGATCATCTCCGGAAAGTCGTAGCTCACCCATTCCGGAAATTCGGTAATGATCTCCACATCGTTGGTGCCTATCTCCTCTTTGAGCTCACGGAAGAGCGCCTCTTTCGGGCTCTCTCCCTTGTCGATACCCCCCTGCGGAAACTGCCACGCATCCTTTACATCGCTGCGTGACGCGATAAAAAACTCAACCTTTTCGGGATATTTGGACGAGAGAATGATCGCGGCGACATTGGGCCGGTATGTTTTTGTCTTCTTTTCGGTTTGATCATTCATAAATTTTTCTTTTGTTTGCGTAACCGTATTTTTCGGCACGTTATTTTTTGGTATGATTGTAATAAAAAGTCGATTAAGGACTACTGAGAATTCGATGCAGCACACTCTTTTATATATTCATATTCCCTTTTGTGACAGCAAATGCCACTACTGCAGTTTCAACTCCTACGTCGACAAGTTCGAGTTGAAAGAGGCTTACATGAAGGCACTTCACCGCCAGCTTCGTCACGACCTGGAACACTACGCCGTTTCGCCGAATTCGATAGAAACGGTTTTTATCGGGGGCGGAACCCCTTCTACCATGCCGCCCGAACTCTACGAGCCTATCTTCGAAACCCTCGAGCCTTTTTTGCAGGCGGAGGCTGAAATCACCTCCGAAGCCAATCCCAACAGTGCGTCCGAGATGTGGCTGGGCGGCATGAAAAGTCTCGGTGTCAACCGCATGAGCTTCGGCGTGCAGAGCTTCTTCGACGATAAGCTGAAACTACTCGGTCGTGCCCATAAAACGGGCGAAGCGGTCGCAGCGGTGGAGCGTGCCGATGCCCTCGGTTACACCCGTCTCTCCATCGATCTTATCTATGCGACGATACTCGATACGCCGGAGCGTATCGAAACCGAACTCGAGCGGGCATTCGCCCTGCCGATCGAGCATCTCAGCGCCTATGAACTGACGATCGAGGAGGGAACCCCCTTTCAGCACCGGCCCGAAGTGCGAAAAGAGTCGATCGAGCAAGCCAAGACGATTCGACGGCAGATCGAACGGAGGGGATGGAAGCAGTACGAAATCTCGAACTTCGGTACCCCCTGCCGCCACAATCTCGGATACTGGGAGTACAAACCTTACCTGGGCATCGGCAGCGGTGCAGTGGGTCGCATCGGTAACGAACGGCTCTATCCGCACAGAATATTGGAACACTATATCGAAGCACCCTTTTTTAAAGAGACGGAAACGCTTGCACCGGACGAGATGGTGGAAGAGAAGATATTTCTTGGTCTTCGAAGTGTCATCGGCATCGACGAATCGATTCTTGGCGAAAGGATGAAGGAGAGGGCGCGTCTTCTAAGAGATGAAGGAAAACTAACCTATCGCGACGGCAGATACTACAATCCCGATTTCCTTCTCAGCGACGAAGTCTCTCTCTTTATCATCAGCTAATCACTTTTTTGATAGACTTTGAACCAAAAATTTATGTGTAACGAAAAGGACATGCGATGTTCGGCATGGGACTGAGTGAAATATTTTTTATCGTTGTTATCGCCATCCTCTTTCTGGGGCCGGACAAACTGCCGGATGCCATGGTGCAAATCGCCAAGTTTTTCAGAAGCATCAAACGCACCGTCAACGATGCGAAGAGTTCGCTGGAAGAAGAACTCAAAGTGAGTGAACTCAAAGAAGAGGCCTTCAAATATAAAAAACAGCTGGATGAAGCAACACAGCAGCTCGAACGTGTCACGACGGCCGATCTGACAAGCCTCGACGATCTGACCGAAACGGTCGAAGAAGTCAAAAAATCGGAGGAGAAACTCGAAGCGGAAGCAAAAGAGGTCAAAGAGAAAATCGAACCAAAACGCGAAGTGGTCACCTTCCCGAAAAAACAAAAAGAAGAGCAGGCATCGCTTCATCCGGTAGATGAAGCCCTGCAAAAGGATCCCAATGTTTGACGAACTCAAACCGCATATTGCAGAACTGAGAAAACGGCTGGCCTATTCTATCGGTGCGCTGATCGTCTGTTTTTTCATCGCTTTCTACTTCTACGAACCGATTCTGGAGTGGATGACGAAACCTTTGAAGCAGGTGCTTCCGGAAACCTCGATGATGATCGCCACGGGCGTACCGGAAGTCTTTTTCACTGCGGTAAAAGTCTCTCTTTTCACCGGATTCCTGATGGCGCTGCCCTTCATTCTTTACCAATTCTGGCTCTTCATCGCACCGGGGCTCTACGAACATGAGAAAAAATATATCTGGCCATTCGTTTTCTTCGCTTCAGGCATGTTCTTCATGGGTGCTGCTTTCGCCTACTATGTCGTCGTCCCCTACGGTTTCGCCTTTCTCGTAAACTTCGCCGAGCAGATCGTCACCGTCGCGCCGAAAATCAACGAATATGTCGGCTTTTTCACGAAGATCATGATCGGCTTCGGTATCGCGTTCGAACTTCCCGTCCTCACCTTTTTCCTTGCATTGCTGGGGCTTGTAGACGACCAGACACTCAAAAGTTTCTTCAAGTACGCCATTATCCTCATTTTCGTACTGGCTGCCCTTTTGACACCCCCGGATGTCGTCACACAGCTGCTTATGGCGATTCCGCTCATTATCCTCTACGGCGTCTCGATCCTGATCGCAAGAATCGTCAACCCCTACAGACCGCCTGAGGAAGAGGATGAAGAGATTGCCTGAAAACGGCACACCCGACACATTGAAGACCGATAGTTACGACTATCGGCTTCCGCCGGAGCTGATCGCGACCGAACCGGCCAGTCCCAAAGACAGTTCCCGCCTGATGGTCATCGACCGTGCAGCGGGAACCGTTACGCACACCGTTTTCAGCGAAATTCTCTCCCACATCCCCAAAGGGTGCGCCATCGTCTACAACGACACGAAAGTGATCAAAGCGCGTCTTTTCGGCCGCAAAGAGAGTGGAGGAAAGATCGAACTGCTCATCAACAGACAGCTCGACGCCGTCCGATACAGCGTCCTGATACGTGGCAAAGTGAAACCGGGGACGAAACTGGTTTTCGACGAACGGCTCAGAGCGGAAGTACTCGAGCGCTGCCAAGACGGCAGCCGAATCGTCCACTTCACGGATGAGAGCGGCGGCATTCTCACCTTCGAGGCCCTTTTGCACCATCTCGAACGTCTCGGCCACGTCCCGCTTCCCCCCTACATGCAAAGAGAAGAAAGAGAAGAGGATGCCGAACTCTATCAGCCCGTTTTCGCAAAACATGAAGGGGCCGTCGCCGCCCCCACGGCGTCGCTCCATTTTACTGAGCCCCTCTTCGCAGCGATGAAAGAGAGGTTCGATACCTCTGCCATCACACTCCATGTGGGTGCCGGTACCTTCAAACCGGTCGAAGCCGACATCATCACGGAACATCCGATGCATAGCGAAATCTACGAGATTCCGCCACAGACACGGGAACTCATCGACTCCGAACGAAAAATTCTTGCGCTAGGCACGACCGTCACCCGAACGGTCGAATACTACGTACGGACAAAAAAACCTTTCGGAGAGTGCAACCTCTTTTTGCATCCCGGCAACCCGCCGCGACGCATCGACCACCTGTTGACGAACTTTCACCTTCCGAAATCGACCCTCATTATGCTCGTCGCATCTTTTCTGGGTCTCGAAATGACGATGAAAGTGTATAATATCGCTATCGAAGAGCGTTACCGTTTCTACAGTTACGGTGATGCGATGCTGATTATATGAGAGTGGGCAGAAACCGCTTCGCGGTTCAATAATACGCAAAGCGGCACACTGCCCACTACCCACTCTCCGAAGGAGTCATACATGCCGACAGAATTCTGGTGGAAAATTACCGCGATCACCTTCATTGCGGTGGGACTTATCGCCACGCTCGTATGGGAGTTGCGCAGACCCAAGCAGGACCCCAACGACAACCCCGATACCAAACGTATGAACGATATGCTGAAAGATTGAGATGTCTGTTTCCATATGTTCGTTCAACGTCAACTCGATCCGTTCCCGTGTCGACCTCATCAAGCGCTGGCTGACGGAAAAAAGAAGCGTCGATATCCTCTGCTTCCAGGAGATCAAATGCGAAGCGGAACAGTTTCCTTCCGAAACTTTCGAGCAGATGGGATACCAATGTGCCATCAACGGCCAAAAGAGGCTCAACGGTGTCGCGATCTGCTCCAAACTGCCGATGAAAGATGTCAAAACAGAATTCGGCATCGACCTGTTCGATCGCGAAAAGCGCCTCATCCAGGCGCTCATCGGCGATACGCTCGTTCTCAACTGCTACGTTCCAAGAGGGGGGCTGGAAGGGGAAGAGCGGCATACCTACAAGATGGCTTTTTTCGATGCACTCACCGATTATTGCGAAACATTGCTCGAAAAATACGAAAAGGTGATAGTACTGGGTGATTTCAATGTCGCACTCACGGAACTGGATGTCTATGACGCCGAGGTTTTCGAAGGGGCCATCGGATTTCTTTCCAGCGAAAAAGAGAAATTGAACACACTGCTCTCAACGGCTCTTCACGACTGTTTCAGGAAACTGCATCCCGAAGAGAAGAGTTTTACATGGTGGGACTACCGAAGTGCAGGAATATGGCGTGACGAGGGGATGCGCATCGACTACATCCTCGCAAACGAACCGCTTTGCGCACAACTCGATTCGATCGAGGTCGACCTTTGGACACGTCGCCGCCGTTCTCCCACGCCAAGCGACCATGCACCGCTTGTCGCCGAATTTAAAATGCTCTGAAGTTCACTTCGCCGGTGATCGGAGATAGAAGAATCCATACAAAAGGAAAACCGTGGATACCAAGCGCAAACTCTTTCTCTTCACGTCGCTGCTGCTGATCCTCTTTTCGGTCGCTATCATGATCAATGCCGCCCTCAACTTCCGCAACTACGCCTACAAGAGTTCGATCGAGAAAGCGAAATTGACGGCGGAGATCGTCCGCGACGGCCTCACCGCACACATGGTCAACGGAATCATGGAAAAGAGGCGCGTTTTCCTCGACTCGATCGCCCGTACAAAGAATATCAAAAAACTCTGGATCGTCCGTTCCGAAAACGTCTCGAAACAGTATGGAAAAGGCCTCGAAAACGAAATGCCGCGAGACAATCTGGACAAAAGGGTCCTCGAGACAGGCCAAGCCGTCGAGAGGCTCAGCGAAAGTACGGCCGAAGCGCTTCTTCGCGTTACCATCCCCTACACCGCCTCCGCCTACAGCGACCCCAACTGCCTCGAATGCCACAATGTAAAAGAGAGGGATGTCCTCGGCGCGATCAGTCTGGAGTTCGACATCAGCGACATTCGGCGCGACGGTATCTTCACGCTGCTCAAAATCGCGGCGATCACGTTCGTTTTCATCGTTCTGGCACTCTTCGCCGTCAAAATCATCCTGCGCCCCTATCTCGCCTTTTTCGAAATGCTTCAGGAGTCACTGAAACGGGCGAGGTTGGGAGATTTCAGCCGGAAGGTCGAAGCGAACGTGGCGAGCCGGGACATCCGTGCCGTCGCCGATCTCTACAATCTCTTGATCGAAAAGTTCCAAAACACGATCGGCACGATCGAACATAAACTCGCCATCCTCCTGAAGAATCCGGTCGTCGACTCCGCCGATCCGCTCGAAAACGCTTCTCGAACGATCGATTTGCTTTCAAAAATCCACCGTTTCAAACTGACGATCGAACATGACGTCTCGCTTCCGGAAATCTACGACCGCATCGCGAACGTCGTCCGGGAGATCATGCAAACGGACCATTTCGTCATCTTCAGTGTCGAGTCGAAAGAGAATAGACGCGACATCCTATATACGACTGAACCGAAACCTCCGTGCTCGGAAGTTTCAATGGAACTCGCAACGGAGTGTCGGGCCTACCGGACGGGCAACAGTGTCAATTCCGACCAGTTCCCCGATTTGTGCCCCCACTATCACGGCTCCTTCGCCTTCTACTACTGTATGCCCTTCTCGATCACCGAAAACTACTCTCTAATCATCATGCTCCTGGAAAATGACGCCGCCCGAAGCGCCCGCTTCCAAAAAAGCGCGCTCACACTGCAAAACTATCTCGAAAATGCCAAACCGGTCATCGAAAGCAGGCTGTTAATGCAAAAGCTCCACGAGAAATCGATGCACGACGGTCTGACGGGAGTCTACAACCGGAAGTTTCTCGAGGAGTTCATCGACAAGGTCAACCAGCAGGCCGATCGCCACGCCACCCGATATGCGGTATTGATGCTGGATATCGACTTCTTCAAGAAAGTCAACGACACCTACGGACACGATGTGGGCGACCAGTTCATCAAGCTTCTTGCCGATACGATCGTACGCTCCGTCAGAAGTTCCGACATCGTCGCCCGGTACGGTGGCGAAGAGTTCGTCGTCCTTCTTCACGAAAGTACGCCGGAGGGAGCGGAAAAAGTGGCCGAAACGATCCGGAAGCGGTTCGAAGAGCAGAGCCTGTTGGTCCAAGGAACCCACGTAAGCAAAACCGTATCGATCGGCCTGAGTCTCTTTCCCGAAGTGGCGAAAACCCTCCGAGAAGCGATCAAATACGCCGATGTCGCCCTCTACCGGGCAAAAGAGGAGGGACGCAACCGTGTCGTCGTCTTCACGCCCGAGATGTTCGATAGCGAGAGTTACTGAGGGGCGCTCCGTGAGAGGTAGCGTTCGAGGATGAGCTGGGCCGCGATGGAATCGAGCCGGCCGTCGTGGCGCTGCCGCATCACCCCTTTCATCATCTCCGCCGCTTCCGCGCTGCTGTATGCTTCGTCCACAAATTCGATCGCGCCAGTAAAGTTCAAAAGCGAGACAAAGTGATGGATTCTCCGCTCCATCTCCTCTTCGCTGCCACCCCCTTTCGGCAAACCGACCACGAGCCGGTCGATCTTCCACGATTCGAGGAAAGCGTCCACATCCCGCGCCGCCTGATCACGGTTTTTGCGGAGAATAGGGGTTTGCGGCAGCACAGTCTTCCCATCCAGTGCGATCGCCGTACCGATACGCTTGAGGCCCACATCGATGGCCGCGACTCTTTCACGCTCCACCTACGCCTCCTTGAAAAACCATGCGACGAAAAAGAAGGCGGCGATCGTGGCGGCCGGTGAAAGAAGAAGCCACAGGTTGAACCTTCGGTAAAGAAGATAGATCGCCACACCGTACCAGCAAAGCAGCGTCAACGCGATATGCACGACCATGATGGGCTTGTAGACCAGCATCGTCCGCGTAAATGCCGTAAAGAACGAAGCTCCGAAAATCAGAACGAGACCGATCGCGGTCGTTTCGATGCGACGATCGGTCAGATAGACGCGATAAAGGAGCGCTCCATAGAAAAGCAGCACGAGGGCCGCCGCCACATAGAGCATCCTCTACCGTCCGTAGTAGGCGACGAACGACGCTTTCGCCAGGGCATGTTTTTCGAGCGTCGATTCCACCATCGCTGGAGGCGTATCGAATGGAAGCCGAATGCTTTCCACATCGAGTGCGTAGACGGTGAAAACATATCGGTGGGGGCGGTCTCCGACTGGCGGACAGGCTCCGCCGTATCCGACGGTTCCGAAATCGTTCACACTCTGGACCGTCCCTTTGGGAAGCGAACCTCTTTTCGGATCACCCGCTCCTTTGGGCAGGCGATGGACATCGGAAGGGATATTGAAAACGATCCAGTGCCACCAACCGCTTCCCATCGGAGCATCCGGATCGTAGAGCGTCACGGCGAAACTCTTCGTTCCCTTCGGCTCGCCATGCCATCGCAGTAAGGGAGAGATGTTCCCGCCGTTGCATCCGAAACCGTCGTAGAGCTGTTCGACGGAGAGCTCTCCCGAAACATCGGGACTTTCGAGGGTGAATCCCTCCGCCATCAGCAGTGCTTGGATCCCCACGATGGCCAAAATCAGTTTTATGAGATTTTTCAACGCTTTTCTCCTTTTTCTTCCGGTCTCGGCCCAAGCGGTGTATCAACGGAGCACGAGACGTCCGTCGCATACGGCGACCACCCCTTCGAGCTCCGCTTCGAAGACTCTTTGTCCGAATCGTTTCAACGCCTCTTCGTAACTCGGCGAGGTCCGGCAGAAAGCCATGAACTCATCCTCCTCCGAAGAGCCTCTTTCTCCGAACATGTCAGTGAACGACTCGATATCGAAAATTGCTTCCGCCCTCCCCTCTTTGAGAAGATCGTTGCTCCCCTCACTCTCTCCGAGCCGGTGGGGAAAGACATAGATCGGCTTCCCCATCGCTTTGGCGAACTCGACGCTACGCATCGTTCCGCTCTTTCTGTCGGCCTGCGCCACGACCAGTACCTCTCCCAACGCCACGACCATTTCGTTACGAACTACGAAACTCCAGGGAGCCGCCTTGAAACCGGGTTCGAACCGACTCAATACGAGGCCTTTACGCTCGATCTCTTCGATCAAAGAAGCGTTGACGGCAGGATAGCGGATATCGAGCCCACTGCCCATCACCGCGATCGTTCTTTCACTGCCAGCACCTCGGTGGGCAAGGGCGTCGACGCCCATCGCCGCACCGCTGACCACCACGACGCCGCGACGGCTCAAAGAAGCCGCAAGCTGCATCACCATGCGCTTTGTATAGCTGTTGGGTCTTCGCGTACCGACGATCGAAACCTTCCGAGCCTCCAACAAGCCGGTATTGCCAATGCAATAGAGTGTTTCGGGATACCGCTTCATCGCTTCGAGCGCTTCGATACGAAAATCGATCCGTTCTATCATCTAAAGAACCCACTGCCATAGGAAATAGGCGGTAACGGAAACGATGGCGACACCGGCGAGATCGATAAAAAAGCCGATCGTCGCCATCGTCTTGACTTCGATGACCCGCGAACTCATGACGATCGCGTTGGGCGGTGTCGCGATGGGAAGCATAAAGGCGTAACTCGCCGCGATGGTCGTTACCATGAGAATCAGCAGCGTTTCCGGACTCTGGATACCGTAAAGCTGGGCCATGACCGGCAGGGCGATCGAGGTCAACGCCGTATTGCTCGTGATTTCGGTAGAAAAGCTGATAACCAGGGCGATAACCGCCAGCATCGACCAAAGCGGCAACATATGGACAAACTGCAGTTTCATGGCAATCGCTTCGGCAAGGTGGGTCGAACCGAACGCTGCGGCGATACTGAAACCCGCTCCGAAAAGAAAGATGATCTCATAGGGAATCGAACGGCTGTCCTCCCACTCCAGCAGATCGATCCCGGGCAGAAAAAGAATGAGCCCCGCTGCGAGCAGCAATCCTTTTTCATTCAACCCGAGTCCGGGGTACCACGGTTTGATCGGTGTATTGAGGATCAGAACGATCGAGAGAATCGCAAGAATCCACAGAAGCTTCTTCTGTGCTTTCGTAAAAGGCTCGATCGTCTCGACGAGCCGTCCGATGGGCTCATCCTTGAGGCCGATGCTTAAAAACCACGGCATCAGAAGCAGCATCGACACTACAACCGGTGCCGTCATCGCCATCCATCCCGTGAATGTCGGTGCCTGCAATCCTATTGTATCGAGGTATCCGAGCAGAAGAAGGTTAGGAGGTGTGCCGATAGGTGTCAGAATGCCCCCGATGCTCGCACCGTAGGCGATCGCCAGGAGAATGCGCACCTTCAACCGTGCGTTGTTGCTGATAAAGAGGCCGATCGGCAGGAGCATCAACGTAATCGTCGTATTCGAAAGTATCGAACTCAAAGCGGCGGAGACGATCGCCATGGCATAGATGATGCCCCGTGCCGTATGGGGAAAAAGATGAAGCAGCCGGTTGGAGAGCTGCACATGGAGGTTGGACTTTTGCATCGCGATGGCGAGCATGAAACCGCCGAGAAAGAGAAAGATAATCGATTTGGCGTAGTTGGGCGTCACACTGCCGAGATCGATGATTCCAAAAGCCGGGAAAAGCAGAATCGGAAGGAGCGAAACCACACCGAGCGGCAAGGCGTTGTTGGTCCACATCACCACCAGAAGAGTGACGATACCGAGTAGCTGCGTCTGCTGAAGCGAAAAAAAAGGCGATACCGCAAAAGCCGTGATCAGAGCCATAAGAAGTGCCGTGACGATTTTTTTCATCGACAACTCCCGTTTTTTCTTTATACTACCGAATTTTTCTGTAAAGTTCGTCGATATAGACCACATCGACCCCTTTCAGAATCGATCCGGAGCCGGCAAGCGCTTTGAGCGTAACGGCATGGGGGTGGCCGATCGCGATGGCATAACCGTGTGACCTGGCGATACGTACCGCTTTTTTGAGCTGACCGCGGATATAATCGATATCGGGCCTGTTGTCGAGAAAGATATCGCGTGCGACATAGGGGTCTTTGTACTGCTTGCAAATTTTCGGCACGACGGTCTTTGGCGTGGTACGGCTGTCGATGAATACGAACCCGTATCGTTTCGCAATCGGATAGAAACGCTGCATCGAAGCCATATCGGAGGTGAATCTGCTTCCGGTGTGGTTGTTGATGAAGTGGGCGTTGGAAAACCAGCGGCGGAGCTTTCGGAGACGAAGTTCGATCTCCTCGCTGCTGCTTGCCGTCGTGAGCGTCTCATCTTCCGGACGGTTGTAATTCATCGCTTCCATCGGCAGGTGGATCATGTAGTGGTCGAGTTTTGAAGCGATCCTCGACGTATCCGGATGCCGCTTCGAAGGAGGAAAGAGCGAAGGTGTGATATGCCACGGCAATGCGCGGATCGCCCGGACTTGTGAAGCGAATGCGACGTCGTCGATAATGATCGCGAGTTTCGGACGCTTCAGTTCGACCTCTTCTTTCGCAGCCGGCTTGCCTCTCTTCTCGCTTCCGCCCGCCTGAAGATAATCTTTTATTTCCGAGAGTTCTTCACTTTTTGCGGCTTTGGTTTTCGGTTCGGCACGTACCGTACGGAGCTTTTTCCGAAGAGCCTGCAGATCTTCACGATAGTGCGCCACTTCACTTTTGCAGGCTTTGGCGGCACTCTCTTTCCCCGTTTCATAACCGATCCATCCGGCGATACCCATGAGAATGGAGACGATCAAAAAACCGGTCAGTCCAATAAGAAGGTAGGTGATGAAATGGTTGGATTGAGCGCTTTTTTTGCGTTTGGCAGAAGGGGATTTTCTTCGTTTCGTAGGCTGTTTACGTTTTGTCATCGCTGATACTTCCGCACCCGAAAGTGCGGAAATGATACCTTAGTTGGTTTCCTGGTCGACGATTTTGTTGGCTTTGATCCACGGCATCATCGCACGCAGACGGCGGCCCGTCACTTCGACCGGATGGTTGTGAAGGTTTTTGCGCTCGGCGTTCATGCGCGGATACCCCGCCTGGCCTTCGAGGATGAAGTCTTTGGCGAATTTTCCGTTTTGAATCTCTTTGAGAATCTCTTTCATCGCTTTGCGGCTCTCGTCGTTGATAACGCGCGGTCCGCTCACCATGTCGCCGTACTCTGCCGTATTGGAGATGGAGTAGCGCATATCTTCGATACCGCCTTCGAAAATCAGGTCGACGATCAATTTCATCTCATGCAGGCACTCGAAGTACGCCATCTCTTCCGGGTAGCCGGCATCTACGAGTGTCTCGAAACCTGCCTGGATCAGTGCGCTTACGCCGCCGCAAAGAACCGCCTGCTCACCGAAGAGGTCGGTTTCGGTCTCGTCTTTGAATGTCGTTTCGATGATACCGGTACGGCCGCCGCCGATAGCCGATGCATAGGAGAGTGCGAGTGCTTTGGTGTTGCCGCTCGGGTCCTGCTCGACCGCGATGAGATCGGGAATGCCGCCGCCTTTGACGAACTCGCTTCGAACCGTATGGCCCGGAGCCTTGGGCGCGACCATCATGACATTGATGTCGCTCGCGGGCTGGATACGCCCGTAGTGGATGTTGAATCCGTGGCCGAAAGCGATCGTAGCGCCGCTTTTGAGGTTGGGAGCGATCTCGTTGGCGTAGATCTCCGCCTGATTTTCATCCGGCAGCAAGATCATGACGACGTCGGCATCTTTGACAGCATCGGCGACTTCCATCACTTTGAAGCCTTTCGCCTCCGCTTTTTTCCAGCTGCTGCCGTTTTTGCGAAGACCGACAACCACTTCGACACCGCTGTCACGAAGATTTTCCGCGTGCGCATGCCCCTGGCTTCCGAAACCGATCATCGCCACTTTCTTGGATTGTATAATCGAGATATCGCAATCTTTGTCGTAATAGACATTCAATGCCATATTGTGTCCTTTTGAGAAAATTTTGGTGATTATATTGAAATGGTGCTTTGAACCATATAAATTTTTTCTTTCGTACAAATGTGCAAACTCTCTTTTTCCGAAAGAGCGTGGAGAGGTCGGCTTTTAAGTATCCATTATGTACAATATTTGCAAATCATTCCACTGCCGGAGATCCTACATGGTTGAAAAGATCATAAAAAAAATCAAATCCCTTCCTCCTCTGCCCGAGAGTGTCGTCAAGGTACGCGAAATCTGCGACGACCCGGAAAAAAGCATCAAAGAGCTCGTTCCCATTATCAAAGAAGATCCGATGTTCACAGCCGATATTCTCAAAGCCGCCAATTCACCACTGTATGGATTCAGCCGGCAAATCACCTCGATCGACCAGGCGATCGCACTTTTCGGAATGGGCACGATTCAGGGATTCGCCATTTCATACGCCATTAGAAACAGTGTCTCGATCGATCTCGCTCCCTATGGTGTCGACCAGAGCCACTTGATGAAAGTCTCCTCGATGCAAAACGCCCTGACGCTCGCATGGGGGAAACCCATGGTGCAGGCCCATCAGCAGGAGATGATGACAATCTCTCTTCTCATGGAACTCGGCAAAGTGATCGCTTCGATCGTACTTTCCGAGGATGGCAGCTCCGAAGCTTTCCGAAAAGCGCTCCAGTCAGCAGAAACAGCGGAAGAGATCGCAAATGTCGAGAAAGAGTTTCTCAGCATCACGAGCGAATGGATCGCGGCACTGATGTTCAAGCATTGGCAGTTCAGCGAAATCATGATCGAAATGATGCGCCATCTTCAAAACCCTGCGGAAGCGAATGAATCGATTCGAAAACAGACGGAAATCCTCCATGTCATAAAAGAAGCCGTTCCCTTTTTGCACCCCTTTTGCGAGACATGTCTTCAAAGTGCATACGAAAAGGCGGACCGCTTCGGTCTTGAAAGCCAAAACCTGCAGGAAGCCGTCGAGAAGATCGAAAAATGAGAGCCTTTCTCACCCGTATCGCCAAAGGCGCCTACAGAACCGACATCGAGAAAGAGTATCTTCCGCTGCTCGAGGAGCTGATTCGCGAGCACATCGTCAAAGAGTCCGACGGCATGGTGAAGCTCGACGCCAAATACCGCGCCGGCACACTCGATGTACTCTCTTCCGGGACCGCTTTTCTGGAACTCATCGGAGCCAAAGGTAAAGACCTTCTGATCGAACCGAAAAACCTCCATGGCGCGAAGAACGGCGATTATGTCATCGTCCGCCGGCTCTTCGCGAAAGCGGGCCGCCCTTCGGCCAAAGTGGTCAAAGTGGTACAGCCCGCATTCGTCTACGCGATCGGCTATATCAAACGCACCGAATCGGGGCTGGAAGCTTTCGATGTCAAAACCGATCTGCCGATGGAGCTCAAAAGCCCGACCGACCAGCTCGATGAACACACTGTCTTCCAGGTCGACAACCGTACCTCGCAGATTACGCAGATTCTGGGCAGCCTGACAGATCCGAAAGTGGACGAAAAGATTTCGCTCGCCCTCTTCAACAAACAAGAGCTCTTCAGCAAAGAGGCGGAGATAGAGGCGCACAGCTGGGGCGACAGGGTCGACGCTTCGCTCTATCCCGATCGAACCGACCTGCGCCACCTGCCTTTCTGCACGATCGACCCCGTCGACGCCAAAGATTTCGATGACGCGATCTACTGGGATGAAAAGAGCCACACCCTCTATGTCGCCATCGCGGATGTCAGCAGTTACGTCACACCCGACTGTGCCATCGACAAAGAGGCGAGAAGCCGGGGATTTTCTATCTATTTCCCCCACAAATCGATCCCGATGCTTCCGCGTACGCTGAGTGAAAACATATGTTCGCTAAAACCCGACGTCGACCGCCTCGCCTACGTCTGCCGCCTCGAACTCGACGCCGAGACGCTCGAAGTGAAAAAACACCACTTTTTCGAAGCGATTATCCGCTCCAGGCGGCGCTACAACTACGACGAGATCGACGCCTACCTGCAAAGCGGGCTCGAAAGCGCACCCGAAAGTGACAAAGAGACCCTCTCCTTTATCTTTCCGCTCAAAACGGTGACCGACCGGCTCCGGGCCGAGCGGCTCAAAAAGGGGTACGATTTTCTCTCCACCGAAGTGCGGATGGTGCTGGACGAAAACCACAATCTCGTCTCGACGCGTCTCGAGGCTTCCACCCCATCCCACGGCCTGATCGAAGATTGTATGCTTTTGGCCAACAAAGCCGCCGCCGAACATTTCGACTACGGAATTTTCCGTATCCATGAACCGGTGACGCCCGAGCGGATCGAAAAGCTGGTCGACGAGCTCGGCAAAATCGGCATCTACGTCGAAGAGAGTGAAAAGGATTTCCATGCACTCGTTTTGGCGCTTCAGAAAGAGGCGCGCGCCAAAGGGGTCGAACCCTACGTCGACCAGCTCATTATCCAGGCCCAGAAGAAGGCGAGTTACAGCGCCGAAAACGTCGGCCACTTCGGATTGGGATTCGAGCGTTACACCCACTTCACTTCGCCGATCCGGCGCTACTCCGACCTGACACTCCACCGCCTGCTCAAAGCGCTCTTTTCGAACGACGAGAAAAAAAAGGAGTACATTCTACGCAACATCGAGCCGCTCTGCATCAAAATCAGCGAGCTCGAGCGGGAAGCGACGCGGGTCGAGTGGGATTTCATGGCGCGAAAATACGCCCGCTGGGCCGAAGCGCACAAAGATGCCACACTGCATGCCGTCGTCATCGAAGCGGGGCAGATACCGGCAGCGACGACCGACCGCGACATTCTCGGCATGCGTATCTTCTGTGACAAGAGCGATCTTATGCTTTTCGACCGCATCGAAGCGAAGGTGAACATCGTCCACATGGCGCAGGCGAAAATCTTCGTTCTGGTCGAATCGGCGAAACACCTTCTGGAAGAACAGACGCAGGAAGAGAATGTATAAAAGAGAGTTCGACCAGCTGCTTTCAAGCGGTGACATGCCGAAATCGGTGATGCTTTACGGAGACAATGACTACTACATCGACACTACCGCCGAGCGGCTCATCGCCATGAGCGGCGGACGGGAATCAATGCTGAAGCTCTACTACGACGAATACGACTTCGTGAATGCGAAGAACTATCTGGGGCAGAGTTCACTCTTTGGCGACATCAACCTGCTTTATGTCAAAAGCGACAAAAAGATCCCGAAAAAAGAGCTGACACAGCTTGTCGACCTGGCCTTTCGCAACCAAAACAACTTTTTCATCTACGCCTATACCGGCAGCGACTTCAAAACGATGACCTCCGCCTTTTCGAAAAAGATGAATGCCGAACATGTCCGTTTTTTCCCGCCAAGCCTGGGCGAAGCCGTCGCCGTCGTCCAACAACAGGCCCGGCAGCTCGGTCTTCAGATGGACCGTTACGCCATGGAACACCTTCTGGTCGCACTCAACCTCAATCTCTCGATGGCTGTCAACGAACTGCAGAAGCTGGCGATTCTGGAGGGTCCCATCGGCGCAAAAGAGATCGACGAACACATCTTCTCCTTGGCACCCATGGCGATGGAGACGTTCCTATTCTCCCTCTTTTCGAGAAAACCGCTGACCGAGGTGATCAGCCAGATGCACCAGCTTGGCGAAGACGAGTTCGCGGTCCTTCGTGCCATCCAGTATTTCGTCAGCCAGCTCTTTTTGTACCACACCTACATCAAACTCCACGGCGCACCCGACGCGAAGGCGATTCTGGGGTACAACCCACCCAGGCAACTCGTGGAGCAGCATGCACGACTCGCCGTCAAGATCCCACTACATCTTTTCGAGAAGATCTTCGACACACTGGCGGAAGGGGAACTCGCCATCAAGGCCGCAGGTGGTTTGAGTCAGAAAGAGACCATTTTGTTCGGAATCTTAATAAAAATTAAATCTTTCTTAGGGTAAAATCGCGATGCTCTTTGCTCTTTCTTCTTGCAACCAGGCAAGAGGAGAAAACCAAGAGGGCTAATACCACAAGGAGAACACCTAATGACACGACATTACGAGACACTCTTCGTCGTCAAGCCGACGCTGACCGAAGAAGAGATCAAAGCACAAATCGACAACGTCAAGTCGATTCTGGAGAAAAACGGTGCCGAAATCGCGGCTACATTCGACTGGGGCATGCGCAAGCTCGCCTACGAAATCGAAAAAAATCCGCGTGGATACTACTATGTGATCTACTATACCGCTCCGAGCGCACTTATCAAAGAACTTGAAAGAAACTTCCGTTACAACGAAGATATCATTCGCTATATGAATGTCAAATACGAAAACAAAAAAGAGATCAATGCATGGCAGAACCTCGTCAACAAAGCGGGCGCTGCAAGTGCGAAAAAAGAGGAAGCTGCTGCAAAAGCGGCGGAAACCGCAGGCGAGTCTGCATAACACTATTTAAGGCCATTCGATGTTCAACAAGGTAATCCTGATCGGAAATCTGACACGTGATGTGGAGCTGCGCTACCTGCCAAGCGGCCAGGCGCTCGCAAAATGCGGTATCGCCACCAACCGCCGTTTCAAAGACGCCAGCGGCATGCAAAAAGATGAGACGATGTTCATCGACTTCACCGTGTGGGGCCGGTCGGCGGAGGTTGCCAACCAGTACCTCAAAAAAGGAAGCCGCGTTCTTCTTGAAGGGCGTTTGACGCTCGAACAATGGACCGATCAGAGCGGACAGAAGCGAAGCCGCCACTCCATCACCGTCGAGAACCTGAAAATGCTCGACCGAAAAGGCGACAACGAAGGATACGGCCAGCAGCCACCAGCACAAGGCGGGTACAGCGAACCGACGGCACCGAGCTACAATCAGCAACAGCCGAGCCACTCCGCACCTGCACAGCCACAACAGCCGACTCAGCAGCAACCCGTTCAGGAACTGCCCAGCATCGACATCGATGAAGACGATATACCATTTTAATTAAAGACGATACCAGAAAAGGAAAAACACTATGGCAGAAAGAAGAAAATATTCAAAACGTTACTGCAAATATTGCGAAGCGAAAGTCGAGTTCATCGACTACAAAGATGTCAACAGCATCAAAGCCTCACTCTCCGAGCGCTATAAAATCATGCCGCGCCGTTTGACAGGCAACTGCAAACGCCACCAGGAGATGGTTGAAAAAGCGATCAAACGTGCCCGTGCCGCGGCACTCGTACCGTACGTCGTCGACCACAAGCGCGTCATCCCGAACCCGTTCGAAGAGATCAAGTAACCTGGTTGCCGCCTTTTTCCGGCGGCAACGACTTCCCCTCCCCGCATTCATACCTGCTCAATCTATCGACATATCTCAATATATCCGGAATCCTATAGGGTCCATGCATCTTCCCGATCGCCTCTTTTGCCTCTTCGATTTCGATGCCGGCTGCGGTGATGTACAATGGACGTCTGCTTCCGCCCCGGTAGAGTTCATGGAGTGAAGAGATCTTTCCAAACCTGCTTTTGGCTACGCCTATGACCGGTACTCTCTGCTCGAAATATTCGTAAAGCGCGTACCCGAAGCCCGCCCTTCCGTTTTCATCGAGCGTAACGTAGCCGTCTACGATGAGAAGTTCGGGTTCAAGACGGTATCTTTCGATGAGATGTACGACCGCAGGCAGCTCGCGTCTGTAAAACTCTCCCGGAATATAGTTGCAAGCTATATCGGAACGATCCGTATACTCGATGCGCGGGGAACGCGCTTCGAACGACGAAAACCCCACTGCCGCGGAGAAGGCTTCGCCTCCCCTGTAACAGACATCCAATGCGAAGATCACGGAGTCTTTCTGAAAACCAAAATCTCTTTGTCCGCTTCGTCGCCATACATCTGCAACGGATAACTCTGGATCAGTTCGAGGCCGCTCATCCCGGCAATCGTATCAGGCGTATGGTAGTATTGAACAATCGTATCGGTTTCGCGCAGAAAACAACCGTTTCGAGATTTTTCAAAATAGTCTATTCTCGTTTTCAGAAGTCCCCCTTCGAATACGGAATCGAGTGAGAGATGATACGCGTCGTCCGACCTGACGAGCGATCCCTGCGCCACCTCTTCGAAACCGTAGAGGGTATTGATATCGGCGACAAATATACCGCCTGGCTTCAGCACATTGCCGACACACGCCATGAAACGCTTCAGCTCCCCTTCCGGAAGGTAGTTCAGCACATCGAAAATCGCCGTGGCGGCATCGAAACTCTCTTTAACGTCACACACATCGAGCGCCTCGGCATCGATACCGAGAGCCCTTGCCTGCTCCACCATTCTCTCGCTCAAATCGACACCAAGCGCCTTTTCGAGGCCAAGCTCGCTTTGCGCTTTTTTTAAAAATTTCCCGCTTCCGCATCCGATATCGATGAGTGTATCGGGCTGCCAGCTTTTCAACAGACCGATATAGAAGTCATACAGTGCCTCGACCGCCTCTTCAAAGCCCAGAAGCGGCTCTATTTTCGCGTAAAGCTCAAGCCCCACACACAACCTTTTCCATCTGCGTATAGAGATCCATTATTTCGCTTTTTTTTGCGAGGAAGCTGTGTTTGTTGGCGATCAGATGCGCACTCGATTCCATAATCGTCTCGGCTACCTTCAAGCCGTTCTCCTTCATCGTCGTTCCTGTCTCAACAATATCGACAATCGCATCGGCCAGACCGACGAGCGGTGCAAGCTCGATGGATCCATAGAGTTTGATCACCTCGACGCCCATCGCTTTTTTACTGAAGTAGTTGCGGGTGATGTTGACCATTTTGGATGCCACTTTCATCTGTGGTTTGCTCCAATCCAGCTCATCTTCGTTTCTGATACCCACGGCCACTTTGCATCTTCCGATACCGAGATCGAGAAGACGCACGACATCGAGCCCCTGCTCTTCTATCACATCGAGCCCGACAACGCCGATATCGGCCGCCTGGTGGGCCACATAGGTCGGTACATCCTGGTTTCGTACGAGCAGGAATCGAAACGCTCCCATCTCCAGGATAAGTTTGCGTGACTCGAATTTGAACGCATTTCCGAAAATCGTCTCGAAAATATCAAGCGTCTCCTCGGCAATCCGCCCTTTCGGCAGTGCAATGGTCAACATTCTTCTTCCTTTAGCATCAGTTTCATTCCTTTAAATATAACGGTCTCGTCGATCTCCGCCTCCGGTAGAAGGGGGGCGACGATCGGTGCATCACCACCCGTTACGACGATACGCTTTCCTTTGGCAAACCGCTCTGTCACTCTTTTTATCGGTGCCAGAATCGCGAAGCTGATCGCATCACGCGTCTTCATCGGAAGCTTTTCCAAGTCGACGTGCGGATTGAGATCGAACATCAGTTTCGGTGAAACCGCACGGTAGGCATCGAGCATGGCACGGATCCCCGGCCATATCCAGCCACCCAGATGGCGGCCCTCTTCCATCACATCGACGGTGACGGCACTTCCCGCATCGATGACCACTCCGTCCCATATGCCGAGGCACGCCGCCTCCCGATCGACTCCAAGCCCACGATACTGCGTATTCAGCAGATGCCGGCCGGAAAGATCGATCCATCGGGGTGCCGAAGCTTCGATCGTCCTTCTGACTTCGTCGTTGACGCAGATAAAAAAGAGCGCTTTCTCTTTATATCTCTCTATTCCCTCCGCGTGGGAAAGATGGAATATCTTTCCATTGTCGAAAAAGTGCATCCGGCTGTTGCCGACGTCACATAGTGTCATACGGCAATGACCTTCCACCCTTCCGACTCGAGCAGTGCCTTCGCTTTGGAACATAGCGGTGCCCGTATCAAAACGATGTTCTGCAAAATTTTATAACCATAATGGTTTTCGATCCTGCTCTTGAGGTCGAACCACTCGCGCACCTCTTTTTGCAATACCCTGCTCTTTTTGTCGACCACAAAGACGAGAACATACCTGTTTTTCAGATCGATACCGTGATAGACCTCCATCCGTTTGCGGCTTCCTATCGTCTTCAGAGCAAACGGCTCGAACCGTTTGAAAAGATACCCTCTCGCCTGTAACGGCTCCAGAACCGATTTCATCGTCATGCCGCTACTGGTGAAGTTTGAAATAGTACTTCTCATAGTAGAGTGTATCCTTTGTCGCGAAAAACCAGTCGTCGATCTCGTCGGGAATCTCGAAGACATTTTCCGATGCAAGGACGGGATCGGTTGCGATGATATACCCCTGCTTTTCGATCAGATAGATAAACTCGCCGTAGATCGCGCCGACGAAGTGCGCGAATGGAAATTTTCTGCTCTGCAGAATTTTCAGATCGGTATCGCAGTGATAGATCGTCCCCTCTTTCGAGAGGATATAGATACCGTCTTCCAGGAAAAGCACGTGGCTTATCTCCAGTGTCTGGGCATCCATCAGTTTGGGGCTGACGGAAATGATGCGATGCGGTGTCGCGGCAACGAGTCGGTTCCCGATAACGTCGAGAAAAATGATGTTGTTGAACTCCTCCCCTTTGCCGACGACGATTTCACGCACTTTCGCGCCATTGTTTTTGTTCAGGATCACCAGTTTTCCGTCGAGTGTCGGAATCAGCACGAGCTGCTCGAGCATCATCGGCGATGCGATGCGTATGTCGGCCGTCAGAGCGGGATCGGACCCATACTTCACGATTGTCTTTTTCGCTTTGTAGTCATAGATTCCGTAACTGTTCCCTTCGATCAAAAAGGCGATGGCATCGGTTCCCGGAATGAAAAGCGCCGCGAGAAGCCGCCGGGGAAGATCGATCGTGTCGCTGCTGTTTGTCTCCGTATTGAAAATGATATTGGGCTTGCAGTCTCCGGCTGCGGCGACAAGGGGCCCCGACTGAGCGATGTAGCGATACCCCTTCGGCAGATGGTAGGACAAGAGCCCCTCTTCGGTAATAACCTGTCCGTTTGCGAGGGTCGCGGAATCGTAGCCGATCTCAACGATTTTGGCCGGCAGTTCGCCGTCGTAGTTGACGACCCCTTCGATCGTTTCGGGTTCGAAGTAGTTTTTTTCGCTGCATCCGGTGCCAAGAAGTGCAAAAAGGAGAAGCAGAAAGGAGAAAACGGACGATCGGATCATCTGGACCCTTCTTTTTTGCCCGACGCGGCGATGCCGTAGTGGTTCAGCATCCGTGCAGCGGCTTTGAGCGGAGAGCTGTCGGCGATCATCGCCAGCCTCTCTTTGGCCTGCGAAACTTCACCCGCCTTCATCAGAAGATAAGCCTCATCGAATATCGCAAAATCTTTCAAGAGTGCCTCGCTCTGCATCCGATAGTTCTTGATCGTTTCCGCACTCTTTTTCCAGACACCCAGATGATAGCGGGCCAAATCGGAAACAACCTCATCTTTGCTTTCCGCCAGCGTCTCGAGTGTGCTCACATCACCCGCCTGCGTCGCATGCTGGAGCAATACCAGCCGGGCCAATGGCGGGTTCTCCTTTTTCAGCGTCTCCAGCGCCCCTTTGTCCGAAGGATTTTTCTGCAGCTGTAAAAAAGCCGCATTGGCGCGCAGAAGCTGTTGCTCTTTCAGATATCCCATCACGCCATACCCAATACCGCCAACCACGACGAGAACCGCAACGGCCAGAATGGCCAACCTGTTACGCTTGTAAAAACGCTCCACTTTGATCAATCCCGAAAGAAGCTTCTCATCCTGCGTCAGCTCCTCTTTCGCAAACTCCACCTGCTCTTTGATACTCACGTGCACTCCTGAAAACTACGCTTAAAATTTAGTGTGATATCATATCAAAACTAAAGTTAAAAAAAGTGAAGGATGCCGAAACATGAAATTTGATGATGCGATGCTGCAACGCCTGGAGAAACTTTCGATGCTCAAAATCGAAGAGGAAAAACGCGAAGAGATGATCGGGGAACTCGAAAAGATCGTCGGTTTCGTGGAGGTTTTGGGCGAACTCGACACCGAAGGGCTCGACCCCTCCTTCAGTACCCTCGAAGGCGGCACCCCGATGCGCGAAGATACTCCCGACGAAGACCCTGAAATCCGAAGAATCATCCTCGAAAACGCACCCAAAACCAAAGACGACTACTTTGTCGTACCGAACATTATCGAATAGACCATGATCAGACTCTACGGTATCAAAACCTGCGACTCCGTCCGCAAAGCGGTCAAATTTCTCAAAGCCCGTAACATCGATTTCGAAATGGTCGATTTTAGGAACACACCCGTCGGATGCGACACGATCGACCGTTGGCTGGAGCGGGTTCCCGTGGCGAAGCTTTTCAATACACGCGGAACCACCTACCGGACGCTGAATCTCAAATCGCTCGCGCTCGACGATGCAGCCAAACGCGCATGGCTCTGCAAGGAGAACATGCTTATCAAACGCCCGGTCGTCGAAACCGACGATGGCGAAGTGATCGTGGGCTATGACGAAAACCGCTACAAGGAAATTTTTAGATGAGCAATGTCGCAATCGATATCAGAAAACTTTTGAAAAATGTCGTCGCCTACAAAGCGAGCGACCTCCACCTCGTCAGCCGAAGCGAACCACAGATCCGCATCGACGGACGTCTCGTACCTCTCAATCTTCCGAAACTCGACGGTGAAGCGATCGAAGAGATGTGCTACTCGATCATTACCGAAAAACAGAAAAAAGCGTTCGAAGAGCACAAAGAGCTCGATTTCGCGATACAGATCCCCGAAGTCGGCCGTTTTCGTGCCAACTATTACCGCACGATGGGCGACGTCGCCGCGGCGTTTCGTGTCATTCCCACACATATTCCCAGCATCGACGACCTCGAGGCACCGCAGATCTACAAAAAGCTGATCCAGCGCGAAAAAGGCCTCATTCTCGTCACGGGACCTACGGGAAGCGGTAAATCGACGACACTCGCCGCGATGCTGAATGAAATCAACATGACCGAGCGAAAACACATCATCACGATCGAAGACCCGATCGAATTCGTCCATGAAAACAACCAATCGCTCTTTTCACACCGGAACATCGGGACCGATACCGACTCCTTCGCGCAGGCGCTGAAATACTCGCTTCGTGAAGACCCCGATGTCATCCTGATCGGAGAGATGCGGGATAAAGAGACGATCGCGGCGGCGTTGACGGCAGCGGAAACCGGTCACCTCGTCTTCGGAACACTCCACACCAACTCCGCGGCCCAGACGGTCAACCGTATCATCGACGTCTTCAGTGGCGACGAACAGCCGCAGGTACGGGCACAGCTCTCCACGTCGCTCGTCGCCGTCATCGCCCAGGCGCTCCTGCCGAAAATCGGCGGAGGACGAATCGCCGTACCGGAGATTCTCATCACCAACCCGGCGATCGCCAACCTTATCCGGGAAGACAAGGTTCATCAGATCTACAGCCAGATGCAGCTTGGCCAGGGCGAAAGCGGGATGCAGACACAGACGCAGGTCATGGTCAAACTCGTCAAAAACCATATGATCGAAAAAAGCGAGGCCCTTCGTTTCTCTACCCGTCCCGACGAACTGCTCAAGGCGCTGCAGCACGCCTGATATCCGCTTCTCGATGCACCGTTTGATTCACAAACGGCGCGTTTTTCATCATCTTCCACGTTCCTGACGTTGCCTTTTTCCACTCTCTCACACGATTTATGGTATTATTGCGCCAAATTTTTGAAGGATAGACGAGATGAGCAGATGGAGCAAATCGAGCTGGCGAGATTTTCCGATCAAACAGCAGCCACACTACAAAGACCCCGAAGCGGTCAGACAGGTCGAGCAGGAACTTGAAAAGTTTCCTCCGCTGATCTTTGCGGAAGAGGCCCGCAGTCTGCAGGAGAAACTCGGCGATGTCAGCAAAGGGGAGGCGTTCTTGCTGCAAGGTGGCGACTGTGCCGAAAGTTTCAACGCCTTCAATGCCGATACGATCAAAAACCTTTTCAAAGTGATGATGCAGATGGCTGTGGTCATGACCTATTCGAGCGGAAAACCGGTCGTGAAAGTCGGCCGTATCGCTGGACAGTTCGCCAAACCGCGCAGCTCCGACGTCGAATCGAAAGGCGATGTCGAACTGCCGAGCTACCGCGGCGACATCGTCAACGATGCCGACTTCGTTCCCGAAGCCCGCGAACCGAAGCCTGAAAAACTTGTCAAAGCCTACTACCAGTCCGCTGCCACACTCAACCTTCTTCGTGCATTCTCCCGTGGAGGAATGGCGGACCTGACCAAGGTACACAACTGGAATCTCGATTTCGTCAAGGACAAGGCACTCGGACAACGCTACGAAGAGCTGGCGGAGAAGATCACACAGGCGATGGATTTCATCAAAGCGTGTGGCATTACTCCCCAAAATACACCGCAGCTTCATGAAACGGTGCTCTATACCTCCCATGAAGCGCTTCTGCTCAATTACGAAGAGGCTCTGACACGCGTCGACTCGCTGACAGGCGACTGGTACGACTGCTCCGCGCATATGCTCTGGATTGGTGACAGAACGCGCAATCTCGATGGCGCGCATATCGAATTTTTCCGAGGCATCAACAATCCCGTCGGCGTCAAAGTCGGCCCCACGATGAACGAGGACGAACTGATCGCGCTGATCGACAAGCTCAATCCGCAGAACGTTCCCGGCCGTCTGACGCTTATCGTTCGTATGGGTGCAGACAAAATTGGAGAACTCTTTCCTCCACTGCTCAGGCGCGTCAAAGCGGAAGGAAAACAGGTTGTCTGGAGCTGTGACCCGATGCATGGCAATACGTTCAAAACCGAAAGCGGTTTCAAGACACGCGAGTTCAACAACATTCTTTCGGAAGTGAAACAGTTCTTCCAGATCCACAAAGCCGAAGGAACCGTTGCCGGCGGCATCCACCTCGAAATGACGGGCGAAGATGTCACGGAATGCACGGGAAGTCAGAGTTGCAACATCACCGTCGATGCACTCGGAAATCGCTACCACACCCAGTGCGATCCGAGGCTCAATGCGAATCAGGCGCTGGAGATGGCATTCATGATCTCCGAATTCTTCAAGGATCTCAAGAAATAGGTTCGAACAACGGGGAAGAGAAATCTTTCCCGTTTCCACTTCTCCTCTCCTCTTTGTATTATCTATTTTGATAATATTCGCTGTATGTTCTATAACTTTCAGCTTTTTTGTTTTATAATCAGCAAACCATACACTGGAGAATTTTATGCCATCGATAGAAAATATCACCGACGTGGTAAAAAAAAGCTATGAAGAGATCGAAAAATCTATCGCTGAAAAAAAGAGAAGCGGTGCCAACACGACCGATGTGGTCTATGATATCGTCGATATTTTTTTCAGGCACCTGAAACAGTCCGGATTCTCCATGGACCTGGATGCCTATCTGGAAAAGGAGATGGAAAAAAAATCCAAAAAGTGTATCGATTTGGCACAAAAAAGTATCCACTCTTTTAAAGAATCGAACAACAATCTCCAGGAAATTACCGAGGCACACACGATCGAGATCGAGCGGATCGTCGATGAATCGAACGAAATCGATGTCGGGACATTCAAAAAGCGTTTCGACTCGTTTCAGCACGATCTTCTCGAAGAGTTGAGCCGTGCCAATGCCGTGATCAAATCACTCGAAAACGAAATCGAAGATCTGCAGAGACAGTCCAACATCGATCCTCTGACCAAACTCAACAACCGAAAAGCGCTCGAGATCGACGGCAAGGAACTTCTCAAGCATTCCAGTGAGCGAAATCTGAACATCGTCGCGCTGATGATCGATGCCGACGATTTCAAAAAGGTCAATGACACATTCGGCCACATCGCCGGCGACAAAGTTCTGATACTGCTTTCGAAACTTTTCAAATCTTCCATCCGCGAATCTGACAAAGCCTACCGGTACGGGGGCGAAGAGTTTCTGATTCTCTTCAACAGGGCGACCAAAGAGGAGGCCAAAAAAATCGCTGAGCGAATCATGAAAGCGGTCCGCACGAATAAACTGATCTATAAAAATCAGATTATAAAAATCACCCTGAGCATGGGCATGACAGAACACCAAAGAGGCGATACGCTCGAAAGTATGATCGAACGGGCCGACGCGGCGGTCTATCAGGCCAAACAGGAGGGAAAAGACAGGTTGGTGGTACGCTGATGGAAATGAACTGGTTCGACATCGTTACGGCTTCTTTGATTCTACTCATAGGAATCAAAGGTATTTTCAACGGACTGATCAAAGAGTTGGCCGGTCTTGTCGGCATCGTACTGGGCGTATGGGTCGCATCGACATACGCTTCCGACTTCGGACAATGGATCGGAAAGAGCTTTTTGCCGCTCGACTCCCAGTCAGCTCTGGCCATGATCGGGTTTCTGGCGCTTTTGACACTGATTTGGCTTGCATGTATCGTTGCAGGCGTCCTTGTCTCCAAACTCGTTTCGCTTTCTGGACTCGGTATCATCGACAAACTTCTTGGCCTCCTTTTCGCATCGGCCAAAGTTTTCATCATCCTCTCCGTCATCGTCTTTGCGCTTTCCAACATCGAGATCGTCAAAAAAAATACGGAAAAATTCACGGCCAAAAGCCTACTCCACCCCCTCTTCGTCAAAACGGGCGAATTCATTGTACATATCGATACGGATGATCTTCTCGAAAAAGCCGATGGGGTGAAAAAGCGCTCCGAAGAGGCGGTGAAAAAAGGAGAGAAAATCGTTTCGCAAAGGAGCGGCAACGCGACAAGGGAAGCAGATGAAACAAGATAAAAACGTCGAGACATCCCCTCTGATATCGTATGAAACACTGCTGACGCAGTTCAAGCAGCTTTTGCGTTCGGAAGGCCAAAAGTTCACGAAACAGCGCGAGGTGATACTCCATACGCTCTACAACCACAGCGGCCATTTCACGCCAGAAGAGCTCTACCGCCTCATCAAGCAGGAAAATCCGGAACTCAGTACCGGTATCGCGACCATCTACCGCACCCTTTCGCTCCTTGAAAGAGCCGGCATCGTTACCTCGATCTCTTTCGGAACCCAGGGCAAAAAGTACGAACTCGGCGTCAAAGCGCACCACGACCATATTATCTGCACAAAATGTGGTAAAATTCTGGAATTTTTCGACGAGGCGATCGAAAAGAAGCAGGAGCGAATCGCCAAAGAGTTCGGCTTCGAAATGGAAGACCACTCCCTGAAAATTTTCGGTATCTGCCCCGAATGCCAGAAAAAAACCGACAAATAAACCATACAGAAAAGGAAATACGAGATTGATATTTGACAATCAGTATCAGCAGCAGCGTATCGAAAAAGCGCAAACGCTGCGGGAAATGGGCATCAACCCCTACCAAAACCGCGTCGTCAAAGAGTGCACCAACAAAGAGTTCCTCGAAAAGTACGCCTACCTCAAAGAGAGCGAAGAGAAAGAGGCACTGAACGAGAGCTGCACCGTCACCGGACGCATCAAATTCCTCCGTCTGATGGGCAAGGCCGCCTTCGCGAAGATCGAGGACGAGAGTGGTGTACTGCAGATCTACTTCAGCCGAGACGACCTGGGGGACGAATGGTTCAAAACGGTCAAAAAGATGATCGAAGTGGGCGACATCGTCGCCGCAACGGGCTACCCCTTCATTACGCGTACAGGAGAGCTGACGATGCATGTCAAGCGGCTCGAACTGGTCACCAAAGCGATCACCCCTCTGCCGGAGAAGTTCCACGGCCTGCAGGATATCGAGTTACGCTACCGCCAGCGCTACCTCGACATGATCATGAACCCGGACGTGAAGCAGACATTCCTGATGCGCTCCAAAATCGTCAGCCTGATCCGCCGTTTCTTCGAAGATCACGGCTTTTTGGAAGTGGAAACCCCGATGATGCATCCGATCCCGGGGGGTGCCAACGCACGCCCCTTCGTGACGCACCACAACGCTCTCGGCGTCGACCGATATCTTCGTATCGCACCGGAGCTCTACCTCAAACGTCTCATCGTCGGTGGCTTCGAAGCGGTCTTCGAAATCAACCGGAACTTCCGCAACGAAGGGATGGATGCGACCCATAACCCGGAATTCACGATGATCGAGTTCTACTGGGCCTACCACCGCTACGAAGATCTGATGGAACTGACCGAAAAACTCTTCGAATACCTCTTCAAAGAGCTCGGCCTGCCGACCAAACTTCCATACGGTGAAGTCGAGATCGACTTCTCGACGCCATTCAAGCGCATCGCCTACAAAGAGGCTCTCGTCGAAATCGGCAACGTTCCGGAAGAGATTCTCGAAGATCGCGAAGCGATGCGCAGCTTCCTCGAAGAGAAGGGAATCGAAGTGGAAGAGCATTTGACGAAAGGGCAGCTCTGGGGCGAACTGTTCGACGCTTTCGTCGAAGAGAAGCTGATCGACCCGACATTCGTCACCCACTTCCCGATCGACATCAGCCCGCTTGCACGGCGAAGCGACGACAATCCGGAAATCGCGGATCGTTTCGAGCTCTTCATCGCCGGCAAGGAGATCGCCAACGGCTTCAGCGAGCTCAACGACCCGCTCGACCAGTACGAGCGTTTCAAAGCACAAGCCGCACAAAAGGAGAGCGACGACGAAGCGATGCATATGGACGAAGACTACGTCAAAGCACTCGGCTACGGCATGCCGCCGACAGCGGGAGAAGGGATCGGCATCGACCGTCTGGTGATGCTTCTGACAAATCAGCACACGATTCGCGACGTCATTCTCTTCCCGGCGATGCGTCCGCAAAAATCCCAATCTGAATCCCAAGAGAAGAAATCTGAAGAAAAGAGAGAGGACAACAAATGACCATTTTGCAGCGAAACGACCCGATCGTCTACGAAATCATCGAAAACGAGCTCAAGCGCCAGACCGACCATCTCGAGATGATCGCCAGCGAGAACTTCACCTTTCCGGAAGTGATGGAGGCTCAGGGCAGCGTCTTTACCAACAAGTACGCCGAAGGGTACCCCTACAAGCGCTACTACGGCGGATGCGAATATGCCGATGCTGTGGAGCAGCTCGCGATCGACCGTGCCAAACTTCTGTTCGGATGCGAATACGCCAACGTCCAGCCCCACTCCGGAAGCCAGGCCAACGGCGGCGTCTACGCAGCACTTCTGAAAGCCGGCGACAAGATTCTGGGAATGGACCTCAGCCACGGCGGGCACCTCACCCATGGCGCGAAAGTGAGCTTTTCAGGCAAAAACTACCAGAGCTTCACCTATGGCGTCGAAATGGACGGCCGCATCGACTACGACCGCGTCGCGGATATCGCGCAGATCGTCAAACCCAAGCTGATCATCTGCGGAGCGAGCGCCTACGCCCGTGAGATCGACTTCGCGAAATTCCGGGAAATCGCCGACGGCGTGGGTGCACTTCTAATGGCTGACGTCGCCCATATCGCGGGGCTCGTCGTTGCCGGCGAACATCCGCACCCGTTCCCGTACTGCGACGTCGTCACGACGACGACCCACAAGACGCTTCGCGGGCCGCGCGGCGGCCTCATCATGACCAACAACGAAGATCTCGCCAAAAAGATCAACAGTGCCATCTTCCCGGGCATCCAGGGCGGGCCTCTCGTCCATGTCATCGCGGCCAAAGCGGTCGGTTTCGGCAAAAACCTCACCGATGAGTGGAAAATGTACGCACGGCAGGTCAAAGCCAACGCCAAGATTCTGGCCGACGTTCTGATGGCACGCGGGTACGACGTCGTCAGCGGAGGCACCGACAACCACCTCGTGCTCGTCTCGTTCCTCGACAAGGATTTCAGCGGAAAAGATGCCGACGCCGCCCTCGGACGCGCAGGCATCACCGTCAACAAAAACACGGTACCCGGCGAGACGCGCAGCCCGTTTGTGACCAGCGGTATTCGCATCGGTTCTCCGGCACTCACCGCACGCGGCATGAAAGAGGCGGAGTTCGAAATCATCGCCAACGCGATCTGCGACGTACTCGACGATATCGGGAACGAAGAGAAACAGGCAAAGATCAAAGAGGAGATGACCCAACTGGCGCATCGCTTCGTCATCTACGACCGTCCTACCTATTAAAGGATAAAAATGTACAACGTCGATACGCAGCTCATCAAATTTGTCACGGATCACTACTATATCCAGCGGCCCAACATCGTGAACAAGATCATCCATAACGGGCGGACTTTCTACAACAAATTCGAGCGTATCGACGAGCCTTTGACACGCCAAGTGATGAACGACCACGCCGATGGAAAAATCGTCGTTGCGCACGACCTCATCAATCGCTTCGACAAAGTCGAAAATATCGTTTTCGACTACAACGGGCGCAATCCGGAACGATTCTGGCACAGAGCGCAGCTTCTACTGCGAGAGGAGGGGTTTATCAACTTCACGGCGTATGAGACCAAGACAACGGGCCATCTTCACCTCTATGTCCACAAAGGGCATACCACTTTGCAGGAAGCGTATCAGCTCGGACGTCTCCTCTCTATGAAGCTCGCAACAAAACTCCCGAAAGAGTGGCGTATGTTTCCGACCTCCGAACTTCCCAGAGAATACAACATCCTGATACTCCCGTACAGACTTTATGCGAAAGAGAGAGGCGCCTCCTGGTCGAAGCATATGTAATGGTTCCGTCGGTGGGTTCTGCGATACACCTTTCGATGGGACGGCCCCGATTTGAAGGTTTGCTATAATGCCTAAATATTATAAATATCCGAAAGGAGTACCACCGATGGAAGAGAAACAAGATGACCTCGATCTAATCATAAAGACAAAAAAACCTTCGGGGTTGAAGAAACTGCTGCTCGCAGCTGCCATTCTTCTGCTTGTACTGATCTTTATCATCCTTGTCACAAAAAGCCTGATTCAGAGTGACAACAAAACACAATCTTCTGTCATACTCCCTCCCGAGCCTGTCGCACACTCGCAAAGCCCTTCCAAAGAGCCTCTTTTCGAGCA